>NZ_NVWY01000028.1 GCF_002733835.1 Alcanivorax sp.
CCTGAACCTCCCTGATCACAATGTTTTCCTCGCAGAATCATTGTAACCAGTTCGGTTCAGGCTTTTTCATTTGTCCCTCAACTGTGGGACAGCAGTGCCTCCTGGGTCGCCTTTTTTGTTGCTACGGCTTTCCGGGAATTACTCGCCGATCTGGCTCAGGTCACGCACTGCGCCGCGGTCGGCGCTGGTGGTCAGTGCGGCGTAGGCTTTCAGTGCGGTGGACACCCGGCGTGGACGGATTTCCTTGGGTTTGAAGGCCAGCTTGCCACGGTTTTCCATGTGGGTGCGGCGATGCGCCAGTTCTTCATCGCTGATATCCAGGCGGATGGTGCGGTTGGGGATATCGATATCGATGGTGTCGCCTTCATTCACCAAAGCAATGGCGCCGCCTTCCGCTGCTTCCGGAGAGGCGTGGCCGATGGACAGGCCGGAGGTGCCACCGGAGAAGCGACCATCGGTGAGCAGGGCGCATTCCTTGCCCAGCCCTTTGGATTTCAGGTAGCTGGTGGGGTAGAGCATTTCCTGCATGCCCGGGCCGCCTTTGGGGCCTTCGTAGCGAATCACCACCACATCGCCGGCGACGATCTGATCGCCGAGGATGGCGCGTACCGCAGAGTCCTGGGATTCGAACACCCGGGCGCGGCCGGTAAACTTGAGGATAGAGTCATCCACCCCGGCGGTTTTCACGATGCAGCCGCGCTCGGCGATGTTGCCATAGAGCACGGCCAGGCCGCCGTCCTTGCTGTAGGCGTTTGCGTAGTTGCGGATGCAGCCGTTTTCCCGGTCGTTGTCCAGGCTGTCCCAACGGGTTTCCTGGCTGAAAGCCGTCTGGGTGGGGATGCCCGCCGGCCCGGCGGTGAACATCTTTTTCACGCCTTCATCCTGGGTACGCATGATGTCGTAATGCTCCAGGGCTTCGGCCACGGACGCTGAATGCACCATGGGGATGTCCCGGTTGAGCAGGCCGGCCCGGTCCAGTTCGCCGAGAATCCCCATCACGCCACCGGCACGGTGCACGTCTTCCATGTGGTATTTCTGGGTGGCCGGGGCCACTTTCGACAGGCACGGCACTTTGCGGCTGAGGCGGTCGATGTCTTCCATGGTGAAATCCACTTCCCCTTCCAGCGCCGCTGCCAGCAAGTGCAGCACGGTGTTGGTGGACCCGCCCATGGCGATATCCAGGCTCATGGCGTTTTCAAACGCCTTAACCGTGGCGATATTGCGCGGCAGCAAGGCCTCTTCGTCCTGCTCGTAATAGCGCCGGGTGATATCCACGATGCGGCGACCGGCTTCCAGGAACAGCTCGCGACGGTCGGCATGGGTGGCCAGCAGTGAACCGTTACCGGGCAGGGACAGGCCCAGCGCTTCGGTCAGGCAGTTCATGGAGTTGGCGGTGAACATGCCGGAACAGGAGCCGCAGGTGGGGCAGGCGGAGCGCTCCACTTCATTCAGGGTTTCTTCGTCCACGCTGTCATCGGCGGCCATCACCATGGCGTCCACTAGGTCCAGCTTGCCCTCGGCCAGTTTGGTCTTGCCCGCTTCCATGGGGCCGCCAGACACAAATATCACCGGGATGTTCAGGCGCATGGCAGCCATCAGCATACCGGGGGTGATTTTGTCGCAGTTGGAAATACAGACAATGGCGTCGGCGCAGTGGGCGTTGACCATGTACTCCACGGAATCGGCAATGATGTCGCGGCTGGGCAGGGAATAGAGCATGCCGTCGTGGCCCATGGCGATGCCGTCATCCACCGCAATGGTGTTGAATTCTTTGGCGATGCCCCCGGCCTTCTCCACTTCACCGGCCACTAGCTGGCCCATGTCCTTCAGGTGCACGTGCCCGGGCACGAACTGGGTAAAGGAGTTGGCGATAGCAATAATCGGTTTACCGAAGTCCCCGTCCTTCATGCCCGTGGCGCGCCACAGGGCACGGGCGCCGGCCATGTTACGGCCATGGGTGGTGGTACGGGAGCGATACTGCGGCATGGGAACCTCGTTAATGGTCAATAGCGGGACATAAGCCAGGCATTGTAACCCAGAGAGGCCCCGGGCTGTAGACTAGCTGGGAAGCTATAAAAGCGTAACTTGGGTTCGTTAGCGCGAGTCTCAGGATGGATTGGTTTCTCAGTCCTCGCCGAGGGGTAGATTTTTGGCGGACATATAAGAATCTTTGGTGGGTATGTTATCTGCCGATACACTTTGGTTTGTAGTCTTGGTTTGTTGGAACTGTTTTGCCGCGTGTTCCGCTTGTTGGTTGGCTTGATGGACAATATCTTCAGCTTTGTTTTTCTGGCTGGGGTCAGGGTTTCCGTTGCTATCAACAAGTCCGTCAGGTTCAGGCAGGGGTTTTCTATAAGCAATAGTAGTTATTAGGCTTGCGAGCATTTCTGCTGCATTTTTATTATCAATCAATCTGGGGTCTGCTGTAACACTAAGACCGGATTTTCCGTCTGTAATTGTTGTTGGGGTGCCGCTGTCGAATTCGCTATTTCTATGGGAGTGCCACCAAAGAAAGCTCCCGGTCGCTCCAAAAATTATGCAGAAAATGAAGCCAATCCATGACTTGGTCGGCTGATACCATAAGAAAACAAAAGCTACTATCAAGCTAATGCCGGAAATTACAATCAATATCAATGGGGCTGACTGGCTTCTTTTTGCAGATATTTTGATGTCGGTAGAGACTTTTGCCCCGGAGATTTTGTTAAACATTAGGTGGCCTTAATTGTTATTGTTCCGTCTGGGTTCTTTATTGGGGCAAAAAAAGAATTGTTCTCATAAACGTTGTCGTTGTATATGTTGAAAACTCGTATGGGGTTGGAGATTTCGCTGCCAAATCGGAAAGATGTTCCTTGGCCTATAAAACAATTTACGAGCTCAAATTTTGAGGTTTCAATGATCAAAGTGCAGTCATCAAATCTGCATGATTCAAAAGTATAACCATCTATATTTACTTCTTTTTGATGATACCAAATATTGGAAACTTTTGGTTTTAAGAAGAGGTTGGCTAAGCTGCTTTCATGGTTGGTGTTTGACATAATTTCTAAGTCTTTCTCGGAGGCTTGATTTGGGGGTTAAAGGGTTTTAACAAACACCTTCGAATTCCGTTGCCAGTTATACAGCGACTGCCGGGCGCCGGGCAGTGCATCGACGCCCGCCGCTTCAAATCCCTGTTGTTGAAACCAGTGCGCCGTCAGCGTGGTGAGCACGAACAAGCTGTGCAGGCCCTGTTCCCGTGCCCGCCGTTCCAGGTAGGCGAGTACCTGGGCGCCCCGTTCGCCTTTGCGGTAGCCGGAGTGAACGGCGACGCAGGCGAGTTCGCCGGTCTTGTCCTCGGGGAAGGGGTAGAGGGCGGCGCAGGCGATGACCATGCCGTCGCGTTCGATGATGGCGAAGCGCTGGATTTCGTTTTCCAGTAGCTCTCTTGACCGGCGCACCAGGGTACCGTCTTCTTCCAGCGGTTCGATCAGCTCCAGAATGCCACCCACATCTTCGATGCGGGCGCCACGGATGGTTTCGTAGGTTTCCCGGGTGACCAGGGTGCCGCAGCCGTCGCGGGTGAACAGTTCCTTGATCAGCGCGCCGTCCACGTGGGCGTCCAGCAGGTGGGCGCGGGCCACGCCATTGCTGGCGGCGTGGCAGGCCGCGGTGAGTTGCCGGTCGATGCCGTTGTCTTCGCGTTTGTCTTCCGCCAGCAACTTGCCGGCCTCCTGGGGCGACAGTTCGCGGATGAGGTCGCCCTGGGTGTCAGCCAGACGCAGGTCATCACCGAGCAGGATCAGTTTGTCTGCGCCCAGGGCGATGGCGGCGGTGGAGGCCACTTCTTCGGCGTTCACATTGAACAGCTCGCCGGTGGGCGAGCAGCCGACCGGGGAGAGCAGCACCACGTTGCCGCTCTGGTGTTGCTGGCGGATGGCGTCCACGTCGATGCGCCGCACTTCGCCGGTGTGCTGGTAGTCGAAGCCGTTACGTACACCCACCGGTTTGGCCACCACGAAATTGCCGCTGACCAGCCGGATGCCCGCGTTGTGCATGGGCGAGTTGGCCAGGCCCATGGAGAACAGCCCTTCCAGTTTCAGGCGCAGCCCACCCACGGCGGCCATGACGCTGTCCAGCGCGGCGCTATCGGTGATGCGCATGTGCTGTTCGAAGGTGGATTCGATGCCCGCCCTGGCCAGGTGCGCACTGATTTGCGGCCGGGCGCCATGGACCAATACCAGCTTTATGCCCAGGCTGTTGAGCAGGGCCAGGTCGTGGATCAGGGGAGCCAGCCGTGGCCCGTCCAGCAGTTCCCCGGCCAGCATCACCACAAAGGTTCGGCCCCGGTGCGCGTTGATGTACGGCGAGGAGTGACGGAACCAATGGACCTGATTGTCGGGTGTGTTGCTGGACACGGTGTTTTCCCTGCTGTTTTCCCGCTATGGGAGGGAGGTAAGTCGTTGACTGGCCAGTATAGCCAGCGAATTACGCCTGAGGCCAGACGCCAGATGCTCGACGCCAAACAAAAACGCCGCCCGGAGGGCGGCGTTGGTGTGTTGCTTGCTGCGTGATGCGTGCAGCGTCTCCTTAAGCCCCAAACAGTCCCTTGAAGAAATAGAAGAACAGGATGGAGAGCAGCGCACCTGCCGGGAGGGTGACCACCCAGGAGGTGAAGATGGTGCTGATCACGCGCAGGTTCAGGGAACCGATGCCGCGGGCCATGCCGACGCCGAGGATGGCGCCCACCAGGGTATGGGTGGTGGAGATGGGCAGGCCGGTGCCGGAGGCCAGAACCACGGTGGTGGCAGCGCCCAGTTCGGCGGCGAAGCCGCGGGACGGGGTCAGCTCGGTGATCTTCTTGCCCACGGTGGCCATCACCCGGGCGCCGAAGATGGCGAGGCCGAAGACGATGCCCATGGCACCTACCAGCAGGATCCAGCTGGGCATTGCTGCCTTGGCGCCCACTTCGCCGCCGGAAGCCAGCACGCTGTTGATGGCCGCCAGCGGGCCCACGGCGTTGGCCACGTCGTTGGAGCCGTGGGCAAAGGCCATGGCGCAGGCGGTGAAGATCATCAATACGGCGAATACCCGCTCCACGGAGCTGAAGCGAAAGTCCTTGTCGGCTTCCGGGTCAGGCTTGATGCGTTTGAGGAACATGGAGCCCACCGCCATGACGATGGCGCCACCACCCAGGGCCCAGAGGAAGCTCTGGAAGAAAGAGATTTCCAGGCCAATGTGCTTGAGACCCTTCACCATGGTGACCATGGAGATGACGAACCCGACCATGAACATGTAGTAGGGCACCACTTTCTTGGCGCGCTCGAAGGGGTCGTCGTGGTTGAGTACCAGTCGCTGCACACTGCGTATCAGGGCGAAGGAAATCACCCCGGCGAGCAAGGGCGACGTCACCCAGCTGGCGACGATGGAGCCCACCTTGTCCCAGTGCACTGCATCCATGCCCAGGCCCACGGCGGCAAAGCCGACAATGGCGCCGACGATGGAGTGGGTGGTGGACACCGGCCAGCCGAACCAGGAGGCGACCATCAGCCAGATGCCTGCCGCCAGCAGCGCGGACATCATGCCGTAGACCAGATACTGGGGGGCGTGGGAGAAGGTTTCGGCATCAATGATGCCCTTGCGGATGGTGGCGGTCACCTCTCCGCCGGCCAGGTAGGCCCCGGCAAACTCAAAGATAATGGCGATGATCACCGCCTGTTTGACGGTGAGGGCCTTGGCGCCTACCGAGGTGCCCATGGCGTTGGCCACATCGTTGGCGCCGACCCCCCAGGCCATCAGGAAGCCGAAGGCGCCGGCCAACAGCAGCATCAGATAGGTATGCTCGAGCATCCACTCCATAAGAACTCTCCTAGCGTGCGACCAGCATCTGCAGGCGGCCGCCTACTTTCTGGGCGCGATCGGCGAGATCGCCCACCCATTCGATGATCTTGTAGAGGAAGATAACGTCCACCGGCGACAGCTCGCTTTCCAGCTTGAAGAGGGTGGCGCGGATGGTGATTTGTTGCTCGTCGTTGGCTCGCTCCAGGCGATCCAGTTCTTCGATCAGTTCTTCCACCAGGCGGATTTCCCGGCCACTGAAGCCGGTCTCGATCAGTTCGTCGAGCTCGTTGATGGCCTTTTGTGCCTGGGCCGAGGTGTCGATGGCGCCTTGTACATAGGCTTGCATCACATCGGCCAGCACTGACGGGATGGACATTTGTCGGCCCAGCATCAGCCCGGAGATGTCCTTGGCCTTGTTGGCCACCTTGTCCTGCACGCTGATCAGGTCGAGCAGATCGGTGCGGGGCATGGGCAGGAACAGGCTTTTGGGCAGATTCAGCCGGAACTCTTTTTTCAGCTCGTCGGCCTGGTTTTCCAGCTCGGCGATGCGCTTGCGGGCGGCGCGAGCCTTGTCCCAGTCGTTATCGGTCACGGCGGCGAAGAAGTCTGCCAGCGTACGGGCACAGTCGTGAACGGTGTCGTAGTGTTGTTGCAGGGGTTTGATTGGCGAGCGGCCGAACAGGCCGGCAATGGAGCTTCCAAAGGACATAGGCGCCTCGGGTCCAAGTTTTAGGGTTGGAAACAGCTTCCCATGATGCCGCTATTCGCTGCTGGCGGGTAGCGGCGGCGGGCCGGTGACAACGATGTCACAGTTCCGTCATGAATTGGGTCGCGAGTATAGAGAAAGCGGACGGGGCTGTCAGGGGTTCAGTGTTAGGGTTACAGTAAAGAGGCTGATAGGCCGCCTTGGTCTACGCCAGAATAATGAGATGACCCCGATTGCGTGCGGTGAAGAGTCAGGGAGAGTAGAGAGAGTGACGAAAGTGAGTGTTAACGCCCCCGCGGATCCGGCCAAGCTGGACGGCCTGCTGGTTGATGTGCGCTGGTTGATGCGTGAGTTGTTGGATGAAGGGCGCGTCAGCAAGGAAGACTTTAACGTCATCTCTACCACGCCTCGCGAGAAGAAAGAGCTGAACTGGCACGCCATTCAGGTGCTGGCCAAATACCGCCTCACGGACCGGACCGATACCCACCAGTTACTGGATGTGGATTTTCTGACCCAGTGGCTGTCGGCCAAGAGTGGGTTGCCGGTGTACAACATCGACCCGCTCAAGGTGCATGTGGATCAGGTCACCAATGTGATGAGCTATGCGTTCGCCGAGCGCCACGGCATCGTGGCGGTGGAAGTGCATCGCGACAAGGTGGTGGTGGCCTGCGATCAGCCGTTTGTGCGCGACTGGCAGGCGCATTTGCAGCAGGTGCTGCGCGATCGTGAGCTGGAAGTGGTGTTGGTCAATCCGGAGCAGATGCGCCGCTACCGGATCGAGTTCTATAACCTGAGCCGCTCCATCGCCGGGGCGGCCGGGAATACCGGTCAGGAAATGTCGGGCATCACCAACTTCGAGCAATTGCTGGAAGTGGGCAAGGGCCACCACGATGCAGACGATCAGCATATCGTCAATATTGTGGACTGGATTCTGCAGTATGCGTTTTCCCAGCGGGCCAGTGATATTCATCTGGAGCCGCGCCGGGAAACCGGCAAGATGCGGTTTCGCATTGATGGGGTGCTGCACGATGTGTACGAGTTGCCCGCTGCCATCATGGCGGCGGTGACCAGCCGCCTGAAGATTCTCAGCCGCTTGAATGTGGCGGAAAAACGCAAACCCCAGGATGGCCGCCTGAAAACCAAATCGCCGGAAGGGGCCGAGATCGAACTGCGTATTTCCACCTTGCCCACCGCGTTTGGCGAAAAGATGGTGATGCGGGTGTTCGATCCGGACGTGCTGGTGCGCAGTTTCGAGCAGCTGGGCTTTACCAAAGAGGATCATGACACCTGGCATCAGATGACCAGCCACCCCCATGGCATCATCTTTGTGACCGGCCCCACCGGGTCGGGGAAAACCACCACGCTGTATTCCACCCTCAAGCAGCTGGCCACCAGCGAGGTGAACGTCTGCACCATTGAGGACCCTATCGAAATGGTGGAGCCCAGTTTTAACCAGATGCAGATTCAGGCCAATATCGATGTGGACTTTGCCCAGGGGGTGAAGGCCATGCTGCGTCAGGATCCGGATATCATCATGATCGGGGAAATTCGCGACCTGAAAACCGCCGATATGGCCATTCAGGCGGCACTTACTGGCCACCTGGTGTTGTCGACCCTGCACACTAACGATGCGCCGTCGTCGGTGACTCGCTTGATCGATTTGGGTGTGGCCCCGTATATGATCAGTGCCACCGTGCTGGGCGTGATGGCGCAGCGGTTGGTGCGTACCCTTTGCCCGAACTGCAAGACCCCCAGCGAAACCGATCCGCAGGCCTGGGAGGAGCTGGTGCGGCCCTTCAAGATGAAGATGCCGGAGACCCTCTATCAGCCGGTGGGCTGCCTGGAGTGCCG
>NZ_NVWY01000004.1 GCF_002733835.1 Alcanivorax sp.
GAAAGACATCCTTCATCCTGAGCCTGACAGGCACAAAAAAAGCGAACCTCAAATGAGGTTCGCTTTATGAGGCTGCCAACTGTGGGACAGCAGTGGCCCGAGGGCGCGTTTTTTTATGGCTCATGTGATGGTTTCCAGGGAAAAACGCCACCCTGGATTCGATCAAGAGTGACTTGAACGTGGGCGTCTCCTACTGGGTCACAGGCGGCGCGGGACAGGGCAAGGCACTCATCAGAGGCCGAGAGCGCGCTATTGAGTGAAGGACCGCTTTATTGATAAACAGATACATTTTTGACGTGAAACCCGTGGGGATTGGCGCCTATGCCCATCGTCACTTGTGCTAGCATAAAATCACATTCCAAATTTCGATGGAGAGACACCATGGTGGGGTTTGAATTTGCCACCACGCACCGCGTGCTGGTGGAAGCGGGTGCGGCAACCCGCTTGCCTGAACTGTGCCAGCAGCTGGGTGCAAGCCGGGTCATGTTGGTCACTGATCCGGGTATTCGCAGCACCCCCTTGCTGGGACCAGTGGAAGAGAGCTTTCGCAGCGCCAATATGCCGTTGACGATTTTCGACCAGGTGACTGCGGACCCTGCGGACTCGGTCGTGCTGGATGCTGCTGCCAGTGCCAAGGACGCCGGCGCGGATCTGGTGATTGGTTTTGGCGGTGGTTCCTCCATGGATGTGGCCAAACTGGTTGCGTTGCTGTCACACCCCAAGGCCAGCCAGCAATTGTCCGATATCTACGGCGTGGGCCTGGCAACGGGCCCGCGACTGCCATTGGTGCAGGTGCCGACGACCGCAGGTACCGGCTCTGAAGTGACGCCGGTGGCCATTGTGACCACCGGTGCGACCACCAAGGCGGGCGTTGTGGCGCCGTCGTTGTTACCGGATCTGGCTGTGCTGGATGCCGAGCTGACCCTGGGGTTGCCGCCCCATGTGACGGCCGCAACCGGCGTGGATGCCATGGTGCATGCCATCGAGGCGTATACCAGTGCGCACAAGAAGAACCCGTATTCCGACATGCTGGCCCGTGAAGCGTTGCGCCTGTTGGGGGGGAATCTGGCCACGGCGGTGAAGGAGGGCAATAATCTGGCTGCCCGGGAAGCTTGCCTGCTAGGTGCAATGATGGCGGGGCAAGCCTTTGCCAATGCCCCGGTAGCCGCAGTTCACGCACTGGCTTACCCTCTGGGAGGGCATTTCCACATTCCCCATGGCCTGAGTAACTCTCTGGTGTTGCCGGAAGTGCTGCGCTTCAATTTGCCCAAGGCGGCGCCGCTTTATGCCGAGCTGGCGCCCATTCTCAGTGATCGCCCCTTTGCTGACCATGAAGACGGGGCAGGGGTGTTGATTGCGGCGCTGGAGTCGCTGATCAGTGAGGTGGGCCTGCCAGTGCGCCTGCGCGATGCCCGGGTCACCGAAGACAGCCTGGAAACGCTGGCCTCGGATGCCATGCTCCAGCAACGGCTGCTGGTGAATAACCCCCGTGAAGTGACCGAGGCGGATGCCCTGAATATTTACAAGGCAGTGTATTGATTCAAGAGACGCAACAGGTGATATGCAGCACTTCAGGAAATAACACGAATGAGTAGTGATAAACCAAGCCGTCCTCAGCGTGAGGAATACGGCTATCTATGCCCGGTGGATAGTCGCTGGAGCGATAACGATATCTACGGCCACATCAACAACGTGGTGTATTACAGCTATTTTGATTCCACCATTAACCGCTACCTGGTCGACGAAGGCGGACTGGATATCCACGAAGGCGAACACATCGCCTATGTG
The DNA here is from genome assembly GCF_002733835.1 of Alcanivorax sp. Taxonomy (GTDB): domain Bacteria; phylum Pseudomonadota; class Gammaproteobacteria; order Pseudomonadales; family Alcanivoracaceae; genus Alcanivorax. The sequence continues at coordinate 1,789 of NZ_NVWY01000004.1, forward strand.
GTCAGCTCCGGTTGTGACTATCTGGAAGCGGCAGCCTATCCGGAATCATTGGTGGTGGGGATGAAGGTGGACAAGCTGGGAAACAGTTCTGTGCGCTATGGATTGGCACTGTTCGGCAGTGAAGGCCCGGCCAAGGCCACCGGTTTTGTGGTACACGTGTTCGTGAATCGAGCAACAGGGCGGCCTGTCGCCATTCCTGATGCCTTGCGCGAAGCGTTAGCGCGACTGGCACAATAGTGTGCGTTATCGTTATCTGAAAAGGGTGATACCCAGAACAGCTTGCTGATAATGTAGGTCGACTTAGGCGTAGCCGTAAGCCGACAATCAGCCGTTTGCGTTGCTTTGCGTGCAGGATGTCGGATTACGCCTTTCAGACTCTCTGTGCCCTTGGGTAAATGCGACCTACATGGCGATGATAGGAAAAAGGCGGAAATGGGTGTCAGCCCATTTCCGCCTTTTTACGTGTTGCATACGGCGTGTTGCGTGCCGCGTCTTAGTTAGGGAAAAAGTTCAGCTTGTAATCGCCTTTCCAGGTTTCCACATTCATGGCGCCGAAGTTCATTTTTCGGGCCACCAACAGGATTCGCCGTTCAAGCTTGTCGTCACCCAGTTGGCTGGACTTGATTTTCACGTCCAGCACGTCGCCGCTGGGGGCGATGGTGAGCGCAAGTACCACGGTCCCTTGCAGGGCAGGATTGCTGCGCAATGCGCGCTGGTACTGGCTGTTGAACTTGCCAGCATAGCGGTCGAATACGCGGCGCAACTGCTCCTGGGTGCGGCGACTTTTGCCATCGCTGCCTTTACGCGAGGTACTGGCCACTTCGCCGGCCTGGGCGATCTTGCTGTCCACCTGCTTGCCACCACTGCCGACGGTGCCGGAGGACAATGTGCCACCGCCTCCGCCGCCACTTGAGGCACGGGCTACGGCAACGCCGCCGGAGCCGCTGCCGGCACGGGTGCCGATCAGGTCACGCTCAGCCTTGGCTGTGGTGTTGCCGCCGGTTCGCAGGCCGCTGCCAGAGTCCACCAATGGGCCGATATCGTCCAGCCCGGCCAGAGAGTCACCCAGGTCCTCTTCCAGTTTGGCCTGTGCTTTTTCACGGGCCTGCTGGCGTTCCTGAGGTTCCGGTACCGGTTTGGGCTTGGGCTCGGGTTTCGGCTCAGGCTTGGGCTCCGGTTCAGGCTCCTCTTTTTTGGGTTCTTCCTTTTTCTCTTCCGGCTCGGGTTCCGGTTCGGGCTCCGGCGGTGGTGGCTCCTTTTTCTTCTCCATGACCAGTTGCGCAAGGCGCTCAGGAATTTTCTGCTGCTCACGGCGGTCCGGTTTCTCGATGGTTACCGCGTTTACCATGATCATGATCAGCAGGGAGAGAATCAGCAGAACGATAACGATGCCGTAGAGGCGTCGGTCTTCCCCTTCCTGTTTGTCCCAAGGCAGCGAGCCGTCGATCAGTATGCGCAGCTTGTTATTGTTTTTCTGCGTCATTCCTCTTCCTCCTCTGCGACTTTCAGCACAGCGAAGGCGACTTGTGTGTATGGGGTCTCCATACAGCTACGCATCAACTTCTTGATCACCGAGTAGGGCACCGAGCGGTCGGCAAGAATCATTATTTCCCGGTCTTCGTCCGGGCTGATTGCCAAGCCCTGTGAAGCGCGGAAATTCAATTCTTCCACTAGCGCCGCCACGGTACGCTCTTCCTGATTCCTTACCGTTTCGGTATCAGCGATTTTCTGCCCAGCAACAATGATATCCATGGGGCTCACCTGAATGGTCAGCACCTCGGTGGGCAGTTCCTGGGCAATGGATTCCGGTAACTGGATATCCTGATTGTCCGGCAGCTTGGCCGCATTGTTGTTATTCACCAGCAGAAAGATCAGCAGGATGGTGAAAATGTCCATCAGGGAGGTCAGGTTCAACGTGGCTACGGCTTTGTGCTTGCCGTGGTGCCGGGCCATGCGGCGGGCGCGGGATGACTTCTTCATGCATCACCTCCCTTGCCGGCGTTGTTGGCGCTTTGATCCTTGGGCGCTGAACCGATGCTGATGCTCGGGAACAGCTCTTTCTTGATGGTCTGGCCGTTGACCTCGCTGTTGTACAGACGCACAGCGTCCATGGTCTGGATCATCACCTCATAGGGGGTGTCATCCTCGCACAGCAGGGTAATGGCGGTCTCATTGGGAAACTTCTCTTTTACCTTCACCAGGTAATCGTGCAAACCGGTGCTGTTGGGTGTCTCGCCATTTTTTTCCACAATTTTGAGCACTGCGCTGGTATTACGGTCGACCACTTCATAGCGGTTGCCGTAAATCAGCACTTCAAGCACCAGCTTGTCTTTTTCGTCGTCTTCCGAGGGGGTGCTGCTGTCATTCACGGCGGGCAGGTCGAGTTGCAGGATAGATACCTGCGCGAAGACCGCGTTGATCAGCAGAAAGGGAATCAGCACTACCATCAAATTCAAAAAGGCAGTGATGTTCAGTTCCACCTCGGTGTCGTGCGAACGTCGTCTGCGAAAACGCATACCAGATCCTTACACCAGGTTAGCGAAAACAAGAATCGGCTTATTGGCCGTCGTTCTTGCGCTCTTGCTGGGCAGAAACCTGGCGGAATACGTTAACGAATTTCACCGAGGCCATTTCCATGCTGTCGACCAGTTTGCCGGTCATGGAATTGATAAAGGCGAAAGCCAACAGCATGGGGATCGCAGCGATCAGACCGAACGCCGTGGTGTTCATGGCAACAGAAATGGAGGCAGAAAGCAGGTCAGCTTTCTGGGCCGGGTCTGCGCTGGCGACCGCAGTAAAGGCGCTGATCAGACCGAGAATGGTGCCGAGCAGGCCGAGCAGGGTAGCGATGTTCGCGAAGGTGGCGATATAGGGGGTGCGGGTTTCCAGGCGCGGAATGATTTCCATCAGGCCTTCTTCCATGGCCAGTTCGATGTCATCGTGGCGCTTGGCGGATTTGGCACGCTCAAGACCGTAGCCAATCACCTTGGCCATACCCGTGTTGCTGTTGCTGACCACGTCCAGCGCCTGGCGGAACTGCCCTTTGGCAATCAGCGGGTAAACATCTTTCCAGGTCTTCTGGTTTTTTGCCTTGGTGGCCTGGAGGTAGATGATACGCTCCAGAGACAGGGCCAGGCCCAGTGCCAACACAATCAGAATGGGGTACATGAAAAACCCGCCATCCTGAATAAATTTGATAGACGTCTCAATGACACCCAGATTTTGGGCGGCAGCGGCGGTGGTGGGCATGAACTTCTCCTGCGATGTTTCTGTTTAGCGTTATTGTTGAGCGCAGCGACGTTTCGGCTGTTGTGAACGTGCTGACGCCTTTCCCCAAAGTGTTCGTTTTTATCAGAAAAAAAGCGTGCAAGCACGCTAATGCTATTTACCGTGTTTGTTTATTCCAGAAACAGGCCGTCATTGTCCGGTTCCTGGGTCAGCAGCTGGTGGTACTCTATTTCACGCATCAGTACTTCCTGGTCCAGTGGCTCCAGTACCCGGTTGAGCAATGATGAGGTGGGATCTTTCTTTTCCAGTTTCACTTCCCGATCTTTCCAGGGCACCACGTTCAGCACGGTAGGAGCTTCCTGGGTGCCGATGACGTTGGTAGACGGTTCGCTCGGGTCATCGGCGGCATAGCTGGCAGTGGCCAGCAGCAGTGCAGCAAGGGGCAACAGGCTTCGCATCAGTTTATCTCCCCGGGGTTAAGGGTAGAGCCGTTCTCGGCAACCGGTTGGCTGGGTTGATCCGGCGCACGGCGCTCCAGATCGACAATCCAGTTGGCTACGTTTTCGTCCGGCAGTTTCTGCAGGTTCTGATAGGCACGGAAATGATTCAGGGCCAGGTTCATGTCCTGCAGGTAGAGCTCACCGAGTACAGCCAGATTGAAATGGGCGCGGGCATATTTGGGGTCAAGCACCAGCGCGCGCTCATAATGAATGCGCGCGCTATCGAACTCGCCTTGCTCGCGCAGGGCCAGGCCGAGCCCGTTGTGGGCGTAGGGATTGGCATCATTGATGGCCAGGGATTGCTCGAAAGCCGCCTGGGCCTTGTCGTAATCCTCCAATTCCATCTGTATCAAGCCAATGTTGAGCTGTGGCCCGGACAGTTGCGGGTAGCGTTCCGCCAGAGACTGGAACATGACCAGTGCCTGTTGGTTGTTGCCCGCCATGCGGGTTTTCAGGGCACGGGCGTATTCGCCCATGGCCTGTTGCGCAATTTTCTCGACTTTCGGGTCGTGGGGCACCGGTGGAATATGCACTGCATCGCTGTTGGCAGCAGCGCCGCCACTTTTCTGCTGTTCATATTTGCTGGTGTTGCCTTCGGCAGTACCGTCCAGCCCGCCGCCGCCCTGGGTGGCACAGCCAGCGAATAGCAGTACCAGCAAGAGAGCCGCGCCGCGTGTTGCGTATTGCGTGCTGCGTGCTGCGTTAATAGATAATGTCGACATAGCTCTCAACCTGTTCAAACTTCGCATAACGGCCGGGAATCAGCTCTGCTAACGCGGTAAAACTCTTTTTTACCCACTGATCATAGATGTCATCGGTGACCAGGTTGGCATTTGCGATAAGAATATCGATGGCCTGATCCTCGTAGGGCAGGGCCTTGTCTTCAAGCAGCATGGTGTATTCCTCGAGCTCAAGCTCATCCATGCCGTTGGGCCGCTCCGACTTGATCAGATCTCTGGCCAGCACGCGATACATCTCGCCAATCTTGTAGTTGGCGGCGGTGGCGTACTCGGCGACGCCGATCTGGGCCACAGCCTGATAATCCGCCAGCGCTTTTTTCATTACTGTGGTTTTTGCAGCCAGCGAGGTTTTCAGTGGCTGTTCAAGCTTGATGCGGTTGAATTCCTGGAAGTTCGGTTCAGCCAGAGTAAAGCTGGCGTAGGCGGCGAGCCAGGCGACGCGGTCGTCGGCATTGTTGCCGGCATCACGGTAGCTGGTGACCAGTTGTTTCAACCAGTAGGTTTCGCGCTCGCTGTTGGCGGTTTTGCGGTTCAGTTCCACCAGCCTGAATTGTGCTTCGGAGCGGAAATCATAAGGTTGTGGCCATTCCTGCAGGTACTGCTCGTAGAGCGCAATCGATGCTTGCGGCTTCTCGGCCCGGTCCTGCATTTCGGCGGCGCGCCACATGGCCTGGCGGGCCAGTTCATCGTTCTCGCCTTTATGGTTAGCGGCGATCAGGGTCAGCTCACCGGCAGCGGCGGTATAGTTGCCTTGCTGTTCGTAGGCCACCGCCAGTTTGTCCGGAATGGTATCGGCCAGCGGGTCGTTCGGGTAACGCTGACGGAAAGATTCGAGGACGGGAATGGCATCGGCGCTACGCTGCTGCTGAATGAACAGGGTGGCGGCGTCAAACTCGGCATTCTTGCGTACAGCGGCTTCCGGCACCGCCTGACCAACGCGCAGGAAGGTGGCGGCGGCCACGTCCAGGTTGCCCTGGTCCCGCTGTTGCTCGCCCTGGCGGTAGATGCTGAGCGCCAGTTTTTCGCGGTATTCAGCGCGTTGTTCCGGCGGCACTTCCAGTAGCAGAAGCTTGTTGTAGGCCAGTTCGGAAACCTTGAAGCGGCCAAGATCGAATTCGCCGTTGGCAATGGTGGCCCAGCCGTAGCGAAGCATTTCCGGCGCCGGAGCCGGATCGCGACTGACCAGAATGCCGGCGGTTTTCACTGCACCTTCCACATCACCAAGAGCGAGCTGATCTTCGGCGGTATCGTGCAACACGTTGGTTGCCTGCGGGTGTTGCGGGAAGTTTTGTCCAAACTTCTGGGCGCTGGCGATTTTCTGTTGGCGCCATTGGGTGGCCTGTTCCTGCTCGAGCTCGCCATCAAGAATTTTCTGGTAGGCAACCAGCGCGGAGAAGGCGGCGTCGCCACCGGTGGTGTGTTCGGGGTAGCTATAGGCGGTGCGCTCGAATTCGGTGATCGCCGCCGGGTAGTCGTTGGCGGCGAATAACACATCGGCGTAGCGGTGGTTCACGTCACCCTGATTGGTGCTGACCGGCGGCGTATCCAGGAACTCTTTATACCAGCGTGCCGGGGCCTGGTAGTCGGCAGGCTTGCCGGATTTCTGGGCGAGCACATGGTGGTATTCGGCCAGGTCGAGGATATGCCCCTTGAGCAGATCCACATATTGCTGGCGGATATCCGGGTGGCGGTTCCAGTACTCGCTGTTCACCCCATAGTGATCGATGAATTTTTCTTTCGCCGGCAGTACCAGTGTCGGGAACCCCCCTTTCTGGTAAGACTCGATCTGCAGAGTGGAGAACTCCGGGGCCAGGCGGGAATCCGGATAGACCTGAACGAACATGTCGTAGGTTTCCGCCGCATCGCGGAAACGTTCCTGATTCAGGTAGACGTCACCCAGGGTGCGGTAAATCTCCGGTTCGTAGTCCCGGTTGCCGTTGCGGGCAAACCAGGCTTTCACTGACTTGGCGCCATTCAGGTTGCTGAAGCTGAGGCTGACAACCCGTTGGGTATCGCCGAACAGCTTGCTTTCCATGCTGGTGTCATCAGCCAGTACGGCCTCGCCGTTCAGGTTGTCCAGCAGGGTAAAGAAACTGTTCTGGGCGCGTTCGTATTCGCCCAGTTTGTAGTAGCTCCAGCCGTGCTTGTACAGCGCCTGGTTATAGAATTCGTTACGCTCGCCCCGTTCGATGACGTCGGCATAGGCTTTTTCTGCGTATTCGTAGTCGCCTTCCGAGAACAGCATTTCACCACGCCGGAACTGAGCTTCCAGTGCCCATTCGCTATTGGGGTATTGCTCTACCAGGGAGTCGAGACTGCTGCGGGCCTTGTCCAGGTCTCCATCCATGGCGTAGGCCTTGGATAGCAGGTAATAGGCTTCGGCGCGTTCGTTGGCGTCGTTGGTGCTGTTCAACAATTCCTGATACAGCTGAATGGCGGTGCTGTAATCCACATCCTCGTCGGCCAGGGTGGGGGACATGGTACCCGCCAGATCCAGCAGGGCCAGCTTGCGCTCGGTGTCGTCGGTGGTTTTCACCTGGGACATGGTGTTGTCGTAGACGAGCTGGTCGACTTTCTGTTCCAGCTGCGCTTCTTCTTGCTGGGCGATCTGCATGTCCTGTTCGGTGGCAGATGCCAGTGCCAGGTCGGCCATGCGCCGCAGGGTCTTGGCCCGGCGCTGCGGATCATCGAACAGTTCAGCTGCCTGACGGTAGCTGTTCAAGGCATCCTGGGTGGAGGCGCTTTCCAGTTGCTGCTCTTCAATGACAATGTCTGTGCTTTCCAGGTCCGCCAGGGTGGTTCCCCCGAAACGGGCCTGTTGCTCCAGGGTGCCACTTGGCGGTGCGGATGCGCAGCCCCCCAGGGCCACCATCGCGGCTGCCAGACTATGCAGGCGAAATCGTTTCACGATCCTTTCCTCTGGTTCTTCTCACCGGAGACAGACGAGTCTTGCAGGCGGGCAATGGCCAGGTGTGCTTCGGCCAGCTGGTCAGCCAGCTTTTGCTGGTTGGCGTGGAGCAGGGCGAGGGCGTCGGCCTGCATATTTTGCTCCAAGGCCAGCAAGGTCTCTTCTGTCAGGTGCTTTATTTGTTTTATTTTCTGGTCTTGTGCGGCGAGGCGCAGGCCTACGTCGTCACGGGTGCGCAGGGTGGCATCGCGGATTTGCTGGCTTATGGCCGCAATACGCTGCGCCAGCACCTGGCTTTCTTCGCGCAATTGGGTAGCAGCTTGCACTTGTTGCTCGCGCTGTTCCACCGACTGGTGGGCAATATCCCAAAGTAACAGGCCACGGACCCGGCGCAGGCGAATGGCGTTGTTGTGATCAGAGCCAGGGATGCGACCGAATTGGTGGGCGAGGGCATCGACTTTCTTCCACATGATGGCCTGTTCAGCATTGGCCACATCGGCGGGGTTTTCCAGATCCACATAGTTGGGGATACGGTTGGCCAGTTTGTCGCTGGCCTGGCTGAGCGTTTCCTGGCGGCTCATCAAGCCGGTGACCTGACCACGGACATGGGGCAGGTTGCGGTTCAGTGTGTCGCGTTGTTGTTGGTAGCTTTGCTGCAGGGCGGGAAGGGCGTCCTGCCAATGCTCCACCATGGATTTGATCTGTTGAATTTGCCGGTAGTGCTCAAAGCGCTGGGCAAAATGATTGCTGGAAAACAGCTTGTATAAATACGACAGCTCGCCGCCTTTTGCCATGTCGCTGGTATTGGCGGGGAGTAATCCGGCCGCGTTTTCGTCTTCAGGCAGCAAGGCTTCGGACCAGCCAGGTTTGGCGATGTTATCGATGGCGCGCTGAATGTCCTTAAGGGCCTCGCGGTATTGGGTGGCTGCATACTGATAGCCCGACAGCGCTTGGGGCAGGCCGCCGAGCTCTTCATAGGCGCGGGGTGCCAGCATCAACGCTTCCTGCACGGAGGGATGGCTGCTGTTACGGTGCACGGCTTCCAGCCACAGGGGCAGGGCCCGTTTTACGTCGCCGGCGCGGTAGTTCGCCAGGCCAAGCGCGAGCAGGGCGTCTTCGGAGAATGGGCCGTCGCTGCGTACCTGGCGCAGGGCGGCGCGGGCATTCTCCAGGTTGCCGCCTTTCAATTCTGTCAGGCCTGATGCCAGTGCAGCCCGGTCGCGCAGTGCCAGAGCCTGATTGCTGCTGCCGCCGGCGGACAGCAAGGATTTAAGCAACTCGAGGCCTTGATCCTGGTGGCCGGCCCGGATCAGCGCTACCCCCATGTTGTAGCTGGCGTAACGGCCTTCGTCAGTGTTCAGGGGAACGGAGTGAAGATAATCCAGGGCACCGGTGAAGTCGCCTTCAGCCATGAGGATATTGGCCAGCATCAGGCGGCGACGGGCTTCATCGGCCGGTTCCAGGCCTTGCATATTGTCGCCATCGAGAATCATGGCGGCGTCGGTGTAGTTGCCTTCGCGGTAGTGCAGGGCGGCTTTGTGTAACCAGGTCTGGGCGCGAGTGCGGCTGCGAATATCCTTTGCCAGCAGCCGGTTGAAGATTACCTCGGCTTTGCCTGGTAGCCCGTAGGTAACATAGAGGTCACCAAGGACCAGTTCGGCGTAATCGGTATCTTCATTGAAAAGTTGCTGCTGTTGGTTGGTCAGCAGCAGGTTAATGGCGTCGAAGCTGGCTTCGCGGTAGTAGTCATACATGACTTCTCCAAACGCCAGATAACGGTGCTCTTCTTCGCCAAGGACCTGTGGGCCAGTGTCAATCTCATCGAAGAACTCAACCTTGGCGGCCTGGGCCGGAGTCAGGTTGATAGCTAACAGCGAACACAACAGCCACCGTTGCATGCGGGGTCGTGTCATTGCTGATTCCACTCACGGAATTGGAATTTGTGCTGTTGGTTATTCAGGTCATCGACCATTTGCATTTCCACCATTTTGCGGCCGGGGCCCTTGGTGAAGCTGTAACTGGTGGTTTTCTGGTAATCCTTGCCGAGGGGGTCGTAGCCGGTAATGGTGGCTTCCATGACGTGGCGACCGCTGGTCAGGTTGCCGGTATACAAGCGCTGGATGCCGCCCTTGGTGAGCGCCTCGAATTCCTGGTCGGAATAAAAGTGGTAACCAACATGGTCACCGTCGATGGTCAGGTTGATGTCCACCAGTCGAATCGGCGTGCCCACGTCGACGGAGACAAATATGCTGGTCTGGGGGCTGGCGTAGAGCAGCTCCTGTTCCAGCAGGGTGAGATCCCGGTTCAGGTTGAGGGCTTCGCTCTTGAGTTGGCGAATCTGCTCGGACAGACCATCGTCGTCAGCCGCACCGGCAATGGAACACAGGCTCACTAACACGGCGCCGCAGAAGGGCAAAAATGCTTTCATGGGTGGCGATCGCTTCTTTTGTTGTTATGGGCCGCCAACGCGGCATTCTTTAGTGCCTAGTTGTAATCAGAAGAACGGCTTAAATCAAGGGTAACCATCGGTCATGATTGGCCCTTAGCGCCACCGACGGAGGCTTCTATAGTCAAGTTTATGGATAGCAATGATACGAATTTGCCACTGGTGCTGCGACGGGCATTGTCCGAACGGGGCTGGAACGAGCAGATAGGGTACCGGCCCGGTGCTGGTGGAGAGACTGCCAGCAGCGGCTTGCTGACGCATTCCGGAGGGCGCTGTTTTGTCAAAATGCACCCGAATGCCGCATTGCTGGCAGCGGAAGAAGCCGGGTTGCGGGCCTTGGAGCCGTGGTTACGGGTGCCGCAGGTACAGGGCCGGTACGCCGATGAGGCGGGCGGGGTCCTGTTTCTGGACGCTCTGGCGCTGGAGCCACTGGGGCAGGCCGGGTGGTGGGCTGCCGGGCAAGCCCTGGCCGGGCTTCATAGCGGGGCCACAAACACGGTTTATGGCGGTGTGGCGGACAACTTTATCGGTGGCATGGTGCAGCACAACGGCGACGAAACCGAATGGCCGCGTTTTTTTGCCCGTCAGCGGCTGCGGCCACAGCTGAAATGGGCAACGGAGAAGGGGCTGCCGGCGCCGGCCTGTCGCGCCGTGCATCGGGTTATTGACCATCTGTCGAAGTGGTTGCCGCGCAGGCCTGCCAGTGGGTTGTTGCACGGGGACCTGTGGATGGGGAATCTGGGCCAAATTGACGGCCCAGAGCCGGTGTTCTTCGATCCGGCCTGTTATTATGGCGACCCGCAGGTGGATCTGGCCATGCTGAACCTGTTCGGCCGACCACCCGAGGCGTTTTATCATGGCTACCAGGGGCATTTGCCGACACCGGAGCAACGGGCACGGTGGCCAGTGTATGACCTGTATCACTGGTTGAATCACTTCAACCTGTTTGGCCATTGCTATGCCTCCGCTGTCACCGATACGGCCCGGTTGCTTTGCCGGGAGCTGGAATAGCTGGCGCCAATACTGATGCTTAACCCAAGGATACCGATGCACATTATCGCCGATGCCAACATGCCCGGTTTGGAGCCTTTCGAGGCCTTTGCCACCGTTGAGCGAGTGGACGGCCGCACCCTGACCCGGGAACAGTTGGGTGAGGCGCAGGTTCTGCTGGTGCGGTCTGTCACCCGTGTGGATGCCACCTTGCTGGCCGGTTCACAGGTGCGCTTTGTAGGCTCCGCCACTATTGGTACGGACCACGTGGATCTGGCGTACCTGGCCCAGGCAGGCATTCCGTTTGCCCATGCGCCGGGCTGTAATGCCCGTGCGGTGGCGGAATATGTGCTGCAATCCGTGCTATTGCTGTGCGCGGCCCAGGGGCGATGCCCACGGGAAACCCGGGTGGCAGTGGTTGGCCTGGGGAATGTGGGGCGTCGCGTAGCGGACTGGCTGGGAGCGCTGGGCATGACGGTGCGCGGCTGTGACCCTCTGCTGGAGCGTGCCGGTTACGCCGGGCCGGTGAGCCTGGTCCCGCTGGATCAGGTGCTGGATGCCGATATCATCACCTTGCATGTGCCGCTGACCCGCACAGGGGATGATGCCACCTGGCATCTGCTGGATGCGAACCGGCTTGCCCGGTTGGGGCCGGAACAGATGCTGATTAACACCTGTCGCGGGCCGGTTATCGACAATGTGGCCCTGTCCCGGCAGCTGGCCGGTGGTGCCGGGCCGTCAACGGTGCTGGATGTGTGGGAGGAAGAGCCGACGGTGCCGCCGACGCTGTATCAGCAGGTGCTGATGGGCTCGCCGCATATTGCGGGTTACAGCCTGGAAGGCAAGCGCAAAGGGACCCGCATGCTCTATGACGCGGTGTGCGAGTGGGCAGGCAGGGAAGCGGTGGCAGAGACGGCTGGGGAGGATGCGCCAGTGTTGCGGCAGCCGGTGGCGAGTGATGCGGACCTGTTGGCGTTACTGCAAGCAGCATATCGGCTGGACGATGATTACCGGCGATTGGGCGACAGCTTGAATGAAGCGGCCCCTGCTGCGGCCTTTGATCGCCTGCGTAAACAGTATCCTGTCCGTCACGAACTGCACCACTGGCAGCATGACGGGGCTGTTGCGGACGCTTGGGCGGCAATTATCCGCCGACTTTTTGAGCCCGATGGTATTGCGCGGTAGGGTACTGCCACTGATCTTCCAGGTGCTCGCAGGCACGCTGGATCATGTCTTCGGTAATGGGAATTTCCCGGCCGTCCTCATCGATGATGGCCGCGCCGTGGAAGTGCGATGCTGAGGATGTGTTGTTCAGGTTCATGTTTCATCCCTGCTTGTGCAGTTGGCCTTTAAATTTACTTAGCGACTGTCGGTGACAGCAACGCCATTTTTGTATCTGGATATGACCCTTTTATGAAAGTTGATCAAGGTCTTTGTCTCGGTGTGTTGGTCAACCCTTATGCCGGGCTGGGTGGCAGCGTGGCCCTGAAGGGGAGCGACGGGGTGCAAACCCGGAATGAAGCCCTGCGTCGCGGCGCCGAACCCCAGGCACCAGGTCGGATGAGCCGGGCGCTGAAAGTACTGTCCGCCGTCACCAATGTGTCTGTTTTGACCTGGGGTGGAGACATGGGCGAGAACAGCTGCCGGGCGGCAAAGGTTCCTTGCACGGTGATTGGTGAGTCGCCCATGCCCAGCAGCCCGGATGATACCCGTGCTGCTGCTGCTGCCCTGAAAGCGGCCGGGGCTGAACTGATCCTGTTTGCCGGTGGCGATGGCACCGCCCGGGATCTGGTGGATGCCATCGGGCTGGGTACCCCTGTGCTGGGCGTGCCGGCAGGATGCAAGATGCATTCTGCCGTGTATGCGGTGAATCCAGAGGCGGCGGGAAGTCTGCTGGCGGAGCTGGCCGGTGGCGGGTTGGTGGCGCTGGAGAGTGCCGAGGTGCGGGACATCGACGAAGCTGCGTTTCGCGAGGGTGTGGTCAAGGCCCGTCACTATGGGGAGCTGCAAGTACCGGCAGAGGCCCGTTACCTGCAGCAGGTGAAATGCGGCGGACGGGAAGTGGAAGACCTGGTGATTACCGAAGTAGCGGCCTGGGTGGCAGACAGTCTGGAAGACGACACCTGGTACCTGATGGGGTCTGGTTCCACGGTGGCGGTGGTGATGGAGCAGCTGGGGCTGGACAATACGCTGCTGGGCGTGGATCTGGTCCGCAATGGCGAGGTGGTCGCCGCGGATCTCGGTGCCAGGCAGTTACTGGAGCACATTGGCGATGCGCCGGCCAAAGCCGTGATCACCGTGATTGGCGGCCAGGGGCATTTGTTCGGCCGTGGCAACCAGCAATTCAGCCCTGCACTGATTCGCCGGCTGGGCAAAGAAAATATTCAGATACTGGCTACCCGAACCAAACTGGAAACCCTGGAAGGGCGGCCCTTGCTGGTGGACAGTGGCGACGCGGCGCTGGACAAGCAGTTGTGCGGGTTATGGCCGGTGACCACCGGGTATGAGGATCAGATTCTTTACCGGGTGGGGACGAATGCAGGGGATTAGCGGTCAGTCCCCTACGAAGCTGCTGTAGGAGTTTGCTTGCAAGCGAACCTTTTCGGCTGCAAGCAGCCTCCTACAGTGCTCCTGCTAAAACTCTTTTTGATTACCCGTGGCGCTTTTCCTGCAGCGCCGCGATGCGGTCATCCAGCGGCGGGTGCGAAGAGAACAGGGCTTTCAGCCCTTGCTTCACGCCAGAGTTGATACCGAAAGCCACCAGGGTGTCAGGCATCTGGTTAGGCACCTTGGACTCCGCTTTCAGCCGTTGCAGGGCGGAAATCATGTCGCGTCGGTCAGCCAGTTGAGCGCCGGCCACATCGGCCCGGTATTCCCGGAAGCGGGAGAACTTCATCACGATGGTGCTGGCGGCAATGCCGAAGATAATTTCTGCCACGATTACCACGATGTAGTAACCAAAGCCCAGGCCGCCGCCACCGTCACGACGCAGGAAGCTGTCGATCACATAACCCACCACGCGGGCGGCAAAAATCACAAAGGTGTTTACCACGCCCTGGATCAGGCTGAGGGTGACCATGTCGCCATTGGCCACGTGGCCGATTTCATGGGCCAGCACCGCGCGGACTTCCTCGGGGCGAAAACGGCTCAGCAGCCCCTGGGAAACCGCTACCAGGGCATCGTTCTTGTTCCAGCCGGTAGCGAACGCATTGGATTGCTGGGCCGGGAAGATGCCCACTTCAGGCATCTTGATACCGGCCTTGTCTGACAGCTCTTTCACCGTATCCAGCAGCCAGCGCTCCGCCTGGTTGCCGGGCTCCTTGATGATCTGCACCTTGGCGGACCACTTGGCCATGGGCTTGGATATCAGCAGTGAAATCAATGAACCGGCGAAACCGAATACCGCACTGAAAATTAGCAGGCTGGTCAGGTCCAGGCCACTGCCACTCTGGGCGAAATAGCTATTAACGCCAAGCAGGCTAAGGGTGATACTGGCGACCACAATAACCGCCAGGTTGGTAAGCAGATAAAGCGCGATGCGCATCATCGTGGGGTTTCTCCATCAGGTAGATAATTATTTATTGGGGGCGGGGCGCAGAGGGTTCAAGCCTTGGGCTATAATTTGCCTTTACCGGCTGAACGGAAGTCATCCTGTGTCTTCCGGCAGCATGCTGTATCCACCTTTATGCCTGTATTGATCCCTATGCGCTCGTCCCAGTTATCAGACCTTCTTGACCCGTATCTGGTTCCATTGTCCCAGCCAAAACATCGCCTTTTTCATGGCCGTGGCAAAACGCTGCCATCGCTGGAGTGGCTCACCGTGGACTGCTTCCCACCGGTGCTGGTGGCAACGCTATTTCGCCCCCAGGACGAAGCGGTGCTGGCGGGTCTGGAGGCCAGCCTTGGCGGCGCATTGGCCGGGCTGGGGTGTCAGACATTGGTGTTCCAGCACCGGTATGACGGCAAGGCCGAGAATGTGGTGGTAGTTGGTGAGCTAGCGGACAGCCCGGTCGCCACAGAGCAGGGGCTGGATTACAAACTGGATTTCCAGCGCGGCCAGAATCTGGGTTTCTTCGCCGACATGGCGGAGGGGCGTCGCTGGATTCGGGAACGGGCGGAGGGGCGTAAGGTGCTCAATCTGTTCAGCTTCACCTGCAGTTTTTCGGTGGCGGCGCTGGCTGGCGGGGCACACTCTGTGGTGAACATTGATCTGTCCGGTGCCGCCTTGACGCTGGGGAAACAAAATCACGCCCTGAATGGTTTCCAGGACGCCAGGGTGCATTACTTGCCCCACAATATTTTTCGCAGCTGGAAAAAGCTGCACAGCCTGGGGCGTTACGATCTGATTGTGGTTGATCCGCCCAGTGCCCAGAAAGGCAGCTTTATGGCGGAGAAGGACTACCCGAAAGTGCTGCGTAAACTGCATAAGTTATTGGCGCCGGAGGCCGACCTGCTGATCTGCCTCAATGCGCCCTGGCTGGATTACGCCTGGCTGGAGCAGTGTGTGGCCGATAATTTACCGGGGGCCGAGCTGCAAGCCCGGCTACCTGGCGCCAGTGGATTTGACGAAGCGGGGGAGCCTGCGCTGAAAACGCTCCATTATCGTTATCAGCGCCCCGCGATGCTTGATGTGCCTGCAGATGGTAGACCTGGTGCGTAGCAAGGCCTGTAGGGATGTGCTACCTGTGTAGTGGCCTGTGACCGGGTGATACTTTATGGATGAAGGAGAGCGACATGAAGCGGATTTATCTTGCGGTGGTAGTGGGTGCGTCTCTGGGCCTGTCTTCCCTGGGGCTTGCCGATGAACGGCCGCCGGAGGGCGCCAAGCCCATGTCCGAATTGGCAAAGATGATTGAAGAGCAGGGGTATTCCCCGATTACCGAGATTTCCTTTGATCGGGGGCAGCTGGAGGTGGAGGCGTACAAAGGCACCAACAAGCGTGAGCTCAAGGTCGATCCCAAGAGCGGCAAGATTCTGTCTGATCGTCGGGATGATTAAAGATCGCTGATCGCCGGAGCTGAAAGGCTGTGTTGGGCGATTGTCGTGGCCCAACAATCGCCCTGAGGTCATTCCTTTTTTGCTGTATCGTGCTGTTTTCTATACGCCGTTGGGGTGGTGTGGAAGCGGCGTTTGAATGCAGTGTTGAAGGTGGATTTGGCATTGAATCCGACATCATGGCAAATCCGGGTCACGGGTTGTCGGGTGTCTGTCAGTGCCTGTGCTGCCGCCTCAAGACGAAAGCCGTTAATCCAGTCATAAAAATGGTGGCCGGAGCATTGATTGATCGCCGCAGAGGCCTGATGCGTGGTGACGCCGCAGTGTGCTGCCAGTCGCCCCAGGGTCAGATCATTTTCTCTGAATAATCCTTTTTTCATGGCGTTTTCCAGCAACGGGAAAACAGCGTGCGCGTCATCGTTTTTTTCGTTTTTTGCACAAGCCGGTATCTCTTTCGCTGTTGCTTTCGTTGCAGCAGCAAGCGGTGGTGCTTGCTGCACGGGAAGATTAATTCGGGTCAGCAACAAATAGGTGAGGTAGGCCGTGGCTGGTGCCAGCACAAAAGTCAGCGAAATGCGGATATCGAACAAATAGAACAGCGCCAGCCTGGCGGCAATGGACAAGGCGATCAGTAGCTGGAATGTTTGCAGGTTGCCTACCCATTCAATCACTGCACTGCGGCGGCTCTGGATTCCCTGTTGGCGTTGTTGCCACCAGTAAAAAAGGCTTAGAGCGCCAATGATGGCCAGATAAGGGTTGCCGTACAGGGTGATGGGCTCCCACAGGTCATGGTTCTTGCGCCCGGCCAGCATCCAGTAGATTTTCTGTTCCGGGGGCAGGCTCCAGAAGGGCACGGCGAGGGCGGCCACCAGCAGCACCGGTAACGCGTGCGTCCAGCGGCGACGCCGCGACCTGGCCAGGACGTTCTGCCCTTGCAGGGCACGAATATAGCCATAGATGCAAAACGGGATCATCACCACGACAGGGTCAGCCAGCTTCAGGAAGAAGGGCCAGTGCTGGAACAGATCTGTGGAGTGATACACAAATTCCAGCGATTGCAGAACTGCCAGCGCAATCAGTGCAAGCAGGTAGGCCAGTGGCAGTCGATGTTGTTGGCGATTGACCATCCAGCTCAAGCCGGCCAGCAGCAAGGTAGAGCTGATGCTCAGGCACACGATAGCGGCGCCTGCAGTCCAGTAATTCATCGGGATCTCACGTTCGAATGGATCGATTTGAACCTGTAACTTTTTGAATTAAAACGGATAAATTGTTTTGTTTCGAGTCCATCGAAGCGGGCGTTCTGCCGCCAACAGTCCTGTCTAATAACACGCTTCCATCGTCAGAATGATAACAAATCGAGGAGGCTATCATGCGATTCAGCACTGGCATTGCCATGCTTGGCTGCGCGCTCTTATTAGGCTGTAGTGAGGATTCGGAAAAAGCAAGTCCACCAACAACAGGCCCCGATTCTCCCTACCAGGCAACGGTGCGCTACACCGAGTATGGGGTCCCCCATATCACCGCAGAAGACTACGCCAGCCTTGGCTACGGGGTGGGTTATGCCCAGGCCCGGGAAAACCTGTGTACCTTGTCTGAACAGCTGATGAAGCTGAAATCAGAAAAATCCCGTTACCTGGGAGCGGGGCAGGGCAATCAAAATCTGTTGAGTGATGTGGGCTATAAAGCGCTGGATTATCCGGCGCAGGCGCAGCAGCTGTTTGCACAGCTGTCTGCCACGTCGCAACAAATGCTGGCTGGGTACAGCGCCGGGTTCAATCAGGTGCTGGAAGAAAGCCAGGGAGACTATCCTTCCCCTTGCCGTGGGGCGGAATGGGTAACGCCGATTTCAGCTGAAGACTTGTTGGCCTATCAGCTTGATCTGGCAGGCCTGGCCAGTAGCCGGAACTTCATTAGCGCCATCGCTGCGGCACAGCCGCCGTCGGCAGCAGCCGGCGCCCGGGCTGCATTCAACGTGAAATTGGACGCCAAACAGGTGCTGACCTCTGAGGGTATCGGCAGTAATGGCTGGGCCTTGGGGGCGGAGCGCAGTGAGTCCGCCAATAGCTTGCTTCTGGCCAATCCGCACTTTCCCTGGGATGGGGAACTGCGTTTTTTCCAGAATCATCTGACCATTCCCGGCGAGCTGGATATCACTGGCGCGACCCTGGTCGGGTTGCCGGCGGTGGTGATCGGTTTCAACGAGCATCTGGGCTGGACGCACACGGTTTCCCAGTCAAAACGTTTTACCCTTTACCAGCTTGAGCTGGATGGCAGCGATCCCACCCGCTATCTGTTTGATGGCGAGAGCCGCGCCATGACCCAAAGGGAAGTAACCGTTCAGGTCAAGCAGCCGGATGGCAGCCTGGCGCCGTATTCCCAGCCGGTTTACTACAGCCACTTCGGGCCGATGGTGAACCTCGCTTCCCTGTCGCCCTCACTGGGGTGGAGCAGTGGTTCTGCGGTTACGTTCCGCGATGCCAATGCCGGTAATACCCGCATGCTGGACCAATGGTTGGCCATGGATAAAGCGACCAGCCGTGAAGAATTCTTTGCGGCATTTGAAGAGCACCAGGGCATTCCCTGGGTCAATACGCTGATGATCGACAAATCCGGCTCGGCCAGTTACATCGATGGCACCCAGGTACCGCAGTTGAGTGCCCAGGCGGAAGGCTACTGGCGCGCCGCATCGCAGAGCCCGCAGCTGGCACCCATCTGGCAGGATGGTGCAGGGAGCGTGCTGCTGCCCGGCAACAGCTCTGTGTATGAGTGGGTGGACAGTGGCGATACCCTGACCCCGGGGCTGGTGCCTTTCAGCAAGGCGCCACAAATGACCCGCGACGATTACCTGTACAACGCCAACAGCAGCCACTGGTTGAGCAATCTTGAAGCACCACTGGAAGGATACAGTGTTCTTTACGGCCCTGAAGACACCGTGCGTAGCCCACGTACCCGTTACAACGCGGCGATGATCAGTGACGAGTCCGGCAGTGGCCTGTCCGGTGCCGATGGCAACTTCAGTGTCAGCGAATTGAAAACCGTGCTGAGCCATAATGGCTCGCTGTTCGCCGGTGACTGGACCAACCAGCTGACCCAGCGTTGCACCAGCTACAGCACCGCCGAGCTGGATGGGGCCGTTTACGATTTGACCGCAGCCTGCCAGGCGCTGGTGAACTGGGATGGAACCTATAACATCACCAGTCGCGGGGCTCACCTGATGCGTGAAACCCTGCGCCAGTTCCGGGTGAGCGGGCATCGTAGCCTGGCTGACAGCCTGTTTGCGCAACCTTTCGATGCGGATAACGGGGCGACAACGCCGTCAGGCCTGGCGCCCATCGATACGGCCAACCCCGAGCAGGACCCGGTGCTGGTTGCGTTGGCTCGCGCCGCGAAAATGCTGACCGATAATGGCATCAGCCTGGATGCCCCCTTGGGTGACATCCAGTATTTGATCAAAGCGCAGGGAGAAGCCGGGATCCCCGTCAGTGGCGGCTACTCCTATGAGGGCGTGTTCAATATGGCGGAGAGCAAAACCGCGTCGCGCAGCACCTCTGACTTTGCCAACAATGTTATTGGCAGCCCGCAACCGGACAGCCTGCTGTTTGCGCTGGATGAAGATGGTGATGGCACGGATGAGCTGGCATACCCGCCCAATTACGGTTCCAGTTTTATCATGGCGTTGTCTTACACCGATGAAGGACCCCAGGCGGAAATGCTTCTGAGCTACAGCCAGTCACATGATCCTGAGAGTGATTTTTTCAGTGACCAGACGCAGCAGTACAGCCAGTTGCAGTGGCGCCCTGTGCGTTTCACCGAGTCCGAGGTGGCCGATAATACGGTGGAGACCCTGGAGCTGATGCAGGAGCGCTAATGCTCCGTTTCACTGAAGCCCGCTAAATGTCCCGACAGCAAAAGGCCCACATGGTGTGGGCCTTTTGCGTTGGTGCGCGGTGATTTAAAGGTGGCGCAGTTTATTTGGCGCCGAGCGGGGCGAACTCGTCCTTGTCTACCGGCTGCGGATTGCGTGACAGCAGGTAGCGCACCAGCGCCGTAGTGCGAGCGGAGTCCTGGGCACGTATTGCCTGAATCAGTTGTTCGGCAACCGTGGCTTTTTCCAGCTGCACTGAGGCGGGAAGTTGCGGATCGGTTTCTTCAAAGCGTAGATCGCTGAGAGCGGTGAGCAGCACAAAAGCGCGGTTGCTCAATACGGCCTGTTCCAGACCTTCCTGAAAAATGGTGGCCTGGTACCGCAGGTAGCCTTCTTCGGCGAGCCACAGCATGGCGCCCAGGCAGCTCATGTGTCGGGTGCTGTGCAAACCCACATCATCCACCTCGGTGGGGCCGATAATATCTTCCACGTACAAGGCGCCCGGGCGAGGGAAACTCATGTAGCTCTGCATCAGAATGCGGGCCACATCGTGGGTGAAATCATCGATATGCAGGTGGGACATGGGCTTACCTAACAGACGTCATGGTATTGTTCTTATGGGGCGTCAGACGCTCAGCGCCTGACGCAGTAATACGTTATTTCTTGCGTGCCCGGTCAAGATAACGGGCAATCCGGCCGATGGAATCTTCCAGGTCATCCGGGCGGGGCAGGAACACCACGCGGAAATGGTCCGGGTCGGGCCAGTTGAAGGCGGTGCCCTGAACGATCAGCACTTTTTCTTCGCGGAGGAGGTCCAGCGCAAAGGCTTCATCGTCTTCGAACGGGAAGACCTTCGGGTCCAGTTTCGGGAACAGGTACAACGCGGATTTGGGTTTCACGCAGCTCACGCCGGGAATTGAGTCGAGCATTTCCCAGGCCAGATCACGCTGGCGCCCCAGGCGGCCGGTGGGCAGCACCAGGTCACCAATACTCTGGTAGCCGCCCAGAGCGGTCTGGATAGCATGTTGGCTGGGTACATTGGCACACAAGCGCATGCTGGCCAGCATATCCAGCCCTTCGATATAGCTTTCCGCCCGGTGTTTGGCGCCGGAAATAACCATCCAGCCGGCACGGAAACCGGCGGCGCGGTAGTTCTTGGACAGGCCGTTAAAGGTGATGAACAGCAGGTCATCGGCCATGGAGGCGATGGAGGTGTGTTCCTCGCCGTCGTAGAGGATCTTGTCGTAGATTTCATCGGCGAACACGATCAGGTTGTTCTCGCGGGCGATCTGCAACAGCTCGCGCAACATGGCCGGCTCGTAGTTGGCACCGGTGGGGTTGTTCGGGTTGATGATCACCAATGCCTTGGTGTTCTTGTTCACCTTGGCGCGAATGTCTTCCAGAGACGGCTGCCAGTCCTGCTGTTCATCGCACAGGTAATGCACCGGGGTGCCACCGGATAACCGCACGGAGGCCGTCCACAGCGGGTAGTCAGGCGCGGGCAGCAGCACCTCATCGCCGCTGTTGAGCAGTGCTTGCATGGCCATGACAATCAGCTCGGATACCCCGTTGCCGATGATTACGTCATCCACGGTGACGCCTTCAATGCCCTTGGTCTGGGTGTATTGCATCACCGCCTTGCGGGCCGGGAACAGGCCCTTGGAATGGCAATACCCGGTAGATTCCGGCAGATTGGCGATCACGTCCTGGAGCAGTTCTTCGGGCGCTTCGAAACCGAACGGGGCCGGGTTGCCGATGTTGAGCTTGATGACCCGGTGGCCTTCGTCTTCCAGCCGGTGCGCTTCACGCAGCACAGGGCCGCGAATGTCGTAACATACGCCTTTGAGTTTGTCGGATTTGCTGACGTGGTATTGATCGCTTGTCATGAAGTTCCCGCAGGTCGACTCGTAGAGGGCAGGGAAGTGATTCTACAATGCGTCCTTTTCACTGTATATCTGGCGCCTGCATTGAAAGGCGCAAACCGGAGTAGAGCGTGACCCCATTCAAGGATTTACTGGCCCTGGCGGTGAACCGCAAAGGCTCGCTGAAAGCGGTGCAGTCACAGCTGCCTGACGTCGCTGATGCACAAACACTGCGTGGCCGTGATGATGCGTTTTATATGTCAGCGTTAACCCGCCGTATTTTCCGTGCCGGCTTGAAACATTCCCTGGTGGACAACAAGTGGCCGGCATTCGAGGAAGCCTTTTTCGGTTTCGACCCGGAGAAGCTGGTGCTGATGCCGGATTCCATGCTCGACGAGCGCATGCAGGACACCCGTTTGATTCGCCATTGGGGCAAGATGAAGGCGATCCGCCATAACGCCCAGCTGGTGCTCGATCTGGCCGAAGAGTATGGCAGTGTGGGGAACTGGCTGGCGGACTGGCCGGCGGACGATACCGTAGGCATGTGGCTGTTGCTGAAGAAGCGGGGCAAGCAGCTGGGCGGCAATTCCGGTGCCGCGTTTTTGCGCATGGTGGGGCGCGACACCTGGTATCCCACTGGCGATGTGGTGGCCGCGTTGAAAGCGCAGAACATTATCGATAAACCCCCGGCGAGCCAGCGGGACCAGAAAGCCGCGCAGGCGGCTTTCAACACCTGGCAGGCGGAAAGTGGGCGGCCCCAGGCGCATATCAGCAAGGTGCTGGCGTTTACCGTGGGTTGACCCGATCCTGGAACTCTCGTGCTTTATTAAGAGTTATGACTAGCTTGATGCAGGCAAAGACATAAATGATAATGACTCGCCTTTAATGTACTGAATCGAGTTCAAGCCTATGCCGCGCACCTTCCTGGTCCGTCCTTTCTTCGGGGTCCTGCTCGCGTTTTTTTGTTTTTCCCTGCCTGCCCATGCCGCCAACCAGACCGCCCTTGTCCAGCTGGTCGAGTATGTGGGGGCGGACTATATCAATGCCGTGGTGGATGGCGAGATCGTTAGCCCGGCAGAATATGCTGAAATGTCGGAATTTTCCGCGCTGCTGGCCGAAGGGGTGGCAGAGCTGCCCGAGGCTGAAGGCAAGCAGACACTGCAAACCCAGGCCAATAACCTCCAGCAAGCGGTAACCGATAAAGCGGCGGAGAGTGAGATCAAGACTCTGGCGCAATCTATCCGTGCGACGCTGGTGAGCGTTTACGGTATTCCGGTATCGCCCAAGCAGGCCCCGGATCAGGAGCATGCGGCGGCGTTGTACCAGAGCCACTGCGCGGCCTGTCATGGTGCGCAAGGCAAGGGCGATGGCCCCGCAGGGGCGGCGCTGGAGCCTGCCCCCACTGACTTTACCGAAGTGGAGCGCTATAACGGCCGTTCACTGTTGGGACTGCACACCACCATCACCCAAGGGGTGGAGGGGACTGGCATGGCCGCCTATGCCGACACGCTGAGTGAAGAAGACCGCTGGGCGCTGGCGTTCTATGTGGGGGCCAAGGCAGTTACCGATCAGGTGGCTGAGGAGGGCGAACAGGTTTTCAGCACCGTGCCTGGCATGAAAGGTACTCTCACCCTGGACACCCTGGTGGCTCAGGCCCCGGAAGATGTGCTCAAGGAGCAAGGCCCGAAGGCCTATGCGGCCCTGGGTTACCTGCGCCGCACCCCCGGTGCGCTGTTCAACAAGAACCGTTTCATCGCCTTGAGTCATGACAAGCTGACCGATGCGGACAAGGCGTATCAGGCCGGCGATAAGAAGGCGGCCAAGGCGGCGGCGCTGTCTGCCTACCTGGACGGTTTTGAAATGATTGAGCAGCAGCTGGCTGCGGTGGACAGCGAGCTGATGCGCAGTGCGGAATCCCGCTTTATGGCGGTACGCGAAGCCATCGACCGGGATCGTGAGGCCAGTGAGGTGAGCGACAAGGTGGCGGCAGCCCAACAGGGCCTGGCCCAGGCCAGTGATGCCTTGTCCGGTGATGGCCTGAGCCCGGCGGCAACCTTGTCTGCCAGTTTCTTCATCCTGTTCCGTGAAGGTCTGGAGGCCCTGCTGGTGGTGGCAGCCCTGTTGACGTTTACTCGCAAGGCCAACGCGGTGAAGGCGACCCGTCATATTCACTATGGCTGGATCACGGCGTTAGTGGCCGGCGGCCTGACCTGGTACGTGGCCAACACGCTGATTACCTTCAGTGGCGCATCGCGGGAAATGACCGAGGGCTTTGCCGGTGTGGTGGCCGCGCTGATTCTGTTTTACGTGGGCTTCTGGATGCACAGCAACAGCAATAGCCAGAAGTGGATGGGCTACATCAAGAGCAAGGTGGACAATGCCCTGGGCGAGGGCACCATCTGGGTCTTGGCCTTCGTGTCCTTCATTTCCGTGTACCGGGAAATTTTCGAGACCATCCTGTTCTATGAGGCCCTGTTGAGCCAGGTGACGGCGGCGACTCAGCCTTACCTGTTTTACGGTATGGGGGCGGCCATTCTGGCGCTGGCGGTGGTGTGTTTCCTGTTCTTCCGCATTGGCATGCGCTTGCCCCTGAGTCTGTTCTTCCGCGTGACCAGCATTGTGCTGCTGATCCTGTCGGTGATTCTGCTTGGCAACGGCATTGCCGCCCTGCAGGAAGCCGGGCTGATCAGTGCGTTCTACCTGGGCGTGCCCACCATCGAGTGGTTGGGTCTCTACCCGACCGTGCAAGGTGTGGTGGCACAATCAGTGGCGATTATCCTGGCCGTGGTTTTCTGGCTACGTGGGCGTCGCAGCCAGTCGGCCTGAGCACTGAGTTGCTCCGGGTATCGTGTCCCGGATTGAAAGAGCCGCCTGCGGGCGGCTTTTTTGATTGACGTGCCAGCCCGTGGCTACAGTCACCGGTGTGAATCGCGTAGACTTTTCGTTCCGTTAGTTCAGGACATTTCATGCCTCATATCAGCTTTCTTGGCATCGGTCTGATGGGGGCGCCCATGGTGGCGCGACTGCTGGATGCCGGTTTTTCCCTCACCTTGTGGAACCGTACCCCTGACAAGGCACAGCGATTTGCCAGTCGAGCACGCATTGCGGCCAGCCCGGCGCAAGCCGTGGCCGAAGCAGATGTGGTGATCACCATGCTGGAAGACGGTGCGGTGGTGGATCAGGTGCTGTACCAGAGCGATGCCATTGCCGGGTTGCGCTCGCAGGCGCTGGTCATCGATATGAGTTCCATTGAACCCGGCACCGCCCGGCGGCATGGCGCGCGGGTTGCGCAGCAGGGCGGGGGGTATCTGGATGCGCCCGTGTCCGGCGGTACCCGGGGAGCACAAGGCGGCACGTTGTCGATCATGGCGGGCGGGAGTGATCAAGACATCGACCGGGCAGGGCCGATTTTTCAAGCCCTGGGCAAGGCGACGCATATTGGCACGGTGGGCAGCGGCCAGCTGGCGAAACTGGCCAACCAGGCGATTGTCGGCATTACCATCGGCGCGGTTTCAGAAGCCCTGTTGCTGGCCGCCAAGGGTGGCGCCCGCCCGGAAAAAGTTCGTGAAGCATTGTTGGGCGGCTTTGCGGGCAGCAAGATTCTTGAGCAGCATGGCGAGCGCATGCTGGCCCGGGATTTCGAACCCGGCGCCCCGGCGCGGATCCAGCTCAAGGACTTGCGCATGATTCTGGACGAGGCCCGTGCTGAAGCGTTAACCCTTCCTCTTAGCCAGCGGGTGTTCGAACAATATCGGGCCTTGCAGGCAAGCGGTCATGGCGATGTGGATCACAGTGGTCTGCTATTGGAGCTGGAAAGGCTCAATGGCGTTCGATTGTCTGCTGGCACGGGTGGGGTAGATCCCGAAGAGGAGAACGGGTAATGCCACGTTTTGCCGCCAACCTGTCCATGCTGTTCACTGAGTTACCATTTCTGGAGCGTTTTGCCGCTGCGGCGGATGCCGGCTTCAAGGGGGTGGAATATCTGTTCCCGTATGACTGGCCTGCTGACGAGTTGGCGTCATTGCTGGCGGAGAACGGGCTGACCCAGGTGCTATTCAACTTGCCTGCCGGGGACTGGGATGCCGGAGAGCGCGGCATTGCGTGTTTGCCGGATCGGGTGGAGGCGTTTCGCGAAGGTGTGTTTACCGCCATGGACTACGCCGAGGCGCTGGGCTGTGGGCAGGTAAACTGTCTGGCGGGCCTGAAACCGGCAGCGCTGCCGTCAGAGGTGGCCTTTGCAACCCTGGTGGAGAACCTGCGTTTTGCTGCGGACCTGTTCGCCGCCAAGGGGCTGACCCTGACACTGGAAGCGATCAACTCCCGGGTGGATATGCCCGGTTTTCTGGTGGATACCTCGGCCATGGCCATGGCGGTGATTGAGGCGGCGGGCCGCGACAATATCCGCCTGCAATACGATCTTTATCATATGCAGATTATGGAAGGAGATTTGTGCCGTTCCCTTTCGCGACTTTGTCCCCATATAGGACATATTCAGTTTGCCGATAATCCCGGGCGCCATGAGCCGGGCAGCGGCGAAATTCATTTTGATACCGTGTTTGCTCACATCGACTCGCTGGATTATGCGGGCTGGGTGAGTGCGGAGTACCGGCCCCGGGCCGACACGATAACCAGCCTGGGCTGGTTTAACGCAACCAAACAGGAACCGTGATGCAATTCAATTGGGGTGGAAAGATCATCCTTGGCCTGCTCGGCATGCTGGTGGGCGGGCCCATAGGTCTGGGTATTGGCATGCTGATTGGGCATATGCTCGACAAGGGCGCCGAACGGGTACAGACCTTTAACCCATTTCGGCCCTATGGCCCGGGCGAACAGTCACAGATTCAGACAGCGCTGTTCGATACGGCGTTTTCGATCATGGGGCACCTGGCCAAGGCCGATGGCCGTGTCAGCGAAGACGAAATTGCACAGGCCAGGGCGGTGATGGATCGCATGCAGCTGTCTGAAGAGCAGCGCAAGCAGGCCGTTGCCTTGTTTAACCAGGGCAAGCAGGACGATTTTCCGCTGGACCAAACCGTGGCCGCGTTTGCGACAAGCGTGAAGCATCGCAAACAACTGATTCTGGTATTGCTGGAAATTCTGCTGCAAACCGCGCTGGCCGATGGCGAACTGGACCCGGCCGAAGAAGCGATTCTGGTACGGGTGGCGGAAGGCCTGGGTGTGCCGCGCGCCCAGTTTCAGCAGATTCTCAACATGCTGCTGGCCCAGGCGCAATTTTCCGGCGCCCGCGGTGGGCATTCCTACCAGGGTGGCCAGCAGGCAGCCGGGCCATCACGTCCGCCCCTGTCGCAGGCGTATCAGGTGCTGGGCATCACTGATAGCGCCAGTAATCAGGAGGTCAAAAAGACCTACCGCAAACTGATGAGCCAGCACCACCCGGACAAGCTGGCCGCCAAAGGCGTGCCGGAAGAAATGATTCGCGTGGCCACGGAAAAAACCGCGGAAATCAGCAAGGCCTACGAAATGATCAAGGAACACCGCGGCTTTAAATAAGGTTCTTCGCGGATTAGCGTGAAAAACGCCGTTATGCTTGGTTGACCATAGAGTTGCCAGAAATGCCGGCGTTGCCGGATGCCAAACGCCTGATGCCGGACGTTAAATCAGGCCCCTGATGCTCTGGAAGGTTGAAGCGACGAACTGGGGAGTCTCTGTAGCACGCCCAACAGCGCTGATTTTTTTGTGGGAGTGATGCTTGCATCACGAATAAGGTTGATGGATTACAGGCTCCTTCACGATGCCAGAACCCCTTCCTATATTAGCGTGGGCGTTTTTTAGGGGCTGCCTGGCATCAAAACTCGCCGGTCAAACGCTGATAATACATTATGCAGGCGACGCTCGATGCTCGTTTCCTCGTCAGGCATTCGGCGTTTAGCATCCGGCAACGTGCGAGACATTCACGACAAATCAAGCCAACTGCTAGAAACGTGATATTCCCTCAAATCCCCGATGAACCTTAAATAAACGCAACAGGGCTCACGCAACAAGCAACACGCCGGGAGTTTGGCGTGTTGCGTGCCGCGTGAAGCCTGTGGCGTTTCCCGATTCAATAACTGGCGCTGGGGAGCCGGTCGATTTTCGGAATCGGCCAGCCGCTGCTGACCAGATCGGATTCCCCGGACCACCAGCGGTTCAGCAAGCGCGTTGGCAGATCCGCGCGGGCGCGGCCGCTAAGCCGTTGCAGGGCTTCATGGTAGGCGGGCTGGTAGCGCAAGCGTTCGGGTAGCCGGCAGGTCAGGTCCATTAGCCGGTGAATGTGTTTCTGGTAGCTGCGATGGGCATCAAGTCCGGTTTGTGGCAACCGAAACTGTTCGCGCAGGTGTTCGGGAATCTGAAAAGACGCCAGGCCAAGATAACTCCCGTAGGGGAGCCGGCCGGGGTAACCCTGTTCGCGTATCAGGGTATGGCCAAGCTGGCGGCGATGGCGGGGAATGTCGCCGTTGCGGGCCAGCCGTTTGCTCCACCAGCGTTGGTGTGCATGCCAGTGCACCGGTAATCGCTGTGGGGGTATGCCCATCGCTTCGGCCATCACCATGGTCTCTTCGAACAGCCTTTCCTGGTGGGCGGTGGACAGCGGTTCAATAACGCTTTGATAGATCCGCAGGCACGAATCCATCCACGCGCTAAGCATGTACAACAGGGTGTCGCTGTCTTCCACATCGAACAGGGTTTTGCGGCGGGTACAGGGGCTTTGCAGGGTCAGTAACGCCTGGTCCAGATTGCCAAAAACCAGCTTCAGCATAAATACCTGCGTGTGTTGCAGGCGCTGCATCATGTCGTTTCCGGATGTGGTCAGTTGCGCTGTGCGGCTGTCTGCCAGCGCCAGGAGTAATACGCGACCTTGTGCCAGGCACATGAGGTTTTCGCGCATCAGTTGCCAGCATATGGAACCGGGGCCGAACAGGCCGGCATCAGGGTGGTGGCAGCGGTCGGTGATGCGCATCAAGCCGTGTTCCTGATGATCTCGGGTGATTAATTTCGGTAATGCCATGTGCATGCCTCCGTGGTGCAGATGGATAGGATTTACCGACTACCACCAAACACTGCAGGACAAGGCTGCAGGGGGACAACGTAGTGCAGATTTCGACATGGCCGTACCGCCATGCTCACTTTTATCTTACGGCCACGGGCGATTGAATCTAATCAGAAAATGTGGTGATTTGAGCGTTAAGGGGAACGGTGAACCGTTTCTGCTTGTCGCATAAACAGGGCCGGTCGTATTGGGCTGGCTTGCCATTTCCATTTAAGGAGCGACTTTCATGTTGGGCGAAAATCACAGCATTCATCACGAATTTCCCGATTTTCACCAGAAGATAGACGAGCTTGCTAACGCCGACCCCTCGTTCAAGGCGTTGATTCTGGAGCACGATAAACTGGACAAAAAGATACGGGGGCTGGAGATGCGCGAGAGCCCGATTTCGGATCCTGAGATGGAACGGCTAAAGCAGGACCGCATACGGCTGAAGGACGAGATCTACCACCGGTTAAGCCATCACTGAAAGAAAAAGCCTCTGGTATCAGAGGCTTTTTTTATTTACTTCATTAACAATCTAGCTTTTGGTTCCGAGAGCAGTTTTTTTGCATAGACACCCGGCGGAAGGCCATTGCTATCACGGCTATAATACATTCGGGTGATGAAATAAAATTCCTTACCAAACGGAATGTCCGTCAGTGAAAAGCCCACATTGGGTAATTGCCCGGCAAACCTTTCGGGTTCGTTCACCTGGCCGGCATCGTCCTGATAGAGCAGCCGGGCGGGGGTATCAAAGCCCTTCACGAAGGCCAGCTGGGCCAGCATGTCGAAGCCTCGGCCAGTGCCAAACCAGATCCAGTTGTTGCCTTCCAGTGGCATGGCGAGCATGGCTTTTTCCGAGTCCGACAGCACTCCATCGGTAATGCCCACGTGGTTGCCGGTCCAGCTGGTAACCAGTTTGCTGTCGTAGAGGCCGTTGCCATCCAGCGAAATATCCAGAGCAGGGCGTGCCAGCACAGTGTCGGCAATGCCGGGCAGGGTGAAACGGCTATGGATATCGACCTGTTGCGGCATCACCAGAAAATAGTTGTGAATGCGCAGCACCGGCACCCGTGCCACCTTGACGGAGGTAGTGGCATAGACCATGGCTGCCAGTGGGCCGCTGATAATCTGTTCTACTTTTGGATCCAGGTTGTTGTTGTTCAGGGTGACGCGATTGTTTTCTCCGAATACACCAGCGCTGAGGCGCAATTTGAGCGTATCAAGAATACTTTGGCGCTCGCCGTTTTCCCCTTCGAAACCGCGAAAATAAAAATCGCTCCACTTGAACAGATTCTGATCTGTCATGCTCAAGGCAAAGTCGGTGCTTTTGATGGTCATGCTTTCCGGGTCGAACTGCACATAGCGCTCTGTGCTTTGCAGATAGGCGTTCTTGACCAGGTAAAAATGGTGTTCCTTGTCGTTATGGGAGACCAGCAGTTCTGCGGCGACGTTTTCTGAAACATTACCGCTTAATGCCGGGCCACCGTCTTCGAAACGCAATAGCAGCCGGTCTTCTGCATCGATGCGGAGCGGATCACCAATCAGATGCGTGCTGTCATCTTTCTCAAAGTAGGGGTAGCCCTCCCTGGACCATTGGACCCACTGGTGGGGAACCGGCACAAGGCGACCTTCTTTTACAGCGAAAAAGGAGTACAGACCGATATGTTTGCCGATCAGGGGTTTGAAGTCGGCGCCGGTGAGGGTAATGATCTGTGCCCAGAGGGCCGATGAGGCGCAAAGCAGCAGGAGTGTAGCCAGCGCCCGGGTGACGGTATTTTTTATCATTATGGTCTGTCATGGCTGTCGGTACAGGGTCCATGATGCGCCTTTGCGCCGGGCCGTCAATGATCCGGCGACCGGAAGGTCAGTCTTCAAGCTCAATGCGCTGGGCAAAATGGGCCAGGGCCTGCGGGTTGGCCAGGGCATTGCGGTTGGTGACAGGCCGGCCATGGATGACTTCTCGCACCGCCAGCTCCACGATTTTACCGCTGACCGTGCGCGGGATTTCGGGTACCGACAGAATGACGGCGGGCACGTGGCGTGGCGTGGCGCCCTGGCGAATGGCTTTACGGATGCGAGCCTGGAGTTCGTCATTCAGGTCTACGCCGTCTGCGGGCACCAGAAACAGCACCACGCGCACATCACCGTCGAATTGCTGGCCGACCACAATGGCTTCGCGGATTTCTGGCAGGGTTTCCACCTGGCGATAGATCTCTGCGGTGCCGATGCGCACACCTCCGGGGTTGAGTACCGCATCGGAGCGGCCATGGATAATCAGCCCCTGATGGCTGTCATGGGGCACCAGCTGGGCGTAATCGCCATGGGCCCAGACGCCCGGGAAACGGGCAAAGTAGGCAGCGTGAAAGCGCTGGCCGTCCGGATCATTCCAGAAGCTTACCGGGCAGGACGGAAAGGGGCTGCGGCACACCAGCTCGCCTTTGCTGTCGGCCAGGGGCTGGCCGTTGTCATCGAATACGGCCACATCCATGCCCAGGCCGAGGCATTGCAGCTCGCCGCGATACACCGGCAGCATGGGGCTGCCCAGTGCGAAACAGGAAATAATGTCGGTACCGCCGGAAATGGAGCTGACCAGTAATGACGGTTTCACCTGCTGGTACAGGTAGTCATAGCTTTCGTGCAGTAGTGGCGAGCCGGTGGAGAAAAGGGTGCGCAGGGTGCTCAGGTCGTGGCTGTCTTTCGGGCGCAAGCCGGATTTTTCCACCGCCTGAACAAACTTGGCACTGGTGCCGAAGTGGGTAATGCCTTCTGCATCAATCAGGTCAAACAACCGGCCGGTATCCGGGTAGGCCGGGTTGCCGTCATAGAGCACCAGAGTGGCGCCGGTGTGCAGGCCGCAGATAAGCCAGTTCCACATCATCCAGCCGCAGGTGGTGAAGTAGAACAGGGTGTCGGTGTCGCGCACATCGCCGTGCAGATGCAGTTCTTTGGTCTGCTGAAGCAGGGTGCCGCCAGCCCCATGGACGATACATTTGGGCTGCCCGGTGGTGCCGGAGGAATAGAGAATAAAAAGCGGATGATCGAAGGGCAGGCGCATAAAGTCAGGCGCCGGGCCGGCGGCCTCCAGCCAGGCGCCCCAGATCAGTGCCCGGGGAACGCTGCTGCTATCGCCACGGCCGGGTACCACAATCAATAATTCCGGTTTCAAGGCCTCATGCAGTGCGTCTATACGCTCGCCGAGATCGATCCACTTGCCGTTGTAGTGATAGCCATCACAGGCCAGCAGCACCTTGGGTTCGATCTGTCCGAAACGATCCAGCACGCCGGAAACCCCGAAATCCGGGGAGCAGGAGGACCAGACAGCACCGATCCAGGCGGCGCCCAGGGCCGCGATCAGGGTTTCGGTGCGGTTGGGCATAAAGCCCGCTACCCGGTCTCCGGGTTGAATGCCGGCCGCCAGCAGTTGGGCGGCCACTTTGCCGGCGGCCACCCGCAGTTGTGCATAGCTGATGGCGCTGCGGCTGCCATCTTCCAGCACGCTGACGACGGCAGGGTGGGTGTCGTTACGTTTGAGCAGGTTTTCCGCGTAATTGAGTTCGCCGTGGGCAAACCAGCGGGCGTCCTGAAAGCGTTCCCCTGGCGTCAGCACGGTATCGCCGGGCCGGCCGACCACACCGCAATGATCCCAGACCTGTTGCCAGAAGGCGTCCGGTTGCTCCACAGACCAGCGATGCAGGGCCTGATAATCGGTTAAGGGCAGGCCACTGTTGGTGCGTGCTTGTTGCCAGAACGCGGCCAGGTGAGTGTGCTGGCTGCTGTCATCGGGTTGCCAGAGAGGCTCACTCATTCTGTCTCTCCCTTGCTGTCGGTATCCGTGTGGCTGTCAGCGGCGGTGAATTCCACCAGCACGGTGCCTTCGCTGACACTGTCGCCAGCGGCGACGGCAAAGCCGTTCACCATGCCGGGTACGGTGGCGCGCAGGGTGTGCTCCATTTTCATGGCTTCCAGTGTAATCACCGCATCGCCGGCTTCAACGCTATCGCCGGGGGCGGCATGCAGGGCGACAATGGTGCCGCTCATGGGGGCACTGAAGCCGCCAGCATCCGCATGCCGGGCGGTATCACGGCTGGGGTTCAGGGTGACCGGGTAGGCCTGGCCGCCCACAAACAGCACCACTGTGTGGGTGTTTTGCCAGGCGAAGCGGGCCGCCAGGCTGTCCGTTCCCCAATGCAGGCTGAAATCTTGCTCGGCGGTGGTCACGGCAAAACTGACAGCGGCCTGGCGGTCACCGATAGCGGTTTGCTGGCTGTCTTCGCGCACGGTGAATTGTTCCCCGTTTGCTTCCACCCGGGTTTGGCGCAGGCGCTGATTCAGTGGACGCCAGCCATTGAGGGATTGCCAAGGGGTGTCGCCGGTGGCCTTGTGTGCCTGCAAGCGCGCCGCAGCCAGGGCCAGCAAGGCGGGGTCGACGGCGGTGGCCTCCAGCAAATGCGGGCGATGTTCGAGCAAGCGGGTATCCAGCTCGGCCCCGGCGAAAGCCTCGTCGTTGAGCACCCGGCGCAGGAAGGCGGCGTTATGGTGGATGCCTTCCAGCTCCAGGGCGTCCAGTGCCTGAATCAGTTGTTGCCGGGCGGCGTTGCGGTCCGCGCCATGACAGATCAGCTTGGCGATCATGGGATCGTAGTGCTCGTCTACCCGGTCGCCCTGTTCGTAGCCAGCATCCACCCGGCTGAGGGAATGGGGCCAACGCAAATGGCGCAGCAAACCGGAGGAGGGCAGAAAGCCCTGTTCCGGGTTTTCCGCATAGAGACGTACTTCCATGGCGGCGCCGTGGCGCTGAATTTTATCTTGCTGTTTCGGTAGCGGTTCGCCGGCGGCCACGGCCAGTTGCCAGGCGACCAGATCCTCGCCGGTGATCATTTCGGTGACTGGGTGTTCCACTTGCAGGCGGGTGTTCATTTCCATGAAGTAGAACTGGCCATCCTCGCCGTAAAGGAATTCGACGGTGCCTGCACCCCGGTAATCAATGGCTTTGGCGGCTTGCACTGCGGCATGGCCGAAGGCGTTGCGGGTGGCTTCATCCAGGCCCGGCGCCGGCGCTTCTTCGATAATTTTTTGGTGGCGGCGCTGCACGGAACAGTCCCGTTCGAACAGGTGCACGGCGTTGCCGTGATTGTCAGCAAACACCTGAACTTCCACATGGCGGGCGGTGGGCAGGTAGCGCTCCAGTAGCACTCGGTCGTCGCCAAAGGCGTTGCTTGCTTCGCGGCGAGCGGCGGCCAGGGCTTCATCAAATTCCTCGGCACGATTGACTATGCGCATGCCTTTGCCACCGCCGCCGGCGACTGCCTTGATCAGCAGCGGGAAACCGACTTCGCTGGCGGCAGTGGTCAGCTCGCTGTCGCTGGCGCCTTCTTTATCGAAGCCGGGCAGAACCGGTACGCCACTTTCGGCCATCAATTGGCGGGCGGCGGCCTTGTCGCCCATGACTTCGATGGCGCGGGCATTGGGGCCCACAAAGATGATGCCAGCCTGGTCGCAGGCGGCGGCAAAGGCGGTGTTCTCGGACAGAAAACCGTAGCCCGGATGGATGGCATCGGCCCCGGTGGCCTGGGCAGCGGCGATTACCTTGTCGATGACCAGATAGCTGTCGCGGGCAGCAGCAGGCCCCAGGCAGACGGCCTGGTCCGCTTCCATTACGTGGGGCAGGGTGGCATCAGGTTCGGAATAGACTGCCACCGTGGCGATGCCTTGTTGGCGGCAGGTGCGCATGATGCGACGAGCAATTTCGCCGCGGTTGGCGATCAGGAGTTTTTTTATCTTTGCCATAGCGGTGCCTATTATCGGTGGCAATGTTGTTTAGTAGTGTCGTTTGCGTCGCGATCGGGATGAGTTAAAAGTTCAAAGTTTAAAAGTGCGGCATGGACCGTTATGTTTTTTCAGGCAGTGCCCGCGATGTAAATGGTTTGAGCGCGGAGCACCTAAAACCTGAATGGGCACACAATCAGCTTCGCGTTTCAACTTTTAACTTTAAACTTGCAACTGCCTTTCATCGCGCCGCCAGTGACGCTCCTACGGATAGTGGGTCAGATCCAATTCGGTTTGCGTTTTTCCAGAAAGGCGCTGAGCCCTTCCTGACCTTCATCGCCGGTACGCAACCGGGCGATGAGAGCGGCGGTATCGCTCAGCATGGCGTCATTGATGGGCCCATCACTGACGCGGGCTATCAAGGCGCGGCTTTCCACCTGTGCCAGCGGGCCGCCGCTGAGCAGGGACTGCACCAGTGCATCAACGGTGCTGTCGAGAGCGTCTTCGCTGACCACCTCGTGGACGATGCCGATCTGCTGTGCGCGGTCAGCGGGGATCACTTCTGCGGTCATGAAATAGCGATTGGCTTGCCGCGGACCCATGGCGCGAACCACGTAGGGGCTGATCACAGCCGGTACGATGCCCAGTTTCACTTCACTGAGGCAGAAGCGCGCGTCGTCCGCTGCCACGGCCATGTCCGCCGCGCAGATCAAGCCCAAGGCACCACCAAAAGCGGCTCCTTGTACGCGAGCAATGACCGGTTTGGTGCATTGATCAATGGCCTGCATCAGCGTGGCCAGGCGCAGGGCGTCCTGCTGGTTCTGTTGCGCATCCAGCCTGCCCATGGCGCGCATCCAGTTCAGATCTGCACCGGCAGAAAAGTGCTTGCCGGCGGCCTGCAGTACCACCACGCGCACAGCTTCATCGCTTCCGGCTTTTTCAAAGGCCTCGGTGAGCGAGGCAATGATGGTGTCGTCGAACGCGTTGCGTTTGTCCGGGTTATCCAGCGTAATCCGGGCAACCGGGCCCTCGATCAAAGTGTTAACGCTCATAGCTTGCTTCCTGTTTTGCGTCGTGCGTCAGGCATCTTGCGTCCAGCGTCCTGATCACATCCGGAACACGCCGTAGCGTGTTTCTTCAATCGGTGCGTTAAGGCTGGCGGAAATGGCCAGGCCAAGCACATCTCGGGTATCGGCGGGGTCGATGACGCCGTCATCCCAAAGGCGGGCGCTGGCATACCAGGGCTGTGCCATTTCTTCATAGCGTTCGGTCATCTCGGCCTGGAATTGTCCTGCCTCTTCATCGCTCCATGCCTGGCCCTTTTTCTTCAGCGAGGCCTGTTTCACCTGGGTAAGCACGCTGGCCGCCTGTTCGCCGCCCATTACCGAGATGCGGGCGTTGGGCCACATGAACATGAAGCGCGGGTCATAGGCGCGGCCACACATGCCGTAGTTACCGGCACCG
Source organism: Alcanivorax sp. (assembly GCF_002733835.1). GTDB lineage: Bacteria > Pseudomonadota > Gammaproteobacteria > Pseudomonadales > Alcanivoracaceae > Alcanivorax. The sequence continues at coordinate 37,583 of NZ_NVWY01000004.1, forward strand.
AAGCTGCCGCCGGTGATCACGGTGAATTTCGGCACGGTGGCACAGGCCACCGCGTTGACCATCTTGGCGCCATGCTTGGCAATGCCTTCGGCTTCGTATTTCTGGCCGACCATGAAACCGGTGATGTTCTGGAGGAACAGCAGGGGAATCTTGCGCTGGTTGCACAGCTCGATGAAGTGCGCGCCTTTCTGGGCGGATTCCGAGTACAGCACACCGTCGTTAGCGAGAATGCCCACCGGGTAGCCGTGGATGCGGGCAAAGCCGCACACCAGGGTGGTGCCGTAACGGGATTTGAATTCGTCCAGCTCCGAGCCATCCACCATGCGGGCAATCAACTCACGGGCAGGCATGGGCTGGCGAGTGGTAGTGGGGATCACACCGTACAGCTCCTGCGGGTCGTAGGCCGGGGCTTGCACGGGCAGGCGCTTTACCTGATCCGGCTTGTGCCAGTTCAGGTGGGCGATGCACTGGCGCGCCAACTCGAAGGCATGGGGTTCGTCTTCGGCCAGGTGGTCCGCCACACCGGATTGTTCGCAGTGCAGGTTGGCACCGCCCAGGTCTTCGGCAGTGACCACCTCGCCGGTGGCGGCTTTTACCAGTGGCGGCCCGGCCAGAAAGATGGTGGCCTGTTCCTTCACCATGATCACTTCGTCGGCCATGGCGGGCACGTAAGCGCCGCCGGCGGTGCAGGAACCGAGTACTACACTGATCTGGGGAATGCCACGGGCGGACATGTTGGCCATGTTGAAAAAGATGCGGCCGAAGTGTTCGCGGTCCGGGAATACCTCGTCCTGGCGGGGCAGGTTGGCGCCGCCGGAATCCACCAGGTAAATACAGGGCAGGCGGTTTTCCGCCGCGATGGCCTGGGCGCGCAGGTGTTTTTTCACGGTGAGCGGGTAGTAGCTGCCGCCTTTTACGGTAGGGTCGTTGGCGACGATCATGCATTCCACACCCTGCACCCGGCCGATACCACCGACACAGCCGGCGGCGGGCACGTCTTCGCCGTAGACACCGTCGGCGGCCAGGGCGGAGATTTCCAGAAACGGCGACCCCGGGTCGAGTAGCAAATTGATGCGCTCGCGCACCGGCAGCTTGCCGCGCTCACGAAGCCGCTGCTCGGCGGCTTCGCCACCGCCGTGGGCAATGTGATCGAGCTTGTCCTGCAATTGCTGACGCAGCTGCAGGTTGTGTTCCCGGTTGGCCTGGAAGTCCGGGCTGTTGGGATTGATCTGGCTATTGATCTTGGGCATGGCAATTGAGGTCGGACGTCGGGTGTCTGACGTCGGACGTCCTCTCCAGCGGTAGTGTTGTGTCGTCAGACGTCAGACTTCAGACGTCTGACCCCTTCAGGCTGTCTCGTTAAACAACTCGCGACCGATCAGCATGCGGCGGATTTCGCTGGTGCCGGCGCCGATTTCGTAGAGCTTGGCGTCGCGCAGCAGGCGGCCGGTGGGGTATTCGTTGATGTAGCCGTTGCCACCCAGGGTCTGGATCGCTTCCAGGGCCATTTTGGTGGCGTTCTCGGCGCAGTAGAGAATTACGCCAGCGGCATCCTTGCGGTTGGTTTCACCGCGATCGCAGGCTTTGGCCACGTTGTAGAGGTAGCTGCGGCTGGCGTTGAGCATCACGTACATGTCGGCGATCTTGCCTTGCATGAGCTGGAATTCGCCGATGGCCTTGCCGAACTGCTTACGCTCGTGGACGTAGGGGACCACTACGTCCATACAGGCCTGCATGATGCCGGTGGCGCCGCCGGACAGCACGGTGCGCTCGTAATCCAGGCCACTCATCAGCACCTTGACGCCTTCGCCGACCGTGCCAAGCACGTTCTCTTCCGGCACGTGGCAGTCTTCGAATACCAGCTCACAGGTGTTCGACCCGCGCATGCCGAGCTTGTCGAGTTTCTGGGCCTGGGAAAAACCGGCAAAGCCGCGCTCCACGATAAAGGCGGTGATACCGCGTGGGCCGGCGCTGGTGTCAGTCTTGGCGTAGATCACATAGGTGTGGGCATCGGGACCGTTGGTGATCCACATCTTGTTGCCGTTCAGCACATAGTGGTCGCCTTGCTTGTCGGCCCGTAGCCCCATGCTGACCACGTCGGAACCGGCACCGGGTTCGCTCATGGCCAGGGCGCCGATATGGTCGCCGCTGACCAGTTTGGGCAGGTATTTCTCGCGCTGGGCATCGTTGCCGTTCAGGTAGATCTGGTTCACGCACAGGTTGGAGTGGGCGCCGTAGGACAAGCCAATGGAGGCGGAGGCACGGGAGATCTCTTCCATCACCAGGGTGTGGGCCAGATAACCCATATTGGCGCCGCCGTATTCTTCGCTGACGGTGACGCCCAGTACGCCCAGATCACCGAGCTTCTTCCACATCTCCAGGGGGAACTGGTTGCTCTGGTCCACCTCGGCGGCGATCGGCGCGATTTCCTTCTGGGCGAAGTGGCGCACGCTGTCACGCAGGGCCACCAGGGTTTCATCCAGATCAAAGTTAAAGCTGCTGTCAAACATGGTCAGGTTTCTCCAAAGCGGTGAGGGCGTCTTCGCAGCGCTGGTCGGCGTCGTCCAGCTCCTGCTGTAGTGCCTGAATATCTCTGAGTTGCTGGTTCAGTTGTTCCCGGCGTTGCTGAATCTTGTCTTGCAGGGCGAGAAGCTGATTGCGGTTATCGCCGCTGGGCTGATACATCTGAATCAATTCACGGGATTCGGCCAGGGAGAACCCCAGCCGTTTGCCGCGCAGGATCAGTTTCAGGGTGACCCGATCAGCCGGTGAATAGACTCGGGTCTGGCCCCGTCGCGCTGGGCTGACCAGCCCCTGGTCTTCATAGAAGCGAATGGTTCGGGTGGTCACGTCAAATTCCCGGGCCAGTTCGCCGATGCTGTAGGTCTGTTTTTTGCTCATGGCGAAATGCTAGGGGAAGTTTACGTTAACGTAAAGTATGAATTTTGGCCTTTTCGGTCCGTGACACGGTGTTTACCTGTGCCTAGACTCCGGGCTCAACGTAAGGGGACAGTGGGAATAACAATGAAAGAGACTTGGAGTCGCTGGGTAGTGGCACACCCGGTGTGGGTACTGCTGATTTGTATTGCGCTGTGTGCGGCCATGGCGGCTGGGTTGCAGAGTTTTCGCAACAACAACGATCCACGCATTTTTTTCACCCAGGAAAATCCGGATTTCAAACGGTTCGTGGCGCTGGAAGACAGTTTTACCGCCAATGAGGTGGTGTTGTTCGTGGTGCACCCGAAGAGCGATCAGGTGTTTGAAGCGCAAACCCTGGAAGCCATCGAGTCTCTCACCGACGATGCCTGGACACTGCCTAACTCCACCCGGGTGGACTCCCTGACCAATTTCCAGCATACCGAGGTAGAAGGCGACGAGCTGTATGTGGCGCCGCTGGTGGAAGGTGCCGCACAAATGGCACCGGACGAGATTGTCCGGGCCCGTGACATTGCCCTGAAAGAGCCGGCGCTGGTGGGGCGGCTGGTCTCTGACCGCGGGCATGTGGCCGGTGTTGTGGCCACGGTGACCATGGACGAGGGGAACACCGAAGCCCCGGTGATTACCGCAGCCGCCCGCGACATGGCGCAGACCTACCGGGAGCGTTACCCGGATATCGAGTTTATGGTCACCGGCACGGTGGTGTTTTCCCAGGCCTCGGCCGATGCCACGGAGCAATCCATGGCGACCACCTTGCCACTGGCCTTTGTGGTGATGCTGCTGTGCTTGTGGCTGATTTTGCGCAGCGGCATGTTTGTGGTGGTGACGGTGATGGTGATCGGCTTCTCCATCGCCTCGGCCATGGGCGTCGCCATGTGGCTGGGGATCGAGTTTTCCCCCATCGTGGGCATGGCCCCGGCCATGATTCTGACACTGGCCGTGGCGGACTCTGTGCACATCCTTGCCAGTTACCGCCATGAATGCCTGGAAGGCAAGGCACGGGCGGCGGCCATGCTGGAAAGCCTGCGTATCAATATGCAGCCGGTGTGGCTGACCAGTTTTACCACTGCAATCGGGTTTGCGATCCTGAATTTTTCCGAGTCACAGCCGTTCCGTGCGTTAGGGAATGTGGTGTTGATCGGTGTGCTGTTGGCGTTTGTGTTCTCGGTGATTTTGTTGCCAGCGCTGGTGATGTTGTTGCCGCATCGTATCGAGCCGGGCAAGCAGCGGGATTTCGCGCCGTTGATGGGCGCCCTGGCCAGGCACCTGAGTCGTCACTTCAAGCCCTGGTTGCTGGGTATGTCGGTGGTCGTGGTGGTGCTTACTGCCGCCATCGGATTGAACCGCATCAATGATGTGTTCAACGAATATTTCGACGAGACGTTTGAGGTTCGTCGGGTTAACGATTTTGCCATGAACAACCTGACGGGCATGCATCGTATCGACTATGCGGTGCATTCCGGCGAATCCGGCGGTGCCATGGAGCCTGCCTATCTGCAGCATATTGATGATTTGACCGTGTGGCTGGAGCAGCAGGATGAGGTGGTATACGCCACGGCCTACACGGATGTGATCAAGCGATTAAACCGAGACATGCACGGCGGCGATCCTGACTGGTACCGCATTCCCGACTCCCGTGAACTGATATCCCAATACACCTTGTTATATGAGCTGTCGCTACCCCAGGGGCTGGGGCTGGAGGACCAGCTGGATATCGACAAGGAGCAGGCAAGGGTCATCGTGATGCTGGAGAATATCGGCTCGCACCCGGTGCTGGAATTCAATGATCGGGTGGAAGCCTGGATGCAGGATAACTGGCCGCAAGCCATGCAGACCAAGGGCACCGGCATGGACATCCTGTTTGGCCGGGTCACCATGCGCAATATTCAGAGCATGCTCAGCGGCGCGCTGATTGCGTTGGTCAGCGTGTCGGTGCTGCTGGTTATTGCGTTGCGTTCCGTGCGGTACGGCATCCTGTCGCTATTGCCCAACCTGTTGCCGGCGGCCATGGCCTTCGGGCTGTGGGGGTTGGTGAATGGCGAGATCGGCCTGGCGGTATCCGTGGTGGCCTGTATGACGCTGGGGATCGTGGTGGATGACACTGTGCATTTCCTGAGTAAATACGTGCGTGCCAAACGTGAATTGGGCCTCAAAACCGAACAAGCGGTGGAGTATGCATTCCGTACTGTCGGCGTAGCACTGGTGGCCACATCCGTGGTGCTGGTGGCGAATTTTGCCGTCATCGGCACCAGTCATTTTTACCCCAATTCCAGTATGGGGCAGTTGTCTGCGATCACCATTGCCATGGCCCTGATTGTGGATTTCTTCTTTTTCGTGCCATTACTGGTTGCGCTGGACCGCCGCAAGCGGACCAGAGGCAGCGTGCAATAGGCTCTAGCCAGTCTGATGAGGCGGTGTTAACGTAGCGCGAAACCGGGTAAATCCAGTTTCTGCGGAACAAAATACAGTGCCATACAAGAAAGATCGAAAGGTTCTTAAACGCGTAGATTACGGGGCCGCCAAGAACTCCTTGATGGGAGTCCTGGCGGCCCTTCTGGTTTATGCACTTGTCTTTGCCTGGGGCCAGGTTTATCAGAGCTTCGAACTGGAAGCGCTGATAGGCGGTGGTGCGGTCCTGTTGGTCACCGCTTACCGGCTGTGGCTGGTGGCGCGTTTCGATGCCCTTTATGGGGCCGGACCGGCCCGCTGGCGGCGTCTGTTCGGGCTGGGCCTGGCGTTGCACGCCTTGTTATGGGGCTTGCTGCCTGCCTGGTTGATCTGGCGGCTGGGCACCGGCTTCAATTTTTTCGTGGTCATTCTTTATAACGTGGGTGTGACCACGGCCCTGGGTAGCTCCTGGATGGCCGGGTTGCGGGTTCGCCAAGCCTATATTGTGCTGATGTTCCTGCCGACGTTGGCGGTTTTATTGTTCACCGGCACCTTGCATGACTGGGTGCTGGCGACACTGATTGGTGTTTACGCGTTCTATCTATTCCGGCTTTATCGGGGTCAATACGAAACCTTCTGGCACGCAATGACACGCGAGCGCCGCGGGCCTCTGGACCGAAAGCAGCCGGTGCGCAGCAGTACCGAAGTGCAGCTCAGCCTGGTATACCGGCTGGCCCATGAGTTGCGCACCCCCATGAATTCCCTGATGGGCATGATGTCGCTGCTTGAAGACACGCGGCTTAATGACGAGCAGAAAGATTACCTGCAGGTGGCGGGGCAGAGCGGCAAGCTGCTGCTGTCACTGATTGATGACGTGCTGGATTATTCCCGCATTCTTTCCCGTCGCATTACCCTCAATTCGGATTATTTCGATTTCCGTACAGCGATCGAGCAGTCGCTGGAAGCCTTTGGCCCCATGGCCCAGTCCTCCGGGCTGGAGCTCACCTGCGTGATTGACCGCATGCTGCCCAAACGCATCCGGGGCGACCGCGAGCGCCTGATGCAGGTGCTCAATAACCTGTTCAGCAACGCCATCAAGTTCAGCGAGCGGGGCGAAATTCGTCTGGATGTGGACTTTACCGTGGAAGGGGAAAGTGGCGGCGTGCTGCGCGTGCGCGTGAGTGATCAGGGCGCGGGCATGGATCCGGAAACCTTGCGCCACCTGTTTCAGGATCGTTTTATTGAAGATGGCCAGGACGTATATAACAGCCACCACACCGGGTTTGGCCTGTTGGTCTGCAAGGGCCTGATTGATGCCATGGGCGGCGCCCTGGGGGCGGAAAGTGTACCAGGAGAAGGATCAACCTTCTGGTTCACGGTGCCGGTGCAAATGCAGCCGGACATGCGCGAAGCGCAGAGCCTGATTCGGGCGCTGGATGGTGCCCAGGCCGTGGTCGTCGGAGCCGCTTCAGGCACGGTTGCCAGTATTCAGGAAGAGCTGGAAGCGCTGGACTGCCAGGCGTCTTCTGCGATGGGGTACGATCATGCGTTGCAGGCCCTTCGTGCAGGGCACCGCGAACAAAGCGATTTTGATGTGTTGTTTGTGGATACCTGGTCGCGGCCTGAACTGGCCTTGAACCTGTGCCGCAATGTGCTTGAGGATCCTTCGCTGCGTCCGGTACGTCTGGTGCTGATGGCAACCATTGAGGAGCGCAGCCACACAGCAGTTCAACAGCTTATCGACAAGCATGACCTGGTGGTGTTGGTACGCCCGGTTCATCGCACTGTATTGCGCCAGGGGCTGGCACGACTGGTGGGCCTGCAGCGGCAGATGCCGGTGGGGGATGCTCCGCTGCAGACGCCGGAAGAACGCCAGCGGCGCAAACGTTTCCGGCTGATGCTGGTGGAAGACAACGAGGTAAACCAGCTGGTGACCCGGGGCATGCTAAGCAAGCTGGGTTTCCAGGTGAAAACCGTCAGTAACGGGGAAACCGCGCTGGCGTTACTGGACCAGGAATCGTTCGATTTGGTGTTGATGGACTGCATGATGCCGGAGATGGACGGTTTTGAAGTGACCCGGCGTCTGCGTGAAATCGAGCAGAATAAAGCGACTCTGCGCACGCCGGTTGTGGCGGTTACTGCCAATACGGCGGAAGGGGTTCAGGCCCGTTGCCTGGCTGCGGGCATGGATGATTTTCTTGCCAAACCGGTACATCTGGATGCACTGGAAACGGTGTTACGGCGTTGGCTGCCGGAACAGCCCGCCAAAGACGAGGAAGAACAATGACAAGAAAAGCCTTGCTGTTGGGGGCAACCGGGCTGGTGGGGCGTGATTGCCTGGAAAGCCTGCTGGCCTGCGATGAATATGAGCAGGTCACTGTGCTGACACGCCGCGCCTTATCCATCGAGCACCCCAAGCTGGACGTACATTTGGTGGAATTCGATAATATCGAGGCGTGTCAGGACCGCTTTCAAGTGGATGATGTCTTTTGCTGCCTGGGCACCACAATGAAAAAAGCCGGGTCGCGGCAGGCATTCCGTCATGTGGATCATGATCTTGTCGTGCTGGCCGGCAACATGGCACGCCGGGCTGGCGTACAACGTTTTCTGGTTGTGTCGGCGGTGAATTCCAATGCCCGCTCCCCGTTTTTTTATTCGCGGGTAAAAGGGCAGATGGAGCGTGCGCTCATCAAGCTCGATTTGCCTTTGCTTGCCATTGTGCAGCCGTCGTTACTGCGCGGTGAACGTGAGGACAAGCGCCCGGCAGAAGACTGGGGCAATATTTTCAATCGAGTGATTGAGCCACTGACACGCTGGACGGATGCCCACTGGTTGCCCGTGGATAGCCGCAAGGTGGCTGATGCCATGGTCGGCATGGCATTGATGGGGCCGGATACCGGCCTGTACCGGTTACGGTACCGGGACATCCTGGTGTTTGCCGGTAAATTTCATGAAAAAGTGACCAAGGCTGCCTGAGGCACCTTGGTCGCAACTGATGGACAACATAACCGAAGGAGTCAGTATGACCTTTGTGACCTGCGATCTGTGTGATGACAATGCGGACAGTGTCTCCGTGGTAACCGGCCTCAACTGGCTCAGTTACGGTGGCCGCGCAGCGTTTGGCGGTGAAATCGTTACGGTGAAATGCTTCGAAGACAACAGTCGGGTCAAGGAGCACCTGGGCACCGATGGTAAAGGCAAGGTGCTGGTCGTCGATGGTGGTGGCAGCCTTCGCAATGCATTGATCGGTGACATGATCGCGGAAAACGCGGTGAAGAACGGCTGGGAAGGCGTGATTATTTACGGTGCCTGCCGTGACGTGGATGCGCTGGCGACACTGGATATCGGTGTCATCACGCAAGGCTGTGTGCCAATTAAATCCGTTCGTCGTGACGAAGGGCAGCTGAATATCGACATCACCTTTGGTGGCGTGACCTTCCGCCCGGGCGAATTCGTCTATGCGGATAACAACGGCATTATCACCGCACCGAAGGCACTCGTGTAACGTTAGCTGTTAGCGATTGTTGTTAAGAATCCTGCTATAAAGAACAAAATCACAAATGGCCGGCATGATGCCGGCTCTCACTGCACAGGGAAGAATTATGCTCAAGTCCATGCATGTGGCGGAGTACATGAGCCGCCGTCTGGTCACCTTTTCCCCCGATATGTCCGTGAGTGAAGCCATTCGTGTATTGCTGGAAAATCAGATTTCCGGTGGCCCGGTGGTGGATAAAACGGGCCGTGTGGTGGGGGTCTTTTCCGAATCCGACTGTCTTAAGGGCGCGCTGGAAGCAAGCTACCACGGTACAGATATCGGTTCGGTAAAGGAGTACATGAGTGTGGATCTGCAGACCGTGGAAGGCTCGGATTCCATTCTGGATGTGGCAGAAATTTTTCTTGCGGATCACCGCCGTCGGCTACCGGTGCTGGACAGCGGAAAACTGATCGGACAGATCAGTCGTCGGGATTTACTGCGTGCCATGGATGACTTCGGTCGGCGCCATACGCTGTAACGATTGCGACGCATTAATTTTTGACTGTTTTTTTAACCTTGAACCCAGGGGGAGTACCCATGAACCAACCCTATCAGGCACCCAATGCAGATGTTGCTGTTGCCGGTAACCAGGACACCTATCAACCCAAATTCCTGTCTCTGTCAGGGCGCATCGGCCGTATGCGTTATTTCGTCTATGCCGCTGGCTTGACCTTATTGTTCTATCTGGTGCTGGGTGTCGCAGCTGCTGTTGTGATCCCTGGCATCATGAGTGCCGGTGACGGTGCCATTGGCGCAGGGGCAATGATCATGGGGGTGATTGCCACCGTGGCTTTCATCGGTGTGATGGTGATGAGCTGGGGCTACATGGTACGTCGTCTCAACGACATCAACGCCAGCGGCTGGTTGAGCCTGCTCATGCTGGTGCCGATTGCCAACCTGGTACTGGGCCTGGTGATGTTGTTCAAACGCGGTAGCGAAGGCAGCAACCAGTACGGCGCCGCTCCGGTCGGTAATTCCGGTGGCGTAAAAGCCGCCTTTGTGATTGTGCTGCTGTTGGTGGTGGGCTACTTCGGTGTGCTGTTCCCGATCACCATGGCCAACTATGCACAGTATGCACAACAGGCCCAGATGCAGCAGATGGATTATTCTGAATACTGATCGCTCGTTACATGCTGCGTGAAGCATGTTGCAGCCGCAGAGCGGCACAAAAAAGGGGCTCCGAAGAGCCCCTTTTTTTATTACCCGACCTGAGCCTTACGGCAGCAGGTGAGAAACGGCGTCACGTTCTTCCGCCAGTTCCTGCTCGGTAGCTTGCATCTTGCCACGGGAGAAGTCGTTGACTTCCAGGCCCTGAACGATAGTCCAGTCGCCATCCTTGCAGGTGCAGGGGAAGGAGTAGATCAGACCTTCCTGGATGCCGTAGGAACCATCGCTGTAGATACCCATGGAAACCCAGTCACCTTCGTCGGTGCCCAGTGCCCAGGAACGCATGTGGTCCACAGCGGCGTTGGCAGCAGACGCGGCAGAGGAAGCGCCACGGGCCTTGATGATGGCCGCACCACGCTGTTGCACAGTCGGGATGTAGTCGTTTTCGTACCAGTCTTGCTCAACCTGATCGATGGCCACTTTGCCATCCACTTCGCAGTGGTGCAGATCAGGGTACTGGGTGGAAGAGTGGTTGCCCCAGATGAGCATTTTCTTCACGTCATTGACGGTTTTGCCCAGCTTGTTGGCCAGCTGCGCCATGGCACGGTTGTGGTCCAGGCGGGTCATGGCAGTAAACTGACGGGGATCGATGTCCGGCGCATTGCGCTGGGCGATCAGGGCGTTGGTGTTGGCCGGGTTACCGACAACCAGGACTTTGATGCCTTTGCTGGCATTGTCGTTGATGGCTTTACCCTGGGCGGAGAAGATGGCTGCGTTAGCTTCCAGCAGGTCTTTACGCTCCATGCCCGGACCACGCGGACGAGCACCAACCAGCAGCGCGTAATCGGCGTCTTTGAAGGCCACGTTGGCATCGTCGGTACCGGTAATGCCGGCAACCAGCGGGAATGCGCAATCTTCCAGCTCCATGATGACCCCGTTCAGGGCTTCCAGAGCAGGGGTGATTTCGAGCAGCTGCAGAATAACGGGCTGATCTTTGCCGAGCATATCGCCGGAAGCGATGCGGAACAGCAGGGAATAGCTGATTTGGCCAGCGGCGCCGGTGACGGCTACGCGTACGGGTGCTTTCATGAACAATCTCCTAGCTTTAATTCGGGAGAACTTATGTGGGCTGAAACCGAGGGGACCGCTGAACAAGGTCCGTGGGTCAGGGTCCCGGACGGCGCGCATTATAAAGGACCCGGCGGCTAATCGCACGGAATCAGGGGGAGATATATGACGAACTGGGATGTGTTGATTGTCGGCGCCGGTCAGGCGGGCTGCGCAGCGGCATGGGATCTGGCTGCGGCCGGGTTGAAAGTGGCCGTGATTTCGCGGCCCCGGTCACGGGGAAAGCCTTGTGCGGGCGGGGTCACGGAGAAAGCGTTGGCGCGCTACCGATTCAGCATTGCGCCGGTGGTGCGCGAAGCGGTTACTTCCCTGGCGGTGAGTCATTCGTCCTCGCCGGTGCGTCACCTCAGCAGCGCCACGCCGTTCTGTGTCATGACCGAACGGGCAGAGCTGGATGCGTTTTGCCGAGAGCAGGCAGAACAGCAAGGTGCCGTGTTCCATGAGACTGCAGGCCTGAGACTCATAGAGCAAGGCTCAAGCTGGGTCCGCGTGAAGACCCGTGAGGGAGACTCCTTTTCTGCGTCCTGGCTGATCGCAGCGGACGGAGCCAACAGCGCCGTGGCGCGGATGCTGGGGGAACGTCACCTGCCTGGAGCCATGGCCATTGAAGGGTGCGTGCCCCGGGAAAAGGTGAGCGATTATCCGCCGATGACGCTGGATTTTGGTGTTATTCGCGGCGGTTATGGCTGGCTGTTTCCCAAGGGCGACCATGTGAATGTGGGGCTCTATGTCTGGCGGCACGGGGTGGCGGCACCGGAACGTGCGGCCCTGCAGCGCTATTGCCGGGCACGCCTGGGGGCAGAGGCGGAGCACGTGGCGGGCTATCCGCTGGGCACCTGGCTGCCGAAAGCCCGGTTGGTCAATGGCCGTGTGCTGTTCGCGGGCGATGCGGCGGGTTGCACGGAGGTGTTACTGGGCGAGGGAATCTACGGCGCGGTACTCAGTGGTCAACTCGCTGCACAAGCGGTGCTGGGCGAAAGGCCAGAGGTGTCCTATCCCCGTGCGTTGGCGGGGTGGCGAGAAGAGCTGCAGCACGTCAGCCGCCTTGGGCAGCTTTTCTATGGCTTGCTCCCGGTGTCCACGCGGATGTTACAGGGGCGGTTGGGCGCCACCCTGGTCAACGGCTTTGCACAGGGGCTGACGCTGGGCCAGTGCAAACGCCAGTGGCGGGGTGCTCAGTCGTTGAAGGTTTGATTGCCCTGACTATCGCGGTACTGCATCGGCGTCATCTCAAACCAGCGTTTAAAGGCACGGTTGAACGCGCTTTGTTCGGAATAGCCCAAATCCAGGGCGATCTGATTAACGGAACGTTCGCTGTGCAGCAGCCAGTCGCAGGCAAGGCGGCGGCGCTCATCTTCCAGCAGGCTGGAAAAATCCGTGTTTTCGGCCCGTAGCTGTCGACGCAGGGTCCAGGGCTTGACGCCCAGCTGATCGGCGATGGGCTCCAGCTGCGGGACGCCTTGTTGCAGACGTTTCTGGATTTCCAGGCGTACCTGTTCCAGCAGGTTGTCTCGGGCGTGGTACTGGGTAACCGCCCGTTGCATGCGTGAGCGGGCCACCTTGTGCACTTCCGGGTCGGCATCGCGCAGGGGCAAATCCAGCAGATGTCCGGGTAGTACAATGGCATTTTCCGGCTGACTGAAAGTGACGTCGCAACGGAAGATGCGCTGGTACTCGGCTTCGTCGCCCTGGGGGGCGTGTTTGAAAAGAATGCGTGCCGGGTTCAGCTCCTGGCCAATCAGCCAGCGCCCGTAAACGATGGCGGCGGCGAAATTGGCGTCTACCCGGGCTGGATAGGTGGGCAGGTCTTCCAGATCACTTTCCCACATCAGCCACAGCGTTTTATCGCCATGGTGTTCGCGCCACTCAAAACGCAATTGGGCGTATTCGGTGGTGACTTTCATAAAGGGAATCATCAACTCGATGGCGTCCCCCAGCGTGGCGCTGGACATGCTGGCGTAGCCCAGTTCGCCCATGAAGCGCGGACGGATGCCTTCCCCCATATGCAGCCCAAATAGCGGATCTGCACTGCCAGCGATAGCCTGTTTCAGTAACTGGTTTTCGATGGCCATGGAAATCCGCGACTGTGGATCTTCCAGGTCGTCGTTGCTGATGCCGGACTCCACCAGCGCATAGCTCAGGTCAACGCCGGCGCGCAGAGCAGCATCCAGCAGGTATTCCAGCCAGAAAGGCGCGACGGTTTTGTGCTTCAGAGAGGCAGAAAGATTAGCGGACGGCATGGGCTCGCAGTTGTTGTTATCGGGTACAGAGCCACTTAGATAACGAGACGTAGCGTGGCAAGTCAACACTTGGCGTGTGGATAAGTGCGTATTGCTGGTTTATTGACCGTGTTGGCGAGCTTATGGCTCTAATGGGCTGGTGGCAGAAGTCAAAGCAGGAAAAGAGAGAGGAAGGAGTAATGTGCCGGGAGCGGCTGAGCCACTCCCGGGACATCGGGTCTTTATTTGGCTTCTTTAGCCAGTTTGTTGACCTTGCGGGTCAGCGAAGTCAGCTTCTTGTTCAGCGCTTCAACTTCGTCGCGGGTCGGCAGGCCCAGTGCGGCGGCAACTTTGCTGCGCACTTCGTCCAGCTGGGAGGGCTGGGCTTTGGTGGTTTTCTTCTGGGGCTTGCTGGCGGCTTTCTGGCGTTTTTCGCCGGCTTTCACCAGATTCTGGAACAGCTCATTGCCATTGTTTTCCAGACGAGTGTAGGCACCACGAACAGCGTTGTTGATTTTTTCCAGCGCGGCCTTGGTTTCGGTGGCCACTTGCTCATAGCGTTCGTTGACACGTTGCTCAATGGTTGCGGTCTTGCTCATGGGGGCTTCCCTCCGTAGAAAATTCAATGGATTCACAAAGCCCTCGATGTTGCCTCTATGAGGGCGTGAACAAGTGTAAGTCACTAATAAGGCAAGATTGTTAATGTTGTCTAACAATTAAACAGGCGAATTGGCCTACTCATTAGTATGTATTTTGCTAGGCTGGAGCGCTGGTATTGGGCGACAGGCAAATGGCGCGGTCCGCCAGTTATGCATGGCTTGGTTAAAGCGGGGGTCAGTGGCGTTTATCGTTGCTGAAGCGGGTTAATTTTCAGGCCGGCGCCAGCTGGCAAAACAGGAGTGGTAGATGACGGCAGTAACCCGGCAAGGGCGTTACCAGGGGCTTGGCAATAAGGGCGTAACTGAATACCGCGGCGTGCCGTTTGCGCGTGCGCCGCTGGGCGAGTTGCGCTTCAAGGCGCCGCAACCCCTGGCTGACAGTGAGGCGGAGCAAACGGCGGATCATTACCCGATGCCCTCGCTGCAAATGAAAAACCCGGTGATGGGCATTCAGGAATCCAGCGAAGATTGCCTGTACCTGAATATCTGGGTGCCGGACGGCGAAGGGCCTTTCCCGGTGATGGTGTGGTTCCACGGTGGGGGTTACCTGGCGGGCTCGGTGTCGCAGGTTCTCTATAACGGTGCCGAACTGGCGCGTAGCCAGAATGTGGTGGTGGTGAATGCCGCCTACCGGCTGGGGGCCATGGGGTTTGCGGATTTCTCTGCGGTGGCACCGCAGCTGGAGGCAGACACCAACCTGGGCATGCGCGACCAGCTGGCCGCGCTGCAATGGGTGCAGGAAAACATCGGTGCCTTTGCCGGTGATTGCGGGCAAGTGACGATTTTCGGTGAGTCTGCCGGGGGCTTCAGTGTCGGCGCGCTGTTGGCCTGCCCCCAGGCGAAAGACCTGTTCCATAGTGCGATCACCCAGTCTGGTGCTGCCGATTTTGTGCTCGCCCCGGATCAGGTGCGCAAGGTGACCGACGCCTTTGTGGATGCACTACCGGGGGCGGGCAGCGCAGCCGAGAAATTGGCCAGTGCCGATGACAAGAGTTGGATCAAGGCCCAGAACGCCGCCGTCAAGGTGCTGGTCGATCGCGGGCTACGCACAACCACGCCGCAGTTTGCCATGAACTTTCTGCCCATGGTCGACGGTGACTTGCTGCCGGCACTGCCGATCGACGCGATTGCCGCAGGGGCGGCAGCGGACAAGCGCCTGCTGGCCGGTGTCTGCCGTGATGAATTCCACTTCTTTCAGTATGCCGGGGTGCTGGCGGGCACCACCACCATGGATGCGTTGAAGCAGATTGACGGCGACGAGATTCTGCGGCGCTTTGAGCGGGCGCTGCCGGGCAATGGTGCCCGGGCGCTGGATTATTACCAGTCCACGGTGGCGCCGGATAGCCGTCGTAGCCGGCTGGACTTCCTGTCGGCCATGGAGTCGGATCGCCTGTTCCGGGTGCCAACGGTCCGGCTGTTGGATGCCCAAAGCAAGCATAACGCGCAGTGCTGGGGCTTCCAGTTCACCTGGCAGAGCGAGCCTTTCGGCATCCCTTTGGGGGCTTGCCATGTGGTGGATGTGCCTTTTGTGTTTGGCGTGACCGATACGCCTGCGGGCATGTATTTTACCGGTGGCACCGATGAAGCTCGGGCACTGTCCCGGAAGGTGCAGGGTGCCTGGGGCGCCTTTGCCCGTGGGGATTCACCGGGTTGGGATGGCTGGCGCAACGACCGTCAGGTTTGTCAGCTGGGTCCGGGAGAGCCCCGGGCAGCCTTGCTGGATGAGGCCGGCGAACAGCTCTGGCAGGCGATTATCCCCACGGTTTAATGACGTCCCGGGCTGCTGTATTTTCTCTGTGCCCTCAAACCCCGTAGAATACGCGCCCCGCGAGGGGCGTTAGGCCCTGCTGTGACTGGTATAATCAGTCCATTCGCCGTGTTTTCCCGAACGGCCCCGGCCCGGTTTTATCTGTGAGGTGGACCATGAGTGTAGCGACATTGATCGAGCGCAAGGTTTTCGAGGCGGTGCCTGTGGCACATTTCGCGCTGGAAAATGAAAGCCACAAGCACAGCGTGCCGCCGAACTCGGAAACGCATTTCAAGCTGGTGCTGGTGAGCGACGCCTTTGACGGCATGATGCCGGTACGTCGCCACCAGATGTTGTACAAGATTCTGGCCGAAGAGCTGGATGGCCCGGTCCATGCACTGGCTTTGCATACCCATACCCCGGCGGAATGGCAGGCAAAAGGGGGCGAGATACTGGCGTCACCAGATTGTCTGGGTGGCAGTAAACACGATCCGCAGATGACGGCGGGAAAGAACACAGCGGGAGAGAAACAGTGAGCACCCAGCATCGGGTAGAAACCGCAGACAGCATTGTCGTTGCAGCCCTGTACAAGTTTGTTCGCCTGCACGGGTTCGAGCAATTGCAGCAACCCTTGCTGGACCTGATGCATGACAATGATGTGCGTGGCACCCTCTTGCTCGCGGATGAAGGCATTAACGGCACCATTTCCGGCCCGCGGGCGGGTGTGGATACGGTGCTGGGCTGGCTGAAACAGGACGAGCGGCTGGCGACACTGGAGCACAAGGAGTCCTTCCACGACGAACACCCGTTCCTGCGCACCAAGGTGAAGCTGAAAAAAGAGATTGTCACCATGGGCGTGGAAGGCATCGACCCGACCCGCACCGTGGGCACCTATTTGTCGCCGGAAGAATGGAATACGGTGATTTCCGATCCCGATACCGTGTTGATCGATACCCGCAATGACTATGAAGTGGAAGTGGGCACCTTCAAGGGCGCCATTAACCCGGAAACCCGTACCTTCCGTGAATTCCCTGACTACGTGAAAGAGACCCTGGACCCGGCCAAACACAAGAAGGTGGCCATGTTCTGCACCGGTGGCATCCGCTGCGAGAAGTCCACCGCGTACCTGAAAGAGCAGGGCTTTGAAGAGGTCTACCACCTGAAAGGGGGCATTCTCAAATACCTGGAAGAAATGCCCAAGGAAGACTCCCTGTGGGAAGGGGAGTGTTTTGTGTTTGATGAGCGGGTGACCGTAGATCACGATCTGAACCCCGGTGAATTTGATCAGTGCCATGCCTGCCGCCGGCCGATCAGCGATGAAGACAAACGCAGCGAACAATTCCAGCTTGGGGTGTCATGCCCGAAGTGCTACGACGAATCCTCCCCTGAACAGAAGCAGCGCTTTGCGGAACGGCAGAAACAGATTGAACTGGCCCGGGCGCGTGGCCGCCAGCATCGAGGGCAGAACCCGCGCAAATCTTCCTGACAGTGCTTCACGGCTGACTTAGACTGGGCGATTCCCGGTCCTGGTCTCGGGATAGTCACGGAGTGCTTGATGCGGATTCTGGTTTTTCTTTTGGTGAGTGTGCTCAGCGCCCCGGTGCTGGCCGGCAACGCCCAGGTGGCGGTGGCCGCCAACTTTGCACAAACGCTCAAACAACTGATCACGCTGTACACAAAGAGCCACCCGGATGACCGGATCGGCGTGACCGTGGCCTCCACCGGCAAACTGGCGGCACAAATTCGCCAGGGCGCCCCATACGATATCTTCCTCGCGGCCGATCAGCGCCGCCCCGCTGAACTGGCACAAGAAGGCTTGTTACTCCCGGCATCGATCCGTACCTATGCCCAGGGCATTCTGGTGCTGTGGACGCCGGCCCGTGGCGTTCCGTTGGGGCCCGAGAGTTTGCGTCAGGGTAATGTGCAGCCATTGGCGCTGGCGAATGCCCGTACCGCTCCCTATGGCGTGGCGGCGGAAGCAGTCCTGGCGCGGGTGAATCTGCCCGTGGCCGTCAAACAGGTGACCGCAGAGAATGTGGGGCAGAGCTATCACTTTGCCCATAGCGGTGCAGCCGCGGCGGCCTTCGTGGCCCTGAGCCAGGTACAGCAGCAGGGCGGAAGCCAGTGGCGTGTGCCGGCGGAGTGGTATGCACCGATTGTTCAGCAGGGTGGACTGCTTGGCGCCAATGCCACCGCGCAGCGTTTTTACGACTTCCTGTTCAGCCCCCAGGCGCAGACGTTGATCGACCAGGCGGGTTACCGGGTGCCTGACGATGCTTTCTGAGGGGGACTGGCTTGCTCTGGGCGTCAGTATTCAGCTGGCGCTGTTAACCACTGTACTGCTCATGGCACTTTGCACGCCGCTGGCCTGGTGGCTGGCCCGCCGGCGTTTGCCTGGCCAGGCTCTGCTGGAGGCGGTGTTGGCCTTACCGCTGGTGCTGCCTCCCTCGGTGCTGGGCTTTTACTTGTTGATCGGGCTGGGCCCGAACGGGCCGGGGGGCTGGCTGGCAGAGGTATTCGCGCAACGTTCACTGGCGTTTACCTTTACCGGACTGGTGATTGGCTCTGTGCTGTATTCGCTGCCCTTCGTTCTGCAACCGTTGAAAAACGCGTTTTCTGCCATTGATTCACAGCAACTGGACATGGCCGCCGTTGCTGGCGCACGGCCCCGCGACCGGTTTTTCTCCCTGGTGCTTCCCCAGTGCCGGGAGGGATATGCCAGCGCGGCGATTTTGGGGTTCGCGCATACCCTGGGCGAGTTCGGGGTGGTGTTGATGATTGGTGGCAGCCTGTCCGGGGAAACCCGAGTGGCTTCTGTGGCCCTGTATGAGCATGTGGAGGCCGGCGATTATGTCAGTGCCCATCGGCTCGCAGCCGTGCTGCTGGGGCTGTCGCTGTTGTTGTTGTGGGGGTTGTTCCGCTGGCAGCGTCGCCGGCCGGGTCTGGGGGCCATGCCATGAGCCTTGAGCTGTCAGTACAGGGCCTGCGGGGCAGTTTTCGATTGCAGGTGGAGGCGACGCTGCAGCCCCGGGGCGTCACGGTGTTGTTTGGGTCTTCCGGGGCTGGCAAGAGTTCGTTGCTACGGATGGTGGCGGGGCTGGACCATTGCGATGGTGCGATCCGCTTTGCCGACCAGACGTGGTTGTCACAAGACGTTGAGCTAGCGCCGTGGCAACGGCCCATCGGCATGTTGTTTCAGCAGCCCACCCTGTTTCGCCACCTCACCGTGCAGGGCAACTTGGAGTATGTGGCCCGGCGCCGTCAGAGCCCGGCGGGGCAGCAAGCGCAGGTGATCGAACAAACCGGCATTGCCCCGTTGATGGCCCGGCGGGTGGAGGGCTTGTCTGGCGGGGAAAGCCAGCGGGTGGCGCTGGCGCGGGCCATGCTGGGGGCGCCGCAACTGCTGCTGCTTGATGAGCCGCTGTCGGCTCTGGATGAGGCGCATAAGCGTGAACTTCTGGATCTGATTGCCCTGGCCGCGCGCACCGTGCCGGTGTTGTACGTGACCCACAATATGGACGAGCTTCTGCGCCTGGCGGATCAGGTCTGGTTGATGAAGCGCGGCCGCATTATTGCCCAGGGGCCAGCCAGTCAGGAGCTGTCGCGCCTGGATGGCTCCCTGGCTCAACGTGCGGACGCCACCGCGCTGTTGGCCGGCCTGGTGGCGGACTATGCCCGCGAGGATCATTTGCAGGGCATTACGGTGGGGGATGCCACGCTGTGGCTGCCTGTTGAGCAGCGGCTGGTTGCCGGTGAATCTGTGCGGCTGCGTATTGCCGCCCGGGATGTGAGCCTTTGCCTGAGTGCGCCGGTCGACAGCAGCATTCTCAATATTCTGCCGGCCCGGGTGGTCGGCTTGCGTGAGGTGGGGCCCGGGCAATGCCTGGTTCAACTTGCCCTGGCCGGGCAGTGCATTCTGGCCCGGATCTCAGGGCGTTCTGCTCGTCAGCTCTCCCTGTTTCCCGGTGCCGACGTCTATGCCCAGATCAAGGCCGTGGCGTTGGTGTAGAACGGCGCAGGGTGGCGCCGAGGGGCGCAGTGCCCGATGGCTGACCGGTGTCTTTCTTGTCATGCTGGTGATGCTCACCGTCGCAGCCGGCCTGGCTACGCCAGTCGGCGGCCAGCCCGAATCGTAGCTCGCCGGTGGTGATGGTGCTGGTGCCCGAGAAGAAAAACATGACAACCGTAATCAACTGCAGGCACAGGATAACTCCCGGCGTCCACAATGCGCCCAGCCCTGCGTGGAGTAATGGCTGTAAATCGCTGTGGGCCGGCAGGGCGATGCTGATTGCCACACCGTACAGCGCGGCGAGCAACGCCATCAGCTGATAGACCGAGAACAGCTTGCTGCCTCCACGATAATCCGCTCGCAGCGTTTCCGAATACACCCGCCAAAGCTGGCTGCCCACCAGGCTCAGGGCAAAGGCCAGGGCAAATAACTGGTGGAAGAACAGGGCACTGCATAACAGTGCCAATGCCGTGTAGAGCACGCAGGTTACTGCCTGAATGGGAATGACCTTGACGGCTTCCATTTCCCCGGCAAAGGCGATTTTTTTGGTTTTGCCGATAAAGACATGATTAAGCGTGGCAAACATGCGCCGGGCCCAGCCGGGAGCATCGTTGAGCGCTTTACCGTAACAGCAGCCGAAACTGATACAGGCCAGTCGACCGATCCCTTCCCCCATCACATAGGCGATGGACATGGCTGCCAGCATGGGCAGAGTGGGCAGCGGCGTGTCCCACCAATGCTGGCTGGCCTTGTCCGCCAGCCACAGAAACAGCGGCGCAATGATAATGCCCACAAAACTGGCGCCGCCTACTGTAAATCCGTGGCGATTTTTTTCTACTACGGTGGCAATGATCTTGGCTGCCGGCAGGCAAATGGCCAGTACGCCCAGCGTCAGGAGCACGGTGGTCATTAACGAAACGCCGACGGCGGCAGTGAGAAGAATAAAAGTGGCAACGCCGAACCCGCCGGCCAGGCCGGTAAATAAACCGTAGAAGGTCAAATTCAGGCCCTGCCAGGAACCATCACCGTTTTTTTTCAAGGGCAGGGACGCGACAAATTGCCAGCGCTCCTCGGGAAGGTGGCGGAACAATTGACGAAATCCAAGCCCGAACAGCAGGGCACAGACGAGCAGAAACAGATCTGCAGCCATGAGCTAGCTCCTTCGACGGTTTCGCCAAGGGTGTCGCCAAAAGGGTGCGAATGAATGACAGCGCGGTGACGCTTCAATGACAGCGTGCAAGGGGTATGCGCAAACAGGATGGATACGAAGGAAATATTGCCGGGGAAATCAGTCGCGGTTACGCAGAAAGCTCTCTGCCGCTTGCACGATCAACTCGGTAACAGAGCGGTCTTCCATCAACGCCTGCATTTTAAGTCGCTTGTGCAAATCGGCGGGAATGTCGGCGGTGAGGCGCCGGTAGCCTTCACGAACCGCACCTTGCCGCGCCGTTGCCTGCCGCGAAGTGCTGGCCGCTTTTTTTGGGGCAGCAGCCCGCTTGCGGGGGCGTTTTTTCTCTTCAATAGTAACGAAATCGATCTGTTCCATGGGTGCTGCTGTGGGCCGGCGAAGATGGTGGTCAGGTTACTGGAAAGCGGTGTAAATGGACAGGATTGGCGCTTAAATTTATAGTGCAAAAATTAGTGTAGGAAGACGGTTGGACGCTGGGATAGCTGATAACGAAAAGCAGAAAAATACTGGGGACAACATGGAAAAGGTTGATGTGCTGGTCATCGGCAGTGGCTTCGGGGGCGCTGTGATGGCATGCCGCCTGGCTGAGAAGGGAAGCAAGGTGGTGGTGCTGGAGCGGGGCAGGCGCTGGTTGCCCGGTGAGTACCCGTCCGTGTCCCAGACAGACTGGCTTTGGGATGAAGATGAGCCGGAAAAACAAAACGGCTGGATTGATTTTCGTAATTTCGGCGACATGAGTATTGCCATGGGGGCCGGGGTTGGCGGCGGCTCGCTGATTTATGCCAACGTCAGTATTGAAGCCAAGCCCGAGGCTTTCGAGCAGGGTTGGCCTGAGGCGATTGATTACGCCACCCTGAAACCCTATTACGACATCACTGGCGTGATGCTCAATGTACAGACATTGCCGACGAGCCAGTGGACGCCACGCACTCACTTGATGAAAGAAGCGGCGGAGGCGGTCGGCGCCGGAGACCGTTTCACGGTGGTGCCCCAGGCGATTACGTTTGATCCAGAGTGGCGTGCGGAAAACGATGATTCGTTTGATTACCGCCATAGTAAAAGCTGGGTCAACGCCCAGGGCAAAGAGCAGGGTACCTGCACCCATTGTGGCAATTGCGATCTGGGTTGCCCGGTAAAAGCCAAAAACACACTGGATCTGAATTACCTGGCGGCGGCGGAAAGTGCTGGCGCGCAGATTCGCCCGTTGCATCACGTGCGCACGATTCGTCCGCTGGCCTCCGGGGGCTATGAGGTGCAGGCCATGGATCTGGATGCGCGGGGCTGGCGTGGTTTCCGGGCTGACAAGGTGATCGTGGCTGCTGGCTCCATGGGGTCCACCGAACTGTTACTGCGCTGCCGGGATCAGTTCAAGACGCTGCCAAAACTCAGCCGTAAGCTCGGGCACAACTGGAGCAGTAACGGC
Organism: Alcanivorax sp.; assembly: GCF_002733835.1. GTDB lineage: Bacteria > Pseudomonadota > Gammaproteobacteria > Pseudomonadales > Alcanivoracaceae > Alcanivorax. The sequence continues at coordinate 59,924 of NZ_NVWY01000004.1, forward strand.
GATTTCGCCACGGCGGCTTTCTACGAAGATCGTCAGATTTCACCTACGCGGGGCCCGACCATCACCAGCGCCATCGATTATCTGGATGGCTCGGACAATGGCGCCCGCTATTTTGTGGAAGACGGCGGATTGCCGGATATTCTTGGTAGCTGGCTGGAGCGTTTGGGCAAGCAGTCCCGGTTTGCCGGCAGCCGGCTGGGTGCGGCCATGCTGAAATATGGCGACAGCAGTAACCCCTTTGGCAAAATGATGCCCTGGTTTGGCCAGGCCATGGATGATCCCGGTGGCACCTTTTCGCTGGGCCGGCGCTGGTACTGGCCATGGAAGCGTGATCGCCTGAAGCTCAAGTGGGATTATCGCAAGGCAGAAAAGGCAGTGCAGGGGTTGGCCGATCGGCATTTGTCGTTGACGGCAGCCACCGGCGGCAACCCGATGACCCCGGCCACCTGGACCTGGTTCAAGAATCTGGTCACTCCCCACCCACTGGGTGGCTGTAATATGGCGGATTCTGTGGAACAGGGGGTGGTGAACCATGCCGGGGAAGTGTTCAACTATCCGGGGCTCTATGTGGTGGATGGCGCCATGGTGCCTCGGGCTTTGGGCCTGAACCCGTCACGGACCATTGCGGCGCTGGCGGAGTATTGTGCGGCGCAGATGGATTGAGTTTTTGCGCCTGAAAACTGAATTGCCTGAAGGGAGAAACGCAACAGCATGAGTGATGCTCGTTTCCATATCGTGTTTTCCGGGAAGCTGGTCGGCGGTGCTGACCTGGCAACGGTGAAGAGCAATCTGGGGCGTTTGTTCAAGATGGACAGCGCCCGGGTTGAGAAACTGTTTTCCGGTCAGCCGGTGGTGATCAAGAAAGATGCCGATCAGGCCACGGCCATGAAGTTTCGGGCGTTGATGAAGCAGGCCGGCGCGGAGTGCGACATCCGGCCTGTATCCGCGGGTGGCTCACCACCGGCGCCCGCCGCTGCGCCGGAACCTGCGCCGCAGGCTCAGCCCTCTGCCGTTGAGTCGCGCTCTCCAGCCGGGCAGGGCGGCGCTCAGGAGCAAAGCAGCGGAGATCTGGAGACCGTGGGTACTATCCGTACTGGTGGAACCGGATTTTCCGGGGCGTTCACGGTAGCGGATGTGGGAGAGGATATGGATAGCGGGGAACAGGCTCCGCCTCCACCTGCCCCTGATGTGAGTCACCTGAGCATGGCCGCGCCGGGGGAGAATCTGGGGCAGCAGAAGAAGGAGGTGCCACCAGCGCAACCGGACATAAGCCACTTGTCTCTCAAGAACGATAGCTAGGCCTAGGGAACCTCTGAAAAACTCCTTGTGTACTCAGTCTTTCAGGCTGGTTCGCAATCTAGGCGCGCTTTTGAAGGTGTATGTCCATCCATCGAAAAAACGCAACAACGAGTGCGGGCCAGCCTGAATGACCCGAAGGGCGTGGCCTGAAGCGCACATCTGCTGCGCCTTGCCTCTCGGAAAGGGAGCCACCCTGACCATCAAGACAAGACGCAACAGCTGCACGCTTCAGGCCACGCTGAGCATGCAAGGAGTTTTTCAGAGGTTCCCTAGCACCTTTCCTGTCTTTGCAGTCGAGGCCGTGATTCGTATGCGGTTCGGCTGCAGGGCATGCTGCTACGGCAGCTTCATCAGCCGGCCGACCAACGCTGGCAATGCCGTTTCCACGCGTAAGATTCTTGCTCCGAAACGGTGACAGGCAAATCCCTGTCGCTGCAGCATATCCACTTCATAATCCGTCCAGCCTCCCTCCGGGCCCACGGCCAGTGTGACTGGCTCGCTCAGGTCACAGGGAAGGGTGGGGTAATCATCCCCTGGGTGAGCAAGGATGCGCTGGCCGCTACCGGCCCATTTACCCAGTGAATCTTCCACAAAGGGTTTAAAGCGGGGGGCCAGAATCAGCTCTGGCAACCGGGTATCTCGTGCCTGCTCCAGCCCGAGGATCATCTTCTCGCGCAACAGGTCGGCTTTCAGGTTGGGGGTTTGCCAGTAGCTCTTGTCCACCTTCCAGCTGTTGATCAGCACAATGCGTTTAATGCCGAGGCTGGTGGCATCAATGAGAATGCGTTTGAGCATTTTGGGCCGGGGCAGGGCCATCAACAAGGAAAGCGGCAAGGGGGGCATTGGTTGAGATTCCGGTTTAAATTCAACCAATATCTCATTGTTTTTTATCGATTTTATAGTGGCAAAACCTGTGCTTTCGCCCAGCAGTCCGGCTCGACATTGCTGCCCCTCGGCCAGCTTGAGCACCGTGCGCACATGATCACATTGGCGGGCATTCAGGCGCCAGAGGGCGTCGTGCAGGTGTTGGTCTGGATGCAGCAGCAGCAAATTCATGGCGCGAATTATGGCACACCGTGTGGCGCGTCAGAACAAGCGTTTACGACGGCGAGGGGCTGCGTTGTGAACAGGCCGGTCGGCGATCTGTTGACGCAAATCACTGTTTCCTTGGCTATTATAGCCCTTTGCCCGGCGCCACTGGATTGCTAGAGTGTGCCGCCTGATCACCCGTTCCATTAACTGTTCAGTTTGGAGAATTTCATGCAGTTTCAGGGTACTGACCAATATGTGGCCACAGATGACCTGAAAATGGCCGTGAACGCAGCCATTGCCCTCAAGCGCCCGCTGCTTATCAAGGGCGAGCCCGGCACCGGCAAAACGCTGCTGGCCGAACAGGTCGCTGAATCCCTGGGCCTGCCACTGCTGTCGTGGAACGTGAAGTCCACCACCAAGGCACAGCAGGGCCTGTATGAATACGATGCAGTATCGCGCCTGCGTGATTCCCAGCTCGGCGCCGAAGGGGTCGAGGATGTGTCCAACTACCTGAAGAAGGGCAAGCTCTGGGAAGCCTTTGCCCATGAAGGTCAGGTGGTCCTGCTGATCGACGAGGTCGACAAGGCCGATATCGAATTCCCCAACGATCTGCTCCAGGAGCTGGATCGGATGGAGTTCTTTGTTTATGAAACCGGCGAACTGATCAAGGCAGAACAGCGCCCGATCGTGATCATTACCTCCAACAATGAGAAAGAGCTGCCGGACGCCTTCCTGCGCCGCTGCTTCTTCCATTACATCAACTTCCCCGATGCGGCCACCATGCAGGCCATCGTGGATGTGCATTTCCCCGAGATCAAAAAGAACCTGGTGAGTGAAGCGCTGGAAATCTTCTTTGACCTGCGCAAGGTGCCGGGCCTGAAGAAGAAGCCGTCCACCAGTGAGCTGATCGACTGGCTCAAGCTGTTGATGGCCGACGATATTCCGGAAGACATTCTGCGTAGCCGTGACACCAAGAGCGCGATTCCGCCCCTGTACGGCGCCTTGCTCAAGAACGAATCGGATGTACAGCTCCTCGAGCGTCTGGCGTTCATGAATCGCCGCGAAAGCTAACCGGTCCACGGGCAGACTATGCTTATTGGTTTTTTCGAAAATCTGCGTCGCTACCGGGTGCCTGTCACCCTGCGCGAGCTGCTGGATTTATTCGATGCGCTGCATGCGCATGTGGCGTTTGGCTCCATTGAGGATTTCTACCTCCTGAGCCGGGCAGTCATGGTGAAAGACGAAAAGTACTACGACCGCTTTGATCAGGCGTTTGCCAACTACTTTGAAGGCCTGGAAAACCTGGAGCCGGACTGGCTCAGCAAGGTGATCCCCGATGAGTGGCTACGCAAAGAGCTGGAAAAGAACCTGAGCCCGGAGGAATTCGAGAAGCTCAAGGGGCTCGGCAGCCTGGAAAAAATCATGGACGAGCTGCGCAAGCGGCTCGAAGAACAGGAAAAACGTCACCAGGGCGGCAACAAGTGGGTTGGCACCGGTGGCACCAGCCCGTTCGGTGGTTACGGCGAAAACCCCGAAGGGGTTCGCATGACTGGCCCTTCACGGAACAAGAAAGCCGTGAAAGTCTGGGAGAAACGGGAATTCCGCAATCTGGATGATTCCGTGGAGCTGGGCACCCGCAACATCAAGCTGGCCATGCGTCGTCTACGCAAGTTTGCCCGCACCGGTCGCGATGAAGAGCTGGACATGGACGACACCATTTCGTCCACCGCCCGTAACGCCGGGCTGCTCGACATCAAGATGCGCCCGGAAAAGGAAAACCGCGTCAAAGTGCTGATCTTCTTTGATATCGGTGGTTCCATGGACCCCTATGTGAAGCTGTGCGAAGAGCTGTTCTCCGCTGCCCGCGCAGAGTTCAAGCACATGGAGTATTTCTACTTCCACAACTTCATCTATGAGTACGTCTGGAAAGATAATCGCCGTCGCTGGGACGAGAAAATCGCCACCTGGGACGTGCTGCACAAGTATGGCAGCGACTACAAGGTGATCTTTGTGGGTGACGCGGCCATGAGCCCCTATGAGGTCAACTCGGTAGGCGGCAGTGTGGAACACTGGAACGAAGAGCCTGGCGCTGTCTGGTTTCAGCGAGTCACCGACACCTATGAGAAAGTAGTGTGGCTGAACCCGGAACCGGAACGCGCCTGGCAGATGACCACCTCCACCCAGTGGATCAAACAGCTCTGCGAACACCATATGTTCCCGCTGACCATTGAAGGGCTTGAGAAAGCCATGCGGCAACTGAGTAAATAAAGACTTAATGATATCCCGGATGGCGAAAGGCCAGCCCGGGGCATCTCTTCCTCTACCCCTGCCAGCTTGTTGTCGCCCTTGGCGATATCCGATGCAGTTAGTTTCATTCCACCCGTCAATTTTTTACCTTTTATGCACCAATAAACAGCACGTTTAGTGGTTGCCACCCCGGCAGTTCCGTATCCTGCGCGCCTTCCACGCGTCGCCAGACCGAATTTACCCCGCTCACAAGGCTGGGCAGAGGAAAGGGCGATGCCACTTTGAGCGCCCACCGTGATCCGGTGGACCTTCAGGAGATCTTCATGTCCAGGGTGAAAACCACCATCTGGATGACTGCTTTCAGCCTTGCCGCACTGACCAGCGCCGCCCATGGGGACAACACCCAGGCTGAAATCCGTCGTCTGCAATCCGAGCTCGACCAGCTCAAATCCCGTCTCGGCGATGAGGCCGACTCGTCCTCATTGAATTGGCCGCCGCTCACCGTATTCGGCAGCGTCAGCGTTGACGCCATCTATGATGACAAGGATGCCGGCTTCGACGAACTACTGATTCCCAGCACGATTCCCGGTGGCGACACGGATCAGCAGAATTTCGTCATGAGTGCCAAGAACAGCCGCTTTGGCTTTCAGGTGGGAGAGGATAGCGGCCCGCACATGGTCTTTGCCATGGACCTGTTCGGCAGCCTGGACCGGTATGAGCTGCGTATCCGCGATTTTTATTTTGAAAACGGGCCGTTGCGTGCAGGTTACGGCTTCACCGCCTTGCTGGATGGCGCGGCCTGGCCGCTCACGCTGGATGCTCAGGGCCCCAATAGTGCCATCTTTGCGCGTCAAACCGGTGTGCGCTGGCAGGGAGAGCGCTTGACCCTGGCCCTGGAAGATCCGAACAGTGAAGTCTACGATCCCACCAACGCGACCAGCGCTGCGGGTCGCAGACCCGATGCCATCGCTACCTGGAAACAGGGCTTGCCCGCCGGGCACATCAAGCTGGGTGTGGTGAACCGTGAAATCGGTGTGGAATTCGCGGATGGCGACCAGCAATTTGCCAACGCAACGGGTGGCGTGGCCAGTGCCGCCATCAACGTTAGCGACAACGTCAAACTGCTTGCCAATGGCAGTTACGGTCAGGCCATGGCGCATTACTACAATGACCTGTCCGGCTTTGGCGACAGTGGCATGGACGGCTATGTCTACGCCGGCAGAGATCTGCAGCCTCTGCTGGCGCAAGGCGGCTATCTGGGTTCTCAGTGGCAGCTCAATCCCGCCTGGACCCTGGCCATGGTCGCCGGGGAAGTCACTATCGAGTCCGACACTGCCTTGCCGGCCGAGGCGCTGCGGCGCACCCGCTACGGGACACTGACAGCGGTACATCAATACACGCCAGCCTTGAGCTATGGTGCGGAGCTGTCATACGGCCTGCGTGACAACCAGGCGGGTGACCGCAATGAAGCACCACGGGTGCAGTTCAATATGACGTACCGGTTTGCGCACACCAGCCGTCCGGTCGAATAAGGCACAGCAGGACTCAGAGCTGGCTCAGCCCCCGTTGGTATCCATTACCGTGTCGGTGGGGTACTGAGCCACCTTGGTTTCTTCAGGGGTTCTTCCCACCAGATTTTTCTGCTTCCAGGTACCACGTTTAAACCATACCCAGGCAACCAGCGCCGACATAAAGGCTTGAACCGGATAGGAAATCCACACTCCGGCCACGCCCAGTTGCGTGCGCTCTGTGAGTAACCAGGCAATCGGGAACTGCAACACCCAAAGGGAAATCAAGGCAATGGCCATGGCGGCGAGCGTGTTGCCCGAGCCGCGAAAGGCTCCAGTGACCACAATCTGGGCGCCGAGCAGGCCGTAGGAGAGGGCGGTGATGCGAACAAAGCGGGCGCCTTCTTCGATAACTGCGACCTCGCCGGGCACGAACAGCTCAACCAGCGGCGCGGCAAGGAAGAAACTGACCACCCCAACCAGCGTCAAGCTCGTCAGTGCCAGTGCGCCGCTGAGGTACGTCGTGTGTTCCGCGCGCTCCAGCTGCCCGGCGCCCACGTTTTGCCCCACCACCGTGGAGGTGGCTTGTGAGAGACCCAGCGCTGGAATAATCACAAAACTCAGCATCCGCGACCCAATGCCGTAAGCGGCCAGCGCAACGGTGCCGAACCCGGCCACCAGGATGGTCATTAGCATCAGCCCCAGTGCCCGGGTTGCCTGTTCCACGGCGGCAGGCAGCCCCAGCCGGAACAACTGCCACAACATGGGCAAATCCGGGCGCATGTGCAAACGGGCAAGCTGAATGCCATAGCGCCCCGAGAACAGCATAAACAAACCGATCACCGCGGCCAGGCCCTGGGTAGCCAGGGTTGCGGCTGCCGCGCCACTAACGCCAAGGGCCGGCACCGGGCCATAACCAAGAATCAGTAACGGATCGAGCCCAAAATTAAGCAGCACCGTCCCCGCAACGATCAGCAGAGGTGTCTTTACATCCCCGACGCCACGCATCAGCGACTGAAAAATCACATAGGCAAACATGAACGGCAGCCCGAGAAAAGACACCTGTAGATAGGACGTGGCGTGGGGCTGCACGGATGCCGATGCACCGAGAAACGCCACCAGCGGTGCCGCAATAAAATAGCCAATGGCAGCGAGCAATAAGGAGAGGGCGATTACGCCCATCAATGCCTGGGCGGCCACATGATTGACCGCATCCAGATCACCGCGCCCCTTGTTCTGGGCAACCAGAATGGTTCCGGCAACGGCAAGGCCAATACCCAACGAGATAAGGAAAAACAAAACGGGGAAGCTGAGCGACACCGCAGCAACGGCATCCGCCCCCAGTCGGCCGACCCAGAACGTGTCGGTAAGCTGGTAGGCCGTCTGCAGAAGATTCGCGAAGACAATCGGAATCGCCAGGGTCAACAGCGCGCGGGTAATGGAGCCCTGGATCAGGCTAGGAGTGTCTTGGGCCACAAGGTCTCCAGGCGTGTACTAGGAACGGGTTGCTGAAGGAAGTAATTTCCTCTGTCAGCAATCCTACCCGAAATGCTTACGACAGACGCAACAACTGTTGCGTACGAATCAGTGGCGAGGGTGGACCAATAAAGATGTAACCATAACGGTAATTACTCTATTTAACATAATATACATTATGCGTAGTCAGGCGGACACCTGGAACAACAGCACCACAGACTGTCAAGGCTCGATTTTGAGACTATCCCGCGCCGCTCATTTATTGCGCGGTTGTCAGACTGTTTTGTTATCCAAAGGGATCGGATTATGAATAAACGATTTAACCAGGTGCCCATTACTTGCCCGCGTACCGGCCACCAGCGCGCCATTTCGCCCGCGCATGCGGCCCGATTTACCGGCAGAAGCCTGAGGACTGCCCAGCGTTGGGCCAACGGTTCCCGCATCGACGCCGCCGCGTCTCAGGTGCTGGCCTTCCGGGTGTTCGGTGTGCTGCCCGGTGATGCCTGGCACGACTTCCGGTTGATCGGTGACCGGCTGCACAATGTCCACACGGGGGAAACCTGGCAGCCGTGGGAGCTGCGGGCCGGTTGGGTGATGTTCCAGGAGCTGCGAGAGCGCCGCCGCCGGGATATCGGCCAGCCCGCTATCTTGCAGGCTGTGCGCGGCTAGTCCTCGCAGGTGTCGCGCCCGAATACTTCCGGCCAGATGTGGCGCTCCAGTCGGCGCACTCGTTGCCGCGTCTGCCGGTTGTCCTTCTTTATCGAGAGAAGCACCCCCAGTATTGCGACGTTGGCCGTCGCTCCGCCCCCCAGAATGATTTCCATCAATGACATTTTCCAGCGCCTCCCCTTCCTTGTTTTTTTCGTCGGCGTAGTCCTGCACGGCTTCGCCCCCGGCTTTCGCCAGGATGCCCACGGCGACCGGTGACAGGCCCGCAGCGGTTAAGCCGACGCCCAATAGTGCGGTGATCAGGGTTTTACCCCAGTGGTGTTTGAATACGCCCCACAGCTTGCCCATGCTTTTATCCCCCGGTTACGGTGTCGGTGTTGTTGGTGAGGCCCAGTTCTTCGGCCTCGTTTGGGTGGGTGATATCGTAAATCCACGATCCCAGCGACCAGCCTTCCTGGCCGCTCACTGATTCGCCCACGGCGTTCACGCCTTCATAGAACACGTTTTCATTGTTCAGCGGGTTAACGGCTTCGCCCAGGGCTGGCAGTTTGCGCCAGACCAGGAACACGCCCACCGCTGCAACCGCGCCGACCGCTAATAGCTGCTTGTCGGTGAATACGGCCATTACGCCCACCCGGCCCGTGCAATGCCGTCATCAATGGTGGCGGCGCTATAGGGCTGCTGCCCGTTTTCGTGCTGGATGATGGACGACACCAGGGCACGCATTTGGCCGGCATCGAAGGCCAGCGGCTGGTTTGGGCCGACGCCTACGGCTGCGGCCACGGCGTTCACATAGGCCCCGGTGTTGTTTTCTACTGGCGGTGCCCAGCGGTTAATGATGCCCTCTACGGTGTGCAGGCCGTAGCGGTCGCGGTAGTTGCGGATGATCTTTGCCAGGGCGCGAATGCCATACACGGGATCAGCGAAGGAAAAGAACGCGCTATCAGGCTGGATATCGGCCAGGCCCTGCCATGCGTCGCCACTCTTGCGAATGTTGCCGGGGTTGTTGTTGCGGATGCCTCGCGGCAACGACTTGTCGTAAAACTGGTTCGGCGCTTCCATGCTGCCCCCGGTTAAGAACGGAATATCAATTTTTAGGCCGGACAGGTCGAACCCATCCAGCAAGCCGCCTGGCTTGTTCGCGGTGGCGCTGGCTGGCCTGCTGGCCAACCACACGCCAGCGGCCAGCCCGCCCAGGGCTAGCAGGCGAATCATTAGCAGTTGGAAATAACTAGCGGATGCTCAACCTGCAACCAGCTTTTCAGGCTGGCTTCCGTTGCCGCTTCCAGAGTGTCCACCACTACATGCACAGCCAGCGCCGCCGAACCGGGTACAGCGGAAATATCCACTTCCAACAGCTCACCCACGCGCCCGGACACTGCCGGGAACTGCCGTTCTGCCACGACTGTCGCGCCCGCCTTCAATTGCACCGTTACGTCAGCCGTTCCGGCTGCTGTGGTGTCCAGGTCTACGGCCCACTTTGCGCGGATATAGCTCAGGCGGGACAGGTCGCCCAGGCTCGGGCGAAGGTGTACCGGCGTAGAATATGCCTCCTCAGCAACAGCAAGACTAATGCCGCCCGCCGCGCCTGGCTCGAATTCCATTTGTGTAGTGTTTACGAACTCCATTAGATGATTCCCTCTCGGAGTGTGATTTTGATTTTTTGCGGAAACTCACAGCTAAAACTGTCTTCTATGTTCGCGGCCTTGAATGACTGACCCCCAGATGAAACCGTTCGCGGCGCATATCCTGATTCGTTCTCAAAAACCACTTGATACACAAAATCCAGATAATCCGGGCGCACAAATCGGCCCAGGTAAATCTCCAGCACGGCGCGAATTACTTCACCCTCCACCAGCACTTGGCCGGTTGGCAGCACATCGACACCGATAACGGCATTGGTGCCCCAGTCCTTATTGTTGCTTTTGAACAGACCAGCCCCGGAGCAATTCGACACCTTGCCGAAAAGCCTTATATCACGGTCAATTGCCGAGAATTCGCGCAACACAATGGGCACGCCATTTTGCACAAACCGGGGCACCACCATGGTTTCCGTTCCTGGTATATACACTGCCCCGGAGTTTTGACGCCAGGCAGGGTATCCATCATAGATACTGTCATAGGTCGGAATGGTCGCCAGCGCAGTGTCTACCGATTCCAGCCCGCCCACTTTAGAAAGGAAAACGACCTGCCCTTGTGTATCCACAACATGCACATATCCACCATGCAAGACGATGGAGCGCGGAAACGTTGCCAGTGTCACGCTCGACATTACCGCGCCGGTTCTGGCGTTAATCGCAAATATCGTTTGCTTTTGCGCCTGATAAATCACATCCCCATCACAGGCGGCGCATAGCAACAAAGGCGTATTGGGGTTCTGAACAAAAGGCGCTTCCGTTGTCAGGCTGCCAAGCGCTCTGTGCGTCACGAGAGAATAAATCCGATAAACAATCACCCGATCAGCCCCGCCCGAGAAATCAGGCAGGAACAGCCGACTACCAATAATAAAGCCCTGTCCACGCCCATAAATTTCGGGCCTATCCGTCACAACCGGGTTATCTGGCCATCCTGTTACTTCAGAATATAGCGATCCGCTGCTGTTTGAATCTGGACACAACAACAGCCGATCCGGCGCGATCAGTGTTATCACTTGTGATGTTGTCTTACCCGCTACGGAAAACTCCTTCATTAACTCCCACTGATCAAACTGCCGTTGATCCGTTCCCGTGATATTCACCCTTAACGGCAGATCTGCCCTGCTGTCATCAATCCACTGCCCGTCAGCCTTTCTGATTCCTGACTGCACCGTGACTTCACCACGAATGATCTGGCTGTTGTAATCACCCTCACCCACTTTTAGCACTACGGCCACGGGGTTGGTGTCGTCGGGGTTGATTACGGTCACGGACTTGAACGGGCGCGCAGGGCGCACCTTGTCGCCGGGGTTAACGGTGATGACCTGGTCGTGAATCATCAATTTGATTTCACGGTCTACATAATCGACGTAGACAAAATCACCACCGGCTTGCACTTGCTGTTCACCGTTGGGCAGTAGAGTTGTGCGAATCTCGCGCATTATTTACGGCTCCACGCATACAGGCCCACGGCAACCGCCGCAGCCAGGGGGATAAATTTCATACCGGCGGTGATAGCGGCAGCGGCATCACTGGTGCCACCGGTGCCAATGCTTTTCAGGGTGCCTAGTGATTGCTCGATGGCTTGGTTCGACCAGAAGGCCTGATTTTCCAAGCCGTCCAGGGCTTGGGCCATCACGTCGCTATTGCTGGTGAGTGCGTTGCTTGCGGTGTCCGCCATGCTGTCCAGGGCAGTTCCCCCGAAACCGAACGCTTGAGAAAAGGCATCTTGTGACGTGGCGGAAATTGCCGCCAGGGCATCGCGCATCACTTCCGGGTCAGCGGTGGTGATGTTGTTAACAACCCGGTCCGCCTGGCCTACGTTGGCAGACGTTCCGCCCCCGGCGTTGTTAAAAATGTAATCCTCGCGAATGTTTGTAACGCTGGATTGATTTTTACTACTGCTGCTGCTGCTCGACATATACGGCCCTGCCGTTCAAAGTGCCTGCCCCATCGCATATACAGGCGGGCGCGGCTTGCTGTCCTTGCGTTGGCGGTGACTCGCCCTATTCCTTTTTCTTTTGCCAGGTCGCACAGCCAGCCGATCAGCGGGGCGCAGTTGGTACCAGCCACGGCGCAGACCACCAGGGCCACGCCCTGCTGATCCTTCACCGCTTCCACCACCATGCGGGCGGTGCTGGTGCGGAATAACGCCACTTCATGGCGCTGCCAGGCTTGGCGCAGTTGCTCGGCCTGCTCGGCTCCCCCGGCGCGGCTGATTTCTTTGCAGTCGTCAGCCGTCCAGGTGGTGGCCTTTACCGGCGCTGGCTGATCATCCACACCACGGCCACCGCAGCGCCGACCATGGCCAACTGCTGCACGTTGATTCCCGCTAGCCCGGTGTTGGTGGCTGGCATGCCGAAGTTAACGACCGGCCCGCCCTGATCAATCGGCCCTAGTACGGAGTCACCCGTGCCGGAACTGGCACCAGAACTGGCGGACATTCCGCCGCCTGCCATCATCCCGCCGATCATGGCTACCCCTTAACCTTGGTGATAATGAGATACGCCGCCGCAGCCGCCAGGGCATAACCGCCGTACTTCATTAGCTTGTTAGCGGTGGCCTGCATCTGGTCTGCCGCTTCGATGCTCTGCTTTGCGTCACCGGTAGGGGGCGCGGTGCCCGCCGGGGGGCGCACGGTTTCCGGTTTGGCGCTGTTCTCGGTGTTACTGTTTGACCAGTTGCCGATTTCATTGCCTACCCAGTCCTGTGCGCCACCCAACACGGTATCGCCCACGCTTCCCGCGAAGTCGCCCAAGGAACCCTTAATGCTGTCCATCCAGCTCATAAACGGCCCCTTATGCTTTCAGCGTGCCCAGCCATTCGGTGATTACCGGCATATTGCTTGCGGCATCAGTCATGCCCAGGCGAATGCGGAAGTCCGCCACACCAATGGTGTTGATTTTGGAACCGGCATAACCGTCTTCACACTTGTCAATCAGTGTCCAGCCGCTTTGCTGGTTGCGCATGCCGTTGGACAGATTAATGGTGTTCACGGCGCGGGTTCGCTCGAAAATCTTCACGTTTTCGCGGTAGATTTCCAGCTGATTCATGTCTTCGGACTTGAAGAACACGCGACGCAACCAGGCGCGGTTAGGCTTGCCGTGGCTCAGGTCCTGCACATCGAATTCACCGGCACCCTGCACGGGGCGGTTGGTTTTGACGATATGGCGAACCAGACCAGCGCCACCCGGCAGGGCATTGGACACGGTGGCCCAAATTTCCAGCGACGGGGTGGCAGTCGGTGATTCTGCAATATCAATTTGCAGCTCTGCGCTGGTGATTTCGTTGGGCTGCATTTCTGCAATGCCAGCCGGACGACCGACATTCAGGGCGGTTTCTTCCTCGCCCTCACGCACTCGCATGCCCAGGGAATCGAACGGGATAAACAGGAAACCGGATGCAGCCGCCAGGCCATCGGTTTGGTTCATCATGTCCTGTTCCGCAAAGGAAACCCGGCGGATGGTTTCCGTGTTGGCCATTACCCGCAGCTCGGGATAGTCGGCCAGGGTGCCGGAATACTTCACCACCAGACCGTGGTAGCGCAGACCGGGATTAAACCGGAAATAGGCAGTACCACCGGCGGAAATACCGGAATTGCTGAGGAGTTTAACCTCGTTGCGCTCAATAGCCAAAATGCCATTCATTGCAAGTCGTCCCTTACTTTGCAGCACCGGCTACCGCTTTTAGCGCGCCAATGCCTGATTTTTTGAACGCCACGAACACCAGGCCCACGGCCAGCGCCGTTACAATCCCTGAAACAACGATTTCCGGGTTCGTGTTGCGCTTGATGTAGCGTAGCGGCTGTTCACTCATGGCGATTACTGGCCGTTAACCAGTTTTCGCGCCTGAGGAACGCGGTTGATGATCGCAATGGCGGCTACGGCCATGGCTACGGTGATCAGTCGGCTTTTGCTCATCGGTAAAATTCCCATGCTTGCCAATTAAAAAACCGGAAATAAAAACGCATCCTTGCGCGCTCCCTTCCCTGGATTCCCGGCTGGTGAGGCCGGTAAGGTGTCGGTAAGTAATCAGGGAACCATGGGGTTTCGGTTTTTGGTCAAGCATAAAAAAAGGGGCCGAAGCCCCTAAAACCTGTTTTTTAGGTTTAATTCTTTACTCACCCATGTACTTAAACTGGATATATTCAGGCTCCCTTCCGGTTTCCCGGTGCCAGAACCTCAACTCCTTGGGCGGTGTCTTCATAAGAATTTCCGGTTTTACGTCAACCAGTTTTGACGCCGACTTTGCATCATCCAAGCCTTCCATTACCCCCACGTATTTATGCGCGCTGTTGTTGCGTACCGTGGTCGGCAGCTCTGCCGCCCGCTGCCCGATGGTGTAAATTATCGCGCCGTACTTCCGCCCCCTGAGCATGAGATTCCCCAGGCTTTCCAGCGCGGGGCCGCTGCTGGCCGTGAATTGCGCCGCTTCCTCAAGGATTACGTGCGTTTCCTTGTTGCCGTCCAGCACTTCCCAGGCCATAGCGCAGAACGCCTCGAACTGTTCCGGCTTCTTAGCGCCCGTGTAGGATATCCGGTAGTTTTTCCCGCTTTTATCTGCCGCTTTCAGGGCCTTTGCGAACTTGCCCAAGCTGTCGTAGGCGATACACCCGTGATCGTTGTCCGGGTCGAACGCCACCAGCCGGACACCGCGCCGGGGTATCAGGTTTTTCAGTGACTGGCTTTTACCGCCCCCCGTGGATGCGATGATGACGCAATGGCGGGCGTCATGTTTCCCGTTCCGGTTAATCGCCACCCTGGCCCCCTTCGGTTCCGGTTTTTTCCGGTTTCGGTTCCGGTTTTTCCGGCTGGTTCAGCGTCAGCACCACGCGAGGCAGAATGATCATACCGGCGGTAATGCACAGCGCCGCCTCTGGCCCCATGGTCACGTTGCCCAGGTATTTTTGGGCCACCGCGTCGCCCGCTTCGGCCAGGCCTTGGGCTTCATCGTTGCTCAGGTTCCAATGTGGCCCGAACCGTGCCGCCGCTACCGCGAAGGCCATTTGAGTCAGGGCCTTAATTTCCTGCACGCCCACGGTGTCTTCTGGCTTGTCATCGTTGGCCGCGCCCTGTCCCGGTTGCCATTCGCCTTCCTTGGCCTTGCCCTCTTCGTCAGCAATGGCCGCATCAATGGCATCATAGGTTTTATTTTCGGTTTCCCGCTCCTTCTCCGGCTGGCCGTCATCGTTGGCCGCTGTCTGCTGCTCTTCCGGTTTTTCTTCCGGTTTCTGTGCTGGTTTTCTGCGTGCGGTCATCGGTTATTCCTCTCTCAACAGTGCGGCCAGAATGCCGCGTTTTTCCGGTTTTACCGCCGGGGTTTCGGTTTCTTCCGGCGTCCACTCGCCAGCGTTTGCCGCTGGCTGCTCAGGCTCGGCCACCTTTTCGGTTTTCGGGGCTGGTGCCAGGTCGCCCACGGGGTTGCGCAGGTTGTCACGGATGAATTGCTGGCCGGTTGGGCCGTAGGGCTGGATGCAGCCGCAACCGTTCGAGACGGTGCCACAGCGAATATAAAGCGCCTCTTTTTTTGCGCCCCGCCCGATCATGCAGCTATGCACCGACGCGGTGCCGTGACACATAGGGCACTCAATTTCAGCTACTTGTGCGTTATTTTTTACCGCCATTATTTCCCGCCCCCTTTTAGATACGCCTTGTACTCATCCCATCGCATAAAGCGCCCGCCGCTCTCTACATAGCAGGTATCAAACGGGCGATATTCAACGGCTTTACCGGTTTTCTGGCCGTAGTAATTGCATTTGCTGTAAATGTGGTAATCATGCAAACCGACCACAGACCCCACCAAGAGCAGCCCGCATAGAGCTAAAAATAAACCATTCATTTGCGCACCTTCCTAACCTTGAATTGCTCCCACGGATACACGGTCATTTCCGTGTAAGCCCACGAATACTTCCCGCCGCGCCACCCCTTCGGCTTCGGGTTATCTGATAACCATGCGCCCGCCTTTTCAATCAAACCGTTTTCCTCAAAATATGCCCTATAGTCCGCTTCCTTCATCCGACCCCCGTACAGTTATTGACACAAGTCCAAGGCGGCTGCGCCGCTAAAAGGACAAGACCACCGCGCCGCGATGCCCTGCCCTTGTCCGGACAGCCTCCCGGCCAACTCCTTCAACCAGGACGGGACGCCTTTCACCCCCGCCAGGTCATCATCTGACCGACTCAACACCGGCACCTCACGCTGTTTCGGCTTCCGGTGTTCAATCTCCCACCGATAGAAGCGAGTCAAACAGGGGCGCTCCCGCGCCTGATCCGTGCCCCCGGTTCGCTCCCAAATCCACAGCCCAAATACCTGGCCTCTCGCCGGGTCGCCGTAGCAGGTAGTACCCGGCAGCAATTCGCCGGTTTCCGGGTCCAAGTCCTCGCACTCTGTCCAATAGGCAGGACGGGCCGGGCGTGCGTCACGGGGCAGCGTGGGGCCGCCCATGTATTCAACGAATGACGCCCAGTCCCCTTTATCCGCCGCCTGGCCTGCAGCTTCCACGGTTTGGTTACCGAACAGATCAGCCTGCAATCCCGGCTCACTCTGCGCCCACAGCCGACGCAGCTCCCGCCACACGGTCACGGACGGGCCGCCGATCTGCTGGAACTGGTGAATCTTCCATGAATTGGCCCACGACCTAACCCGCTCCGCACCCTGCGCCATATCCAGGCCGCTATCGTCGTCCTGCTCGTTCAGGTTCGCGCCGTCAGTGTTTTTGGCGATGTACTTGGCAACGTAGCCCGCTGCGGTGCCCTTGGCCGGGTCAATCGCTTTGGCATCGAATCGATACTTTTTCGCGCCTGGCTCGTTCGGGTCATCTTTCAGCAGGTAGCGGCTGCATATGCGCCGTGCGTCGTCACGATCCGCAGGATGCATGAACACAAGCAGATGCCAATGGGGGCACCCGTCATGGTGCGGCTCTGCCACCCGGAAACCGTAGATACGTATGCCATTACGGGCCATGCAGGCACGAATCTGTGACCACAGCTTGCAAAGCCACTCCTGCGCCTGTTTCGGGTCCGCCCCTTTCCAACGGGAGTTTTTCACCGGCTTATTGGCCCGCTGAATCCACCGCATACGGTGCCAGCGACTGGCCAGGGTGAACGTCCAGAACTCGCCCACATGCCCACGGCCTTCGGCCACTTCCTCAAATCCCCGCATTCTCACCATCAGCTCGTGACGGCGGTTGGTCAGGTTGGACGGCCCCAGCTCGGCCAACTGGGCAAGCGTGTATTCCTGGCCCTCCTCATTGGTCGCCACCACCTGCTCCAGCGTCTCCAGGTTGCGAACCTGCGCCGCCCGATACCGGTTAAGATTCCAGTCATCAATGTACGCCTGCCGATACTTCGCCACCTGCCCACGCACCCGCGCCAGCCGCCCCACTTCACGGGCCTGCAAGGTGCGAATCTGGCGACGCCACCACAACTTGCACACCAGCCGACGAGACCAGGCAATCAGCTCACACTCTTCCACCTCATCAGGCACCGGCCAGGCCAGGCCGTACCGGGTCGCCACCAAGCAGCACTCATTCAAGCCGCTAACCATCCCGCCGTTCTGCATCAAACGGGCACACTCTTTCACCCGGCGATCACAGAACGCCCGGATGTCGGCATCATCCGCCGCCAGGTATAAATCCTCACGGATCAAGGGCGAAAACTCGTGCATCTGCCGATTGGCTTTCACATAGCCGTGTCGCTCTGCCGCTTTCAGGTAGCCCCGGCCCACATCGCCCCAGGCAGGGCCAGCAAAGTCAGCGGCCCATGGTAGGTTTTGCTCCGCAGTGCCAAACTCATCATTCGGGATTGTGTCGCCAAAGTGCCCAGCCAGAACGGCCAGGCGGGCAAGGTGTGGCGGTGTGGTGGCAGTGCTGATCATTTGCCGCAACTCTCTTTCTGCTCTGCTCTATTGCTCCACTCAGCAGATTTACTCAAAAGAGACGCCACAAGGGCCGAGTCCTCACCCTCGAAAAACTTTATAACCCTTGCCAAATGCCGCGCCCTTGCGGCCTGCTCCCTGTACCACTCTGCCGTCAATCGCATCACGCCACCCCCTGCCAGCCGCACATGAACAGGGAACCGATGATCACCAGGCCATGGGCCACATGGCGGGCTCGGTTTACGGATTCGGGGGAATACATCACTTCTCCGCCCTCCGCTTTTGCCACACTTCTAAAAATCCTGTCGCCCTTCCGACCCTTAACCCCTCTCTGTAACCTTTCCGCCTTTCATTCTCCATAATTTCGGCGAGCTTTACCCGAACGATCAAGCACCCAAAAGCGCCACCAAAACAGAAGGCCACAAAGAAGACCACAGCCACAAATAGAGACTCAACAAATAGAGACTCAATCATGCCGCCTGCCCCTTCCGGGCAGGTGCCGGGGCTTGCGGTAGGGTCTGGCGGTCAATGTCCGCCACCAGGGTCAGGTGTTCGCGCTGCTGTTCGGCTCTGCAGGTGTGCAAAATGCCCTGCAGGCGCTCGGCGGTGCCCGCCCATGCGCGTATGCACTCCATCAGCTTTGCGCGTTCGCGGCGGCTCATGTTGTGCATGGTGAGGCGGTCGGGATCGAGGCCCAGGCCGCGCAGAATGAAAAGCTGTTGCGCTGCTGATAGCTCGGCCCAAACGGCTGATTCAGGATCCGCTGGCCGGCTTCTTTCCAGCCAGGCGGCGCAGGTTTCGCGAAGGGTTTTCATGCCTGCACCCCCTTGGCGGCGCAGAACGTCATAGCGTCCAACCTATCGGCGTCCAGCTTGTCGGCCAGCTTGTCGTATTTGCTGGCCACGTCCTGAATCTTTGCCACTGATCCGGCCACCGCCTCAGGCAGCAACAGGCGCAGGCTCTCAGCCGTCGCTCTCAACTCTTCCGGTGTTATCTGAATGATTTCCATAGGTGCCAACCTCGTGGTGTTGTTCTTCGGTGTGCCGCCGGGATCGGGGCCATGGTGGCCCGTCTCCCGGTTGGCCAGAACACAATAGGCAAACGGCAACACCCATGGCAACTGCCAACACCCAACTACCGGCAACGGGCAATTGTCGGTAGAGTACCCGTGAGGCTACGGCCTCTTGACAGAGTGGTGTCTGTCTGTTCCCCGGTGTTTAAAAGGTGTCGCAACTATGGAAAATCTCAACACGATTTCTCTTGCTGATCGCGTTAAGTCATTGATTGGCAAGGATTCCCACTATGCACTTGCAAAAGCTCTAGGCGTCACCCGCGAGGGTGCCCGCTGCTGGTATACCCGCCAAACTGTGATGGATGATGAGGTAGGCATCCGGGCCGCAAAACTGCTCAATATTGACCCGGAATCGGTCATTTTGTGGCTTCAAGTGGAGCGGGCAGAGAAGAAAGGAAACGTCACTTTGTCGCAGCACTGGCGACACATAGCAGAGCAAATAGTCGCATAGAATCAGACAGTTACAACTACCCGGCCTCGATGCCGGGTAGTTAACTTGTTATACATTATGCGCAGTAATGGCGTTATGGGCACACACCGAAATTCCCGCTGGGTACCCACCACGCTCCTCTAGAGCGCCCACACAACGCAAAGCTTGTAATCATTAACGGTTAGTATTTGCATCTGGATGCCCTGGCCAGTTAAATCGCGTTAGTCTGGGTGCTATCGCCATTACACTGTTCTACTGCCGGAGTTTCTGCTGTCTATGCTCGCGCTGCGTTTCTGCCTGCTTGTCTCTTTTTGCCTGCCACTGATAACGCAGGCCAATCCGGTACCGGTTTCCGTCGCCACGGTGAAAATGCAGAAACCGGTTCGTGAACTGCTGATCAATGGCACCCTGGCAGCCGATCAGTCCGCCCGGCTCTCTGCCTCAGTGGCTGGCCTGGTGAGCAAATTGAACGTAGATATCGGCTCCCGGGTTGAGTCTGGCGACGTGCTGCTGACGCTGGACGCCGAGATTAACCGGCTAACCTTGCAACAGGCAAAAGCCAGCCATAAACAGCAGGCAACCACGCTGGCGGATTTACAGCGGCAACTGGATGAAGCCAGTAGCCTGATTGCTCGCCGCAGTATCGCCGCCAGCGAAGTCCGCAGTCTGGAATCCCAGGTGGAGGCCAGCAAGGCGGCTCTGGCGGCCAGTCAGGCCGAGGTAGGCCGCCAGCAAGCGTTGCTTCAGCGCCACACTCTGAAAGCTCCGTTTCCGGGGGTTATCAGCGCCAAGCTGACCGAGGTGGGCGAATGGGTGGTGCCCGGTACGCCAGTGCTTGAGTTGGTGGGTACAGGTTCACTGCATGCGGATTTCGCGGTGCCTCAGCGCTATTACTCCCAGATCGATACAGGCACCCCGCTTACGATTCGCCAGGAAAATGCCGGCGCCCAAACCCAGGCCACCGGCGAACGGACCATGGCCGCGAAGATAACGGCTATTGTGCCGGTGAATGACCCGGCCGCCCGAACATTCACCCTGCGTGCGAGCCTGGATGCCAAAGATCTGACCCCGGGCATGGCCGTGTTCGGCAATCTGGCCATTCAGGCCCCGAATGCGGAGCCGGTGGTGCCCCGCGATGCCCTGCTCCGCGATGTTCAGGGTAATGTGTCGGTGTGGGTTGTGGTCACGGATGACGATAAGGCAGTCGCCCAGCGGCGCGCCATCAAGGTGCGATCGGGGCAATCCGATCCGGTAATCGTTCTGGAAGGCCTCAGCAAGGGCGATCAGGTGGTAATCCGTGGAAACGAAGGGTTGCGAGACGGTGATCGTGTTCAGGTGACCCGCTGATGTTCGAACGGATTGTACGTAACGGCACCTTGATGACGGTGATCGTGCTGATCATCACCCTGCTCGGTGTGCTTGCCGCGCTGCGTATTCCTGTGCAAATGATTCCTGATCTGGAAGTGCGTAGCATCAGCGTACTGACACGCTGGTCCGGCGCCACGCCCCAGGATGTGGAAAAGGAAATTCTGATTGAGCAGGAAGAATACCTGCGCAATCTACCCAATCTGCGTCGCCTCACCGCTACCGCCTACAGCGGAGAAGCGGAGATCGAGCTGGAATTCCCTTTTGGCGTGGATATTACCGATGCGTTGATCCGGGTGAACAACGCGCTCAGCCAGGTCCCCGCCTACCCGGATACGGTGGACCAACCACAAATTCTCTCCTCTTCGTTTTCCAGCAATTCCTTCATGTATTTCAGTGTCTACCCGCAGGCCGGCAACCCCCGCGGCCTGGACATGGACATGATGCGTGACTTTATTGACGACGAGGTCCGCCCGCGCATGGAAAGCGTACAGGGCGTCTCCATGGTGGAAATGCGTGGCGGTGCTGAACGGCAGATTCAGGTGCTGCTCGATGCCCAGGCTTTGGCCCAGTTCGGGCTGACCGTAGTGGATGTGCGCGATGCCCTTCGCGAACGCAATCAGGATATTTCCGGCGGTGAAGTAGATAGTGGAAAGCGGCGCTACCTGCTTCGCACCGTGGGCCGTTTCGAAAATCTGGATGATCTCAACGATTTGATTTTGCAGCGCCAGGGCGACTCACTGGTGCGCTTGCAGGATGTGGCCATCGTGGTCATGGATCACTTCCCCGTGCGGCAGATATCCCGCTTCAACGGCAATCCGGTGATCATGCTGGCGGTCCGCCGGGAAACCGGCTCCAACGTAATCGACATCAAGCAGGGAATGCTGGAGCAGGTCGACCTGATTAAAAAGGAGGTGCTGGAACCGGCCGGCATGGACATGTCGCTAATGTCCGACGACGTGCGTTACGTGGAAGCCTCGGTGGCCAACGTGTGGATCAATCTCGGCATCGGCGCCCTCTTCGCCACCCTGGTCATGTTTTTGTTTCTGCGCTCGGTACGCATTACTGCGGTAGGCGTGATTGGTATTCCCATCTGTACCATCGCAGCTTTCCTGGGGCTGTTGCTGGCCGGACGAACCATCAATGTCATCTCCATGGCGGGCATTGCTTTCGCTATCGGCATGACCCTGGATAACTCGATTGTAGTGCTGGAAAGCATCGAAATGGAGCGGCGCAAAGGGCTTGATCGAATCCGCTCAGCGGTGAGCGGTATCCAGAAAGTGTGGCCGGCGGTGTTTGCCTCCACCATGACCACGGTGCTGGTATTTCTTCCGGTGGTGTTTATTCAGGAAGAAGCCGGGCAACTGTACTCCGATATTGCCATTGCCGTTTCCGCTTCGATTCTGGTCTCCATGCTGGTGGCAATGACGGTGATCCCCACCCTCTCCGCCCGGCTGGATTTCTCCGCCGTGATGGATCATGACGGTGAACACAGCCGGTGGATGCGAGCGATCAATCGCTGGGCCACACAGTTATCGGCCACCCGCCCGCGCCAACTTGCCACCCTGAGCATTACGCTGGCAATTGCCACCGCCATTGTGGTGTTCCTGACGCCACCCGCAGAATATTTACCGGAAGGTGAAGAACCCAAGACCTTTGCCAGCATGAACGCCCCACCCGGCTACAATCTGGAGACCATGGCCGCGATTGCTGACGAAGTGGAAGCAGAACTGTTGCCGTTGGTAGGCCAGGACCCGCAGGCCTATGACCGCGGCGAACTGTCCATGCCGCCACTCAAGTACATGAACCTGGGCGTCAGTGCCGAGAACCTGCGCATCATCGCTGAACCCATGGACCCGGCCCATATGGAACCGATGATGGACGGGATTACCCAGGTTTACCGGCAATACCCAGGTATGCGCGCCTTTGCCGCTCGCGGCTCGATCATTTCCAGCAATGATGGCGGCACCCGCAGCGTAACACTGGATGTGGCGGGCAAGGATCTGGCTGAGATTTATGATGTGGCCAGAACGCTGTATCGGGAAGCGGAAACCGTCTTCGACAATCCGCGCATCCAGTCCCAGCCCGCCAGTCTGTCGCTGGCCCAGCCACTGATTGAAGTCCGCCCCATCTGGAGCCGCGCGGCGGAGGTGCGTTTCTCCACCCGGGATTTGGGCTATACCGTGGCGGCGCTCACCGATGGCGCCTTCCTGGACGAATTCTTCCTTGGTGACGACAAGGTGGATATCTACGCCTATAGCGACCGTACTGGCAGCTCGCCGTCTCTGACCACCTTGCCCGGCCTGCCGGTGCATACCCCTATTGGCGCCACTGTGCCGCTATCGTCTCTGGCTGACCTTCAGGAAACCGTGGATACCAGTGTGGTTCGCCGGGTTAATGGCCGCCGCACGGTGACGCTGAATATCATTCCGCCCCGGTCAGTGCCGTTGGAAAGCGGCGTGGCACAGGTGCGCACCATGGTCCAGCGGCTGCGTGACAACGGGGCCATTCCGGACACCATCAGCATTAGCCTGTCCGGCGCCAGCGACCAGCTGCAGGCAACACAACAATCGCTCAGCGGTAACTATGTGGTCGCCCTGCTGCTGGTGTATTTGCTGCTTGTCGCCATTTTCAAACACTGGGGCTACCCACTGCTGATCATGACCACCATCCCCCTGGGCATTGCCAGCGGTTTGCTGGGCCTCGCGCTGATGAATGCCGCTGGTATCAGTCAGCCTTTCGACATGATTACCATGTTGGGCTTCCTGATTCTGATGGGCACGGTGGTGAACAACCCTATCCTGATTGTTCACGAAGCCACCCTGAACATGCGTGCCTGCAGCATTGCTGCGCAGGCGGTCAGCGATGCGGTGGCATCGAGACTGAGGCCCATTGCCATGACCACCATCACCACGGTTTGCGGCCTTGCCCCGTTGGTGCTGATCCCCGGTGAAGGGACGGAGTTATATCGCGGGGTTGGTGCCATCGTGCTGTTCGGCTTGCTCGGCACCGCCATCGTCACCGTTACTTTCCTGGCTTGCCTGACGGCGCTGATTTTTGGCCTGTCCCGCAATTCTTCTGCGTAGATTCAAAAATATCCCCGCTTTCCGTTGACCTCACCCCCTAAATTGCCCACAAAGAGAGTGTGCATTTGGACGCAAAAGGGGTGGGGCAAAATGTCCTGCCTGGATGTGCCGTATCGCTATCGCTATTTCACTTAGTCCGAAATAGTATAGCGATATTCCCGTACAGCATTTGCGGCTATTACCCGCAATTGGGGTGCGGACGCCCAGGCTTGCCGATCAAGGCGTGAGCAACCGACAGCGCCACTTGATCTGCATCAAAAAGGACCGCGTTTGTGCCTGTTACAGTCTGCTCGCACAAAAATCGGAAGGAAACGCACATGGAAAATGCTGTTGCTTCGCCGGATTACAACTACAAGGTTGTTCGGCAATTCACAGTTATGTCTGTGGTTTGGGGGATCGTGGGTATGGCGGTGGGGGTGTTTATCGCCGCCCAGCTCGCCTGGCCTGCCCTGAACTTCAATATCCCCTGGTTAAGCTTCGGGCGTTTGCGCCCCCTGCACACCAATGCGGTCATTTTTGCCTTCGGCGGCTCAGCCCTCATGGGCACCTCCTACTATGTGGTCCAGCGCACCTGTAGCGCGGTCCTGGCATTTCCCAAACTGGCGGCATTCAGCTTCTGGGGCTGGCAGGTGGTGATTGTCGCCGCTGCCATTACGCTCCCCCTGGGCTTTACCTCCACCAAGGAATATGCGGAGCTGGAATGGCCCATCGACATCCTGATCACGCTGGTCTGGCTGGCCTATGCGGCCGTATTCTTTGCCACCATCGCCAAGCGCAGGACCTCCCACATTTATGTGGCCAACTGGTTCTACGGTGCCTTTATCATTGCCATCGCGTTGCTGCATGTGGTGAACAACCTGGCAGTACCGGTTTCCCTGATGAAGTCCTACTCCGCCTATAGCGGCGCCATCGATGCCATGGTGCAGTGGTGGTACGGCCATAACGCGGTGGGCTTTTTCCTGACTGCCGGCTTCCTGGGCATGATGTACTACTACGTGCCCGTTCAGGCCCAACGGCCGGTGTATTCCTACCGCCTTTCCATTGTGCATTTCTGGGCCCTGATCGCGGTTTACATGTGGGCCGGGCCGCACCACCTGCACTACTCCTCCCTGCCTGACTGGGCTCAATCCCTGGGCATGGTGTTCTCCATCGTGCTGCTGGCGCCCAGCTGGGGCGGCATGATCAACGGCATGATGACCCTTTCCGGGGCCTGGCATAAGCTGCGCACCGATCCGATCATCCGCTTTATGATTGTGGCGCTGTCCTTCTACGGCATGAGCACGTTCGAAGGCCCGATGATGGCCATCAAGACAGTGAACGCGCTCAGCCATAACACCGACTGGACCATCGGCCACGTACACGCCGGCGCCCTGGGCTGGGTTGCCATGATCACTATCGGGGCCACCTATGTGATGGTGCCGCGCCTGTTCGAGCGCAAACAAATGTACTCCATCTCCTGGATCAACACCCACTTCTGGCTAAGCACCATCGGCACGGTTCTCTACATCGCCTCCATGTGGGTGTCCGGCATTATGCAGGGGCTCATGTGGCGCGCGGTGAACACCGACGGCACCCTCACCTACAACTTCGTGCAGGAGCTGGTCGAGCGGCATCCGTTCTACATCATTCGTTTGCTGGGCGGGATCATCTTCCTCAGCGGCATGATCCTGATGGCCGTCAATGTCTATAAAACCGTCCGTGCCGAACGCGACTGCCACGGTGAAGACAACGTGCAGCAGGCTGACTGAGGAGAACGACATGTCTAACGCTCATGAAGTAGTAGAAAAGAATGTCGGCCTCATGATTGTGCTGACACTGATCGCCGTCAGTTTCGGGGGGCTCGCAGAGATCGTGCCGCTGTTCTGGCAGAAAGCGACCACCGAGCCGCTGGAAACCCTGGAACCCTACACCGCCCTGGAGATGGAAGGCCGGGATATTTACATCCGCGAAGGCTGCCATGTCTGCCATACCCAGATGGTGCGGCCGCTGCGCGCGGAAACGGAACGCTTCGGCGCGTATTCCGTGGCTGGTGAAGATGTGTGGGAGCATCCCTTCCTGTGGGGCTCCAAGCGCACCGGGCCAGATCTGGCCCGGGTGGGCCTGCGACCCATCACCGAGCAATGGCACCGCGAGCACCTGCGCGATCCACGCCAGGTGGTGCCCGAATCCAACATGCCGGCTTACCCCTGGCTGCAGGAAACCCCGGTGGACTGGGATCTGACCGAGCGCAAATTGTCGGTATTCAAGAATGCCTTTGGTGTTCCCTATACCGATGAAGACATCGCCGAGCAGATGAGCAAGGTCAACGGCGAGTGGGCCAACGCCACGGAAGAAGATGCACTGGTGGCCTACCTGCTGTCGCTGGGTCAGGAACGCAAGGAGGCTGTGCAATGAGCTATCACGCCCTGTTTACCCTGGTGTTCTTCCTGGCATTTGTTGCCATGGCGGCGTGGGTGTATCGCCCCAGTCGCAAAAAAGATTACGAAAAGCTCGCCTATATCGCGCTGGATGCGGACGAGCGAACAGCCGGGAACCTTGATAAGGGGGACGAGCAATGAGTGACTTCTGGAGTTGGTTCATTATCGTCATCGTCGTTATCAACCTGTTGGGTTGCGGCGGCCTGCTGCTGTGGAATAACCAGATTTCTGCAGAGGAAGCCGCCAAGGAGACTACGGGCCACAGCTTCGACGGCATTCAGGAGCGCAACGCTCCCCTGCCCCGCTGGTGGCTGTTCCTGTTTATCGGCACGCTGATTTTCTCTGCCGTGTATCTGGTGCTGTACCCCGGCTTCGGGAAGTTCGACGGGGTGCTGGGCTGGACCAGCGATAACCAGTATCAGAAAGAAGTGGCCGTGATGGAAAAAAGCACTGGCCCGCTGTTCGAACAATATGGGCAAGTCGCCATCGAGGAGCTGGTGGAATACCCGGAAGCGCTGGCAGTAGGGGGTCGCCTGTTCGCGAACAACTGCGCCATTTGCCATGGCTCCGATGCCCGTGGCGCCAAGGGCTACCCCAACCTGACCGATGACGACTGGCTGTACGGTGGCGAGCCGGATCAGATCGTCACCTCCATCACCAAAGGGCGCAAGGCAGCCATGCCCCCCATGGCCGCAGCCATCGGCAACACCGATGAAGCGGTACGGGACATGGCGCTGTATGTGCAAAGTCTGAGTCGACCGGACCTGGCCAAGGACAGCCAGAAGGCCGCGGCGATTGAGCGGGCCAAACCCAAGTTCGCCATGTGCGCTGCCTGTCACGGGCAGGACGCCAAGGGGAACATCATGATGGGGGCGCCGGATCTCACCGATACCACCTGGCTGTACGGTCCGCGCGTGGAAGATATCGAATACACCATTCGCCACGGCCGCGCGGGCCACATGCCGGCCCATGAAAACCTGCTCAGTAAAGAGCGCATTCATGTAATCGCAGCCTATGTTTACAGCCTGTCCCGGAACGCTGACACCGCGGAGTAATCCGCGGGTCAGCCCTGGTTTATACAGGCAAGGTGCCACCGCCCATCATTCATAACAGTGAGGGGATGCCGGCGGCGCAACGGTGTTAGCGGAGAGTAGTATGTCGGACCCCAAGCGCATCAAGGTCACGGATGCCACCGATGGCGGCAGCGTGAGCTTGTACAGCAAGCGCGAGCGCATTCAGGTTAAATCCGTTTCCGGACGTTTCCAGTTTATCCGCGACGTCACCATTCTGGCGACCATGGGCCTTTACATGATCCTGCCCTGGGTGCGCTGGGACGGCCAGCAGGCGGTTCTGTTTGA
This sequence comes from Alcanivorax sp., assembly GCF_002733835.1. GTDB lineage: Bacteria > Pseudomonadota > Gammaproteobacteria > Pseudomonadales > Alcanivoracaceae > Alcanivorax. The sequence continues at coordinate 87,391 of NZ_NVWY01000004.1, forward strand.
TTTGCCGGGGCGTCAGTTCCGTATTTTTGGTGCCAGCTTCTGGCCCCAGGACTTTCTGTTGCTGTCCTGGATCCTGATCCTGGCCGCATTTGCCCTGTTCTTTGTTACCGTGCTGGCGGGCCGCGTCTATTGTGGCTACGTCTGCCCGCAAACCACCTGGACCCGTTTCTTTCAGTGGATCGAGTTCTGGTGTGAAGGTGATCGCCACAGCCGTATAAAGATGGACAGTGCCCCCTGGACGGCAATCAAGATCATGCGCCGTGGCAGCAAGCATGTGCTCTGGCTGATGCTTGCCTTGCTTACCGGCATTACCTTTGTCGGCTACTTCTCCCCGATTACGGACTTGACCACCCGCTTGCTCAGTTTCAGCTGGGGAGGTTGGGAGCTCTTCTGGGTGGGCTTCTTCACAGTGGCGACCTACGGCAACGCCGGGTTCATGCGCGAACAGGTATGTCTCTACATGTGCCCCTACGCCCGTTTCCAGAGCGTCATGTTCGACCGCGACACGCTGATCGTGTCTTACGACGAACAACGCGGCGAACCCCGTGGCCGTGGTGCCAAAAAACGCCAGCAGGAAGATACGGTGGTGGAAAAAGGCGACTGCATCGACTGCGGCATGTGTGTTCAGGTCTGCCCCACTGGCATCGATATTCGTGATGGGCTGCAGTATGAATGCATTACCTGCGCGGCCTGCGTGGACGCCTGTGACGACGTCATGGATCATATCGGCAAGCCACCCGGGCTGATTCGCTACACCACCGAAAACGCCCTGGAAGGCTTTAAGACTCGCATTCTGCGCCCCCGACTCATCGGCTATGGTGCCATCCTCATCATCATGGGCAGCCTGTTTATGGGCACCTTGTACAGCCGTGTGCCACTGCAGGTCGATGTGATTCGAGACCGGAATCAGCTCTACCGCACCGCCAGCAGTGGCGAAGTGGAAAACATCTATCGGCTGGAAATCCAGAACAAGGGGCAGCACAGCCACCGGTACATGCTTACCATGAAAGGCCCAGATGGCCTGCGCATGAAGAACCGCACTGAATTCACCCTCGACGGCGGCAAGAAACTGTCTTTGCCGGTGACCGTGAGCTATGACCCTTATGAGGTGGAAATGGAATCCGCGCCGATCTGGTTTACGGTAACGGCACTGGATGATCCTGACCTGGAGAAACGCCATGAATCCCGATTCATTGCCCCAGGGCGATGAGCTTCCCTGGTACCGCTACCCTTTTTTGTGGCTGGCAATCCTGCTGCCCGCCACATCGGTAGTCGGCGGCCTGACGCTGCTGTATATCGCCATCGTTAATGCCGACACGCCCGTGGTAGACGAATGGTACAAGGAGGGGCGAGCCATCAACCGCTCCGTGGAGCAGGAGCGTCTTGCGGCGCGCCTGGGTATTCGCCTTGAACTGGCCCAGGTGGGTGCTGGCATTCAGGCGCGCCTTAGCAGCGAGGCGGGCATTCCCATGCCCGACACCCTGAACATCTCCCTGCGCCACCCGACGCTCCCGGAACGGGATGTCACCCTTGCCCTGGAGCATATTGAAGGCACCCTGTACCGCAGCGACGGCACCCTGCCCCATGATGGTCGCCGTGCCGCTACGGTGACCGCCTCTGGCGATCACTGGCGCCTGTATCAGACTGTCATGGCGCAAGGCGACAACCTGATCCTGGGGAAAACCGCCACACCATGACTTCTGCCTGCTGGCATTGCAGTAACCCGGCTCCCGCCGGCGCCTTCCCCGCGCAAACGCCTGACGGCCCCCGTGATGCCTGCTGCCCGGGGTGCGCCGCCGCCATAGAAACCATTTATGGCTTGGGCCTGGATGACTACTACCAGATGCGCCAGGATGCCGCGCCACAGCCTGACGATCAGCGCCAGGCGCTGGATTGCGCACTTTTCTCTGTGCCGGAATTAATTGCCCCGCACCTCACCAGCCTTGCTGATGGCCAACGCCTGAAACTGCAGCTGGGTGGGCTAACCTGTGCCGCCTGCAGCTGGTTGATCGAAAAAACGGTGAGCCAACAGCCCGGCGTGCGGCGCAGCAGCGTCAACCTGGCCAGCATGACACTGACCGTGGACTACAGCGGCCAAGCTGAGGCCAGCCAGACCGTACAACGGATTCAGGCACTGGGCTACACGGTGACTCTGCCCGGCGACCCTCGCGCCCGGGCCGACGAACAACGTGCGCATAAGCAATTGCTGGGCCGGTTGGCACTGGCCGGGCTGGGCGCCATGCAGGCCATGATGTACTCCACCGCCCTGTATATCGGCGTGTTCGACGGCAAAGACGCGCTTTACGAATGGGTGTTCCGGCTGGCCAGTTTCGCCGTGGCCACGCCGGTGGTGTTCTACTCCGGTTGGCCGTTTTTCCAGGGAGCCTGGCGCGGCCTCAAGCAGGCACGCCTGACCATGGATGCGCCCATCGCACTGGCACTGCTGCTGGCCTGGGCCGGCAGCCTGGTGATGATGGCTACCGGAGGCAGGCACGTCTATTTCGATTCCGCTGCCATGTTTGTGTTCTTCTTGCTGGCCAGTCGCTGGTTGGAGCAGCGTCAGCGCATGACGATCCAGCAAGCTTACCGGCGAGTCAGCGATACCCTGCCCCAGGCCGTACGCCGCCTTGATGGGCAGCAGATAGCGCACTGGATCAGCGCCCGCCAGGTGGCCAAAGGAGATCGCCTGCAGCTAATACAGGGTGACATTATTCCGGTGGATGGGATCCTTATCGAAGGCCGCGGTGCTTTCGACGAATCGGCACTGAATGGCGAGCCTTTGCCGGTAAGCCATGGCATTAATGATCCGGTCCATGCCGGCAGCCGACTGGTGGAAGGCAATATCGTGCTGGAAGCCTCGGGGCCTGCATCCTCCAGCCTGGTGGCAAAAATCGCTGAGCAGGTGGAGCACGCCCAGCATGAACGCGTGCAAGTGGTCAGGGACTGGCAACGTATCGCGCCGCTGTTTACCGGTGGCATCCTGTTGCTGGCCGCAACGACCTTTATCTTGCACTGGTCCGCCGGCGCGGCCATGGCGTTTGAACATACCCTGGCCGTACTGGTGGTGACCTGCCCTTGCGCGCTGGCTCTTGCTGTCCCCCTGACCCTGTCATCGACACTCGGCACCGCATTGCGCGAAGGCATCCTGGTTGCCTCACCCCGGCAGCTTCTGCGCTGCACCGCGGTGAAAGGCGTACTGTTTGATAAAACCGGCACGCTCACCGCTGGCCGGTTTCGTATTGTCGATACAAAGGCAGCCAACAGCACGACGCCGGAGCAGGATCTGCTGGCGATTGCCGCCGCACTGGAGTGGAATAATCCGCACCCGCTGGCAAAGCCCTTCCAGCAATACTCCCGCCCCCACGGTGTCACGGCGCTTCATGCCGACCATACGGGAGTCACTGGCATGCTGCAGGGTAACGCATGGCGTATCACCGGTGCGCCGGATCTGGCGCGCCCCGGCACCACATGCCTGCAACTGCTTTGCGATAATGAAGTACGGCTTTACGTATGGCTGCAGGACCCGATTCGCCCGGAGGCTCGCGCTGTGGTGAAGAGCCTTGCTGATCTCGGCATTACCTCACGCCTGGCCAGTGGCGACAATGCTCACGCGGTGAATGCGGTGGCCGATCAGCTGGAGATTGATGAGCGACGCGCTCAACAACGCCCCGCCGAGAAGGCCGCCTGGCTGACACAACTGGAAAGCAGTGCGCCGCAAATGATGATCGGTGACGGCATCAATGATGCCCAGGCCATGGTCGCCGCCTCGGTCTCCGTTGCGACTGGCAATGCGACCAGCCTGGCCCAGCGGGCGGCTGGACTGTTCCTTCTTCATGACACGCTCAACGCGGTTCCTGCCCTGCCTCGCCTTTCCCGGCTTTGTCAGCGCACCATCCGGCAAAATCTGGCCTGGGCGTTGCTTTACAATATCCTTGCCGTCCCGTTTGCTGTCAGTGGTTTGCTGCCGCCTTGGGCCGCAGCGCTGGGCATGTCAGCCAGCTCGCTTCTGGTCACATTCAACGCCACCCGGGTGACTCGATGGAAATTGTCTTCCTGCTGATACCGCTAGCCTTGTTGTTCCTGGCTGGAGCCATTGCTGCCCTCTTCTGGGCGCTGCGCAAGGATCAATTTGATGATCTGGATAACGCGGCCTGGCGAGTTGTGTTCGAAGACAGGGAGCAGCGCAAGCAGGCTAGAACACAGGCACAAAAAGAACCGCACTACGCTGACAGTTCAGACAGAACAGATAAAACAGATAGCATCCAGGATTCACCATCGAGCCCTCGCGATGACCATTGAAGCCCTTGCCTCCCTGATTGCCAGTGCCGCCCTGATCGCCAGTGCCGGCTCCGTCCATTGCATTGGTATGTGCGGAGGCATCAGCAGCGCGCTGACCTTTTCCATCCCGGAAGCCCGGCGCCAGGGAATGGCCCTGTGGGGGTGGCAGCTGTTATTCGGGCTGGGCCGCGTCGGCACCTACTGCGCCCTGGGTGCATTGGCGGGCCTGCTTGGCGGCACCTTCCTGGCACAACTTCCCGGCCCCTCCATGGCGGTGGGGCTGATACTGTCCGGTCTGTTGATGTTGTTGCTCAGCGCGTACCTGCTCGGTCGCGGAGGGCTGCTTCAGCGCGTGGAGAAAATTGGTCAGCACCTGTGGCGGCGACTGCAACCGGTTACCCGCAAGCTGATGCCTGTTGACCATCCGGCAAAAGCCCTGGGGCTGGGGGCGTTGTGGGGGTTTCTGCCCTGCGGGCTGATCTATACCGCTCTGGCACTGGCCGCCACTGCAGGCTCGGCCCTGGCGGGGACGCTGGTTATGTTCTGTTTCGGTGTCATTACCGTGGTTCCAGTCGCCACCACGGGAGTGCTGGCGTCTCAACTACAGCGTTTTCGCCGTGGCGCCTGGCCCGTTCTGGCCAGCGTCCTCACCTTGTGTCTCGCGCTGGTGTTCTTCTGGCAAGCCATGAGCATGATGCAGCATAGCCATGCTGCACACGCCATGCCCTCTCATTCTGCCGCCGAAAATGATGTACAAAGGCACAATACGCACCAGCATCACGCCCACCCTTGATCTGGATCAAATAGCGCCGCGCCGGCAGGAGGATAATCAGCCTCACACTGATGTGCGGCCGCAGGAGGCGTCCATGATTCGCTGGAATACATCACTCATTCGGCAGTACGGCGGCCCAGGCCCACGCTACACATCGTATCCGCCGGCAACCAGTTTTCACGATGGCATCAGTGAAGAAGACTTCTGGCTGGCACTGGATGAAGGCAATGTGGCTCGCCGGCCTTTGTCGCTATACATGCACATCCCTTTCTGTGACAGCGTCTGCTATTACTGTGCCTGCAATCGCATTGTCACCGCCAACAAGGCGCGAGGGGCGGAGTATCTGCAACTGTTGAAACGCGAAATCAAACGCAAGGCCACGCGAGTCGACAAGCGACGGCCGGTGACGCAGATGCACTGGGGCGGCGGAACCCCCACCTTTCTCGATGACGGACAGCTCACCGAGCTGGTATACGACCTGGCTCGCCACTTCAATTTGCGCGATGACGAACGCAGTGACTATGCCATCGAGATCGATCCGCGCACCGTGGATCAATCCCGGCTGGGATTGCTGCGCGGGCTCGGTTTTAATCGCGTCAGCCTGGGTGTGCAGGATCTGGATCCGCGTGTGCAGAAAGCGGTCAATCGTGTCCAGCCCTATGAGCTGATCCGCGATACCATGGCATGGAGCCGTGACTTTGGTTTTCGCTCTATCAATACCGATCTGATTTACGGCCTGCCCTGGCAGTCTGAATCTAGCCTGGCACGCACGCTGGAGCGGCTGCTGCCACTTCGGCCAGATCGTATCTCCTTGTACAACTATGCCCACCTGCCTTCACGGTTCAAGGTTCAGCGTCAGATCCAGGAGCAAGCCCTGCCCGGCCCGGAAGAGAAGCTCGGCATGCTGACCCGGGCCGGAAAAATGCTTCAAGAGCAAGGCTACCGATATATCGGCATGGACCATTTTGCGCTGGAAAACGAAAGCCTGTCCGTGGCACAGAAAAACGGCCTGCTGCATCGCAATTTCCAGGGCTACACCCTGCATGGCGACGCAGACCTTTTGGGGCTCGGCGTGAGTGCGATCAGCCAGCTCGGCAATTTATACGCCCAGAACCACAAGACGTTGGATGGCTGGGGCCGCGACTTGTCGCAGCGCCGTCTGCCGATTGAAAAAGGCTTCATTCTCAATCGCGACGACCAGATCCGCCGGGCGCTGATTATTCAGTTACTGTGCGATCTGTCCGTGGACATGTCCGTATTCAGCGAAACCTGGGGGATTGATTTCCCGGATTATTTTGCGGATGCCCTGTCTGAATGGGTGGCGTTTGAGGCGCAGGGATTAGTGGCTGTGGAAAAGAATCGGCTGCATATCACCGACAGCGGTCGCCTGGTTAGCCGGGCCCTGGTGATGCCCTTTGACCGCTACACCCGGAATCAGCAGCAAGCCCGGTTTAGCCGGATTATTTGACCTTTATTCTACTATTTTCACTCTATACTCTAAGAGTGACGCTTTACGCAGCGATCAACCGGAGTCTGACCGTGTCTCATCATGTTTCCTGCAACGACTGCAGCCTCAGCCCCATTTGCCTGCCCCTGGCAGTGGCCCCGGCACAACTGGACCAGCTGGATCGTATTATCCACCGAGGCCGCCCACTGAAACGCGGCGAGCACCTGTTTCGCGCCACCGACGGATTTGATTCTGTGTATGCCGTGCGCTCTGGCGCCCTGAAAACCTATGTGGTCAGCGATGACGGAGAGGAACAGGTCACCGGGTTTTACCTGCCCGGCGAGGTACTGGGCATGGATGGCATCAGTACCGCGCACCATGTTTCCAATGCCAAAGCCCTTGAGACCGCCACGGTGTGCGAGATTCCCTTCTCGCAACTCGAAACGCTGTCCCAGCAGATTCCCTCTCTGCAGCATCATTTCTTCCGTTTGATGAGCAATGAAATTCGGGCGGATCGGGAGTTGCACATGCTGCTTGGCAAGAAAAGTGCGGATGACCGTGTAGCCTCCCTGTTGCTGTCACTGTCTGCCAGGCACCAGCGCCGCGGGCTGAGCGATCATCGTTTTCGCCTGCCCATGTCCCGCTACGACATCGCCAATTATCTCGGCATGGCCGTGGAAACCGTAAGCCGTATTTTTACCCGTTTCCAGCAACATCAATGGGTTCGCGTTACCGGCCGCGATATTGAAATTCTTGATCGTGCCCGCCTGTGCGGCCAGAACCACGATCCCGCTTTGGAGCTCACAGAGTGACAACACCTGTCGTCGCGATTCTTGACCGTAATCTGAAGGCCGCCCAGCCCGCCCTGAACAAAGCGCAGCGCATCGCGGCTGCGGCCGGGGCGCCGCTCCAAGTCATCGTCAATGCGTATTCTTCCGCTATGGTGCGTGCCGTTGGCCTGGATGCCGAACGCCAGCAGGCGGCCCGGCAACAGATCAGTAAAGCCTGGCACAAACGCGTCGCCGCACTGCTGGGTGAAGATGCAGGCGAGATCCGTGTTCTTTGGGAAAAAGACAGCATGGATGGGTTGCGCAAGGCCATACTGACGCTGACTCCGTCACTGGTGGTGGTGCATACCAGCGACGACAGTGCCCTGCGCCGCCACCTCTTTACCCCAAGGGACTGGCAATTAATTCGCAAGGCGCCCTGCCCGGTGCTTTGCGTGCATAGCAGGGAGTGGAGTGCCTCCCCTCGCATTCTTGCCGCGCTGGATCCGGGCACCGGGGAAGCCTCCGATGACCGGCTCTCTGTGCGGGTACTGGAAGGCGCACAACAGCAGGCCACCCTGCTTGGTGCCGAGCTCACCGCCTGCCACGTGCTCGATGAAATGGATGAAGGCCTGATTATGGTGGCCGGCGAAGCCATTCCGGATTACACCGGCAGCATGGAAAAAGTGCGCGCCTTCCATCGCGATAATTTCTTTCAATTCGGGGCCGCCCAGGGGCTGGATAAAAGCCAGCTGATCACCCTGAATGGCCCCATTGCCCACAGCTTGGCCAGCTATTGCGACAGGGAAGACGTAGACCTGCTGGTGCTGGGTACCGTGCACCGCAACCTGCCAGAGCGGCTGCTGCTCGGCTCCACGGCAGAGTCCGTGATTACTCGCGCTAACGCGGACGTACTGGTGATCAAACCGGAGGACTTCCAGTCGCCCTGGATCAACAATGACGATGACCAATGACACTCACACTAGAGAGGCTCCATGATGTCAGATAAAAAGGATTTTACCGCCCGCGCCCGTCAGCAGCTTGAGGACTGGGACTACCAGCTGGATCGGCTGTCGGCACGGCTGAACGATTTGCGTGATGAATGGCGCGATGAGGCCCGGGAAAAGCTCAACGAAATGAAAGGCCGGCGCAGCGAGTTCGAGGAAAAACTGGAGCGGCTGGAATCCCATGGCGATGACGCCTGGGATGACATCAAAGCCGGGCTTGAAATCGCCTGGGATGGTCTGAAAACCGGTTTTCTCGCCGCCAAGAGTGAATTCGAAGACAACAAGAAGCACTGAGCACATGAAAACGATGACGCCGGCGCTGCCTGCGTCATCGCCCAAGCCTGTCAGGCGCCCTGCTCTGCCCTGCGAAACACCGGCTTCAACGTTGTGGATTCCGCCTCACAATAGCGATAGCCCGCCACATCAAATTGTTTCAGCTTGCCCGGATCCTTCAATCCTTTTCTGATAATCCAGGCCGCCATCAGGCCGCGCGCCTTCTTGGCATAAAAACTGATAACCTTGTACTTGCCGTTTTTTTCGTCCTGAAAAACGGGCTCAATGATGGTGCCGGCAACGTCCTTCTTCTTCACCGATTTGAAGTACTCGTTGGACGCCAGATTCACCAGGGTATCGGTTTTGGCCGCCTTCATGTCCTTGTTCAGCAAGTCGGTAATGGTGCTGCCCCAGAAGGCATACAAATCCTTGCCGCGAACGTTATCCAGTCGTGTGCCCATTTCCAGCCGATAAGGCTGCATCAGGTCCAGTGGGCGCAGCACCCCATACAAGCCGGAGAGCATGCGGAATCGCGACTGGGCATCGTTGAGCTGGTTGTCTGTGAACGATTCGATGTCCAGGCCGGTATACACATCGCCTTTGAAAGCAAACGCCGCCGGGCGGGCATTTTTCTTGTTGAAGGGGCGAGCCCACAAGGAAAAACGCTCTGCATTCAGATGGGCGATTTTGTCACTGACACTCATCAGGCTGCTGATATCTGCCGGCGAAAGCTGGCGTGCACGCTCAATCAGCACCTCGCTATCGTCAAGCAAGCGGGGTTGCGTGGCTTTCAGTGCCGGTAATTCACTCTCGTAATCCAGCGTTTTTGCCGGCGAGACAACAATCAACATGCCCTTCTCCTTTACATATGCCTGCTGGGATTATATGAATCAGGAAAGGTCAGGTCTGCATCTGTGGAGGATAAATGCGCCTATTGCTTGTATTAACTGTGGTTATCGCGGTCTCTGCCCTGTTATGGGGGAGCTGGCAGTGGGGCCGGCGTCCGTTTTTGCTGATCGCCAGTCTGGTGCTGGCCGGATTGATCGTGCTGGCCGTCGGTGTGTGGCAAGGCGGCAAGGATGATCAGGTATATTTGCCACCCAAGGGAGTGGAACTGGCCCTTTCGGAAATTCGTGACTCGGAATCCGGCGTGCGGCTTAGCGGCACGGTTCGCAATGAAGGCAAGCAGGATATAGCCGCACTCTCCCTGCAGGCACAGGCGCTGCATTGCCGGTCAGCGGATGATTGTCAGGTCATTTATCAGCAGCACATTACCCTGCAGATGTATCTGCCCCGCGGCAGTGAATATCAATTTGCGGTTGTCAGCCGTCACCCGGAGGAAAAAACGCGGGTGGATCGCTGGCAACTGAGGGTGGTGGAAAAACTGGCCTACCCGGAAGCGTAATAAGGCACGCAAGACCGGGCTGGCATGATCTGACATGAATCGTCACAATGCGGCTTCCAAACTCCCAGGAGTCATTATGGCATCACTGATTCCCGGCCAGCTCACCCCCATCGGCGACCACGCCTGGCGGGTACTGGCGCGCAACCCGGGCATGATGACCGGGCCAGGCACCAACAGTTATTTGTTTGGCAGGGACAGCCTTACCGTTATTGACCCCGGCCCGGAGGATCAAGAGCACCTGCAGGCATTATTGCAGGCCGCACGCGCGCTGGATAAGCCGATTACTCAGGTCATCGTGACTCACACTCACCGCGATCACTCTCCCGGCGCACTGGCCCTGGTGGCCGCCACCGGTGCTCGCTGCCTGGGACCTTCTGTGCCAGATGATGGGCTGCAGGATGAAAGCTGGCATGCGGACCGCCTGTTAACTGAAGGCGATACGGTGAATTGTGGCGGTGTCAGCCTGACAGCCATTGAGACCCCGGGCCATGTGGGAAACCATCTTTGCTACCTGAGCGAACAGGGTTTGCTATTCACCGGCGACCACTTGATCCAGGGCTCCACGGTAGTGATCGCCCCCCCTTCTGGCTCCATGCAGGCGTACTTTGCTTCGCTGAGAAAATTGCAAAATCGGGGCATTACCCTGATGGCTCCAGGTCATGGCGATGTCATCAGCCACCCGGAAGACACCCTTTCACAAACCCTGGCCCACCGGCAGAAACGAGAAGACAAGGTAGTCGACTGTCTGACGGCAACGGCGCAACCATTGGCAACACTGGTAACGGCGGTATATGACGATGTGCCGGCCTTTTTGCACGGAGTGGCACAGCTTTCATTGAATGCTCATCTGATCAAGCTGGCCGCAGAAGGCAAGGCATCTGAAACGGCGAGTGGCTGGGCGTTGCAATCCTGACGCCCGACGCCGCCTTTCACCAAAGATCAGGACCAAAGGTCAGGCCACCCGCTATAACCAGCCCTTTCGTTTGAAATACCAGTACGGCGCCATGCCGGACAGCACCATCAGCCCAATGGCCATGGGGTACCCAAAGCGGAAATCCAGCTCCGGCATGACCTCGAAGTTCATTCCGTAAATGCTGGCAATCATGGTGGGCGGCAGGAACACCACCGCCGCGATGGAAAAGATCTTGATGATCTGATTCTGCTGGATATTGATGAAGCCCTGGGCTGCATCCATCAGGAAGTTGATCTTGTCGAACAGGAAAGTCGTGTGTGACAGCAGAGTGTCCAGGTCGTGCTGGATTTCCGCACAGGTACGCCGGCGCACCTTGTCCGATCGCACATAGCGCTGAATAAACGAGATGGATCGCTGGGTATCCATCAGACACAGGCGGATTTTTCCGTTGGTGTCTTCCAGCTGTGCCAGGCGTTCAATGTCCTCTTCCAGCTCCCCGTTTTCTTCTTCAAGCACGCTATAGCCGACTTTTTCCAGGTCCCGGTGCACGTCTTCCAAGGCATCCGCCAGATTTTCCACTTTCTGGTCGAGAATACTCAGCAGGATGTCCAGGGGTTGCGATACCTTGACCCAGCCCCGCCGCACACGCAGGCGCAGCAAGCGGAAATCCGGCAACCGGGAATCGCGGAACGAGAGCAGCCGCCCTTCCTGTACCACAAAGGCCACCGTGGAAGTCCGGGCCCGACCTTCCGACTGGAACAGGAACAGGGAGTGAACGTGGAGCCCCTGCTCATCACTGAAAAAGCGGGCCGAGGCTTCAATTTCTTCCATGTCGTCGGAATCGGGCAGTTCCGCCTGGAGAAATTGCTGGACCAGGTTCCGCTCGTCTTCCTCGGCATCAACCAGGTCGATCCAGCTGCCGTCTTCTGCCAGGGACGGCATGATGGTGTCCACATCCTTTTCGCGCAGGACACCATTTTCGATTCGAAAGATATGCAGCATGATGTTTCCCTGATCATCCTCGCCGGCAGCGGCCGGCAATCTTTATAGAGCCGTTATGTGTTTACCGACAACCGGGCCTCAGGCTCGGCAAACTGCTTCCCTTATCGACCTCAGTAGCAATGCGCAGCTGCATCACTGGGCGGGTTTAATGGGGCCATCCCAAGCAGACCGCCTGCTGGCTACGTTAAGCCAGACTCTGGATTGGCAACAACCCAAGATTACCGTGTATGGGCGGCAGCACCCAGTCCCGCGGTGAACCGCCTGGCATGGCGATGCCGGGCTGCGCTATCGCTATTCCGGGCATACGCACACGGCAGCGGGCTGGCCTGCCGGGCTATTGCCGGTCAAGGCCGCGATCGAACGCGTCACCGGAAAAACCTTTAACAGTGTGCTGGCCAATCTGTACCGTAGTGGTGACGACTGCATGGGTTATCACAGCGATAACGAACCGGAGCTGGGCCATACACCTTGGGTGGCGTCCTACAATCTGGGCGCTTGCCGGGAGCTGACTTTTCGGCCGAAAGGCCCGGGCAGCCAGCGCCAGTGCCTGAGTGTGCCACTACATCATGACGATCTTTTGTTGATGTCGCCGGGCGTGCAGGCCAGCTTCGAACACGCCCTGCCCCGCCGCCGCAACCGCCCGGCCCCGCGTATCAACCTGACCTTCCGTTATATTGTTCCTGACCATGCCGTTCAGGCAAAAAACAGGTAGCTCAGGAAAATGGCGCTGACCAGGCCGGCGGCATCTGCCGCCAGCCCGCACCACAGCGCATAACGGAAATCACGGATGCCGACACTGCCGAAATAGACGGTCAATACATAAAAGGTGGTTTCCGTAGAGCCCTGCATCACCGCCGCCATCCGCCCGGCCAGCGAATCCACCCCATGGGTCTGCATCACATCCACCATGGCGGCCCGCGCCCCGGAACCGCTCAAGGGCTTAAGCAGCGCCACGGGCAGTGCATCCACAAAGCGGGTGTCCAGCCCTAGCGCACCAACCCCGCTGCGAATGCCGTCCAGAAACAAGCCCAGCACGCCCCCGGCCCGCAGCATGGCAATGGCTGCCAGCATGGCCACCAGGTAAGGAATGATTTTCACCGCAAGCGTGAAGCCTTCCTTTGCCCCTTCGACAAAGGCATCGTAGCTATCCACCCCGGACCGCCAGGCGGCGATAAAGAACACACTCAAGACAAGCAGAAGAATGCCATTGCCCAGCAGGCTGGCGAAGGTGTTGGCGGCCTCTGCCGGGGCCAGTAAAACAACGGCGCCAAGCAAACCCAGAACCGCCAGCCAGAGTCCCATTACCGTGAGCAATAGCGGGCTGGCCAGGGGAAGCTTTTGCACCCTGGCGGTAACAATCACGCCTACCAGGGTGGAAATGGTGGTTGCCATCAGCAAAGGCAGGTACACCAGCGCCGGGTCTTCTGCGCCTTGCTGGGCGCGAAAAAGCAGTACGGTGACCGGAACCAAAGTCACCGATGACGTATTGAGCACCAGAAACATGATCTGGCTGTTGGTGGCGCTGCGCGGGGACGGATTGTCTTTCTGCAGCGACTCCATGGCCTTGAGGCCCAGTGGCGTCGCGGCGTTATCCAGCCCCAGCATATTGGCCGCCAGGTTCATGGACACCGGAGCGGCGGCTTCCGGGGTTCGGGCAATGCCTGGCATGACACGGGCCAGCACCGGCGTCACCCAGCCGGACACCCGATCGGCCAGTCGGCTGGCTTCCGCCAGGCGAAACAGGCCGCTCCACAGGGCCAGCACCCCGATCAAGCCCAGGCTCACTTCAACTGCCAGATCAGCGGATTCCCACAGGGCATTGATAAGGCGCCCCGGTGCCTCCATGTCCCCGGCCATGAGCTGGATCACAGCCCCGGCGATACCCGCCAGGAAAAACAGGCTGAACAGTCTGTGCAAAGTATCTCCCGTGCGCTAGGGTCATAGAATTACGCCGATAGACGGCGCCAGGCACTGCAACTTCGTGCCATCACGATAGTCTACCCCGATAGCCGGCGATTCAACCCTGAATGACCGCTCCCGGGCTGTCGGCTATACTGAAAAAAACTGTTTGAGAGCCAGTATGTCATTACTCCGTAAGCTGTTCCCTCTTGCCCTTGCACTGTTGTTGCTGGGTGGGGCAATCAAAGGCGGCGGCGCCCTTCACGACTCATCGCCGGATATTCAGGGCGACCTGAAGCCGACGGAAGAGCAACTGGAAGCGGCTGAAGAAATTGCTGACAAGCTCAAGTATCACTATCGCCAGCTGGATTTCGACGATCAGCTTTCCGAACAGGTGCTGCAGCGCTACCTGAAAGACCTGGATCCCAATCGTCTGTATTTCCTGGCATCCGACATCAAGGACTTCCAGCGCTATAACGAGATCCTGGATGACCAGCTACGCAAGGGTCAGCTGGAAGGCGGTTATACCATTTTCAATCGCTTCCAGCAGCGCCTGGAAGAGCGCCTGACCTGGTCACTGGAAACCATCGCCAATGACCTGGATTCGCTGACCTTCGACAGCAAAGAGTCGGTAAGAGTGGATCGTGAGAATGCCCCCTGGGCCAAGGACAAGGCGGCGCTGGATGAAATCTGGCAGCGCCAGCTGAAAAATGCGGTGCTCTCCATGCGCCTCAACGATTCCAGTGCGGAAGATATCGAAACGCGGCTCACTCGTCGCTACGAAAGCCAGTTGAAGCGGATCAAGCAGAATACTCCTGAGGATGTATTCCAGGTATACATGAATGCGCTGACGCAGACATTTGATCCCCACACCACCTACTTCACCCCGCACAATTCGAAAAACTTCGATATCAGCATGAGCCGCTCACTGGAAGGCATTGGTGCGGTACTGCAATACGAAGACGGCTACACCAAGGTGGTGCGTCTGGTGCCTGGTGGTCCAGCAGCCAAAGGCGGCCAACTGAAGCCTGCGGACCGCATTGTGGGTGTCTCCCAGGATGAAGAAGAGCCGGTTCCAGTGATCGGCTTGCGCCTGGATGAAGTGGTCGACCAGATCCGTGGCCCCAAGGGCACCAAAGTCAATCTGGAAATTATCCCCGCCGGCAGCCCCAGCGAGCATGACACTCGCACCATCACCATTGTGCGCAACAAGGTGGTGCTGGAAGAACAGGCCGCCAAGAAAGACATTATCCACGTTGATCGCAATGGTCAGGACCTGAAACTGGGCATTATCGAAATCCCCGCGTTCTATCTGGATTTCGACGCCTACCACCGCGGCGACCCGAAATACACCAGCACCACCAGCGATGTGGCCAAACTGCTGGTCGAGCTGCGCAAGGAAAATATCGATGGTCTGGTCATCGATCTGCGTAACAACGGCGGCGGCTCGCTGCTGGAAGTTAACAAGCTGGTCAGCCTGTTTATTAATCGGGGCCCCACCGTACAGGTTCGCGAATCCAGTGGCAGGGTCAGCGTCGAAGGCGACAAATTCCCCGGCGTCCTGTACGCCGGCCCCATGGCTGTTATGGTGAACCGCTACAGCGCCTCGGCATCGGAGATTTTTGCGGGCGCCATGCAGGACTATGGCCGCGCGCTGATCGTCGGCGACCAGACATACGGCAAAGGCACCGTGCAAACCCTGCTGGATCTCAATCATGGCAAGCTGAAGATGACCAATGCCAAGTTCTATCGGGTGTCGGGCTCCAGCAACCAGAACCTGGGCATCGTACCGGACGTGGGTTTGCCCTCCCTGGTAGACAAGGATGACGTGGGGGAAAGCTCTCTGCCCAACGCCCTGCCCTGGGATGAAATCAAATCAGCCAATTTCCAGCGTGTCACTGACCTGGTGCCATTCCTGCCACAACTGCGCCAGCGCCATGAAGAACGCACGGATAGCGACCCGGAATTCATCTACGTGCATTCTCTGCGCAAACTGCTCGACGTGAACCGCAACCGTACTGAGCTGTCGCTGAACGAGAAAACACGCACTCAAATGCAGACCGAGTTCGACAAGGAACGGCTGGCCATCGAAAACAGCCGTCGCCAGGCCCGTAATG
Source organism: Alcanivorax sp. (assembly GCF_002733835.1). Taxonomy (GTDB): domain Bacteria; phylum Pseudomonadota; class Gammaproteobacteria; order Pseudomonadales; family Alcanivoracaceae; genus Alcanivorax. Next base: position 103,271 of record NZ_NVWY01000004.1, read on the forward strand.
AAGATCCCCTTGAAAGCATCAAGGCGCTGCGCACACTGGAAGAACAGCGGGCGCTGGATCCGGAAAGCCATGATGAAGCCATGGACGAAGACCCCTACGTTCGCGAAACTGGTGAAATTCTGGTGGATTACATGGATTTGCTGCGGGAAAACCAGGTTGCCCGCAAAGGCTGATTTCAGCCAACGCACAGACCATGGAAATAAAAACCGGCTTTATAGCCGGTTTTTTTGTGGCGCGCCTTGGCCACATCGCGATGCTAACAGCGTACTCGTCAGGCCAGTGCCTTAAAGCCCCATCGTGCCGGGTTATCGCCCAGTCCAGCTTTCAGGGTGCGCCTGCCCAGCTGGTGATTAAAGCCTTCCAGTGCCCGCTTGGCCGGGTCCGGCAACAAGCGCAAGCCGAAACTGGCTGTGGTGATCGCCGTCTTCACCACCCTGACGGCGGCAGAGGCAGGAATGGTGCTGTGAATATTCAGATCATCTGCCACCTGGTCACCGATCAGGTAGCGACTGAACGCCAGCAGTACATCATAGGAAAGATTAAAGGGCGGCTTGCCGGACATGTCCTTGAGCAAGGCCTTGGCCAGGGATTCACTGTCCGGCGTGGGATCATAGAGATGCGAAGTCAGCTGCATAGCCAGCACGCTCTGCTCTTCCAGTGTGCTGGTCAGCAAGGCCTCATTCACGCCCAGCAAATATCCGGCATAGCGCCAGAAATAATGCATGGACTCATGTTCGCGCCTGGAAATCGGCAGCCCGAGACGCTTGAGCCCCCGGACCACCATAAAATCAAACTCCAGCACCGTACCGGCCATGTCTTCCTGATTGATCGGCAGGTCATACTTTTCATTGTCCCAGCGCGGATTATTGGCCAGGAATTGCCGGACCGCCGCATGTAGCAGCCGGACTTCCATCAGGGTTCGGTGCCCCAGCCCGCCGGGCCGAATGCCGTCATCCCCGACGATGTTGTGCAGCATCTGCCCGGTTTCATAGATCCGCCGGGATACATCCTTCTGTAGTCGTCCGGTGGCCACCAGCACCTGGGAGGGCTTGTTGTGGGCGTACCCTTCGACCAGGCTGGAGCACATCAGCACTAGCCCCTGTAGCGCCCCATTGCGACGATACATGCGCCGGCCCAGCTCCATTTCCTCGAAATCCACCCAGCTCGGTACCGTATAGCAATGATCCAGAAAGGCCTGGAAATCTCCCCCTTCCGTTTCAGCCCGCCGCTCCACTTCATCAAGCAACCCGGACGGGCGGGTGAATTTAATCTGTGCGGCGCAGCGATCGGCCAGCGGATCCTGCACCTGACGCCAGGCATTGAGCTTGTCGTGGGAATAGCGGTCCCACCAGATCCTTTCCTGGGGTGACTGTGGACCTTTTGCAAAACGGGTTAATTCCTGCGGCGTTGCCATGCATACCTCTTGATTATTGGTCTATTCAGAACCCATGTCAGAACTCACGGGTTCTGAATAGAACTTAGGTTAGCAGGCGGTTGCGGTCAATACACTAAACAGCGGAATCTGTTACCCCCTCGAGTAACGTATTGATAAGCCACTGAGGTGCATCCAGAGGCAGATCATGCCCCGCTTCAGCATGCATTTTCAGTGGCAGCTGCCAGGCGGCGGCCAGCCGCCGGGAGCAGCTGGGGCTGACCAGGCGATCCCCTTGCCCGTTAACAATGATTACCGGCACTGAATCCGGCAGCGCCACCGGTGCCCGGAAACGCATGGCAGCCAGAAGCTGGCGCAGGCTGTTACTGAGCGAAACCGGCTGCGAGGCGGCATAGTCAGCCCATTTTTCCGCCAGGGCGTGCAGAAAATCACGTTCGCGCATATTCGAGGTAATCTCGAGGATGGCGGTCTCTTTGCGCAGGGTGTCGCGGCTAAGCACGGCCTCTCGCAACAGTCGGCGGTAATTCATGGGTCGCAAGCGCTGCCAAAAAGGACTGAAACGACTGGCACTGGTGTTGATCAGGCCGGCAAACGCGATTTCATGGGGCGCCTGGCAAAGCCACTGCACCGCCATCATCGCCCCCAGCGACAGCGCCACCACATGATAAGGGCCACTGTGTCCTTGGGCGTGCAGTTGTTCGCGGGCATGGGCCACCATGGCCGCAATCCGCGTCGGGCTGCGTTCCTGCCAGAATTCACCGTTACCGGGCAGGTCCAGTGTAATCACCGTGTCCTGTGGCACCGCCGCCTGAAACTGCTCCGGGAACGTCTCCCAATGCCGCTTTTCACGAACCAGGCCTCGCAATAACACCCAGGTTCTCGCCATTTGTTATCTCCTTGGGACAATGACCCGCTTGGTAATACGGGCTAGAATGCCACCGGCTTTCAGGATGGCAAATGGAGTTTCCTCGCGACTATGGCACGTAAAACAGTAAAACGGGTTAAAACAGGTTCTGTGGAGCGACGCTTCTCCATGGCCAAAGCTGGCTTTCTGGCTGGCGCCAAGTACGCCACCGCCAGTGCAGGCACACTGTTCACCGCTAAAGACAAACGTGATGACCGGCGCAAGGAAATTTTGTCCGCCCGCGCCCAGGAACTGGTGGAAGAGCTGGGCAGCCTGAAAGGTTCAGTGGTCAAGATTGGCCAGATGATGGCGCTGTTCGGCGAGCACTTTCTGCCAGAAGAGGTCACCACGGCACTGCATACGCTGGAAAACCAGACAACGGCCCTGGAATGGCCCGCAATCGAGCGGCACCTCAAACGCCAGCTCGGTGAAGTTAAGCTGGCTGAGCTTGAGATTGAAGAGCAACCGCTGGGGGCCGCCTCGCTGGCGCAGGTGCACAAGGCCGTGCGCAAGTCAGATGGCAAGGAACTGTGCCTGAAGATCCAGTATCCCGGCGTGGCTGACGCGATTGATTCCGACATGCGTGCGCTGGTGCGCCTGTTGAAGTTGAGCCGACTGGTGCCCATGACAGAGCAATTCAATATGTGGCTCGATGAAGTGCGCGAGATGCTCAAGCGTGAAGTGGATTATGATCTTGAAGCCCACACCACCCGCCATTTTCGCGCCGCGTTGGCCGATGACACGCGTTTCGTGGTGCCGGAAATTATTCCGGAATTCTCCACCCACAACATCATGTGCATGACCTTCGAGCGTGGTATTGGCGTCAACGATCCTGCCGTCCTTGAGCTGTCCCAGACCCGCCGCAACTTTATCGGCCGCGCCATTATGGAGCTGTGCTGCCGGGAAGTGTTCGAATGGAACAAGATGCAAACGGACCCGAATTTCGGCAACTATCTGCTGCGAATTGGGGAAACCCCGGAGCAGGACCAGATCGTGCTGCTGGATTTCGGCGCCATCCGTGATTTCGACAACGAAGTGCTTGGCCCGGGCCGGGAAATGATTCGCGCCTCCTTCTACCATGACGCTGACCGGCTGATCCGGGCGCTCAACGCCCTGGATTTCCTGGCCCGTAACGCCCCGCGCAAATTGCTTGAGGAGTTCTCCGAACTCTGCTTCGAAGCGGTTGAAGTGTTGCAGGACCCGGACCGTTTCCCGCCCCCGGCCTCCGTGCTCAATGAGAATGGCGAGTACTGCTGGGGCAGGAGCAATCTGCCCAGTCGCATCATGAATCGTGCCGGCCGCAATGCCCTCTCGGTGCATTTCGATGTACCCCCCAAGGAATTCATCTTCCTCGCCCGCAAGCTGCTTGGCGCATACACCTTTTTGCATGTAATCGAGTCGGAGGTCCGTGGCAACACCATCCTTGAGCCTTTCATTCACATGCAGGAAGAGGACGATATCGCCCTTGTTGATCGAAAAACGATCAGTCCGGGCGGGTAATTCCCATGATTACAGGTGCTGACAGGCCAAAACGCTCATTTATCACCCACTTATCGGTGCGATAACCATTTGTCATTTGCCAAGCTGGCACGTGCACAATAAGGTTAGCACCCTGCTCATCGGCCGGTTCACCTGAACCGGCCGTTTTTCGAGGCTTTCAGAGGTTTCGGGTTGCCAATATCCTCCCTCCTGAATAGCCAATTATTTGCGAACCACAGACGGGGGTAACGCAGGTGATTATCGGTGTTCCCAAAGAAATCTGCCCTGGCGAGCAGCGCGTTGCTTTAACGCCTGCCAATGTCAGCGCACTGCTGAAAAAACAAGGTATCGAGATCATCATCGAGCGCGGCGCCGGCGATATTGCCGGTTATCCGGACAGCACTTATGAAGCTGCCGGAGCCAAGCTGGTTGATCGCGATGAGGTATTCTCTTCCGCTCAGGTTGTTCTGCAGGTGCAAACGCCCGGCAGCAACATCAAGAACGGTGACGAGGATCTGAACAAACTGAAGGAAGGCCAGGTGCTGATCGGTATGACCGACCCTTTGGCTAACCCGCAATTTGCCCAGTCCCTGGCGGAAAAGAAAGTTTCCGGCCTGGCGCTTGAGCTGGTACCGCGTATTACCCGCGCCCAGGCCATGGATGTGCTGTCTTCCATGGCCATGATCGCAGGTTACAAGTGCGTGCTGCTCGCCGCGACCGAATCCCAACGCATGTTCCCCATGAACATGACCGCTGCCGGCACCATGAAGCCGTCACGCGTGTTCATCATGGGTGCCGGTGTTGCTGGTCTGCAGGCCTGTGCCACCGCCAAGCGCCTGGGTGCAGTCGTTGAGGCCTACGACGTTCGCCCTGCTGCCCGTGAACAGATCCTGTCTGTTGGCGCCAAGCCGGTCGAGCTTGATCTGGATACCGGCGAAGCGGAAGGCTCCGGCGGTTACGCCAAGGCCCAGGGCGAAGACTTCCTCAAGCGTCAGCGTGAGCTGATGACCGAAGTCGTGAAGGAAATGGACGTGATCGTCACCACCGCGGCCGTTCCCGGCGCCAAGAGCCCGATCCTGGTCACCGAAGACATGGTGAAAGCCATGAAGCCCGGCTCCATTATTGTGGATCTGGCTGCTGAGCGTGGCGGCAACTGCGAACTGACCGAGTCCGGCAAAACAGTAGTGAAGCACGGCGTGACCATCATCGGTCCGGAAAACGTGCCCTCCTCTGTGGCGTTCCATGCCAGCCAGATGTTTGGCAAGAACATGGAAAACCTGCTTAACCTGCTGATCGACGATAACGGCGAGCTGCAGCTGGATTTCGAAGACGAAATCGTTGCCGAAACCGTGATCAGTCACGATGGCGACGTTCCCCAAGCCCGTCTGCGCGACATTCTGGGTCTCCCCGCTCTGGCCAAGCCTGAGCCGGAAGCCGCGGAAGAAGCGTCCGACGCGGACAGCAAGGAGGAAAAGTAATGGATTTCGTAGCCCAACTTACCCTGTTTGTGCTGGCGATCTTCCTCGGTGTGGAACTGATCACCAAAGTTCCGCCGACCCTGCACACCCCGCTGATGTCCGGTTCCAACGCGATTTCCGGTATCACCGTGGTGGGCGCCTTGATTGCGGCCGGGTCTGATTCCGGCATGTTGATCAATGTGCTGGGCTTTGCCGCGGTGGTTCTGGCCACCATTAACGTGATTGGCGGCTTTATGGTCACCAATCGAATGCTGGCGATGTTCAAGAGGAAGTAAACCATGCACGTTTCTCAGAACTGGATTGATATCGCCTACTTGATTTCTGCCTGCCTGTTTGTGCTGGGCATCAAGGGGCTGACCAAGCCGAAAACAGCGGTACGCGGTAACCTGCTGGCAGCAGCCGGTATGGGCGTGGCCGCCGTGGTAACCCTGCTCAACGAGCATATCGTTACCTACGAAGTGATCATTGCCGGCGTCGTTGTCGGTGGCCTGATTGGCGCCATCATGGCCAAGAAGGTTCAGATGACCTCCATGCCGCAGATGATTGCGCTGCTCAACGGTTTTGGTGGCGGTGCCTCCTTTGCTGTTGCCTCAGCGGAATTCTTCCGTGGTTCCGCCAACGATACGGTCTCCATCATCGCCACTGGCGCGGCCGTATTGATTGGTGCTGTTACCCTGACCGGTTCTCTTGTGGCGTTTGCCAAGCTGCAGGAGCTCATCGACGGAAAGCCCATGGGCTTCCCCGGCATGAAGCTGGTTAACGCCATCCTGTTTATTGGTTCTCTCGTCGGTATCGGCTACCTGGTGGTTAACCCGGGTAACGAAATGGTGTTCTGGAGCCTGGTGGCAGCGGCCATGGTGCTGGGCCTGTTCCTGGTGCTGCCGATTGGCGGTGCAGACATGCCTGTTGTGATCGCCCTGCTGAACTCCTACTCCGGTGTGGCAGCCTCTGCGGCCGGTTTCGTCATGGGCAACAGCGCCCTGATCATTACCGGTTCCCTGGTAGGCGCATCCGGCCTGATCCTGACCAGCATCATGTGTAAAGCCATGAATCGCTCTCTCACCAATGTGCTCTTTGGTGTAATGGCGGAAGCAGGCGACGCCGTGGACGAAGACGAAGTCTACGCCGGCAAGGTGAAATCCACCTCCGCAGACGAAGTCGCAATGATGCTGGAAACCGCACGACGCGTGGTTATTGTTCCAGGCTTTGGTCTGGCAATGGCACAGGCGCAGCATGCTGTACGTGAACTGGCTGACACCATGGAAGCCGCCGGTATCGAGGTGGAATACGCGATTCACCCGGTTGCAGGCCGCATGCCTGGTCACATGAACGTACTGCTGGCCGAAGCCGAAGTCCCCTACGACCAGCTCAAGGACATGGACCAGATCAACCCGACCTTCGAGCAGACCGACGTAGCCATCGTGCTGGGCGCCAACGACGTAACCAACCCCATGGCCCGCGAAGACAAAGGCAGCCCGATTTACGGCATGCCCATCCTCAACGTGGACAAGGCCAAGACCGTAGTTGTGGTCAAACGCTCTCTGAGCGCCGGCTTTGCCGGCCTGCCCAACCCGCTGTTCGCCAAGGACAACACCCTGATGTTGTTCGGCGACGGCAAAGGCGCGGTGCTGGATATCACCACCGCCCTGAAGGAAGGCTGATCCACCGCCTTCGCAAAAAAAGGAGCCTTCGGGCTCCTTTTTTTTGGCTCATCGCGGCTTAGAGAGAAGGCCATGATGGCGAGCCCTTCCCACGGAGTTTTGCCCAGAGCCTAACGCCTGATGCCGGATGCCGGATGCCTGACGTCAAACCCCATAGCCTGAGAGGCTGTCGCTATTGCGGCATCTCTTTTGAGGGATGGGCAGGAGGTTCCGGTCGTCCAGCATCTGTCAGGGCGGGACAATGCGACAAGCTCTGAAGCTGGCTGATTGCTCAATTCCGCGATGAACACAAAAAAAGCCCCGACCGTTACCGGCCGGGGCTTTTTTTGTGACGCAGAAAAACCGCTCTACTGCAGGGTGTAAACCACACCGACAGAGAACGTATGATCCGTTTCCTTGGTGCCAGGCGGTACCGAGGAGTTATGTTCCAGCAAGTGGCGCAGGCGCAAGGCAAAGCTGGAATTAATCGCCGTGGTCAAAGACGTTTCAGCCCGTGTATCCGCGCCCTCTTCACCTACCTCGGTAGAGAAATCTTCCTTGAAGGTGGTGTTGTCACTGACGCGCAACTCGTACTTGATACCAATGCGGGCAATCGCATCTTCTTCCGAGTTATGGCAGCTCATATAGGTGTCCTGGGGCTCCAGGCACTTTACGCGATAACCCGGACCGATTTCGGCATCCAGGGTCTGCAGATCCGAATCAATCCAGCGGCGACCCACACCGATGGCATAACTGGCTTCGTAGTGATACCCCGAAAAATTATCTTTCTGGTAGGTCAGCACATTGAAGAGGTAGTTCTTGGCATCTTCGCCAAGCTTACGGTCCAGCTTGTAGGAAGCGAAGTAGTTCTCATCCGTACGGTTGTATTCTTCCGTATCGGGATCCTCTTCCTTCTCGTTATTGGCATCAGCCTTGAAAGTATGACGCCATTTCTCGCTGTCCCGTGCCATATTAACGTTGGCATTGGTAGAGTCGGAATTGGTGTTGCCACGCTTGAACAACAACCCGACACCAATATCACCAGACCACTTTGAAACTTCACTGCCCTCGTCGGTGGCTGCATCTTCTGCAGCCACCGATACCGCCGGAAGCCCGGCGGCCAGCAGCATGGCAGCGATTGTCTTACTGCGCATGAATCACTCCTTAATCGTTTTTGTCGAAATGTACGTCCATCTGCGGGAACGGAATGCCAATGCCAGCTTCGTCAAAGCGACGCTTCACGGTTTCCGTGGTATCCCACAGAACCGGCCAGTAATCCGCGCTATTTACCCAGGGACGGCACAAGAAGTTAACCGAACTATCCGCAAGCTCACCCACGACGATGGTCGGCGCAGGATCCTTGAGCACACGATCATCCGCAGCAAGAACCTCCTGCAGCACCTTTTTCACTACGGAAAGGTCCGCATCGTAAGCGACACCAAAAACCATATCCACTCGACGTGTGGGCTTTTCCGAATAGTTGACGATATTTCCGGACATGATTGCACCGTTGGGCACGGTCAGAACCTTGTTATCCGGGCTGTTCATGATCGTCGCAAAAATACGGATTTCCTTGACCGTGCCAGAGGTTCCCCCCGCCTCCACGTAATGCCCCACGCGAAACGGCTTGAACATGATCAGCATGACGCCCGCAGCAAAGTTACCCAGGGAATCTTTCAAGGCCAGGCCAACAGCCAGGCCGGCGGCACCCAGAATCGCAACCAGGGAGGTCGTCTCTATACCCAGTTGATCCAGGGACGCAATCACTACGAAAACGAACAGCAGAACGTGAACAATGCGCCCCAGGAAAGTGGCGACTGTTTCATCCATGCGCTTGTTCAGCAGCTTTTTTACCCAGCCACTAAGGCGGGCAACAATCCAGCTACCGACAATGAAAATAACCAGTGCCGCCGCAATGCTCCAGGCATAAGGCACCAGATTTTCATTGGCAAAGGTTTCCAGTTGGGTCAGATATTGATCCATTAAGCGTACTCCTCATCCTGTGAGCGCGAATTATGCCCGTTCCTGCGGCAAGCCCAAGCCATGCTGATGCCACCGCGCGGGATTTTACAAAAATTTCATCCACTGGCCGCGAGACATGCCTGCCATTCCGCCACCAAGCCTGCCCAATAATGAAACCTAATGCACCTTATGGCCAGTCTGCTGCCGCCAACAATGCCCTTTTATCGCGATTCCCCCCGGAAAAAGCACCACATATTGGGTATCTGCGCCCTGCCCCGCTATAATGCACGCCCCAATTTCCCGCCCTTGCCGGAGCCATCGATGTCACAGAACCCGCGCGCTCAATTAACTGCCCAACTCAAGGAACGCATCCTGATTCTTGATGGTGGCATGGGCACCATGATCCAGCGCTGCCAGTTCAGTGAAGAGGAATTCCGCGGCAGCCAGTTCGCCGACTGGCCCAGCGACCTGAAAGGCAATAATGACCTGCTCAGCATGACGCAACCTGAGCGAATCAAGGCATTGCACAAGGGCTACCTGGACGCGGGCGCGGATATCATCGAGACCAACTCGTTTAATTCCACGTCCATCGCCATGGCCGATTACGACATGCAGGACCTGGCGCGGGACATCAACGTTGCCGCCGCCCGTGTCGCCCGGGAGGCCGCCGACGAAGCCTCCACACCAGACAAGCCCCGCTACGTGGCCGGGGTGCTTGGCCCCACCAACCGCACCGCCAGTATCAGCCCGGACGTGAACGACCCGGGCTATCGCAACACGAACTTTGATGCACTGGTGAACGCCTATCTGGAGGCCCTGGACGGCCTGGTAGAGGGCGGCATCGACATGGTGCTGATCGAAACCATTTTCGACACCTTGAATGCCAAGGCGGCGGTCTTTGCGGTGGACCAGTACTGCTACGAGAACAATCTGGACTTGCCGGTCATGATATCCGGCACCATCACCGATGCCTCGGGCCGTACCCTCACCGGGCAAACCACCGAGGCCTTCTACAACTCCCTGCGTCACGCCCGCCCAATCAGCTTTGGCCTGAACTGTGCATTGGGGCCCATGGAGTTGCGTCCGTACATCGAAGAGCTGTCGCGCATTTCCGAAACTTATGTTTCCGCCCACCCCAACGCCGGGCTGCCCAACGAAATGGGTGAATATGACCTGGATCCGTTCACCATGGCAAAAGAAGTCCGCGCCTGGGCAGAGAAAGGCTTTCTGAACATTATCGGTGGTTGCTGCGGGACTACCCCGGAGCACATCGCCGCCATGGCGGAGGCTGTTGAAGGTCTGGCGCCACGCCAGCTCCCGGACATTGAAGTGGCATGCCGCCTGTCCGGCCTGGAACCCTGCACCATCGCCAAGGATTCCCTGTTCGTGAATGTGGGCGAACGGACCAATGTGACCGGGTCCAAACGATTCCTGCGCCTGATCAAGGAAGAGGACTACGATGCCGCGCTGGACGTGGCCCGCGACCAGGTGGAGAACGGCGCCCAGATCATCGATATCAACATGGATGAGGGGATGCTGGAATCCGCCGAGTGCATGGTGAAGTTCCTCAATCTGGTGGCCTCAGAACCGGAAATCTCCAAAGTGCCGATCATGATCGACTCCTCCAAGTGGGAAGTGATCGAGGCCGGGCTGAAATGCATCCAGGGCAAGGGGGTGGTGAACTCCATCTCCATGAAGGAAGGCGAAGAGGCCTTTCTTCATCAGGCGCGCCTATTGCGGCGTTACGGTGCTGCCGTGATCGTCATGGCTTTCGATGAGGAAGGCCAGGCAGATACCCGTGAGCGCAAGGTGGAAATTTGCACCCGTGCCTACAAATTGCTCACCGAAGAAGTGGGTTTCCCGCCGGAAGACATTATTTTCGACCCCAACATCTTCGCCATTGCCACCGGGATCGAAGAGCACAACAACTACGCCGTGGATTTCATTGAAGCGGTGGGCGACATCAAGCGCACCCTGCCCCACGCCATGATTTCCGGCGGGGTCTCCAATGTGAGTTTCTCTTTCCGGGGCAACGACACGGTTCGTGAAGCCATCCACGCAGTGTTCCTCTATTACGCCATCAAAAACGGCATGGACATGGGGATCGTCAATCCCACCATGTTGGCCATTTATGCGGACATTCCCGAAGAACTGCGCAACGCAGTGGAAGATGTGGTGCTCAACCGCCACGAAGACGGCACCGAAGTGTTGCTGGATCTTGCCGAGAAATACCGGGGTAGCGGCGGCGAGAAAGCCAAAAAGGAAGATCTGGCCTGGCGTGAATGGGCCGTCGAAAAGCGCCTTGAGCATGCCCTGGTGAAAGGCGTTGCCGACTACGTGGAAGAAGACACCGAGCTGGCCCGCCAGAATGCCGCCCGCCCGCTTCACGTCATCGAAGGCCCCTTGATGGATGGCATGAACGTGGTCGGCGACCTGTTTGGCGAAGGCAAGATGTTCCTGCCCCAGGTGGTCAAATCCGCCCGGGTCATGAAGAAGGCAGTCGCCTACCTGATGCCCTTCATGGAGAAGGAAAAGGAAGAGCTGGGCACCCAGGATGAAGCCAACGGCAAAATCCTGATGGCCACCGTGAAAGGCGATGTGCACGACATCGGCAAGAACATTGTTGGCGTGGTGCTGCAATGTAATGGCTATGACGTGGTGGACCTGGGCGTCATGGTGCCTTGCGAGACTATTCTCGAGGTAGCCAAAGAAGAAAATGTGGACATCATTGGCCTCTCCGGGCTGATTACCCCCTCGCTGGAAGAAATGGTGCATGTGGCCAGCGAGATGCAGCGCCTGGAAATGGACCTGCCGTTGATGATTGGCGGTGCTACCACCAGCCGCATTCATACCGCGGTGAAGATTGATCCGGCCTATGACAAGGCCGTGGTCCATGTTGCTGATGCCTCCCGTGCCGTCGGCGTGGCCTCCAGGCTGCTCTCCAAAACGGCCAAGGACGACTTTGTCTCCGAACTCAAGGAAACCTACGAGGCACTGCGCGTCCGGCGCAAACAACAGCAGGTGGACCGCAGCCTGATTTCCATTGATCAGGCCCGGGAGCATCGATTCCAGCCTGACTGGAGTGATTACACGCCGCCCGAGCCCAAGGTGAAAGGCCTGAAGGTGCTGGACGATTATCCATTGGATGATCTGGTGCAACGCATCGACTGGACGCCCTTCTTCCGTGCCTGGGAGCTGGCCGGCAAATTCCCCAAGATCCTCGACGATGAAGTGGTCGGCGCAGAAGCTACCAAGCTCTACCGGGATGCCCGGGAAATGCTTGAGAAAATCATTGAAGAAAAGTGGCTAACTGCCCGTGGTGTAATGGGTTTCTGGCCGGCCAACTCGGATATGGATGATATCCAGCTGTACCGCAACCCGGGTGATGAGCAGCCATTCATGACCCTTCATCACCTGCGCCAGCAGTTGGACCGAAGCAAGAACGACAAGCCGGATTTCTGCCTGAGTGACTTTATCGCGCCCAAGGAAACCGGGCTCACCGACTGGCTGGGTGGCTTTGCGGTTACCGCCGGCATTGGTATCGACGAACATGTCGCCCGCTTCGAAGCCGACCATGATGACTATTCCGCCATCATGCTCAAGGCACTGGCTGACCGGCTGGCGGAAGCGTTCGCCGAGCGCCTGCACGAAAAAGTGCGCAAGGACTACTGGGGCTACGCCAGCGATGAGGCACTGAGCAACCAGGACATGATTAGCGAGAAATATCGAGGCATCCGCCCTGCCCCGGGTTACCCGGCGTGCCCGGACCATACAGAGAAAGCCTTGCTGTGGCAGTTACTGGACCCGGAAACCCATGCCGGCATGACGCTAACCGAAAGCTACGCCATGCTGCCCACTGCGGCTGTATCCGGCTGGTACTTCTCCCACCCACAGGCCAAGTATTTCGGCACCGGCAAACTGGCAAAGGACCAGATGGACGACTACGCCGCACGCAAAGGCATGACACGCAAGGAGATCGAACGGATGGTGCCCCACCTGCTGGGCTACATGGACGAGGACTAGGCCCTCAGGCTGTTCAGAGAAATGCGGGGATCGTTGCCGGAAAGGCGGTTCCCGCATTCAATCTGCATCCTCAGCAGGAAGCGTAAAGCGCGGCTCCCATACGCTGGCATCAATCACTTCGCGGTAGGCATGCCAGGTGGCATAGCCAAGCACCGGAAGCAGCACCACCAGCGCCAGGTAGGCCGTTAACAAGCCCACCAGCAGGCAAACACCAATCAGGCAGGCCCACACAAACAGCGCCGGTTTATTGCGTAGCACCGCGTTGGTGCTGGTAATCACCCCGGTCACCATGTCCGTCTTGCGATCCATGATCATGGGCAGTGAAAACACGCTGGCGGTGAAAACGATGGCGCAGAACAAGGCGCCCACACTGCTGCCCACCCCGAAGAACAGCAGTACATTCTCCAGGTGCCACTCATTAACCGGGTAAAAGATATAAATCAGATTCGCCGCCCGGGCCCACACCAGAAACACCACTACCAGAATCACGGTAAAGGTAAGGGCGTCACCCATGCAGGCCCGCGCCTGCCGTAAACTCTCAAGCAAGCTGGGCTTGCGCCCTTGCTGCAGCTGGATGCTGATATCGTAGAGATTGAGCGCCAACAGCGGCCCAAGAAAGACAAAGCCGGAAAGCAGGCCCAGATACAGGCCCATATTACCGAACCACCAAGTGGCGGCACTGATCAGGTAGCTGATGACGAACATGATGCCGCCATACACCAGGCTTGGCCCCGGCGCCGCCCGAAAGTCCCGCCATCCCTTGCGCAGCCAGCGCAGTGGCGCGCGGGTATCGACCGTGTGGCATGGGGCCACAAACGGGCGAGTGTCTTCTTCCTGATTCGGTGGTTGCTTCATGGAACCTGCCTCTGTGGGACAAGAACAACACGTGAGCCCTGCACTTTTCGCCTTCCAGCCCGATCGTCCTAGCTGGCGTTATCGTCATCCATAACCGGAGCGACATCAAGCTGGCCCTGGGTGGCATCCAGGGTTGCCTGCAGATTGTCCTGCACGCTATGCATGACATCACTGGCAGACCAGATGGCAGGAATGCCATAGGTCACCGCCAGGCTGGCGGCGGCGTTAGCCGGATCCTGCTCGGCAATCACCAGGCCCGCCGCCTGTACCAGCCAGGGCAGCCATGCGGGTTCCACCTGATCCACTACCACGATATCGCCGGGCTGGATCTTGTTCAGGCACCAGGCGCTGCATACCCGCCGGATCGGCCCTTCCGCAGAACCATCAACCAATGGCAAGCCGCGCAACAATGGGCTGAGGCGCTGCCCGCCGCCGAAACCATAACCCACCTGATCCATCTTCCAGTCCGGTGCGCCTTGCAAGCCATCATCCAGATAACGGAGTTTACGGTCACCAATGACCTCTCTGCCTGCACTGGCTGGCAGCTTTTGCCCCATCCACAGCTGCCAGAGCTCATCAAAATACAGGAAATAGATATCATCCGGGTGCTGCAGCATGCCCTGCTCGACCACGATAGCCCCCATGGAACGCAGCAGACGGCGAAGACGGTTGCCGATGGCAAAACGCAGGCCCCGTGCCGTACGCGCCATACGCAACGCATTGGCGTCCTGCTCACTCGGTTGAGCCAGTTGCCCGTCGCTGACTATCCCCGGTTGTTGCAAGCCATTCAGGGTAGCCGCCTGGGCCGGGCCTTCATTTAATGGCGCGTGCACCGGGTCGGCACCTGGGCGCAGCGAGGTCTCTCGCACCACCTCAAGATCCCCCCGGGCCAATGCTTCCACTGCCTGCAATTCAGCGGGGGTGACCAGCAGCGCTAGCGGTAACGGCGCCCCATAGCGAGGCAGGGCATCGGCGAGGGTCAGATAGGCAAGCTCACCGTCCACCCGACTGAGCGCCTCTCCCATGGCATCCAGTCGCATAAAAGCCCGCCATAGCGCTTCACGGGTAACGTCCGGCTCTTTCCAGTGGAGAATATCCAGGGACAACTGCGTCAGCATCCACCGGTGGCGCCACTGGGTAACGGTGTCGGCAAGGCGCGAACGCAAGCGCACTGGTGTTGCCTCATCATGGACTTCAAGCTGCTGCCAGGCCGGGGGCACAAAGCGTGCTGCGCCTTTGTGTTGTTGCTGGAGTTCGCGAAAAAACGCGCAATTGGTATAGATGTGGCTGTGCTGGCGCCGATAAGGCTCGACCTTGGCCAAACGGCTCCAGCCGGCCTGTTCGACCAGCGGCTCCCAGAAAGCTGCTTTCAGCCAACGGCCCGCGAGGGTGTACCACAGCGGCGTTTCTACCTGATTAAACAGCCCTACTCCGGCACGTCGCGTCCAGGCTTCCTTGGGTTCGGGGAGCGAGCCCACCGGCAACGTCTGCAATAGCCACAGCTGTTCGCCATCAAACACCCACTCACCGGCTTGGGGACGGTCAAAATTTTGTTTGAGCCTGGTGTGGAGTTGTCGCAGCTGGGATTCATCAACCTGTTGGCTTAGTGGCAGTGCGGCCTGCGACGCATGCACCAGTCGCCCGCTGTCATCGAAAATCAATCGCTGACGTTCATTGCTGCCCTCCACCACGCCCTCCACCACCATGTGTGGCAGGTCCTGGCGTAGCGGGTGGCGGGTGAACAACACCCCGGCAGCCTGTTGCCGCGGCAGTGCCTGGATCACCACATGGTCCGGGCCAGGCTCGCGATCGAAAATGCTCCGCAATGCCGCCGCCAGTGATTCATCCGAATCCAGATTCAACAGGCTTTCCCGGCGTGAATCCGCATTCATGGGCCCCTGTTGAAGCACCCAATAACGGTCATCGGTAAACATGCGCGGCAAGGCGCGTAATTGGTGAGTCAGCGACGCGGCAGAACTGTCTGCCACCACGCTGCGGTCAATGCGCCAGCTGGGCGGGATTGGTAACCCCATGGCAGCCCAGCGCTGCAGATTTTCGCCACCCTCAACATCGGCAGTCAGTACTTCAATGCTCATGAGCCGTTTCTTATTGGTCGAAATTGGTCTGTTATATACGCGGCGGATTCTTTAGCGCCACCCCTGCGGCGCAAGCCGTCGCACACCCCACAGGCCCAGCCTGTACAAGACCGGCGTGAGCAGCAATGCCCCCAGAGCGATTACCGCCGCGATCCCGCCAAACAATACCGGGGCCTTCATCAGCGTACTCATCAGTGAGTCTTGCCAATAGAAAAACCATTGATGGTCAGCGGGGAAAATCCATAGATGAAACTGATAAAAAACCTGGGTCGGGCCGGCAATCAGGAACCACGCTAACACAGCCCCCACAGTGAAAACAGTAATGCCAAGCCGCCAGCGCATGGGTGGTGCTTTAAGCCAGACGCAAAGCCAGGCGAGCGGCAACCACAAGGCCAACAACACCCAGAAGAGCACACGCCCCAGATCAATAAAATCGGCCACGTCCTGAAGATGCTGCACTTCAGCATTGTGCAGTAACGGGCGTGGATTCTTCCCCGGTGGCTGGTAATAAATATCAGCCAATCCCGCCCCGCTGTTATGCACGGCATCACGAATTTGCTCAAATGCCTGCCAGTGTTGCTCGGGGGGCAATTGTTCAAACCCGGATTTAAAGCGATTCTGAGGGCCATAAATTTGTATATGTTGGCCAATATCCAGTTGTTGATACCAGAAGCGGTAGCCATAGTTCGACTGGCTATAAAATGCCCAACACAGCGTCACAGCCAAAGAAACAACAATGACAACATAAAAGAACCACACTAAAGTGGCCGCGACCTGGCTTGGTTGAGCCGTTTTTTTCATAACACCCTCACAGTAATAACAGAATAATAAACAGAGGACGTAGCCACATGCGACCGCTCTTCATGTCGATAGCCCTGCTGACGGGCTTTTTTGTGTTATCGGGTTGTACCACCACCCTGCCTCAAACCAATGCGCCGCGCACGATCCAGGCGCAAAAACAGGATTATTACCAGGTGCGCATCCCGACCCGGGACGGCAAAAAACTGGCAGCCACCGTCTACCAGCCTGAGCTTCAGGCCGGGGAAAGCGCCCCGTTGATTATCGCCACTCACGGTTTTGGTGGCTTCCGCGCGAAGCGCCCCATGTCAATTTACGGCAAATCCATCCTCACCGGTGAAGCCGCCATCGCGGCGTGGAAAGCCGGTTACTGGGTGGTCTTCTACGACCAGCGGGGCTGGGGGCAGTCCGATGGCCACGTGCACATGATGGACCCGGACTTTGAAGTCGCGGATCTCAGTAATGTGATCGACTGGTCACTGGGCCACCTTCCCGGCGTCAAACGTATGCCTGACGGTCAGCCCGCCATCGGCATGATTGGCGAGTCTTACGGTGCCGGCTTGCAGACGCTGGCCGCCTTCACCGAACCGCGCCTGCAGGCGCTCGTGCCGCTCACCGGTTGGCACGACATGAACAGTATTGCTCCGAACGGCGAGTTTCGCAGCGCCTGGGGCGCTGTTTTGCTGGGCGTTGGAGGCATTAACAGTGGCTTCGATGTGGGCGTGATGTTTTCGGACCCGTGGCGCAGCGCCTTCGATGGCACCGTCAACCAGGATCTGAAGGACCTGATGTACCAGCGCAGCCCCGCCGCTTTTTGTGACCAGGGCAAATCGCCACACGCCGATGCCCTGTTTATTCAGGGGTTCACCGACACCATGTTTCCGTTCCAGCAGGCAGAGCGCAACTATGAGTGCTGGCAGGAACAAGGGCGCGATGCCCGTATCATCGGCATGCAGGCAGGCCACGTTATGCCCTGGCCCATGCAGCAATGGCGTGGCTGGCTGCCCTTCTATCAGACCGACGACATGGTGCACTGCGGTGATTACAGTGAAACGGCAGTGGATACCATCCTGAACTGGTGGGATGAAAAGCTGCAGGCCGGCGAGAGCCGCGTGCCACAGTATTGCATCAATGTCACTGAAGACCGCGGTATCGCCCTGGATGAGGGGCTGCCGGTCAACAGCACGCAGTACGCTCTGCCCCGCACCAAGGTGACCGTACCACTGGCCGGCGCTTTTGAATGGCTTATGGTCGGCGTAGATACCGGCACGGACCTGTTCCGTGCCATGTGGCCCGGCGCCGATTTGCGTGACATGAAGCCCAATGGCGGCTTTGGGCGCCCCAAGTTCGTGCCCATGTATATCGCCCGTGGTGATGACGAAGTCTTGCTCGGCAAGCCGCGCATTGAACTTAATCTGGGAGGGACTTCCGGCGGGAAAAGCATGCCCGTTTTTGTGGGCCTGGGGATTCAACATGCCAACCGGCGCCGGGTCCATGTGGCCAGTGAACAGCTCACGCCTCTGCCGGAGAAAGGCATTTATGAACTGGAATTACCTGCGGTCAGCCAACCACTGAAAGCTGGCGATCGTATCGGATTGGTGATCTACGGGTTCACCTCCCAGTTCCCGCTGAATTCTGCGTTTCTCGCACGCAATGCCAGCATCAAAGGGGATGTCTGGCTGCCGATCACCCGCGAAGACGTTCTCTCGCTGAAGCCGGATCGCTCATTCTGATACCGGCTCACTGACTGCGTAAGGCACGGCAGCGCTTCGCTGCTGTGCAAAGGCCCCCGCCTCCATGCCGTGCAGGCCTTCGTCAAAATACAGGCTGACCGTAAAGCGCAATTCCTGCGGCTCCGGCCAGCCTTGCAGGGAGTAACCCAGGTTGGGTAACTGACCGGTGAAC
Organism: Alcanivorax sp.; assembly: GCF_002733835.1. Classification (GTDB taxonomy): domain Bacteria; phylum Pseudomonadota; class Gammaproteobacteria; order Pseudomonadales; family Alcanivoracaceae; genus Alcanivorax. The sequence goes on from NZ_NVWY01000004.1 coordinate 121,804, forward strand.
TGCTCCGGCTCTACCTTGAGGTCACGGTCATCTTCATAGATCAATTCCACCCGCGTCTTCAGTAGTTCATCCGGTACCGTCATGGCTGTCAGCAGTGAAAACTGTTTGCGGCTGTCAAAGAGAATCCAGTTTTCTTCCATGCTGATTTGCTGGCCGGCAAAAGCCTGATCATCAACATCCTTCTTTCCGTCAACCGTAACCGGGTTATCCGCGAACCGGGCGGTATAGACCTTTGCCCCGATCTGCCCATTACCGTCAACGGTCACCGCCACTTCCGGGTCCTTGAGGGTGGCGCGATACAGCTCCGGGATGCGCGCAAAGGTATGCGCTTCGTAATGGGCGGCATAACGCATGGCCTGAACCTGAATCGTCATCACCGGGATACCGGCCAGCACCACCTTGGTACGTAAATGCATGACTGATCGAATTGGGCCGATCAAATGCCCAACCTGTTTGGGGCGCAGGTTATGATTATCCAGTGACATCCGGGTAAAGCGCGAGAGCACCCCGGCGCTCATGCGCATTTTCAGGGTATCAATGATGGAGCCCTCCCCCTGGTAGCCCTGATAACCGAGATAGAGCCAGTTCAGTTCGTTTTCCGGCTCCACGTTCAGCTCATAAAGCGCCGTGCGCGTCATGCCACTATCGACGTCGTGGGCGACGTAATAATCCTGGCTGCGCTGTCTACTGCCTTCGACCAGATAGAAATGGCAATTATTCGCCACCGCGATATCGGCAACGATAGTTCCCCGGGCGGGACGAAGCGTAGCTGGTGCCTGCGGGCCCGCATCCGTGAGCATCATCAAAAGCTGATCTGCCGCATCCAGATGCCCGGCTTCGCCGATCATGGCGAATTGACTCCCCTCAAACCACACCATGCCGTGCTCATCCAGCTCATCGAACTGGTAAGGCACCGGCACAAAACGGCCCTGCTCTACCCGCATGACCGAGAGGGAATCCAGCGTTTTACCCTGGGCGCCGGGAACGTCCTGCCCGGAGAGTTTAACCACCCGGCCACGATCCAGTGGATCAAAGCGGCATTCTGCCTGGGCGGTCAGTGCCGGAATAAAAAGGCCGAGCGCCAGAAACAGGCGTAGGGTCATAGTAATGGTTGCTACCTGGTTGTTTATGCTTGTGTGGCGACTACTTTTGTAGCGTCGCTCGCACCGTGGCGGTACCCGGTTTCTCACCCGGCGTCATTTCCAGATTGGTCAACTGCACGCCCTCTTGCTGGAGGGATTGCAGCCAGAGCACCGTTTGTGAGGCCACCTGATCTTCCATCTGGATTCGTACCGCCCGATTGCCATCGGGAGAAAACCCTTTCAATGTCAGGCCAAACTGGTCGGCGCTGCGACTCACATTGCCGGTCCAGTTTCCGGTCGGCCTGGCTGTTGATGTATCGCCTCGCTGGGCGGCGCTAACAGCGCTGCGGTTATCCTGGATCCACTGCAGTGTTTGCTGATTGGTGACAAAGCGATTCCTGGCCTGGTCCCGCGCTGCCACCGAAGGCGCCCAGATCAACCAGTACAGCACCACCAGAAAAGCCACGGCAGCCAACACCTGCAAGACGCGTTGTTCACGGGGTTCCCGGCTTTCATACCAATTCACGGCCTGGTCGCGCCGTTGTGCCGCCAGTTTTTTCAGTTCCGCCGTATTACTCATCCTGGCTGCTCCACCTTGATACGAGCGCTGACGCCCTGGGCACCATTGCGATAGTTGGCAATCGAGGCTCTCGCGCCCTGCTTCTTCAACGCATTCTGAAGCTGTTCCAGCTGGGCATAATCCTTGGCGCCCACATCCAGCAGCAAGGTGTTATCGCGCTGATCATACTGAAGCCGCTTGGGCTCAACCTTTATCTCTTTCAACACTTGCGCCACCGGCCCCAGAAGCGGAAAAAAACGGGCCTGCCCGCCTTCACTGCTACTTCCCAGGCGGGAAAGCCGCCCCTGGAATTGGCGGCTCAGGGCCGTGGTCGCCTTGTCGCCGGGAAACAGCTGCTCGTAAAGGGCTTTGGCATCGGCAAAGGCCGCCTGCGCAGCCTGCTCATAACGCCACTGTTGTACCCAGATCGCCACCAGGGCCAACACAAACACAGCTGCGGCCAGAATGCTGACGGGCTTCCAGGGCGCAAACGCCGTGTTGCTACCCTTTTTTTGTTTCGGTGCATACGGGCCGGTCAGCAGTTCCTGGCCAGCGCCACCGCGCAGTGCATCCAGAAACGCCGCAGTGCCGGATAAAACGGTGGCGTCGGCAAGGCTGTCACCAAATAGCGCCTGCATGCCGTCACGCTGGTCGGCATCCACCACCAGACAACGGTCCCGGTCTGCCATTAATAGCACCTGCCCACCATCCAGTTCCGCAATCAGAGGAGCCTGGCCCTGTAACCGTTCGGCATCTACCTGAAGCGAGCCGAGTACAGCTCCCTGCTCAGCAGCCCACTGTTCAAGCTGGCTGATCAACTCACGGGCGATGGCGGTCACTTCGTAGTCGTCCCCTGCCCCTTTGCGTGAGACAAACCAAAGCGATTCCGGGCTGTCCAGCATCTGCTCTTCGAGCAGATACGGCAGAACACGCTGTAAATGGCGCGCCTGCTTGCGAGTCAGGGAAACATGGGTTAGCCGGGCAAAGGCCACGCTGATAATGACATGGAGGGTCTGGCCGGCACACTGTTCCAGCGCATCACGCAGGCTAATGGCCTGTACGTCATCGGTTGCGTTGCGCTGCAACAGCACCGGAATTTCAAGATCCGGCTCTGTTCCCCCTGCACCGCTTAAATAAATCAGTGGAGCATCTGCCACGCTGCTGTGTCCTTTCGTTGTTATCTGCGTTGTTATTACTGCATGTGCCGCTGGCTCAGTGTACCAAGGCGAGCATCATTCCACAGTGTCGTTACTGACCATTGCGCCTACTGGGCATCTTACTGGGCATCTTACTGGGCATTGTAGAAGGGATTGCAGGCCGGTTCGAGCGGGGTCAGCAGCGGGCTTACCTGCCGGCTGAAGACCTCGGTAGACGCATCATTACCGCTACGCCGGCGCAAGCGACTCACCAATCGGCTTAATTGGCCGTCTACTTCCACGTCCACCATCACCTGGAAATATTCACTGCTAACGCCCAGAAGGTCGCTAACTGCCTGCTTTTCGTCGGCGTCAAGGGCGCTCAAAGGAGCAAGCTGCATCAGATCACTCACGGTTGTAATCGGCTCTTCTTGGCGGGCTTTGACAATGGCTTCTACTGCGCCGGTACCCGCTATTGCGCCCAGCACCGCATCCAGCACCTGGGGCGGCGCCGTATTCACATTCAATGTAGTTCCCAGCGGTAGCGCCGTAAACAGCCCCCAGACCATGCTGTCCTGGGGTTGATTGGCCACCTGGAAGCTGAGCAAGGCACGCATTTCCGATTCATGGGCCGCCGGCATGTTCGGAGTCCGGCGGTTACGGTAATCCGCGTCTTCCGCCCCTTCGACCCCATCCACAATATTGTTGGAATCCAGCCAATCCGCCATTTCGTTGGCCAGTCGTGACGCGTCTGTTTCCTGGGGGAAAGTCAGTTCGATGAGCCGGGTAAGCCGGTCAATCGCCTCTGGATCGCGAACAAAGGCATCGCCTTGAGCCGTAATCAACCAATTGAGATTAAAACGCCCCTGTAGATCCTGGACGCTGGCGCTGAGCATGGCGTCTTCATAGGGGGTGGGCGGTAATTGTACTGCCCACTGCTCTTCCACGCAGTCATCAACCAGCGCGTTATTGTTCTGGTCATCCTGCAGGTCATCGATCAGCCCCTGCTGGGCCACCACTTCCGCCGCCATGGCATATTGGTACCGCTTGTCCCATTGCAGCAGGTTGTCCGCCCGAGTAAGAAAACGATCCTGGCGAAACAGTACCTCCACGGTAATGGTGGTCAACAGGGCCAGCAGTAAAAGCACGATCACCAGCGCCATTCCTCGCTGCTGATGCACGACGCCATTACGCCTGCGCAGTATCAACTCCATGGGTTCACCACGGTCCGGTAGAAACGGTGCACGATGTCACCGTTTTCCAGCTCGATTTCCAGCTCGATACTCTTTGGCAGACGCTGCTGCCAGACTGGAACGGCCGCCATGGCCACATCCGGCCACAGCTCCAGCCACTGCCACTCCCCCTGGGGAGTCAAATCAAGGTAGCGGACAGTAAAGCGCTCCACGTGATCCAGCAGCACATCTTCCTGATACTCAGTGGCCACATTGGTGTCGAGCACCGGCCAGTAACGGCGGAACAAGGTGCCATCTTCAAGGGTATAGACCACCCGCTGCATCTCACTGCGTTTACGCAGACCAAAAGGGTTGGACCAGCCCAGGCGGGTGAATTCCACATAATTATCACGGCCCAGAATGGCCGGTTGCGGGTCGCCGTAGGGATCGCGGACCGGACGACTGATCAGTTGCTCGAAATCCAGGGTAAGAAAGGTGACAGCGCGCTGGGTGCCCTCCATTTCATCGGCACTGTCTTTCAGTTGTTCACGGCCCTGCAGGGCGCTGCCGAGAAAACTGGCCACCCAGACATAGATGAACGCGAAGATGGCGATGGTGATGACCATCTCCAGCAGGGTAAACCCCCGCTGCGCCAGGCGCCTGGAAGAATACGGATGGAGAACTTCCATCATCCGGACGCCGGTTTGCCAATCAGGCTGGCCAGGTGATAAGCCAGTTGCCCCTCATCATCGCCCTGCATCATGCCCACCTCGATATCCACACGCCGGGTGTCCGGGTAAGGGCCCTCACTGACACGGGTATTGATCCACCATTCACGCCCGTTGCGGGTCACCGTGGAATCCGATTCGCCAGTAGAAGGCCATTGCTGATACACCTGCATTTCCACCAGCTTGTCGGAGGCCACCAGAAAACCCAGGTGGGTTTCATTAATGTTGCTATACGCCCGGGCAGTGGAGCCCATGGTCTGACCAAGCACCACCATGACCAGCGCCAGAATGGAGACAGCAATCAGCACTTCCACCAGAGTAAAGCCACCCTGCCGCTTCATTCCTGCACGTCCTCTATCATTCTTGAACGCTGCTCCAGCCACTCCTGTTTGTCCTGCTGGTCGTCATCGTCCTGCTCACGGTCCGGATCGGTAATCTGCCCGAGAGCCGAAATTTGCCAGCGCTGCACCTGGTCGAGATCATCCTGGCTCTGCATGGCGAGGGTCACAGGAGACACTTCGCCGCTGGGGAAAAAGAAAATCTGCGGAAACGCCTTTTCGTCTTCTCCCTCTTCCCCGGACTCGTTGTTGCTGTCCCGCTGGCGCGCCTCTGCCTCGCCACCCTCGCCCACGGTGTCTTCACCTAAATCCAGCGAGGTGTCTTTCTTGACCAGGGTCTCGGCAACCTGACTGAGGCTCGCCTGTTCTTCATCAGCCAGTTCATCCAGCTGCCACACCAACTCCAGGGCAGGAGGAATCTGGCGGGGCTTGAGTGCAGTGTCCTCGATGGGCAGAAAATCAGCAGCGGCGATGTCGTAGGCCAGGGGCTCCCAGCCATCATGGCGCAGACGCAGCGCCAGCAGCTGCCCCGAGAACAGGCTGCGCTCGTTAAGCAGTGACAGGGTATCCTTCAGGCGGGCAGACTCCTGCTCCAGCTGCCGGTCGTCGGAAGCCCAGTTCCCCTGGCTAACCACCACGGCGCTCAGCAACGCAATCAGCCCCACCACCACCATGATTTCCAGCAGGGTAAAGCCGGATTGCAGCGTGCGGGGCAAGCGCATGTTACTGAACGTCGCGCCAATTGATGTCCGCGTCGGAGCCTTCACCGCCCTCAACACCATCGGCGCCCATGGACAGCAGATCGAACGGCCCTTCAACCCCGGGGCTGATGTAAACGTAGTCGTTATTCCAGGCATCCAGGGGGACTTTCGGCAAGTAGCCACCATCCGGCCATTTGCGGGCTGAATTAGGGCGTTCCACCAGGCCGTTGAGGCCTTCTTCACTGGTGGGGTAGCTACCATTGTTGAACTTGTAGAGGTCCAGCTGCTGGACGATCTTGCCCATATTGGCTTTGGTCAGATCTACCTTGGCGGTTTCACCCTGCCCGATCACGTTGGGCACAATCACCGCAGCCAACAGACCAATAATGGCCACCACCACCATAATTTCCAGCAGGGTAAACCCCGACATGGCACGCTTTGCTTTCATTCTTTCACCTTAACCGGCTAGTAAGTTATTCATTTGCATGATCGGCAGCATGACCGACAGGACAATCATTACAACCACCCCCGCCATCACCAGCAACATGATCGGGCCGAGCAGCCCCACCATGGTATTGATCGTGCTACTCAGTTCCCGTTCCTGATAATCCGCAGCCCGGGTCAACATATTGTCCAGTTCACCGCTGGCCTCACCGCTGGCAATCATCTGCACCAGCATGGGCGGAAAATAACCGCTGGCATCCAGGGCACGACTGAGGCTGCCGCCCTCGCGAACCTTGGCGGCGGCGTTTTTGACCGCATTACGAACCGCGAGATTACCCACCACCTGGGCGGCGATAAACAGGGCATCCACCAGCGGTACACCGGAGCGACCAAGAATGCCCAGGGTGCTGGCCAGCCGGGCACTGTCGCCAGCACGCAGCATGGTGCCCACCAAAGGCATATTCACCAGCCGTTGATGCACCCGTAACCGAAAGCGTGGATCACGCATGGCACGCATGAAGATCACCACACCGACCACGATCAGTAACACCACCAGCCAGCCCCAACCACGGGCAAAGTCGCTCATGGCCATGACAATACGGGTCAGCAGCGGCAGCGCCTGGTCCCGCCCTTCAAAAACAGCCACCAGCTTGGGCACCACGAAGGTCATCATCAGCATGATGACGATGGAGGCAAACACCATGATAAAGGCGGGATAAATCATCGCCTGAGCCACGGAACGCCCCGTGTCATGCCGGGTTTCCAGGTAATCGGCGAGCTGCTCCAGCACCTGCTCCAGGTGACCACTCTGCTCACCGGCGGCCACCGTGGCACGGTACATTTCCGGAAAAGCGCGGGGAAAGGATTCGAAACTGCGGGCCAGGCTGTAGCCCTCGCGGACCTTGGCACGCACCGCCAGCATAATCCGCTCAATGCGGTCATTGGCAGCCTGCTTGGAAACCGCTGACAAGGCTTGCTCCACCGGCAGGCCGGATTTCAGCAGTGTGGCCAGCTGGCGGGTAATCAGCGCCTGTTCGGCACCATTGATCTTGCCGGAGCCGGCAAAACGGCCCATCCCCTGGCTGTTGGTATCGCTGGCCTCGTTAACCTCCAGGGGAACCCAGCCCTTGTCACGGAGTTGCTGGCGAACCTGGCGGGCACTGTCGGCTTCCAGTGTACCTTTGTTGATTTTGCCCCTGTGATCCAGGGATCGGTATTCGAATGCTGGCATGCGGCTGCTGTCCCGTTAGTCCTCGCGGGTCACCCGCAGGACCTCTTCTACACTGGTATGTCCGCCGAGCACCTTGCGCCAGCCATCCTCACGAATGCCGCTGGTCAGTGTCCGGGCATGGCGGTTGAGTTCCAGCTCGCCGGCGCGGTCGTGGATCAACTGGCGCAGGGTGTCATCCACCAGCACCAGTTCGTAAATCCCGGTACGGCCCCGGTATCCCTGATTATTACAGGCTTCACAGCCATTAGGGTGATACAGCGTACAACTTTCATTGGCCGGCAGGCCCAGCATTTCCAACTCGCTGGCACTGGCCTGGTACGGGGTTTTGCAATCATCACAGAGGACTCGCACCAGCCGCTGGGCCAACGAGCCCAGTAGGGAGCTGGAGAGCAGAAACGGCTCAATCCCCATATCCTGCAAACGAGTGACCGCCCCCACCGCCGTATTGGTGTGCAGGGTAGACAGAACAAGGTGACCGGTGAGGGAGGCCTGCACCGCAATTTCAGCGGTTTCCAGATCCCGGATTTCACCCACCATGACCACATCCGGATCCTGGCGCAGAATGGCGCGCAGGCCGCGGGCAAAGGTCATGTCGACCTTGGTGTTGACCTGAGTCTGGCCGATGCCTTCAAGCTGATACTCAATGGGGTCTTCCACCGTGAGAATATTGCGTGAGCTGTCGTTGAGTTCGGTCAGCGAGGCATAAAGCGTGGTGGTTTTACCGGAGCCAGTCGGGCCGGTGACCAGAATAATGCCATGGGGCTTGTGGATGAGCTCGCGCATGTGGGCATCACAGGTGTCCCCCATGCCCAGGTGGGACACCTGAAGGCGTCCGGCCTGCTTGTCCAGCAGCCGCAGCACCACCCGCTCACCATTACTGGCGGGCATGGTGGATACCCGTACGTCCACGTCCCGGCCGCCAATGCGCAGGGAAATCCGGCCATCCTGGGGAATCCGCTTTTCGGCGATATCCATTCGCGCCATCACCTTGATCCGCGACACCAGCAACGGCGCCAACTCCCGTTTCGGGGTCAGCACTTCGCGGAGCACACCATCCACCCGCATGCGCACCACCAGGCGGCGCTCGAAGGTTTCCACATGGATATCCGACGCATCTTCGCGAATGGCTTCCTGCAGCAAGGCATTAATCAGCCGGATGATGGGAGCATCATCTTCCTGCTCCAGCAAATCCGAGGTTTCTGGCAAGGAGTCCGCCAGGCTGGCCAGGTCGAGCCCTTCCAGATCATCCGCCGCTTCCGCCGCCGCGCCGCGTTGCTGTTCATAGGTGATCGCCATGGCTGCGGTGAAGGCGGTGTCATCCATGGGCACCAGCCGGGGCAGACGACCGATATGGCGCTGCACTTCCCCCAGGGCGGCCACGGAAACATCCTGCCGGTGGCACAGCTCTTTGTGACCATCACGCTCACGCAACAGGACACCATAGCGCCGCGCGAAGCCGTAAGGCAGCAGCGACGGAGGAAGCTCCATATTGTCTGGCATCTCCAGGTGCTCAGTCATAGCTCAATACTTGTCCATTAGGTTCTCGACCACATCACGGGTGACCGCATTCAACGTCAGGAACTGAAAGCCCACCTGATACTCGCCCGGAGCATCCAGGGTTTCAGCCCAGACCACCCGGGCGTCGAAACTGACCGTATTCACACCCGCTATCTGGTCTGGGAGCACCATGCCCAACTGCAATTGTTCGCCATGCGGCAGTTCCCGGCGGGAAAACAGCTTGAAGCCATCCACGCTCAGGTTCATCAACCGCCCCACGTTACCACCGGTGCTGCGATCAAACACTACCATCTCGCGGAACAGTTTCTTGCGCGGATTGCGGCGGTGGTCGCGGGCGCTGTCCTTAACATCGTTTTCGTCATCGGCAGGACGCAGTACCACCACCACGCCGGTGACGTTCCCCGTATCATCGGTAATGGCATTGGCACGCACCGACAAGGCCAACAATCCGTCCTCGTCTGCGGTGTACAAACTGTGCTCGTTTTTCCAGCTTTCGCCCTGCAGGCAGGCATCTCGCAACGGGGAGTCGTCCCAGCTCCAGCGCAACTTGCCGGCATCGTCATTGAACAACAGCTCCGCGATATCGTTGCCAACCAGGGCATCACGGTTCTGTCGCAGCAGGGCACAAGCCGCCTCATTGCAAAAGGTGACCTTGCCCTCGGCATTGGCTCCGATAAGCGCTTCACCCAGAGCGTGAAGCAAGCGTTCGTTCTCGTCCTTGAGCCGCTTCATCTGCACCACGGCCTGCTGCAACTTGCGCCGCTGGCGATCCAGTTCCAGGAAAACACTGACCTTGGCTTCCAGTATTTTCTGGTCGATGGGTTTGAACAAATAATCCACAGCGCCACATTCGTAGCCCTTGAAGACATATTTCTGCTCTTTGGAGATCGCCGTAACGAAAATGATCGGAATGTGGCGGGTCTTCTTGTTCTTGCGCATGAGTTCGGCCACTTCGAACCCATCCATCTCCGGCATCTGCACATCAAGCAGTACCAGCGCGAAATCGTGCTTCAGGGCGAGGGACAAGGCCTCATTGCCCGACTGGGCCATGACCAGATTACGGCCATCAGCATCCAGAATCGCTTCCAGCGCGATCAGGTTTTCCCTGTGATCATCCACAACCAAAATGTTCTGTTTCATAGGCTTACTACCCTGCAACCTGTTCCGCCAAAAAGGGCCCGATTGCCTCAAGATCGAGTACCCTGGAAATCGCACCTGTTGTTATTGCCGCTTCCGGCATTGTGGGTGCTTCCGAGCTCACCGGTGACTGGGCGATGGTGACTCCGCCTCTACGGTGTATATATTCCATGCCTGCGGCGCCGTCTTCATTGGCCCCCGTGAGGATCACGCCCAACAAGTGGCGGCCATAAACCGCGCCGGCAGAGTAAAACAATTCGTCTATGGCCGGCCGGGAAAAGAGTACAGGCCTTCCTGTAGAGAAAGCCAGTGTCTGATCCTCTTCGACCAACATATGGTAGCCCGGCGGCGCCACATAAACATGCCCGCCGAGGATGGGCTCCTTGTCTTCCGGGGCGATTACTGGCAATGCACAGTAGCGGGCCAACAGCCATGGCATGCGGTTGTCCGCACTGGCATGCTGGTGCTGGACCAACATGATCGGCAACGGAAAATCCTCAGGAAGCGCGGACAGAATGCGCGTATAGGCATTCAGCCCACCCCAAGACGCGCCCATCACGATTGCCCTGACTGCTCCCTTGCAAGTGCTCACGATGAGTGGCCGCTGCCCTCCTCACCCCGGGTCTTGCCTGCTTCATAGGCGGCCCGATGTGCCTGTGCTTCTTTGAGTTTGGCTTGCAGTTCACGGCGCTGCTTGTCCAGCCCCAGAAAAAAATCCACCTTGCTCTTGAGGATCAACGGATCCAGGGGCTTGAACAGATAATCCACGGCCCCGGCCTGATACCCTTTAAAAACGTACTTCTTTTCCTTGCTAATCGCCGTCACGAAGATAATGGGGATGGTCTGGGTGTCCTTGCGCTGGCGCATCAGCTCGGCCACTTCAAAACCGTCCATGCCCGGCATCTGCACGTCCAGCAGCACCAGGGAAATATCTTCCTTAAGCAGAATTTTCAGCGCCTCCTGCCCGGAGTGCGCTTTCAGGAGGGTTCGCCCCTCCCCTTCGAGGACTGCCTCAAGCGACACCAGGTTGGCCGGCTGATCATCCACCAATAGCAGTTTCTGCTCAATCATCGGTTGTCTCTAGTCATGCGTGGTGTGGAAACTGCCGTTTGCGAAAAATGCGCAACGGCTTGTTGATAACATCGAACGTGTCTTCCTGGCCGCTGAACCGCAGGCTTTCCTTGGTTCCCAGGCACAGGTAGCCGCCCATATCCAGGCTCTCACTAAACAGCCTGATCACCCTCTCCTGCAGAGGCCGGTCAAAGTAGATCAAAACATTTCGGCACAGGATAACGTGCATTTCACCAAAAACCTGATCCGTTGCCAGATCATGATCGGCAAAAACGATATTGCGTTTCAGCCGCTGCTCCATGATTACGCTGTCATAACGCGCAGTGAAATAATCAGACAGGGAATGCTTGCCACCGGCACGCCGGTAGTTGTCACCATACTGTTTGACCGCCTCAATGGAGTAAATGCCCTTTTTGGCCGACGCCAACACATTCTTGTCGATATCCGTGGCGTAAATCATGGCCCGGTCGTAGAGCCCTTCCTCCTCCAGCAATATCGCCATGGAATAGATCTCTTCGCCGGTTGAACAGCCTGCGTGCCAGATCTTGATAAAAGGAAAGGTCTTGAGAACCGGCACCACGTCTTCACGAAAGGCGCGGTAAAAATCCGGGTCCCGGTACATCTCTGTCACGTTCACGGTCAGGTCGTTAAGCAGCGTGACGAAGAAGGGCCGGTCGCGCAGAACCTTGTCGGTCATTTCCATGATCGACGCAAAGCCTGACATGGTCAGGCGATGCATGATCCGCCGACGCATGGAAGCGCGGCTATAGGACCGGAAGTCGTAGCCGTACATCTGGTAAATCGCCTCCAGTAACAGGCGAATTTCGATGTCCTCGACACTAACTTCGTCATCGTCGATCGGGTATGTTTCAGCCATAACGCTATTCCGCCACGGTTCCTGTCTTCATAAAGTGACTGCGGGCACGTTTTGCGCCCACTACTTGTGCAGCCAGACCCGTAGCAACGAGGTAAGCTTCGCCATATCAATGGGCTTGGAGCAGTAATCATTGGCCCCGGCTTCAATGCATTTGGCGCGGTCATCCTTCATGGCCTTGGCCGTCAACGCCAACATCGGCAGCTTGCTGAAACGAGCCTGTTCACGAATCCGCCCCATGGCTTCATAGCCATCCATTTCCGGCATCATGATATCCATTAACACAATGTCGATGGAGGGATTTTCATCCAGCGATTCCAGCGCCTCGCGGCCATTATTGGCGATACTGATGGCAAAACCCAACTCTTCCAGCTGCGCCGACAGCGCGTAGATATTACGCATGTCGTCATCCACCAGCAGCAATTGCTTGCCTTCGAAAATGTCATCGCGATGCTCGATGGATTCCGCAGTCAGGCGGCGATTGGCCGGCAAGGTGGATTCCAGCCAGTGCAGGAACAGGGACGCTTCGTTGAGCAGTCGCTCGTGGGAGCGTTCCGTCTTGAGAATGATACGGTCCGCATACTTGCGCAGTTTCGCCTCTTCTTCGCGGGTCATGTCCTTGCCGGTATAAACCACCACGGGAACACTGTCGTAGTCGTCACTGGCATGGAGCTTTTCCAGCAGCTCGAAACCGCTCATGTCCGGTAGTGTCAAATCCAGAATCATGCAGTCGAACACGGTATTCTGCAGGGCATCCAGTGCTTGCTGGCCGCTAGTTGCAGCGGTGATTTCAACCCCTTTCTGGTCGAACAGCTCACGGATACTTTCGTGCTGGATTTCACTGTCTTCCACCACCAGAAGGCGGCGCACATTGGTTTCGATAGCGCCTTCAATTTTGGCGAAAGCAGAGAGAATGTCGTCCTGATTGGCTGGCTTGGTCATGAAATCCAGCGCCCCCAGTTCCAGCGCCTTCTTGCGCTCATCACGCCCGGACAGGAAGTGCACCGGGATGTCCTTGGTGCGCGGGTCCGCCTTGAGCTTTTCCATGACTTCCCAGCCATCGATACCCGGCAGGCCAATGTCCAGAATAATCGCGCTGGGCCGGTAATGGCTGGCATATTCCAGCCCATCCTCACCGTCGTGACAGATATGGCCTTCCAGGCCGTAGTCCGATGCCAGCTCGACCAGAACCCGGGCAAACTCTTTGTCGTCTTCGACAATCAGCACGGTTTTTTCCCGGACCACGAAATCGTCGCCATTGGTATCCAGCGGTGTCATCGACGCGGTATGGGCTTCCGCGTTGCTGCCGATGTCTTCGTCGGCATGACCGGCTGCGGCATTATTGATTTCAAGCGCATCGGCGCTGCCAACGGGCAAATAGAGCATAAAGGTAGCGCCCTGCCCTTCACCGTCGCTATGCAGGCCGATTTCCCCGCCCAACAAACGCGCCAGCTCACGGGAAATGGTCAGGCCCAGGCCAGTGCCGCCATATTTACGGCTGGTGGTGCCATCGGCTTGCTGGAAGGCCTCGAAAATCAACTTCTGTTTTTCATCCGCAATTCCGGTGCCGGTATCGATCACCGCAAACTTCAGCGTCTGCCCCGGTACCAGGTGGCGCGAAGGCAACGCTTCGGAAGCATCCGGTTGCGTGATACTCAGCGTTACCGATCCTTGCTCGGTGAATTTCAGTGCATTGGAAAGCAAATTCTTGATGATTTGCTCAAGACGCTGACGGTCTGTGTAGAAGTGCTCAGGCAACGTATCACCAAGCTCGACCTTGAAATCCAGATTGCGGCTCTCGGCAACGTGGGCGAAATTCCGGCGGAAGTGCTCCACGATTTCCGGTGGCGACAGGTCGTCAATGATGACATCCATCTTGCCTTCCTCGATCTTGGAAATATCGAGGATGTCATTGATCAGGCTAAGCAGGTCCGAGCCCGCAGAATGGATAACCTGGGCGTGCTCTACCTGCTTTTCCTCCAGGTTGCCGCGTTTATTCTGCCCCAGGGCATTGGACAGGATCAGAATCGAGTTGAGCGGTGTGCGCAGCTCGTGGCTCATGGTCGACAGAAATTCGGATTTATAACGGGAAGACATCTCCAGCTCGCGAATCTTGTCTTCCAGTTCATGGCGCAGCAGCTCAAGCTCGTCATTCTTCTGCGCCATTTCTGATTTCTGCTCCGTCAGCATCCGCGCCTGAGCCTCAAGCTCTTCATTGGTAACGCGCAGCTCTTCCTGCTGGGCCTGCAGGCTTTCTTCAGATGCCCGCAACGCCTGGGTTTGTGATTCCAGCTCTTCGTTGATGGCTTTCAGCTCTTCCTGCTGCTGCTGCAGGCGAGATTCGGAGGCAGACAGTTCCATGGCCTGCTCTTCCAGGTCTTCATTGGCCTGGGCCATTTCCGTTTTTTGCCGCTCCAGAGCATCAGCCTGGGACTGTGTCTGCTCCAGCATGAGCGCGAGACGAAAACGGCTTTGCGCACTGTGCAAGGACACGGAAATGACGGCCACGCACTGCTCCATAAAGGCCAGGTCATCATTGCTGAAGTCCCGGAACGCGCCGATTTCGAGCACGCCTTTCACTTCGTCCTCGTGGACAATAGGCATCACCATCACATTGCGCGGCTGGCCGGTACCGGTGCCGGACGCAATGCTGATGTAATCATCCGGCACCTGCTCCAGCAGAATGCTCTTGCGCTCCAGTGCGCACTGCCCCACCAGGGACTCCCCCAGACGAAATTCATTGGCCAGATGTTTACGCCGCTGCATGGCGTAGGAACTGCTCAGGGTGAGCAACTGCGTGTCCGGATCATAGCTGTAAAATGCACCCACCTGCGCCTCAACCACCGGCACCAGGAAACTCAGCATGTTATTGCCAAGCTGTTCGAATCCCATCTCCCCGCGCATGCGGTTATTCAGCTCAGCCAGATGGTTCTTCACCGTTTCCTGGCGACGATCTTCGGTATGGCGCGCCACCAAAGCATCGCGCATTTTACGGATAGCGTGTAGCAAGTGGCCGGTTTCATCCCGGCCGCCTTTCTCGATACGGGTATCCCACTTGCCATTGGCAATGTTGTCTGCCGCATCAACCGCGCCTTCCAGCGGCAGGGTAATGGCCCGGGTCACGCGCAAGGCGATGAGTGCCAACAAGGTGAACGCCACCAACCCGAGGAAGAGCCCGATTTTCTGGGTACCCAGATTATCTGAACGGCTCTTGTTCAGGGTGTCACGAAACGCTTCGTAACGCTGTTGCTCAAACGCTTTCTGGTTACCTTCGTAGGTATCCTGCAGGGCTCTGACATGCCCTATACGCTGGTAAAGATCATCCGACGAACCGTTATTGGTAATCAGGCTGCGGGCCAGCGCCGTCGCTTCGTCGATATAGGCGGTAAAATTGCGCCGCAATTCTTCCACACCAGCGGAAAGCGTTGGATCGGTGCGTCGAATGTCACCCAGCCGCTGCTCGAAGGCCGCCGCCCTGGACTGAGCTTCTTCCAACAGGTCCGGGTCCGCCTGGGTTATGGCCGCGATGTAGGACTCGCTAATAGCGATAAAATCCACATTATTCGCATTGATCAACTCAAGAACCGGGAAGTCCTGGCTTTCAATCCGCTTGAGATGATCGATATTGGTTTCGGCGATGTAGAAGCTGTAGGCCGCGTAGACCACAAACAGCACAATCCCCAGCCCGGCTACAGACAAGATCTTCAGCCGCACGGACAGGTTCTGGAACCAGTTCATTGAGATAGCCCTCATGCCTTTTCCGGCTTGTTGTTATCCAGGCCCCTTTGCAGGGCTAAGACTAAAGTGTGAGGCTACCAGAAACTGACAGAAAGCGGCAATAAATCACATGAATAGCGCAGGCTAGAAAGCTGATTTTTCAGGGATAAAACAGGCCAAACCGACAAAGAAAGCGCAATAAAATGCACTGGTAAGCGCGCAAAGCTGATGCCGGGCGGTGCCTTAAATCTAGCCACCCGGCAGACGAGCACAATGGGTCAACAGGCTGAATGCCGGCGCGGTGTAATAAGAGAAGAGGAGCAAGAGAAGTTGGTGCGGGTAGCCGGACTTGAACCGGCATGACCTAATGGTCGACAGATTTTAAGTCTGTTGTGTCTACCAATTTCACCATACCCGCAGGAAGATCATCGTGCGCGTTAAGCGTGAAATAAAAACAGGGACAGGTTAAGCGACTGTTTCTATTTATCTTTCTGTTGAAATGACGACTCAAGCTGTGCCTGTCACTTCATCGCCCGTGTGGGTCGGTAATTGGAGGCGCGGGTCGGAATCGAACCGGCGTTAACGGAGTTGCAGTCCGCTGCATGACCACTCTGCCACCGCGCCATTTAACTGTTTCACCAAGAAAAAACCTCGGCATAACCGAGGCTTTCAGAATCTTGGAGCGGGAAACGAGATTCGAACTCGCGACCCCAACCTTGGCAAGGTTGTGCTCTACCAGCTGAGCTATTCCCGCTTTTTTCCGCAGCGAAGACACGCTTCGTTGCGGGAAAGAATTCTACTCATCACCCCTCGGGTGTCAACCCGGCATCGGGTGTTTTTTCTGACTTTTCAGGACTTTGACTGACTTTTGAGCAATTGCGGCGCCGCAGCACGAAGATACGAGCCCATGGACCACAGGGTGAATGCCGTGGCCAGGTACAGCAACCCATAACTGAGCCACAACCACGGATTCATGATGATGTCACCACCCGCAGTAAAGTCTGGTTTTTGCGCCAGCAGCAAGGTAATGGCTGTCATCTGGGTCACTGTCTTGATTTTGCCCAGCTGGCTCACCGCCACTTTTGCCCGCTGCCCAAGTTCAGCCATCCATTCGCGCAGTGCCGAAACCGTAATTTCCCGGGATACGATCACCATGGCCGGCACTGCCAGCCAGGCGGTGGCGTGAATCTGCACCAGCATCACCAGCGCCACGCCCACAATCAGCTTGTCTGCCACCGGATCCAGAAAGGCACCAAAGGGACTGGTCTGATTAAGCTTGCGAGCCAGATAGCCATCCAGCCAATCGGTGACGCCCGCCGCCAGGAACAGCAACGCCGCGCAAACATCACTCCAGTGAAATGGCAGGTAGAAAACCAGCACCAGCACGGGAATTGCCAGCACCCGAATCAGGGTGAGGATGTTCGGCAAATTCAGGATGGGGTGCACTTTCTGCATAGGGAGGAACTACCGGCCATGAAAATAAGCCACCAGTATAGCGGAAAGCCGGCTATGACTCATTTCCGATTTTCAGATCAAAAACTGAACATGCTATTGATGAAACCAGTCGTACAGTGTCTGCGCCATCTGGGCATTGATTCCCGGCACCCGGGCCAGCTCGCTGGCGGATGCATTGCGCATCTGCTTCAGACCGCCAAAATGGGTCAACAGCGCCTTGCGCCGCTTGGGCCCGATACCGGGAATTTCATCCAGCGTGGACTGCTTGCGTGCCTTGCCACGGCGGGCACGGTGTCCGGTCAGGGCAAACCGGTGCGCTTCATCGCGGACCTGCTGCAAAAGATGCAGTGCGGAATCCGCCGGGCCAGGGACCATTTCCTTCCCACAGGGTAGATAAAGCGCTTCGAATCCAGGCCGTCGGCTGGGGCCCTTGCCAATCCCCATTACCCGCACCCGGGTTTCCAGCTCCAGCTCCTGAATAACCTTCCAGCCTCGCTGCATTTGCCCCTTGCCGCCGTCGATAAGCAGAAGATCCGGCAACCGGCCCTGCTCTTTCAGCACGCGCTGATAGCGGCGCCGAATCGCTTCTTCCAGGGCTTCGTAATCATCCCCGCCAGCCGCCGGGTTCACATTAAAGTGGCGATACTCCTGCTTGCGCGCCCCTTGCTGGTCAAACACCACGCAGGACGCCACGGCTTTCTCGCCTTGTGTATGGCTAATATCGAAACACTCAATACGCCGCACCGGATCGCTGCTTTCCAGCAGCGTTTCCAGGGCCAGAAAGCGAGCCTCCATGTGTTCGCGTGCCGCCAGTTCGGCCGCCATGGACTGCTGGGCGTTGGTTTGCGCCATGGTGATCCAGGCGGCACGATCACTGCGCACCCGCCAAGCCAGCCGGACTTTCTTGCCCCACTGGCTTTCCAGTGCCTGCTGCAACGCTTCAGCGCCCGCAATATCCATACTCAGCAGGATTTCCTGCGGCTTGACCGGGTCTTCCCTGTCGCCCAAATAATATTGCGAGAGAAAGGCTTCAAGAATTTCGCTGCTATCTTCCTCTCCCCGGGTATCCGGACGAAAGGTTCGGTGGCCCAGGATGCGGCCATCACGAATCATCAGCACTTCGATCACGGCCAGGCCATGGCGGGTTTCAATCGCAACCACATCCAGATCACCCTGCCCGGTTTCCGCGTACTGCTTTTGCTGCACGGACTGAATGGCGGCCAATTGGTCCCGCAGGATCGCGGCTTTCTCGAACTCCAGCGCCAGGGATGCCGCCTCCATATCGGCACTGAGCTGCTCCACCACTTCCCGACTGCGTCCATCCAGGAAATCCGCCGCCATTTTTACCTGGCGCGCATAATCGGCTTCACTCACCAGCCCTACGCACGGTGCCGTGCAACGATTGATCTGGTGCTGGAGGCAGGGACGGGTGCGGTTACGGAAATAGCTGTCGCTACAATTGCGGACCTGGAACACTTTCTCGATCAACGACAGGGCTTCACGTACCGCCCCGCCACTGGGATAGGGGCCAAAGTACTGGCTGCCAGCCCGGCGTGTACCGCGATGAAAGGTGACGCGGGGAAAACGGTCGGCGCTGGTGATACGGATATACGGGTAGGATTTGTCGTCGCGCAGAAGAATGTTGTAAGGAGGTTTCAACTCCTTGATCAGCGACTGCTCCAGCAGCAGCGCTTCCGCCTCACTGCCGGTCACCGTTGTCTGGATATCACGAATTCGCCCGACCAGTGCCCGGGTTTTCGCACTGGATACATTCTTCTGGAAGTAGCTGTTCAGGCGCGCCTGAAGATTACGCGCCTTGCCCACATACAAAACACCCCCGTCCCCGTCCAGCATACGGTAAACGCCGGGCTTTCGGGCACAGTGAGTGAGGAAATGTTTGGCATCGAAATCAGACAAGGGGGACATCTCAAAACAGGTTGGCAAACAGAAAGTGTATCAGCCCTGCCCTGATGATTTCCCCCTGTAGCGAAGCGGCAATCAGGGGGCTGTGTTTTCTACCGCATCGAGCATGCCGTGACGCACGGCCAGCAACGCCATTTCCACATCGCTGGTCACACCCAGCTTGTCGAAAATACGGTACCGGTAGGTGTTCACGGTTTTCGGTGACAGGCAAAGTTTGTCGGCCACATCCTGCACTTTGTGGCAATTCACGATCATCATCATGATCTGCAGTTCGCGCTCGGAGAGCATATCCAGCTGCGACCCCTCATCACCGGTATAGGGCTTGAGCGCCATGGCCTGAGCGATTTCCGGGCTGATATAACGCTGGCCGGTAGCCACCACCTTGATGGCACGCACCATTTCTTCCAGGTCGGCACCCTTGGTCATGTAACCGGCGGCACCGGCTTTCATCAGGCGGGAGGGAAACGGTTCTTCTTCGCACATTGTGACAGCGATAACGCGGACACCTTCGTCAACGCGTAACAGTTTGCGGGTGGCCTCAAGCCCTCCGATCCCTGGCATTTTCAGGTCCATCAGCACCACTTCCGGTGCCAGCTCTCTGGCCATTTGCACGGCGAGCTCACCTGAATTTGCCTCACCGACGACCCGCAGGCCATCCACTTCGTCCAGCATACGAGCAATGCCGGTACGGACCAGATCATGGTCGTCCACTACCAATACTTTGATCATTACTGCATCCCCCGGGTAGTTCCTTTACCCGTCAATGTTCTTTTTTCTGATGATTTGTAGACACAAGAATACCGTTTGTCCACAGGCGTGCATAGGGCGCTGTTAACAAACGATGACACGGTTTTCCACGTCCTGTTACGTTGGCGCCATTAGCCTTTAGTCGCGTTGACCGCCCAGTCAAAAAAGCGAACCATATAGGCACCATTGCCAGCATCCAGCTGGCCGCTGATCAACACGGCTAACAACGTCGCCAACAATGACAAAAGGCAACCCATGAGCGCAATCATTTTGCTCCTGCTGGGGCTGGGTGGCATGGCCGCCGGCTACTTCGTCTACTCCCGCTTTATTGCATCACGGATCTACAGACTGGACCCGGATTTCCGCACCCCGGCCCACGAATTTGAAGACGGCGTGGATTTCGTGCCCACCAACCGGTATGTGCTGTGGGGCCACCATTTCACTTCTGTTGCCGGTGCAGCGCCGATTGTCGGTCCGGCCATTGCCGTTATCTGGGGCTGGCTGCCCGCCTTTCTCTGGGTGGTCTTCGGCACGATCTTCTTTGCCGGCGTACACGACAGCGGCGCCCTGTGGGCCAGCGTCCGCAACCGGGCCAAATCTGTTGGCGCACTCACTGGCGAAGTCGTCGGCAGTCGCGCACGCACTGTCTTCATGATTGTTATCTTTTTGGTGCTGTTAATGGTGAACGCTGTGTTTGGCGTCGTCATTGCCAAACTGCTCATTAATAATCCCGGCGCGGTCGTCCCGGTGTGGGGCGCCATTGCTGTAGCACTGGTGATTGGCCAGCTCATCTATCGCCGGGTCATTGGTCTTGGCCTGGTATCTGTGCTCGGTGTGGCGGCGCTGTATAGCCTGATTTACGTGGGTCCCATGGTTCCCGTGACCCTGCCCGATCAAGTCATGGGGCTTTCGGCAAACGCCAGCTGGATACTGATGTTGTTTGCGTATGCTGCGGTGGCCTCACTGCTTCCCGTCTGGATGCTCTTGCAGCCCCGCGACTACATCAACGGCCTGCAATTGTTCGTTGGCCTGATCCTGCTTTACGGTGCTGTCCTGCTCGGTAACCCCCAGGTTGTTGCGCCGATGATCAACAGTGACGTTCCTGCCGGCACGCCCTCCCTGTTACCGCTTCTGTTTGTCACCATCGCTTGTGGCGCCATCTCCGGCTTCCATGGCCTGGTCGCCTCCGGCACCAGCTCCAAACAGCTCGACAAGGAGACAGACGCCCGTTTTGTAGGGTATTTCGGTGCTGTGGGCGAAGGCGCACTGGCACTGGCAGCCATCATTGCCGCCACCGCCGGTTTTGCCTCCCTGGCTGACTGGCAGGCGGTATACACGGCCTTTGGTCAGGGCAGCCTGACCGCCTTTGTGGATGGTGGCGCCAATATTCTTGCCAATGGCATGGGCATGGATGTGGGCGTTGCCGCCACCCTGCTCACCGTGATGGCGGCCCTGTTTGCCGGCACCACCATGGACACCGGTCTGCGCCTGCAGCGCTATATTTTCCAGGAATGGGGCGAAATCTATCAGCAAAAATGGATGACGCGGCCTCTGCCCGCCACGCTACTGGCCGTAGTCAGCTGCCTTCTGCTGGCGTTTGGGGCAGGCGGTGCCGATGGCTCCGGCGGCCTGCTGATCTGGCCGTTGTTCGGCACCACCAACCAATTGCTCGCCGGCCTCACCCTGCTGGTGATTACCATCATGCTGGTGAAACGCGGACGTCCGGCCATTTATACCCTGGCGCCGCTGGTTTTCCTGCTGGTGATGACCCTGTTTGCCCTGCTGATGCAGCTGAAAAGCTTCTACGAGAAGGAAGACTGGTTCCTCCTGGGGCTGGACCTTGTTGTATTGGTGGCGGCCCTGCTGGTTACGCTGGAGTGCACCGCAGCCCTCAAGCGCGCCTTCAAAGCGCCACCGGAGCCTCTGTAATGGCAACGCCGGCACAATGGCTCAAACGCATCAGCGATCTCGGGGCGCAGTACTACAACGCCCCCTATCGCGCCGCCATTGCCCGCGCCAAACGGGATGAAGAGGACCTGTTCATGCTGCTGGTCTTCTCGGAAATGATGGGGGTTCCCAACCCGGCAGCCTGGAGCACACTGGAATTGCAGCCCCTGCTAATGGAGCGCTTTCATGAATGGCACACCCGCATGGGCATGGAGCGCTCCCCCCTTGATCACTTTCGCTGCTGCTGATGGCTGACACCGACACCACCGCACAGCTTGAGCTTGATCTGGATGCCCTGCTCGCCTCCCGCACCCTGCTTATGGTGGGCGGCAAGGGCGGCGTGGGCAAAACCAGCACCGCCTCCGCCCTGGCCATCCGCGCTGCCGACCAGGGCCGCAAGGTGTTGCTGGTCTCCACCGATCCGGCCCACAGCCTGGCGGACGCCTTTAACCGCCCCATCGGCAATTCGCCCACTTGTCTGGCGCCGGGACTGACCGCCCTGGAGCTGGACCCGGATGACGAAGTCGAGGCCTACCTGGACCGGGTCAGCGCCCAGATGCGCCGCTTTGCCACTCCAGACCAATTCCGCGAGCTGGACAAGCAGTTACGCCTCAGCCGTCAGTCCCCCGGTGCGCAGGAAGCCGCGTTGCTGGAGCGCATCTCGCGGCTGATTGATGTCGATAGCCGCGACTACGACCTGTTGATCTTCGATACCGCACCCACCGGCCACACCTTGCGGCTGCTAAGCCTGCCGGAAGTCATGGCCGCCTGGACCCAGGGCCTGCTGCGTCACAGCGACAAGGCCCGCAAACTGGGCCAGGTGTTAGGCCACCTGACACCAGACAAGAGTGTGGACAGCCCCCTGCAAGATCCCACCAACCATGCCACCGCAGGCCTGGACCCACGCAGCCAGGAAGTGGCCGATACACTGATCGCCCGTCAGCGATTGTTCCATCGCGCCCGCCGCCAGCTGTCCGACCCCGTGCAAACCGCTTTTGTCTTTGTGCTGACGCCTGAACGGCTGCCCATTCTCGAGACGCAACGTGCCGTTGCCTCCCTGACAGAAAATGGCATCCCGGTGGCGGGGGCCGTGGTTAACCGGGTGCTGCCGGATGCCACAGACAGCGCGTTTTTCGCAGCCCGCCATGCACGCCAGCAACGGCACATGGATGAGCTGGCACACGCTTTGGGCGCGTTGCCTCGCAAGGACTTGCCACTGCAGGAAGATGACATTCAGGGACTGGAGGCAATCCGGGTATTTGCAGGATTGCTCGGCAATGGGGATCACTGAGCTTCAACCACAAGTGTATTGCTTGCGTGTTGCGTGAACCGTGTCGCGGCCGCAGAGCGGCACAAAAAAAGCCCGCACTCATCAAGTGCGGGCTTTTTATTTGGCGGAGGGGGTGGGATTTGAACCCACGGACGGTCTCCCGTCGCCGGTTTTCAAGACCGGTGCATTCGGCCACTCTGCCACCCCTCCAAGGTGGCAGCAATAATACATGAGCAATAAGGCCAGTCAACGTCGAAGCCACAATACCGCGCACGACTGGTTGAGTTTTGACCGCTAAGTAGGTCCGTTCAGCTCAATCGGAATAACAACGGAAGATGCGCTGCTTGGCACGCTCGTATTGCGCCTGGCTGATAGCCCCTTCCTGCATCAGCCGGCGGTGCTCTGCCACTTCTGCCGCCAGCCGCTCCTTGCTGTCGGGCAACAGGGCCCAGGCCCGCTCTCCCCGTAGCTGCAGCGCACCAACCACCTTTGCAAAACGCTTTCTGTCTCCACGCTGATCAAACAGATCGAACATCACCACCCGCCCGTTACGGGTATAGAACAGCAGGCGCCGGGACGAGCCCCGCAGGCAAAACCCCACACCCAGCAAGGACATCCCCAGCGCTGCCAGCGCGGCAACGGCCTGCCCCACAGCCAACAGGAGCCCGGCAACAATGAGTGCCAGCAGGGCAACACTCAGGGACCGCCAGGCAATTTCACGATAAGCACTTGGCGAGCCTGCCAGAAACGCCAGATTGATGATCCGCGTTACTTCGCGCCGCCCCCGCTGCTCCGTCCATTCCAGGTAGCGACCATTGAACAGAACGATCCGGCGGTAGCGGCCCAGCAGCCGGTTTTTCTGTTCAAAAACCAGCTCATGGCGACGCGATGCCAGGTCCGGCACTTGAAGCAAATCGCTGTACAACGAATGCCGATTCTGTACCGCTGCCAGCTCGATTTGCTCACTTTCAGTGGCAGCCAGCGATAATGCGCTCATAAGGCCCCCCTCAGCTCAGACTCAGGTATTTTCAGTACGAAAATAGTATTATGTACTTGCCTCGCCATCCCGAGATAAGGGTCACAAAAGTGCACATCCATGGTCGCCAATGATCCCCACGGGATGACCAGGCACTTTCTCATGGCGAAAAGCCGGTTTAACGCTTGATTTTGGCCTCCTCGCCCTTATGATCACAGGAACAATTGGCAAGGATGAGTGATATCATGAATAACCCGACCAACCCCTACTCCGCCCCCCACCAGCACGGTGTTGCCGTTTCCGGGGAGCGCGCGGCCCAGGTACTGAAAAACACCTATATGCTGCTGGGGCTGTCACTCGTTGTGGCAACCGGCGCGTCCTGGTTTGCCATGGCCAGCAACATCGGTTTCGTTAACGTCTGGCTGACCATCGGTGTCTATTTTGGTCTGCTGTTCGCCACCAACGCGCTTCGCAACAGTGCCTGGGGCATTCTGGCTGTCTTCGGCCTGACTGGCTGGCTGGGTTTCACCACCGGCCCGATCATTAACATGTACGCCCAGATCCCCGGCGGCATGGAGATCGTAACCACCGCTCTGGCTGGCACTGCCGGTATTTTCGTGGCCATGTCGGCCATTGCCCTGGTCACCCGCAAGGACTTCAGCTTCCTCACCAACTTCATCATGATCGGTATTCTGGTGGCGTTCGGGGCAAGCATCGCCAACATCTTCTTCGCCATCCCGGCGCTGAGCCTGGCGGTATCTGCTGCCTTTGTGCTGCTGTCCTCCCTGCTGATCATGTGGCAGACCAGCGCCATCATCCACGGCGGTGAAACCAACTACATCATGGCGACGGTGACCCTGTTCGTTTCCATCTACAACCTGTTCATGTCCCTGTTGCACCTGCTGACAGCTCTCAGCGGCAACGATTAATGCGATTCTCGCTACTGGTCAACGCGGCGGCGGATTCCGCCGCCGCGTTGACCGCCCTGCATACTGCTCAAGCCCTTCTCGACACCCCCGATCACCAACTCCACTGCCTGTTCTTCTACCGGGATGCCGTGCATCTGGCGAACCGTCATGCCTGGACCGGTGATGGCACCCAAGCCAATGCCGCCCAGCAGTGGCAGCACTGGCTTGCCCGTCATGATGTGAATGCCGTGGTTTGTGTGGGCGCCGCCCAGCGTCGGGGCATTGTCGCCACCGACACGGACAACACGCTGGCGGAAGGCTTCTCTCTTGCGGGACTGGGGCAATGGGCGGAGGCCCTCATCAGCAGCGATCAGGTGATTCAGTTTGGCTAACCATACCCTCTACATCGCCACCGGCAGCCAACCCTTTTCCAGCCAGTTCCAGGAGATGCTCGACATGCTGCTCACCGGTGCAGCGTTCGGACAGGCCACCACCCTGTGGCTTACGCCCCCGGCTCTCGCTACGCTGAAACTGTGCCCCAACGACACCCTGATGCAGCTCGCAGACTTCGGTGTGCGCTGCGTGACCGAAAAACCGGGACGCGAGGAAAACGCCCCCCCCACACCCTGCCCGGTGAGCGCCGACCCGCTCGGGCATGATGAGCTGCTATCATTACGCACCCAATGCGATCAGATTCTGGTGTTCTGAATGTTGCACCTGCTTGGCTTTTCCCCTGACGATAACAACACGCACCAGCGCTTCTCGGCGCTTTACACCCGTGGCGACATTTGTGTCTTCACCGATGCAGGCTTGTTACTTGCATCACAGCTGGAGCTGAAAGGAGATGGCTACCTGCTGACGCATTCATCCTTACAACTCCCGGACAGTGCCCTGCCGGTGATAGATCATGCGGGTCTGATCGCACTGATCGCCGAACACGGCCCGTGCACCAGCTGGTATTGAAACGCTTCCACGTACCATGCTTCACGCAACACGCCTTAAACCCGATGAGATGGAATCATGACTGAACATGCTTTTGCGCCTTTCGTTCGCACCCTGGGCCGCGGCAAACGCGCCCGCCGCAGCCTCACCCGCGAAGAAGCCCGCGAGGCCATGCAGGCCATCCTCGACGGAAACGTGGAAGATATTCAGCTTGGCGCTTTCCTGATGCTGTTGCGGGTAAAAGAAGAAACCCCGGATGAGCTGGCCGGGTTTCTTGATGCCTGCCGACCCGCTTGCTACCAGGCCCTTGCCGAGCTGCCCCATGTGGAACTGGACTGGCCCAGCTATGCCGGCAAGAAAAAGCACCACCCCTGGTACCTGCTGGCAACAGTGCTACTGGCCAGCAACGGCATCCGCACTTTTCTCCATGGCGGACCGGCGCACACGCCCAATCGCGTGTATACCGATCAGCTTCTGCCGCAACTGGGCCTGCCCGTTGCGCAAACCGTCGCCGAAGCGCACGCACACCTTGAGGAACAGGGGCTGGCCTACCTGCCCCTGGAACAGTTCTGCCCGCCACTGGCACGGATGCTCACGCTGCGTTACTTCCTGGGTCTGCGCTCGCCAATCAACACCCTGGCCCGCAGCCTCAACCCTGCCCGGGCACCACTGTCCATGCAGAGCGTTTTCCACCCGGCTTATATCGAACTGCATCAAGGGGCCGCAACACTGGCCGGTGATCGGGACCTGCTCCTGTTCAAGGGCGAAGGCGGCGAGCTGGAAATCCGCCCGGATGCACGCACGCAAATCCAGGGCATCCGTCACGGCGAGCCACTGGAAAGTGCCGTGATCGACAACGCCCTGCCCCGGCAAACGCCACCGGGCGATCCCGGTGCGGACACAATTCTGCGGGTATGGCGCGGCGAAAGCCGTGATGAATACGGCGAACAGGCCGTTATCCATACCGTGGCCGTAGCCCTGTGGGGCCTCGACAAGGCAGACTCTCTGGAGAGTGCGCGCAAAGACGCCGCAGCACTGTGGGAAAACCGTGATAAGACACGGCTTTAACCGATGTCGGATTACGCTTTTCAGGGTTTGAACCAACCAAACCTGGGATGCAGGCTGACCACGCTGCCAACGATAATCAATGTGGGCGCGTGGATCTCCCGCCCTTCGATATCGTCCGGTAGCTGATTCAGGGTGCCGGTAATCACCTCCTGCAGATTGGTCGTGCCCCGCGACACCAGCGCAATCGGCGTATCACCCGCACGGCCATGGGCGATCAGCTGGCTGCAGATTTCCCGCAAGCCCACTAACCCCATGTAGAACACCACGGTTTCGTGCTCGCCAACCAGATGCTCCCAATCCAGATCCACCGAACCATCCTTGCGGTGGCCGGTCACAAAGCGTACGGACTGGGCGTGATCACGGTGTGTCAGTGGAATACCGGCGTAGGAAGCACAACCACTGGCGGCGGTAATGCCCGGCACCACCTGGAAGTCGATGCCCTCAGCCACAATCAGGTCAATTTCTTCGCCACCCCGGCCGAAGATGAACGGGTCCCCGCCCTTGAGGCGGCACACCTTCTTGCCCTGCTTGGCATAATGGACCAGCAATTCATTGATGTTGTTCTGGGGCAGCGCGTGTTTATCGCGGGCCTTGCCCACGTACACCAACTCCGCATCCCGGCGGGCCAGATCCACGATACCCTTGCCCACCAAGCGGTCGTACAGCACCACGTCGGCTTTCTGCAGCAGGCGCAACGCCCGGAACGTCAACAGGTCCGGGTCACCGGGACCTGCACCCACCAGGTAGACCTCACCCCGACTCAGGCAGGCCGCATCAGCGGATTCAATGGCCGCAGCCAGCATGGCTTCCGCTTCGCTGTCCTTGCCAGCCAGCACTTTCTCCACCACCGGGCTATCCAGGGTCTGCTCCCAGAACAGGCGCCGCGCGCCGATATTATCGAGTTTTTCTTTGAGGGGCTGACGGAAGCGGGCCATCAGGTCCGCCAGCCTCCCCCAACGGGCAGGCAAGGACGATTCCAGCTGGGCCCGCAGCTTACGCGCCAGTACCGGCGAGGCGCCGGAGGAGCTGATACTGATCAGCACCGGAGAGCGATCCACGATGGCAGGAAAGATGAAATCGCCCAGCGACGGATCATCGACTACATTGACGGGCAAACCACGCTGTTGCGCCTGGCGGGCAATGTCGGCATTGGTGCTGCGATCGTCCGTGGCGCAAATGACCAGCGCAACCCCATCCAGATCCGTGCTCGCAAACACACGATCCATACAGGCGCCGCCACTCTGCGCCACAATAGCGCGCAATTCATCGCACACTTGCGGGGCAACCACATTCACTACCGCACCCGAACGGTGCAGAAGGCGCCCTTTACGCAGCGCCACTTCGCCGCCGCCAGCCAGCAGAGCCACTTTGCCCTGCAAACGCCAACTGATCGGTAAAAATTCCATGCTTGCTCCCGGTAAACGCCGGACACCAGATGCATTACGCCTGGCGCAAACGGCAGAACCCCTTCGTTACAGGTTTGCCATAGGCGAACACCCATTGCCGCATCCGCCGCCGTTGCGCCAGAACAGCCTTACGTCAGGCGTTCCAGACCTCTCATGTAGGGACGCAATGCCTCCGGCACGGTCACGGAACCATCTTCGTTTTGATAGTTCTCCAGAATCGCCACCAGCGTACGCCCTACTGCCAGGGCAGACCCATTCAAAGTGTGTACCAATTCTGGCTTGCCGGTTTCCGGATTACGCCAGCGGGCCTGCATACGGCGCGACTGATAGTCTTGAAAGTTGGAGCAGGAAGAGATTTCCCGATAGCGCTGCTGGCTCGGCAGCCAGACTTCGATGTCGTAGGTTTTGGACGAGGAAAAGCCCAAATCTCCGCCACACAGGATCACCACCCGGTAAGGCAGATCCAGTTTTTGCAAAACCGCTTCGGCATGGCCGGTGAGCGCTTCCAGAGCGGCATCGGATTCCTCTGCACGCACCATCTGCACCAGCTCCACTTTTTCAAACTGGTGTTGGCGGATCATGCCGCGGGTGTCCTTGCCGTGGCTGCCCGCCTCGGAACGGAAACACGGCGTGTGGCAGGTGTAGCGGCGCGGCATGGTGTCCGCTTCAAGAATCTCGTCCGCCGCCAGATTGGTCACCGGCACTTCGGCGGTAGGGATCAGGTACAGCTCACGCTCCCCTTCCATCTTGAACAGGTCTTCCGCGAATTTAGGCAGCTGCCCGGTGCCGCGCAGGGCTTCCGGCCCGACCAGAAACGGTACATAGACTTCCTGGTAGCCGTGCTCATCGCTGTGCATGTCGAGCATGAAATCGATCAGCGCCCGATGCATGCGAGCCAACCCGCCGCTCATCACGGAGAACCGGGCGCCGGACAGTTTGGCCGCGCGCTCGAAGTCCAGCCCGCCGTCCAGGGCTTCGCCCACATCCACGTGATCTTTGGGTTCAAACGGCAGTGTTTTCGGTGTGCCCCACTGGCGCACTTCCACGTTGTCCTCTTCGTCATTACCTGCCGGCACCGCATCTTGCGGCACATTGGGAATCCCCATCAGAAATTCACGGATTTCTTCCTGAATCGCCTTGGCGCTCGCCACTTCGCGATCCAGCTCTGCATCGATGGTTTGCAGGGTTTCTGCAACCTGCGACTTGGCATCTTCCACCGCCATGCCGGACTTGATCAGTTCGCCCACCTGCCTGGAGGCTTTCTTGCGATCGGCCTGCAACTCCTGGGAACGGATGTCTGCCTGCTTGCGCTTGGCATCCAGGGACGCAAATGCGTCAAGATCCAGGGTGTAACCGCGTTTGGTCAGCGCCGTTTTGATCGCTTCACCGTCCTGCCGCAGGGCACGAATATCCAGCATGTTTCTCTTACTCCAAAATCAGAAAAGGCTGAGTTGAACGTTTAAACATTCAACGTCCCCATGTTATTCAAAAACCAGTCGGCCCAGTGCCAGACCTGCCATGCCAAGCAGCAGACAGACCGTCACCGACGCCATTGCATAGCCCGCCGCCAGCGAGAAAGCCCTGGCTTCCACCATCCGCACCAGCTCAAACGAAAAGGTGGAAAAGGTTGTCAGGGCGCCGAGCATGCCGGTCATCAAGGCCAGCCGCCATACATCACCCACTGGCAGGCTCGCCATCATGATCGCCAGCAACCCGAACAGAAAGCTGCCTGCCAGGTTCACGCTGAAGGTGGCCCAGGGCCAGGCTGGCATCACCGGGACGCCCACCCACAAGGTGGTGCCAAAACGCAGACAGGCGCCGATAGCACCGCCACAGGCCACTGCAATCCAGGGCAGCATGCCTCCTTCCGTGATCGCTGATACCGACATTATTTCCCCTTCCCGTAACGGGTCCAGTCGCTACTGGCATTCAGGCCACGCAGGCGGGCCAGTTTTTCTGCCACCTTGATTTCAAGCCCGCGATTCACCGGCTCATAGAGACGGGTATGTTGCAGGCTTGCCGGAAAGTAATTTTCCCCGGCCACAAAGGCCTCGGGGAAATCGTGGGCATAATGATACTCGGCACCGAAGCCTTCGTCTTTCATAAGCTGGGTGGGCGCATTGCGCAGGTGCAGGGGCACCTCGTCGGTGGGCTGCTGACGAACCAGCGCGCGGGCCTGATTATAGGCGTTGTAGACCGCATTACTTTTCGGGGCAACCGCCAGGTAGGCGATGGCCTGAGCGATAGCCAGCTCCCCTTCCGGGCTCCCCAATCGCTCCTGCACATCCCAGGCCTGCAGGCAGAGCGTCAGTGCTCGCGGGTCGGCATTGCCGATATCTTCACTGGCCATGCGGACCACACGGCGGGCAAGGTAGAGCGGGTCACAACCACCGTCCAGCATGCGGGCGAACCAGTACAGAGCCGCATCCGGGTCGGAGCCGCGTACGGATTTATGCATGGCGCTGATCTGGTCGTAAAACAGGTCGCCGCCCTTGTCGAAACGGCGCACCGCATCACGCAACACCTCGCGCATCAATTCTGCATCAATCTTCGGTGCATCCTGATCCGCCAGATCTGCCGCGACTTCAAGCATATTCAGCAGCCGCCGGGCATCACCATCTGCGTAGTTCAGCAACAACTCACGGGCATCAGCATCCAGCTGCATACCGTTAAGAGCCGGGTCCTGCAGTGCACGGCCCAACAAACCGCTGAGATCGTCAGGAGCCAATGCTCGAAGCCGATACACCCGCGCCCGCGACAACAGTGCGTTGTTGAGCTCAAAAGACGGGTTTTCGGTGGTGGCGCCGATGAAGGTGATGGTGCCTTCTTCCACGTGGGGCAAGAAGGCATCCTGCTGGGCTTTGTTGAAGCGGTGCACCTCGTCCACAAACAGGACCGTGCGACGCCCCTGCCCCAGGCGAATCTGGGCCTGCTCAACGGCGGCCCGAATATCCTTTACCCCGGACAGCACCGCAGAGAGCGTAATAAACGCGGCATCCACGGTTTGCGCCATGATCAGTGCCAGGGTGGTTTTGCCGGTGCCCGGTGGGCCCCACAGAATCATGGAATGCAGCTGCCCCCGGTCCAGGGCCTGACGCAGCGGCTTGCCCTCGCCAACCAGGTGCTGCTGGCCTACATAGTCATCCAGGTGGGCAGGTCGCAGGCGCGCCGCCAGGGGCTGAGCCTGCTGGGCGGCATCGGCGGCAAAAAGATCGCTCATGGAAAACGCCTACTGGTGACCGGGCTGCGGCCGGAGCATCCCGGCCGTTACCCTCGATTACTGTTGTTGCTGAATGACATCCGTGCCTTCAGGCGGCTCGAAGTGGAACAGGCTGCTATCGATGCCGCCGTTCAGGGTCAGGGTCTTGAAGTCGATGACGGTCTGCTGGCCCAGTGCGTCCTGCAAGCGCATGGACGCGGGCTCGTCGCCCTTGAAGGTCACATCCAGCTGATCGAACAGCGGGTCCTGCCCTTTGGGGGTAAGCCGGTAAGTGACTTCGCCCCCCTGATTATCACGCTCGGAAATACTGAACGCCTTGGCCACATCGGCAGGCTTGCCACCAAACAACAGGGCCGGGGTCTGGCCAAGATCCTGGCTCAGCGGGCGTACCACCACCTGCTCCAGGTCCTTGTCGTAAACCCAGACGGTTTCGCCGTCGGACGCAGCCATCTGCTCATAAGGCGTTTCGGTGAGCCAGTAAAACTGGTTCCCCCGGGCCACCTGAAAACGGCCCGTGGCTTCCTGCATATGCGTGCCGCCCTGATCCAGCACCACCTGCTCGAACTCGCCTTTCATGGACTTAAGGGTTTGCAGGCGATCCAGCAAATCATCGGTGGCACCCGCCCATGCGGTAGGGGCCAACAGGACAGCAGGCGCCAGCGCCAGGCTCAACAGCAACTTCTTCATTCAAACTCCTTATTTGACCGGCGGCGGCGCGATGACTTCGCGCTGGCCATTGTTGCCGGCCTCGGTGACCACCCCTGCCATCTCCATGGCTTCCACCAGGCGGGCGGCACGGTTATAGCCAATTTTCAGTTTCCGCTGCACAGAGGAAATGGACGCCCGTCGGGACTCGGTGACGATGGCCACCGCTTCATCGTAAAGCGGATCATTCTCGTCATCGCCGCCCTCACTGGCGCTTTCCATACCTGGCATCGGTGCATTGAGGTCGCTGCCACCATCGAGAATTTCTTCCAGATAATTGGGCTCGCCGC
Source organism: Alcanivorax sp. (assembly GCF_002733835.1). GTDB lineage: Bacteria > Pseudomonadota > Gammaproteobacteria > Pseudomonadales > Alcanivoracaceae > Alcanivorax. The sequence continues at coordinate 154,369 of NZ_NVWY01000004.1, forward strand.
GTTTGCGCCAATCGTCACAAACCCGGTGCACCTCTTCATCTGAGACAAAGGCGCCGTGAACACGTTCCGGAACACTGGTGCCGCCGGGCAAATAAAGCATGTCACCATGGCCCAGCAGCTGCTCCGCCCCGCCCTGGTCCAGTACTGTGCGGGAGTCAATTTTGGACGACACCTGGAAACCGATACGCGACGGCACGTTGGCCTTGATCAGGCCGGTGATAACGTCCACGGACGGGCGCTGGGTGGCGAGAATCAGGTGAATACCTGCCGCCCGGGCTTTCTGGGCGATACGGGCGATCAGCTCTTCCACTTTCTTGCCCACAATCATCATCATGTCGGCGAATTCATCGATGACGATAACGATGTAAGGCAGGTGCTCGGCCAGCGGCGCCTCCTCATCCAGATTCATCGGGTCATCCGGCTTCCACAGCGGGTCCTTGAGGGGCTCGCCTTTCTTCTTGGCGTCGTCCACCTTGCGGTTATAACCGGAGATATTCCGCACCCCCATGGAGGCCATCAGCCGGTAACGACGCTCCATTTCACCCACACCCCAGCGCAGCGCACCGGCCGCTTCTTTCATGTCGGTAACCACCGGGGTAAGCAGGTGCGGAATGCCATCGTAGACCGCCAGTTCCAGCATTTTGGGATCGATCAAGATCAGGCGGACATCGTCCGGGCTGGACTTGAACAGCATGGACAGCAACATGGCGTTCACGCCCACGGACTTACCGGAACCGGTGGTACCCGCCACCAGCAAGTGGGGCATTTTTGCCAAGTCCGCCATCACCGGGCCGCCGGAGATATCCTTGCCCAGCGCCATGGTCAGGGGCGACGGCGCCTGATCAAACATCTGTGTGCCGATCACTTCGGTGAAGCGGATCATTTCCCGTTGCTCGTTGGGAATCTCGATCCCCACGGTGGTCTTGCCGGGAATCACTTCCACTACCCGCACGCTGATCACTGCCAGGGAGCGAGCTAAATCCTTGGCCAGATTGGTGATCTTGGAAACCTTAATACCAGCTGCCGGCTGAATTTCGAAGCGGGTAATCACCGGGCCGGGCTGCACTGCCACCACTTCCGCCTCGATATTGAAATCCTTGAGCTTGATTTCCAGCAGGCGTGACATGCCTTCCAGGGCCTCTTCGGAATAACCGCCCTTGGATTCTTCCACCGCATCCAGCAGGCCCACCGGGGGCAGCTCACCGGAGACTTCCGTGGTAAACAGTTTCTGCTGCTTTTCTTTTTGAACCCGGGCGCTTTTTTCCACCGGCTTGGCCGGTTTGGCGATTTTGGGCGGGGTTCGCGTTTCTGCCTTTTTCTTCGCCTCGGTAATGACCTTGGCGCGCCTCTCATGGGCTTCTTTCTTCTGCCGCTGCTCTTCGCGCTGACGTTTACGCGTTTGCCACCAGGCAGGCACTTTTTCGATGGCGCCAAGCACCAGCGCGCCCAGGCCTTCAGCCAGCGCGATCCAGGACAAATCGGTAAAGATGGTCACGCCGATCAAAAACAACGCCACCATCATCAAGGTCCCACCCAGGGGGTTGAACCCGGCCAGGGAGGCATCGCCAACTTCATGGCCGAGAATGCCCCCGGCGCCTTCCGGCAGCGTATCGCCCACGGTGAAATGCATGTACGACAGCGCCGTGCCCGCCAGCATGGTCAGAATAAAACCCACCAGTCGCAAGCTGAACAACGGCCAGCTCCCCGGCAGTCCGGCATGGCGCTCGCGCAGCACCTTGCCGGCCCAAAAGCCCAGCAGCACCGGAAACAGGTAGGCCATATAGCCAAACAGGCCCAGCAGCAGATCGGCGCTGAACGCCCCTACCCGGCCCATGGCATTGCGTACTGCATCCACATTGCCCACATAGGACCAGCCGGGATCGCGGCTATCGAAACTGATTAACGCCAGCAGCAGGTAAAGGGAAAAGGCGATCAGCGCAATGACCATGCCTTCCACCAAACCACGTTTGAGATGGCGGGAAAACCCGGACTGTCCTTGCCCGGCAACCGTTTTACTCACGCCTTGCCCCTCAATAAAGTCAAACTATTGGATAAAGAATAGCTGATAACGGATTGAAATTATTGCGATTGTAGTCAATCACAGTGGGGGCGGCCAGCTTTGCCCCTCCCGGTGTGCCCGAGCGCACGGCATTATCGCACAAAATAGCCGCAATCTGCGGCTCTCAACCCGGGCAGTCACCTCTTCCTATCGCACTAATAGCCCATGATCAGGCTTCACGACGACCCGGTTTTACGGTAGTTTTCACTGCCTTGAATGTGCAGGCCTTGCCCCCACAGTTGGAGTCGCAAGGCCGGACGCGGCATAGCGCGCCCGATCACCTGCCCAACCCACGTATTTACTGGAGTAACACATGAGCGACGTGCAGCACCATCGGCTGATTATTCTGGGTTCCGGCCCGGCGGGTTACACTGCGGCTGTGTACGCCGCCCGTGCCAACCTCAAGCCGGTTGTGATCACCGGCATCCAGCCTGGCGGCCAGCTCACCACCACCACCGAAGTGGATAACTGGCCCGGTGATGTGGAAGGCCTGCAGGGGCCGGACCTGATGGTGCGCATGCAGCAGCACGCCGAGCGTTTCGATACGGAAATGGTCTACGACCATATCAACGACGTGGATCTCAAGCAGCGCCCGATCGTCCTCAAGGGCGACAACGGCACCTACACCTGTGACGCGCTGATCATCGCCACCGGCGCCACCGCCATGTATCTGGGGCTGGAGTCCGAAGAAGCCTTTATGGGCAAAGGCGTGTCTGCCTGCGCGACCTGTGACGGTTTTTTCTATAAGGGCCAGAAGGTGGCGGTAATCGGTGGCGGTAACACGGCTGTCGAAGAAGCACTGTACCTGTCCCACATTGCCGAACATGTGACCCTGGTACACCGTCGTGACAGCCTGCGCGCGGAAAAAATCCTGCAGGACAAGCTGCTCGCCAAAGACAATATCTCCGTGGAATGGGACCACACCCTTGAAGAAGTGCTTGGCGATGACAGCGGTGTCACCGGCATGCGCATCAAGTCCACCAAGGGTGAAGGCAGCAAAGACCTTGAACTACAAGGTGTCTTCATTGCCATCGGTCACAAGCCGAACACGGATATTTTCGCCGGCCAGCTGGACATGAAAGACGGCTACATCAAGATCGCCAGCGGCACCGAAGGCAACGCCACCGCCACCAGCGTGGAAGGGGTATTTGCGGCCGGCGACGTGGCGGACCATATCTACCGCCAGGCAGTGACCTCCGCTGGCGCTGGCTGCATGGCCGCGCTGGACGCCGAGCGTTTCCTGGACAACCTGAACGACTGATAGACCGGAGGGCCACCACATGGTGCCATGGCTGGACCCCGGGGATCCTTTCCCTGATACCCGGCTCGCCCTCACCGACCCGGACGGCCTGCTGGCTGCCGGGTCGGATCTTCACCCCCAGACCCTTTTACGGGCGTATTCCGCCGGCATCTTCCCTTGGTACAACGCCGACACCCAGCCCATCCTCTGGTGGAGCCCGGCACCGCGCTGCGTGATCCGGCTGGACCAGTTACATGTCAGCCGCAGCCTGTCCCGACATCTCCGCCAGGCGGATTTCACCATTACTTTTGACCGCGACTTCGAAGCAGTCATGCGCACCTGCGCAGCCCCCCGCCAGGGCGAACCGGGCACCTGGATCAACGAAGAAATGATCGCGGCTTATTGCCAACTGCATCAGCAAGGTTATGCCCACAGCGTAGAAATCTGGCAAAACGGGTCGCTGGCCGGCTGCCTCTATGGCGTTCAGCTTGGCCAGATGTTCTTTGGTGAATCCATGGCTTCCCCGCAGCGCAACGGCTCCAAGGTGGCACTGGTGGCACTACGCAACCTGGCCCGTGCACTGGATATCCGCCTGCTTGATGCCCAGATCGAGAACCCTCACCTCATGTCCATGGGGGCACAGATGATCGACCGTGACGACTTTGAAACCTGCCTTGAGGACTGGGTGCCAGCCCAGCCAGTGCCCACCCCCTGGCCAGACCGTCCGTTTGACTGGGCCGCACTGCAAGCCGAATGTGAGGCTTTTTAGCCCTCCTGCCCTGGGCTACACTTACACCATGACTGACTTGTCCACGCTGCGCTTTTTTCGCACACCCGCCCATAGCTGCAGCTACCTGGAAGACCGCCAGGCGTCTACCCTGTTTGTGGACCCCCAGGCCCAGCTGTCACCAGAGCTCTATAGCGAACTGAGCTTGCTGGGGTTTCGCCGCAGCGGCAATTATCTCTATCGCCCCCACTGCGACAGCTGTAATGCCTGCATTCCGGCCCGGGTGCGAGTGGATGACTTCCACCCTCGCCGCCGCCATCGTCGCATCCTCAAAAACAACGCCGATCTGGCAGTGAACCGCGAGCCCGCCCGTTTCAGTCGCGAGCTATACGCGCTTTATGCGGCCTACATTAATGACCGCCATGGCGATGGCGACATGTATCCGCCTTCGGAAGAGCAGTTCACCAATTTTCTTACCTGCGAATGGGCAGACACCCATTTCTACGGGTTTCGCCAGCAAGGCAAGCTGGTCGCCGTAGCCGTCACCGACCAGCTCAATGATGGCCTCTCCGCAGTGTACACCTTCTTTGACCCCACATTGCCTGAGCGCAGCCTGGGGGTCATGGCGTTGCTATGGCAAATCGAACAATGCCAACGATTACAACTTCCCTACCTGTATCTGGGCTACTGGATCCGTCAATGCCAGAAAATGAGCTACAAAAGCCAGTATCAGCCCCTGGAAATTCTCGCCAGCGGGAGCTGGAAAGAGCACACCGCCCCCAGTAATTCCGGGGGTTAAGCCCTCGACCCAAGCCTTTTTCCAACTTCTTTTGCAGCCAAGGCCCTTTTACGGCACAATTGCGCGTCGCTAATAGCCGGTAACCCAAGGTATTTGTTGGATGGCGAAAGAAGAGCAAATCGAACTCGAAGGTGTCATCGTTGATACCCTGCCCAACACGATGTTTCGTGTGAAGCTGGACAACGGTCATGTAATTACGGCCCATATCTCCGGGAAGATGCGTAAGTTCTATATCCGCATCCTCACAGGGGATCGTGTAAAAGTGGAAATGTCTCCCTATGACCTCACCAAGGGACGCATCACTTTCCGGATGAAATAACCCGGAACGGCTCCGGCCGAATACACCCACAAAAAAACCCGGCATTGCCGGGTTTTTTTGTTGTCTGTGCGTTGATGGAAAACGAGCGGAGCGCCTTTCGTAAAAGAAAGGCGCCCGCCACTTCTGTTTACGCGGGCTCCGCTGTGGCCGCTTCCACGGAAAGCACCAGCTCCCCGTCTTTTTCGGTGATATTGACCTGCCCACCGGCACCAGCCAATTCGCCAAACAGCAGTTTCTCTGCCAACGGTTTCTTGATTTTTTCCTGGAGCAGACGCGCCATGGGCCGGGCGCCCATATCCTTGTCGTAGCCCTTCTCGGCCAACCAGTTACGGGCCGCATCATCCACATTCAGCACCACACCGCGCTCATCAAGCTGGGCCTGCAGTTCCACCAGGAACTTGTCGACCACACCCAGAATCACCTTACTGGTCAGCGGCAGGAACTGAATGGTGCCATCCAGACGGTTACGGAATTCCGGCGTGAAGACCTTTTTGAGCATTTCCATGCCGTCGGTGCTGTTGTCCTGCTCGGTAAAGCCGATAGAACGCTTGTTCAGCACTTCCGCGCCGGCGTTGGTGGTCATGATCAGGATCACATTGCGGAAGTCCGCCTTGCGGCCGTTGTTGTCGGTCAGCGTGGCATTGTCCATCACCTGCAACAGGATATTGAACACTTCCGGATGCGCCTTCTCGATTTCATCCAGCAACAGCACACAGTGCGGCGTCTTGGTAATGGCTTCGGTAAGCAAACCGCCCTGATCGAAGCCCACATAGCCGGGAGGCGCGCCAATCAGGCGGCTCACGGTGTGTCGCTCCATGTACTCGGACATATCGAAGCGCACCAGTTCCACGCCCAGTGCCCGGGCCAGCTGACGGCTCACTTCCGTTTTACCCACCCCGGTGGGGCCAGCAAACATAAAGCTGCCGATGGGCTTGTGCTCGCCCTTGAGGCCCGCACGGGACAGTTTGATCGCCGCTGAAATGGTATCGACGGCCTCATCCTGGCCGAATACGGTCATTTTCAGGTCGCGCTCAAGGTTACGCAGCAGCTCCTTGTCGGAGGACGACACCTGCTTGGGAGGAATTCGGGCAATCTTGGCCACCATGTCCTCCACGTCGGTTTCCTCAATGGTGTGCTTGCGCAGGTCTTCCGGGCGCAGGCGCTGCCAGGCACCGACTTCGTCAATCACGTCGATGGCCTTGTCAGGCAGGTAACGGTCGTTGATGTAGCGGGCACTCAGCTCTGCAGCGGCTTTCAGGGCCGCATCCGTGTAGCTCACGTCATGGTGAGCCTCAAAACGGCTTTTCAGCCCCTTGAGAATCCCCACGGTGTCTTCCACGGACGGCTCAACCACATCGATTTTCTGGAAGCGACGTGACAGGGCCCGGTCCTTCTCGAACACGCCCCGGTACTCCTGGAACGTGGTGGACCCCATGCATTTCAGCTCACCGGAGGCCAGCAGCGGCTTGAGCAGATTGGAGGCATCCATTACCCCGCCGGAGGCCGCACCGGCTCCGATGATGGTGTGAATTTCATCGATAAAGAGAATCGAGTTGGGCTCTTTCTTCAGTTCTGCCAGCAGGGTTTTCAGGCGTTTCTCGAAATCGCCCCGGTACTTGGTACCGGCCAGCAACGCGCCCAGATCCAATGAATACACCACCGCATCCAGCAACGGCTCGGGCACCTGCCCTTCCACGATCATACGAGCCAGCCCTTCGGCAATGGCGGTTTTACCGACACCGGGCTCACCCACCAGCAAGGGGTTGTTCTTGCGGCGACGGCATAGAATCTGCGCCGCCCGCTCAATTTCAAACGCACGCCCCACCAGCGGATCAATACGATCCTCACGGGCCATTTCGTTCAGGTTGGTGGCGTAATTGTCCAGCGCGCTGGCCGGGGCGCCTTCCGCGCCCGCTTCCATGTCCTGCTCGGTCTCGATGGACGGCTCTGCATCCTGAATCTGGGAAATACCGTGGGCAATAAAGTTAACGATATCCAGGCGGTGAATGTCCTGACAGTTAAGAAAATAGACTGCCTGGCTTTCCTGTTCGTTGAAGATGGCCACCAGCACATTGGCCCCGGTCACTTCCTTCTTGCCGGAAGACTGCACACTGAATACCGCACGCTGCAACACCCGCTGAAAGCCCAGTGTGGGCTGGGTGTCGCGCTCCGGATCGGTATCCGGTAACAGCGGTGTTGAGTCCTCGATAAACTGGGATAACGCATCACGCAATTCATCCAGGTCTGCGGCACAGGCACGCAGGACCTCGACGGCCGCCTCGTTATCCAGCAGCGCCAGCAGCAAATGCTCCACGGTCATAAACTCATGACGGTGGCCACGTGCGTGGCGAAACGCCTCGTTAAGCGTCATTTCAAGTTCTTTGCTGAGCATAAGGCTACCTCACTGCATGGGCCCGCAAGGGCATCAGGCCTGTTCCACCTGACACATCAGCGGATGCTGATTCTCCCGGGCGTATTCCACCACTTGCGTGGCTTTTGTTTCGGCTATGTCCTGGGGATAGACCCCGCACACCGCCTTTCCTTCAGTGTGCACGGTGAGCATGACACGGGTGGCCTGCTCACGGCCCAGATTGAAGAAGTCTTCCAGTATCTCTACCACAAAATCCATCGGCGTGTAGTCATCATTCAACATCAACACCTTGTACATGGATGGCGGTTTCAGCTTCGGCTTGGCCTCTTCCACGGCCATATCACCGTGTCGGTCCGGGTCTGAGGGGGAGTCTGCCGGCCCACAACGTAGCGCGCCTGTTTCGTCAATCATTACCGGATGCCAATCTTGTTGATGCCAATTCATAAAGCCTCAAAACCGTTGTAACCCTGCTGGCGTCAGCAGGCAATGAAGAAATGATGGGTGGTCGGTGTTTTTTCAATCCCCCGCAGCAAATCAATTCACCGGGATGATTTCACGGGGTTGACACCCTGCTGTGCATGTTTAAAAGTTGCACAATAGACTCAGGTGCCAGTTTACCGCAGCCGGCAGCCCGAGGATAAAAATAAACATAATCGCCATTGGATAGGCAGAGGGAAGGACCATGGCAACGGGACGAGTAAAGTGGTTTAACAACGCCAAGGGCTACGGTTTTGTACGCCCGGACGAAGGGGGCGAAGACTTGTTCGTCCACTATTCCTACATTCAGATGGACGGCTATAAAAGCCTGAAAGCCGGGCAACCCGTGGAGTACGAGGTGCAACCGGCCAACAAGGGCTTCCATGCCGTCAACCTGCGCGCCAACGAAGAAGCCAGTAACGAAGAAGGCGTCACTGAAGATCAGACGACACTCTCCTGACCCTTCCCTGCCCGGCTGGCTCATACTGCAAGCCAGCTGTTGAGCCCGTCGGGCGCCTCAGGCGCCCATATGCTCAATCACCGCATTCCCAAACTCTGAGCAGGTCAACAGTGTCGCGTCCGGCATCAGTCGCTCGAAGTCGTAGGTCACCGTTTTCGCTGCAATCGCGCCTTCCACGCCGTTGATGATCCGGTCAGCCGCATCGCTCCACCCCATGTGGCGCAGCATCATTTCCGCAGACAGGATCAGTGAACCAGGGTTGACCTTGTCCTGCCCGGCGTACTTGGGCGCGGTGCCGTGGGTGGCCTCGAACAGCGACACGGAACCACCAATATTGGCCCCCGGCGCAATACCAATCCCGCCGACTTCCGCTGCCAGCGCATCGGAAATGTAATCGCCGTTCAGATTCAGGGTGGCAATCACGCTGTAATCCGCCGGGCGCATCAGGATCTGCTGCAGAAACGCATCGGCGATCACATCCTTGATGATGATTTCCTTGCCGGTATTGGGATTCTTCATGGTCATCCAGGGTCCGCCATCCAGCAATTCAGCGCCAAAACGCTCGCCGGCAAGCTGATAGCCCCAATCCTTAAAGGCGCCCTCGGTGTACTTCATGATGTTGCCTTTGTGCACCAGGGTAACCGAATCCTTGTCGTTATCGATGGCATACTGGATCGCCTTGCGCACCAGCCGCTGGGTCCCTTCGCGGGACACCGGCTTGACGCCGATCCCGCAGCCTTCCGGGAAGCGAATCTGGGTAACCCCCATTTCCTCACGCAGGAAACGGATCAGTTTGGTGGCTTCCGGGCTGTCCGCCGCCCACTCAATGCCCGCATAAATATCTTCCGAGTTCTCACGAAAGATGATCATGTCGGTAAGTTCGGGATGAACAACAGGGCTGGGAACCCCTTCAAAATAGCGCACCGGGCGCATACAGGTGTACAGGTCGAGCTCTTGGCGCAGGGACACGTTAAGGGAACGGATGCCGCCGCCCACCGGAGTGGTCAATGGGCCCTTGATGCCCACGGTGAATTCCCGCAGGGCTTCCAGGGTTTCCTCGGGCAGCCACTCGTCAGGCCCGTATACGACCGTGGCTTTTTCCCCGGCGTAAACTTCCATCCAGGTAATACCACGCTTGGTGCCGTAGGCTTTCTCGATGGCAGCGTTAACCACCTTGATCATCACTGGTGAAATGTCGACACCAATGCCATCCCCTTCGATATAAGGAATAATCGGATGATTGGGGACATTCAGGGACAGGTCCGCATTAACCGTGATTTTGTCACCGTCTGCAGGAACCGTGATCTTTTGGTATCCCATCTACACTTCTCCCTCTGAATAAAAGCGAATTCGGCCTCTACTCGCGAGTATAGCATCGAGCCAAAGTCAGGGTGGAGCATCGGTTTGGCACTTGAGAGATTGACTGCAAGGGACGTGGGGAACGGGGAACGCCCGGCCACGGGGATCGGTGGCAAGGGTCGCTGAAACGCCTTACCGGGCAAGCCCTGAAGCACACATCTGCTGTGCCTTGTGACCAGGAGAAACACTCCCTCCAAGGCCACATGACTCAACAGCTGTACGCTTCACCAGGTCAGACACAGCCTGGCTAGAGCTTCTCGAGTATGCCGTTAAAGGTTGCACTGGGCCGCATAGCGGCCGAAGCCTTGCTGAAATCGGGATTATAGTAACCGCCGATATCAATGGGCGAGCCTTGCACGGCCACCATTTCGTTGACGATTGTCTCTTCGTTTTCCGTCAGCGAAGCGGCAATAGCCGTGAAGGTTTCCTTCAGCTCTGCGTCCTCATCCTGTGCGGCCAGCGCCTGGGCCCAATACATGGCCACAAAGAAATGGCTCACCCGGTTATCCGGCTGGCCGACTTTCCGTGACGGTGACTTGTTCTGCTCCAGATACTGCTCATTGGCCTTGTCCAGAGCCGCTGCGATTACCTTGGCCTTGTTGTTGCCATACTTCTCGCCCAGCTCCTGAATGGAAACCGACAGCGCCAGGAATTCGCCCAGCGAGTCCCAGCGCAGGTGATTCTCTTCCAGGAATTGCTGCACATGCTTGGGGGCCGAACCGCCAGCACCGGTTTCGTAGAGTCCGCCGCCAGCCATCAAGGGAACGATGGACAGCATCTTGGCACTGGTGCCGAGTTCCAGAATGGGGAACAAGTCGGTCAGGTAATCACGCAGCACGTTCCCCGTGACGGAGATAGTGTCTTTGCCGCGGATCATGCGCTCCATGGTGTAGCGGATCGCCTGAACCGGAGACATGATGCGGATATCAAGGCCTTCGGTATCGTGTTCCTTGAGATATTTGCGAACCTTTCGGATCATCTGTTGATCGTGGGCCCGCTCCTTGTCCAGCCAGAAGATAGCCGGAGTGTTGCTTTGCCGGGCACGAACCACGGCCAGTTTCACCCAGTCACGAATGGGCAGGTCCTTGGCCTGGCACATGCGCCAGATATCGCCTTTCTCCACATCGTGAGTCAGCAACACCTCACCGTCCTCACGCACAATGCGCATGGTGCCCTTTTCACTGGCTTCAAAGGTCTTGTCGTGGGAGCCATACTCCTCTGCCTTCTGCGCCATCAAGCCCACATTCGGTACCGAGCCACAGGTAACGGGATCAAAGGCCCCATGGGTTTTGCAGAAGTTGATGACTTCCTGGTAGATGGTGGCGTAGGTGCTTTCCGGAATCACCGCCTTGGTATCTTTCAACTTGCCGTCGGCACCATACATCTTGCCACCCTGGCGAATCATGGCCGGCATGGAGGCATCAACAATAACGTCGGAAGGGACGTGCAGGTTGGAAATGCCGCGGTCGGAATCAACCATGGCCAGTTCCGGGCGATGCAGGTAACAGGCGCGGATCGTGGTTTCGATCTCCAGGCGCTGGGAAATCGGCAATTCTTCGATTTTCTGGTAAATGTGACTCAAGCCGTTATTCGGGTTGGCACCAATCTCTTCCAGCACATCGCCATGCTTGTCGAACAGCTCCTTGTAGAAGCGCCGTACCGCATGCCCGAACACGATGGGGTGAGAGACCTTCATCATGGTGGCTTTAACGTGCAGTGAGAACAGCATGCCGGTGTTCTTGGCATCTTCGATTTGTTTGTCAAAGAACTCACTGAGCGCATTCTTGCTCATGTACATGGCATCAATGACTTCGCCATCAAGAAGCGGAAGTTCCGGTTTTTTGACCGTCACAGTGCCGTTTTCGTCCTCGAACTCGATGCGCACCTTGCAGGCCTTTTCTATCGTCGAGGAGGTCTCATGGGAAAAGAAGTCGCCGCCACGCATGTGTGCCACGTGGGTGCGCGAAGCCGGGCTCCAGTAGCCCATGCTATGGGGGTTCTTGCGGGCATAGTTTTTAACCGCAATGGGGGCGCGGCGGTCGGAGTTGCCTTCGCGGAGCACCGGGTTCACCGCAGAGCCGAGAATTTTGGTGTACCGGGCCAGAATGTCTTCCTCTTCCTCGCTTTGCGGCTCATCCGGGTATTCCGGCACCGGGTAGCCATGCTCGTTAAGTTCGGCGATGGCCGCTCTGAGCTGGTGGATGGAAGCACTGATATTGGGAAGCTTGATGATGTTCGCTTCCGGATCCTGGGTCAGATCACCCAGTTCGGCCAGGGTGTCATTCACCTTCTGCTGGTCGGTCAGATATTCAGGAAAGCTGGCAAGAATGCGTGTAGCGAGGGAAATATCACTGCTCTCAACTTCAATGCCAGCGATCGAAGTGAATTTTTCAATGATGGGTAAAAAGGAATAGGTCGCCAGCGCAGGCGCCTCGTCAGTCATGGTGTAAATAATTTTAGGCGTGGTCATAGAATTACAAGGTCCCAATTGTATTGGTAGAGCTTTCCGCCTGATATCAGTCGGCTTTTGGCCGTCAGATCAGCGGGCACCCAACAGGAGTGCTCCCTCCGAATAAAACTGTATTCTGCATAAGCTGGCGAGTATAGCACCGACCGTTTAGCCTTGTTAGGACAAGCGGTAGCAACCGCAGACCAGCAACAGTCATCGATACTCACCCCATGGCGCAATTGATCTTACTTAACAAACCGTTTCAGGTCCTCTCCCAGTTCAGCGACGACCAGGGCCGGCGAACCTTGCGCGAGTGCGTGCCGATGCCCGGCGTATACCCGGCCGGTCGACTGGACTGGGATTCTGAAGGCCTGTTGTTGCTGACCGATGACGGCGCCCTGCAGGCACGCATCAGCGATCCGCGGTTCAAGCTTCCCAAAACCTATCTGGTTCAGGTGGAAGGCAGGCCCGGGGGGCAGGAACTGCAAAAATTACGCCAAGGCATCACCCTGAAGGATGGCCCCACGCGCCCGGCCAAGGTCGAACTGATCGAGCCGCCCGCGTTATGGCCACGCAATCCACCCGTCCGCTTGCGGAAAACCGTACCGGATAGCTGGCTCAAGCTCACCATAGACGAAGGTCGAAACCGACAGGTGCGACGAATGACCGCAGCCATTGGCCACCCCACCCTGCGGCTGGTTCGCTGGCAGATTGGCGACTGGAACCTTGAGGCTCTCGCCCCTGGAGAATGGCGCGCTATGACGGTTCACGCGCCGAAGCCGCCTGCAGCCAGGCAGCGGCGGCCTCGTCATCGCTCTGGCGGGCCTCGACCCAAACCCAGCGGCCGCCGATAAGCTCCTTCTTCCAGAACGGCGCGCGGGTTTTCAGTAGATCCATGATAAAGGCGCAGGCCGCAAACGCATCCTGTCGATGCGGGGCACTGACGGCCACCTGCACGATGTCATCAGCCACCATCATGGTGCCAACTCTGTGCACCACCCAGGCACCATTGAGGTGCCATTTCTGGCCAGCCTGATCGACAATGGTGCGCAACACTGCCTCCGTCATCCCCGGGTAATGCTCCAGATGCAGCGCCTCCACCCTGCCCTGCTCATCGCGCACCTGGCCACTGAACTGCACCATGGCGCCGCTGAGACCCGCGTCGCGAAGCCAGCCGTACGGCTGCGCCGGCACCAGCGACGTGTCCGTGACGGCCACATGAACCTTCATCCGCCGGTCACCGGCGGGAACAGGGCGACCACATCGCCATCCCGAACCGCCGCCTGCTCCTGGCTGAGCACCTCATTCACCGCCACCATATAGCGGGGTGTCGCCTCCAGCGCACCGGCCACCGACGCCTTGTCGTCGGCCAGCCATGCGACCAGGGCAGCCACCGTGTCGACACCATCCGGCGGCGTGACCGTCAGGCTGTCACTGCCCACCCGCTCACGCAGAGCAGCAAAGAAACGTATCTCGATCACCTTAATCCTCCCGACGGAACTGGCCACTGCGGCCACCGGATTTTTCCAGCAGGCACACGGATTCAATCACCATGCCCCGGTCCACCGCCTTGCACATATCATAGAGCGTCAGGCTGGCCACTGATGCGGCGGTCAAGGCTTCCATCTCCACGCCAGTGGTGCCCTTGAGCTTGCAGGTTGCCTGCACGCACAGCGCATCCGCTCCTTCCGGTTCGATGGTAACAGTGACACCAGTTAGCAACAGCGGGTGACACAGAGGAATCAGGTCCCAGGTCTTCTTTGCCGCCTGAATGCCGGCAATTCGGGCGGTGGCGAGCACATCACCTTTGGGGTGTTTGCCTCCCAGTATCATTTCCAGCGTGGCCGGCTGCATGCGCACCCGCGCCTGCGCAGTGGCGGTACGCTGGGTGCTGTCCTTGTCGGTGACATCCACCATCTGGGCCCGGCCACTGTCATCCAGGTGGGTAAATCGTTGATCTGTCATGTTCAGAGGTGTCTCCGCTCTGTTGTCTGTGGCGCCGCTGCGCTACCATTCCCGCCTTTCCAGAATTGAATGAAGCATCGCCCCCGGCCCATGACGGCAACCGGTGCTTCCTGTCCGGTAGGATACGCTATGAACAGCTTTGAGCCGCACATTACTGTGGCCTGCGTAGTCGAACAAGACGGCCGCTTCCTGTTTGTCCGAGAAATGAGCAAGGGCGAGGAAGTGCTGAACCAGCCCGCGGGCCATGTGGAGTTCGGCGAGAACCTGATGCAGGCGGCCTACCGCGAAACCCTCGAAGAAAGCGCCTGGCAGGTAGACATTACCGACCTGCTCGGCTGGTATATCTTCCAGCCCCACAAGGGCGCCGGTGTCTATTACCGCACCTGCTTCGTGGCCCGGCCAGTCAGCCACGACCCGAAACAGAAGCTCGATACCGGCATTCTCGAAGCCGAATGGCTGACCCCGGATGAATTCCGCGCCCGTCGGCACCAGCACCGCAGCGCCCTGGTGGAAAAATGCCTGGATGATTACCTGTCCGGGCGACGACTGCCCCTGGACAGCATTTATCAGCACCCCTGGCCTCTGCAGAGAGGATGATTTGCCATGCGTAAGGCCCCCAAAGACACTCGTGTGATCGTCGGCATGTCCGGCGGTGTGGACTCCTCCGTGGCTGCGGCCCGCCTGATTGATGCCGGTTATCAGGTCGAAGGCCTGTTCATGAAGAACTGGAACGAGGACGACGGCACCGACTACTGCACCGCCCGGGAAGACCTGCTCGACGCCATGCAGGTGGCCGGCGTACTGGGCATTGAGCTGCACACTGCCAATTTTGCCGAGCAGTACTGGGATCGCGTATTCGCCCACTTTCTCGCCGAATACAAGGCCGGGCGCACCCCCAACCCGGACATCCTCTGTAACAAGGAAATCAAGTTCCAGGCATTCCTCGATCACGCCATCACCCTGGGCGCGGATTACATCGCCACCGGGCATTACTCCCAGGTCAGCCATGGCGACAAAGCGCAGCTACTGCGCGCGGTGGACACCAACAAGGACCAGACCTATTTCCTGCATGCGGTGGACTACCAGAAATTCGACCGCACCCTGTTCCCGCTGGGAGATCTGGAAAAACCGGAAGTTCGCCGCATTGCCGAAGAAAAAGGCTTCGACAACCACAAGAAGAAAGACTCCACCGGCATCTGCTTTATCGGTGAGCGCCGCTTCAAGGATTTCCTGGAGCAGTACCTGCCTGCCCAGCCCGGCACCATTGAGGATGACCACGGCAACGTCATCGGCAAACATGACGGGCTTATGTACTACACCCTGGGCCAACGCCAGGGGCTGGGCATTGGCGGCCTGGCCAGTGCCAGCGAAGCCCCCTGGTACGTGGCCGGCAAGGATCTGGATCGCAATGTGTTGATCGCCGTACAAGGCACGGACCACCCGCTGCTCTACAGCCGGGAACTGACCAGCGCGCCCATGCAATGGGTCGCCCTGGAAGCTCCGACCTTGCCGGCCCGGCTCACCGCCAAGACCCGCTACCGCCAACCCGACCAGGTCTGCACCGTCAGCGATGCCGGCGACGGCCGGGTGCATGTCATATTTGATCAACCACAACGCGCCGTCACACCCGGACAGTCCGTGGTGTTCTACGATGGCCCGGTCTGCCTGGGCGGCGCCGTCATTGAGGAAACCGCATGAGCGAACGTTTCTCGCCGGAACAACAGCAACTGCTGGCCCTGGCCGCCGTGTTTGAAGCGGCCCAGCTGGCCGACGATGTGGCCCAGCGTGGAGACTGTGACCCCAAAGCCTTCGAAGCGTTGATTGCCGGCGTCATGGCGCTGGATGCTGACGATTTCGACAGCATCTATGCTCAACCCAGCCAGCTCCGCGAAGGCGTCAGCCTGCTCAACCGCAGCCTGAACAAGGAGTCCCGTGGCGCCAACTTGCGCCCGCTCAACTACGGCCTGGCCCTGCTCCACCTGGCCGGCAAGCTGCGCAAGAATGAGGACACCGTAAGCATTCTGCGCAACCGCCTGCTGGCGCTGAGCGGCCAGCAGGCCCACTTTGACAAATTCTCCGATGACGCCTTTTGCCACCGCATTGCCGGTATCTATGTGGATACCCTGGGCACCTTTCGATTTCGCATTCAGGTCAAGGGCGACCCAGCCCATCTGCAGGACGACGACAAGGCCGCACGCATCCGCGCCCTGTTTCTGGCCGGGGTGCGCGCCGCCTTCCTTTGGCACCAGCTGGGCGGGCGTCGCTGGCACCTTCTGTTCCATCGAAAGCGCCTCCTTTCGCTCATTGAGTCCATTGATATCAGAGTCTTATAAGCGACTGTTAAAGCTATAAATAGATCAACTTTCAGCTGTCATCAACAGCGGCGCAGTTTGCGGAATTTTGCTGTATGATTGCGCCGCCTTTGGAATGTACGTGTACGTACCTACTTGGACGATATTCGGGAGCCTGACATGTCCAGCCTTACCTCTTTGACTGCCATTTCACCGGTAGACGGTCGTTACGCCAGCAAAGTCGATGCACTGCGCAACACCACCAGTGAATACGGCCTGATTCGCTTCCGCGTCCATGTGGAAGTCAGCTGGCTGGAACAGCTGGCCCATGACAAGAACATCCCGGAAGTCCCCTTGATGAGTGGCCAGGCTGCCTGGCACCTGCGCGGCGTCACCCGTGATTTCGAGGTCCAGCATGCCGAGCGCATCAAGGCCATCGAAGCCACCACCAACCACGACGTCAAAGCCGTGGAATATTTCATCAAGGAACAGATGGCGGAACACGACGAACTGGCCAGCATGAGCGAGTTCGTACACTTCGCCTGCACCAGCGAAGACATCAACAACCTGTCCTACTCGCTGATGCTCAAGGAAGCCCGTGAACTCCTGCTGCCCAAAATGGACCAGGTAATCAGCGCCATCCGCAAGCAGGCCCACGCCCAGGCCGACCAGCCCATGCTGTCGCGCACCCATGGCCAGTCCGCCTCCCCCACCACCGTGGGCAAGGAAATGGCCAACGTGGTCGCTCGCCTGCAACGCCAGCGTGACCAGTTCGCCGCGGTGGAACTGCTCGGCAAGATCAACGGTGCAGTGGGCAACTACAACGCCCACCTGTCCGCTTACCCGGACGTGGACTGGGAAGCCTTTGCACGCCGCTTTGTGGAAGGCCTGGGGCTTACCTTCAACCCTTTCACCACCCAGATCGAACCCCACGACTGCATTGCCGAGTACTTCCACGCCCTGATGCGCTTCAACACCATCCTGCTGGACTTCGATCGTGACGTCTGGGGCTACATCTCCCTGGGTTACTTCAAGCAGCGCACCGTGGAAGGCGAAGTGGGCTCCTCCACCATGCCGCACAAGGTCAACCCCATCGACTTCGAGAACTCCGAAGGCAACCTGGGTCTGGCCAACGCCATCATGGATCACTTGGCCGCCAAGCTGCCCATGTCCCGCTGGCAGCGCGACCTGACCGACTCCACCGTGCTGCGTAACGTGGGCGTGGGCCTGGCGCACAGCCTGATTGCCTTTGAAGCCAGCCTGAAAGGCATCGGCAAACTGGAAGTAAACCCGGCCCGCCTGGACGAAGACCTGGATGCCGCCTGGGAGGTGCTGGCCGAACCCATCCAGACGGTGATGCGCCGGTATGGAATCGAGAAGCCCTACGAGAAACTCAAGGCGCTGACCCGCGGCAAGGACGGCATCAATCAGGACACCCTGACCGCCTTCATCAATGATCTGGCGATCCCCGATGAAGCCAAGGAAATCCTGCTGGCCATGACCCCGGCCACCTATGTGGGCAATGCCGCCCAGCAAGCCCGTAGCATCTGATGCCCTCAGCGCCTCAGCTGCCTGCCTTGACGCTGCCGCGCTTCATCCTCCCCATGAAGCCGGCAGCGTTTTTGCGTGAGCATTGGCAGAAAAAGCCCCTGTTCATGCCCGGTGCCGCCCATGGGCTGGACCAGCCTGACGCCAACACCCTGGCCGGACTGGCACTGGAAGAGTCCGTGGAGGCACGCATCATCACCGGCGCCGGCAACGGCCCCTGGTCAGTGTTGCAAAGCCCCCTCGCTGACGATGTCTTCGAAACCCTGGGCGAGGAAAACTGGACGTTACTGGTCCAGTCCGTGGACCACTTCCTCACTGAAACCTCGCTGCTGCTGGACGACTTTGCCTTCCTGCCCAACTGGCGGGTGGAAGACATCATGATCAGCTATGCCGCCAAAGGGGGCAGTGTCGGCCCACACTTCGACCGTTATGACGTCTTCCTGATTCAGGCCGCCGGCCGCCGTCGCTGGCAGATCGGCGACGTCTGTGACGAGAGCACGCCCCGCCAGCCCACCGATGAGCTGAAACTGCTGGCCGACATGCCCGTGCGCGAAGAGTTCGTCGCCGGCCCTGGCGACGTGCTCTACCTGCCCCCCGGCGTAGCCCACCACGGCGTTGCCGAAGACAGCGACTGCATTACCTGGTCGGTGGGCTTTCGCGCCCCGGACTACCAGATGCTGATGGCCGAAATCGCCGGCGAATGCCTGGCCGAGTCCGACAGCCAGCTGTTCACCGATCCGGACCGGGATGTCACGTCTGACCCCGCCGTACTGGCCGATGCAGACCGTCAACAACTGATTCGCGGCGCCCTGGACCTGCTCCAGCCTGACGCCATCGAACGCGCAGTTTATCGCTGGCTATCCACCCCCCGGCTGGATGGCCTTGAATTTGCGGTAGATGATCACCATATTCGCGAACGCGATGACAAAGTGGCCCTGGTTCGCCACGGCAGTGTGCGCCTGCTCATGCAGGGCAAACTGGCCTGGCTCAACGGAGACAGCCACACGCTAACAGAACAACAACGCCCGCTGGTGCAGCTATTGGCCAGCAAAAGACGCTACCAAGAAAGCGAGCTGGACGCCGTCATGACGCCCACCGCAAGAGAATTGCTCCATGAATGGATTGAACAGGGCTACTTCGCCCCACTATAACGAGACCCCTATGGCTATCAGCATTATCGAAACCCGTTGGGACGAACACGAAGCCGCCCTGCGAGCCCTCCGCCAGAAGGTCTTCATCAACGAACAGCATGTTCCCGAAGAGCTGGAATGGGATGGTGAAGACAGCGCCGCCATTCACTTTCTCGCCCTGGACGCCGAACAGCAGCCCGTGGGTTGTATTCGCCTGCTGCCCAACGGCCAGATCAGCCGCCTGTGTGTGCTTTCCGAACAGCGCAACAATGGTGTCGGCAGCTCGCTGCTGGTCGCCGCTGAAGAAACCGCCCGAGCCAATGGCATGGAAGAGATCTTCCTGCACGCCCAGACCCACGCCACCAGCTTCTACGAAGCCGCAGGTTTCTCCGTGTCCGGCGGCATTTTCATGGATGCCAATATCCCCCACCGGCAGATGTTCAAGCCGCTGATCTAGCCCATGCAGCTGGTCATTGGCGACGACGACACCCTGCACCACCCGGAACGTCATCACGCCGGCCACGCGCTGGCCGCGCTGATCGGCGCCAGCCGCCGCAGCCTCTGGCTGCGGGTTCCCACGCTGGATGCGCTCACCGACAACGCCGAGGTGTGCAGCGCCATCAAGCGCCTTGCCCTGAGCAGTGCCCGGGTCGATATCCGCATTCTGTTTGATAGTGCGGACAATGCCGTGCGCACCGGCCACCGGCTAATTCATCTGTCTCGCCGCCTGCCCTCACGGATCATCCTCCGCCAGACCCAGCAAGATGACAGCGATGCCCAGCTGTGCTTCGCCATTGCCGATGGCACTGGCCTGTTTGAAGCCAGCGGCTGGCCGCGCCCCGGACGACTGGATCTGTGTGGACACCGACTACCGCGTGCGCCGCGGCTGGGCAAACAGTTTCAGGAGCATTGGGAACGAGCCGGCGGATCATCGGAGCTGCGTGAGCTTAGGCTTTGAATGTCGGATTACGGCTACGCCTAATACGACCTACTTGAAAGGTCGTTTTTTGTAGGTCGAATTAGCCTGAAAGGCGTAATCCGACAGTCTTTCAATCCCTCGCCAGGCTTGCGGTCAACTGCCAGACGGTTTGCCCGCTGGCCAGATACTTCTCTTCAAAATCCGTCGCGGCCTCCCCGTCTACCGCTAACTGCACCAGTACCGCGTCAATCTCACTGATTGCCAGCGCCGCCTGAACCTCCTCAAGATAAACCAGCCAGTTGCTGCGCAACTCAAGTTCACCGCCCAACGCCAGCACGGAGGGCCACACCGGGTGCCCCTGCCAGCGCCGCTTCAGGTGGGCGCTTTTCGGCCAGGGATTCGGGTATAGGATCTGATGCCGGGCAAGTCCCCACTCGGCCTGCGCCATCAGGCGCCATAACCCGGTGCAGTCCGCACGCAAGAACAGCAGATTCTCCGGCGGCTGCAACCAACGGCGACCGCCGCGCTCCAGCCGGTTGGCCGACTGATCCACACCGACCACCAACGCCTCCGGGTTCGCCTGCGCCAACAGCACGGAGGAGCGCCCCGTGCCACAGCCGGAATCCAGCATTAGCGGGCGATCTGCCCCTTGGTCATCGCGCCAGGCCCGGGCCTGCTCGAAGGCACGACGGTCGTGGTCGGCGATGGGAGCCCGCCAGGCCGACGCCAGGTGGCGGCGCACCACTTTTTCCAGATCAACATGGACACCCGACTGGTTCGAGCTAACCGCACGGCTATTGGCAAACATGGCATTCCTGAATGGCGAAGCGACTGACGGGACGCACATTGTAGGCATGGTGGGCGCCAGTGCCAGCCCCTGGCAGGATTTCATCGCCACCACCCTACTGGCGAGCCGCTGCGGGCAGCGCTACTGTAGAGAGAGTCGGAACCCCGCAACCACCGACCTCTGCGAGGACACCATGCGCCTGTGCCTGACACTGCTTGTTATCATGCTCACCCTCCCCGGCCTGTCTTCGGCCGACGATATGAGCATTCATGTGCTGGAGCGCCCGGACGCTCCCGCCCTGGCCCCTGTGATTGAGCCATTATTGCCTGCAGGCGGCTCCGTTCGCGCCTATCGCGGCAAGCTGATTGTGCGCACCACCGAGGCCAGCATGCAGGAGCTGCAAAGCGTACTCGGCGGCCTGAAAGCCACCCCCTCAACCCTGATCGTGCATCTGCGACGCCAACAAGGCAGCAGCAGCCAACAAGGTGGTATCGATTCCAGCGTTGGTGGTCGAATCGAGTCCGGCCAGGCGCCTGTGATTCAGGGCGAGGTTCGCATCGGCCAGCAGAGCCAGCAACAGCAGCGCGAGGATCATTACCAGATTCGTACTCTTAGTGGTTACCCGGCCAATGTGAGCCAAGGCACCCTGGTCGCCCTCAGCGGTGGTTATTACGGCACCACCTTCGCGCAACTGGATCAGGGGATTCAGGTAACACCACAACTGACCCCGGACGGCAGCGTGGTGCTACAAATCAGCCAGCGCTTTGATCAACCGGCCAGCCACAACATCGCCCGCACCCAGCACAGCGCCACCACCTTGCGGGTCACGCCGGGCCGCTGGCAGCCCATGGGCAGTATCACCGTGACGCAGAGCGGAAGCCGTCAGAGCATTGGAGGCTATCAAAGCGGGCAGCGAAGCATGACCTTGCCGCTGGAGGTGATGGTGGAACAAGAGTAGCTGCAGGACAGGCTCGCAGGTGAGGCCCCGATTCCTGCTGTAGGAGCGTCGCTGGCGGCGCGATTTCGGCGTAAGGGTTAGAGCCCATCATCAACCCGCTAGACAAATCCGCATCCTCGCTGCGCGAGGTTCGCACCCTGAACGGTGCTCCTACAGCGGCTTTGTAGAAAGCCCATGGGTTAGGGATCACCCTTCCTGCCGAGTAAAAGCCACCCACAAAAAAGCCCCGGCTAGCGGGGCTTTTTTTGCTGTGCTGAACGCCTTACTTGGCTTTCAGCTCACGGCGACGACGGTGCAGAACCGGCTCGGTGTAGCCGCTTGGCTGTGCGCAGCCTTCGAATACCAGCTCACAGGCTGCCTGGAAGGCAACGGAGCCGTCGAAGTCCTTGGCCATGGGCACGTAGTCCGGGTCGTTGGCATTCTGACGATCCACCACTTCCGCCATGCGCTTCATGGTTTCCAGTACCTGCTCTTTGCTGCAGATTCCATGATGCAACCAGTTGGCCACGTGCTGGCTGGAAATCCGCAGGGTCGCGCGGTCTTCCATCAGCCCCACATCCTTGATGTCCGGCACCTTGGAGCAACCCACGCCACTATCAATCCAGCGCACCACATAACCCAGCATCCCCTGGGCGTTGTTATCCAGCTCCTGCTGGATTTCTTCGGCGGTCAGTTCGCGGGTCAGCAACGGGATGGTGAGGATGTCGTCCAGGGACGCACGGGTGCGGCTGGCCAGCTTTTCCTGAACCTCTGCCACGTTGATTTCATGGTAATGGGTCACGTGCAGCGTGGCTGCAGTGGGTGACGGTACCCAGGCACAGTTGGCACCGGCTTTCGGGTGACCGGCCTTGTTGGCCATCATCTGCGCCATTTCGTCTGGCATTGCCCACATGCCTTTACCGATCTGGGCGTGACCTTTCAGGCCGCATTCCAGGCCGATGTCCACGTTCCAGTCTTCGTAGGCGCCAATCCACGGCAGGGCTTTCATTTCACCCTTGGGTGCCATGGGGCCCGCTTCCATGGAGGTGTGCATTTCGTCACCGGTGCGATCCAAGAAGCCGGTGTTGATGAAGATGACACGCTCCTTCGCCTGACGGATACACTCCTTCAGGTTCACCGTGGTGCGACGCTCTTCATCCATAATGCCAATTTTCAAGGTGTTAGCAGGCAAACCTAAAGCTTTTTCTACACGCTCGAACAGCTCAACCGCAAAGGCCACTTCTTCCGGGCCATGCATTTTCGGCTTCACGATATACACGGAGCCGGTGCGGCTGTTGCTCAGCTTGTTGATGTTCTTCAGGTCATGCATGGCGGCCAGCACGGTAACCATGCCATCCATAATGCCTTCCGGAGTTTCTTCACCGTTGTGTAGAATCGCCGGGTTGGTCATCAGGTGACCCACGTTGCGAACCAGCAGCAGTGAACGACCGTGCAGGGTCAAAGTGGAGCCGTCCAGTGCGGTGTATTCACGGTCCGCGTTCATGGAGCGGGTCATGGTCTTGCCGCCTTTCTGGAAGCTTTCTTCCAGGTCCCCTTTCATCAAACCGGCCCAGTTGCGGTACACCTCGACCTTGTCTTCCGCGTCAACGGCGGCAACGGAATCTTCGCAATCCTGGATGGTGGTGATGGCGGATTCCAGCAGCACGTCTTTCATGTTGGCCGCATCGTCAGCCCCGATCGGGTGGCTGGCGTCGAACTGGATTTCTGCGTGCAGGTTGTTGTGCTTCACCAGCACACCAGTGGGTGCGGCGGCATCGCCCAGGTAACCCTGCAGCTGGGATTCATCTTTCAGACCGGTTTTTTCTGAACCCAGGGACACAACCAGCTTGCCGTCTTCGATGGCGTAACCAGTGCTGTCCTTGTGGGAGCCGCTGGCCAGCGGGAAATAGTTGTCCAGGAAGTCACGGGCCCAGGCAATCACCTTGGCGCCGCGCTTGGGGTTGTAGGCGCCGCCTTTTTCGGCACCGCCTTCGTCGGAGATTACGTCGGTGCCGTAGAGGGCATCGTACAGGCTGCCCCAGCGCGCGTTGGCCGCGTTCAGGGCAAAGCGCGCATTCTTCACCGGCACCACCAGCTGCGGGCCGGCGATGGTGGCAATTTCGGCATCCACGTTCTCGGTGGTGACGTTGAAGTCGTCACCTTCAGGCAGCAGGTAACCGATTTCAGTCAGGAACTGCTTGTACTCAGCCATGTCGATGGCTTGCCCCGTGCGGGCCTTGTGCCAGGCGTCGATCTGCTTCTGCAGGTCGTCACGTTTGGCCAACAGCGCCTTGTTCTTGGGGGCCAGGTCATTGAGGATGCTTTCCAGCTCGGCCCAGAAGTGTTCCGGGTCGACGCCGGTACCCGGCGCAATCTCATTGACTACCAGATCATGGAGTTCGGCGGCGATTTCCAGGCCACCCTTCTGAATACGATCGGTCATGGTGCTCCTACCCTTCTGGTCGAGAGAATCTTGGTTAATCGGGACGTTCGGGGAAAATCCGGCAACCGGTCGGCATCAACACGCCGCCGTCTGGATTATCGCGAAACCCCGGGGAAACGGTTCAAGGCGCGTAAAGACGGGCGCCCTGAAATAAGGCGACGGCATTTTACCGGAAACGGCGCCGTGAATCATGTTTAGCGGTAAACAAACTCGAAACTGCTGTTTTTTTGATCAGGCGAACAGGTTAACCACATCCAGCCGATGTGCCTGTTCACCGCCCTGCTGCTGACCCTGCTCCAGGTTTTCAAAGTCGAACAGGCGGGTGTCTGCCAGCTGGGAAGGAGCAATGTTCTGTACCGCCGCAAAGATATTTTCAATGCGTCCCGGCTGTTGCTTGTCCCATTGCTGCAACATGTCCTTGATCACCTGGCGCTGCAGGTTCTTCTGGGAACCACAGAGGTTGCAGGGAATAATCGGGTACTCTTTCAGGGCGGAAAACTCGATGATGTCCTTCTCACGGCAATAAGCCAGCGGGCGAATCACCACATTGCGGTTGTCATCGCTGCGCAGCTTGGGGGGCATGGCCTTCATCTTGCCGCCGTAGAACATGTTCAGGAACAGGGTTTCGACGATGTCATCCCGGTGGTGGCCAAGGGCAATCTTGTTGGCACCGATTTCCTCGGCAAACCCGTACAGGCTGCCCCGGCGCAGGCGTGAACACAGGCCACAGGTGGTCTTGCCCTCCGGCACCTTCTCCTTGACGATGGAATAGGTGTCCTTTTCCAGGATATGGTAGGCCACGCCTTCTTTTTCCAGATACTCGGGCAGGATGTGCTCCGGGAACCCGGGTTGTTTCTGGTCCAGGTTCACCGCTACCAGCTCGAAATTGACCGGCGCGGAGTGCTGAAGATTGCGCAGAATCTCCAGCATGGTGTAGGAATCCTTGCCGCCGGACAGACACACCATCACCTTGTCACCCTCACTGATCATGTTGAAATCAGCAATGGCGCGGCCCGTTTCCCGCCGCAGCTTCTTCTGCAGCTTGTTAAGGCGAGTCCGTTGTTTGGCGTCCAGCGTGTCCATGGGAACCCTTTCTATATCTGTGTAACAGTCATCACGCTTCATCCAACATCAATGGCGCGAGAACCGGCTTGTGCGTGAAGCGTGTTGCGTGCCGCGTGAGAGCGTTTATGTGACCTTCATTTTGCGGATCAGTCGACGGTACAGCGAGGGAGCCCAGCGTTTCAGGTAGATGCCCGCCCCTTCGCGGCCGGCGATGATAACCTGATCACGGCCCCGCTGCACGGCTTCGACCAGCCGTTTGGCGCATTCTTCCGGGGCCATGGCGGTCTGCTGGGCGTCGTCCATGGTGCCCTGGCGAGAGCCATCGGCGGTAAGGGCGTTGACCGACACCTGGGTGCGAATAAAGCCGGGCATCACCAGCGTCACGCGGATGCCCTGATCATACTCTTCCGCCCGCAGGGACTCGAAGAAGCCATGCAAGGCGTGCTTGCTGGCGCTGTAGGCGCTACGCAGCGGCGTTGGCAGCTCCCCCACCAGGGAGGTAATCACCACAAAACGTCCACCCCCTTGCTCTTTCAGCCAGGGAAGCACGGCCTTGGTCAGCGCCACGGTGCCGAAGAAATTCACCTCCATGATCTGGCGATCCACGGACAGATCCGTGTCGGCCACCAGTGAGCGCTGGGAAATCCCGCCATTGTGCACCACCTGGTCCAGCCGTCCGCAGGCCTGCCTGACCCGCTCCACGGCTGGCGCCATGGCCTCACTCTGGCCAAGGTCCAGCGGCAGCACTACGTGCTCTTCGCTGTTCACCAGCCCGCCACACACTCGCTCCAGCTCTTCTTGCCGGCGAGCGGACAGCACCAGCCTGGCTCCGCGACGGGCATATTCCTTTGCCAACGCTTCACCAATCCCGGAGGATGCCCCGGTAATCCAGACGACCCTGCCAGCCAGCGACTCAGACATAGAATTTCCCTCGAACCATGACAATGGCCAAGCTTAATGCCCCAACCCAAAAACAAAAAGCGCGGCCAGGCCGCGCTCTTCTTTTTTCGCTTGTAGCTTGTAGCTTGTAGCTTGTAGCTCGTAGCTCGTAGCTCGTAGCTATTTTTCCTATTTCAGCTCTTTGGACGACAGCCCAAGCAAGTGCCTTGCCACGATCAGCTGCTGGATCTGCTGTGTGCCTTCAAAGATATCGATAATCTTTGAATCGCGGGCCAGTTTTTCCAGCAGGGTGCGCTCTGAGTAACCCAGCTCACCACACAACGCCACACACTTAAGTGTCACATCGTTCCCCATACGCCCCGCCTTGGCTTTACACATGGAAGCTTCACGGGAATTGGGCTGGCCATTGTCGGCCATCCAGGCGGCCTTCAGCGTCATCAGGCGGGCCGCTTCCAGGGCCGCTTCCAGCCGGTAGAGCTCCAGTTCGCGGGCTGTCGAGTTATAAGGTAGTTTCGAGAAATCCGCCTCAAGCCCTTCTTTTTCAAACACTTCACGGGTTATTTCCAGCGCCGCACGCGCCACGCCCAAGGCCATGGCAGCCACTTGGGGGCGAGTGTTGTCGAATGTCTGCATCACTCCGCCAAAGGCTTTTTTACGCGCCTCCTCGGTATCTCCCACCTCGGCGGAACCGAGAATATGATCCTTGGGAATCCGGCAATTATTGAACGCCAACGCGGCGGTATCCGACACCCGCAGGCCCATCTTGTCTTCCACACGCACCAGCTGCACGCCAGGATTATCACGGGGCACGATAAAAGACTTGATCGCCGCCTTGCCCAGGGTTTTGTCCAGCGTGGCCCAAACGACAATGGCATCGCAGCGCTGACCGGCGGTGCAGTAGATTTTCTCGCCGTTAAGCACCCATTCATCCCCATCGGCCACCGCAGTGGTCGCAACCGCAGCGGAATCGGAGCCCGCGCCCGGCTCGGTAATCGCCATGGCGCAGTACAGTTTGCCGTATTTTTCCTTCTGCTCCGGGGTGCCCACCGCCATGATCGCAGCATTGCCAAGCCCGCTGGCGCCAGGGATCGACAGCATCAGCCCCACATCTCCCCAGCACATGGCTTCTACGCCCATGATGCCCATCATGTTGCTGCCATTTTTTATGCCGTCGCTCCCCCCGTCTTTCTTGCCTCCAGCACGGGGCATGGCCGCCATCATCTGCGCAACCGGCTTGAGCTCTTCCGGCGTATCACAGTGTTCAATAGCGTCGTACTTGCGCGCGATGGGACGAAAAACGCCACTGGCCAATTGCTGCGCCATTTTCTGGGTTTGTGTGAGCTTTTCCGGCAATTCCAGATTAATCATGTTGTTCTCCTACACCATCAGGCTGCCGTGAAGCACGGCAATGCTGCGCAAGTTCCGGTACCACATTTCCAGCGGGTAATCGCGAACGAAGCCCGCTCCGCCAAACAACTGGATGCCGTTGGTGCCAATTTCCATGGCCTTCTCCATGCACAGCAGCTGCGCCAGATAGGCTTCCTTGTGGAAATCCAGCCCTTGTTCGGCCCGACTGGCGGCACGTAGCATCATCAGCCGCATCCCTTCGATCTCGATGGCCATGTTAGCCACCATGAATGCCACGGACTGGCGCCAGGCAATGGGCTCGCCAAAGGCCTTGCGTTCATTCACGTAGGGGATCGCGTATTCCATCACTGCCTGACAGCAGCCCACCGCCAGCGCACACTGACCAATACGCGACAGCCCCAGCAGCCGGTCCAGATCGAAATGGGCCAACCGGTCGGCCTCGGGCACGGTCACCGATTCCAACGTCAGCGTGGCCGGTTCTGCACTGCGCAGTCCCATGTACGCCTCCGCCTGAATGGTCAGGCCGGCCGCGTCTTTCGGAACGATAAAGGCGGATACCTCTCCCTTTTCCGCCGCCACCATCACAAACCACTCACATTGCTCGGCCAACGGCACCAGGCTCTTCACTCCATTGAGCACCACTTGCCCGTTTGCACTTTGTGCCGTGGTAGCTGGCGACGACGGCTCGAAAGTGGCGCGCGGCTCCGTCAGCGCGATGGCCGCACCGGTAAAGGTTTCCGTGGCCATGGCAGGCAACCAGCGTTCCTGCTGCTCGTCGCTACCGAAATCCACCAGGGCGTTGACGGCAGCCATGGGCTGCAAGGCCGCCAGGGTATGAGAAATATCCCCCTCGGCCAGATCTTCCACTGCCAGTGCATTGGAGAGCGGCGAACGTGGCATGCCCACACCGCCCAGAGCTTCCGGCATGGGCATCAACGCCAGGCCAAAACCGGCGATGCTGTTTAACAGTTCACCATTCGCCTTTGCTGCGTCATCCGCTGCGCGCGATTGCGGAAACAGGGAATCACGCACCATCTTGCGCATTCCTTCACGGGTCATGCGCTGTTCTTCGGTTAATGTCAGGTCAAAAAGCGGTGTGGACATACAAGGGCCTCATCCCGGCAAGCAAACGATTGTTTGAACAACAGTTTGTCACTGGCTGTCTACCACCGACAATGACAGGTCTGTGACCCCGGACGATAAAAACGGTAAAGTTGACTAAAAATACAACAATCATTCGGCTAGGCGCCTGTTGCCCGTGTTAACACTGATACCCAAAGATCCCCCGGAGCGCGCGGTCCGGTTAAAACGCCAAGTCATGGCGATCTATTCCTATTGTTTATTGTGGGCAGGCACCTTCATTGGTGTGGAACTCACCGCTTTTGAACCCAACACACCGCACCTGACCTTCTTCGCGGTGGTCTTTGCCATCAACGGGCTGTTCTATCTGCTTATTCGCAGTGGCGTCAGCGACCGCTTTGGCGATCCCAGCCTGACCATCCTGCAAATGGCCGTGGGCATCCTGCTGACCACCACTATTCTGCATTACTCCCGCGAACTGCGCGGCGCCATGCTGAGCATCTACTTTATGGTCATGACCTTTGGGGTGTTCGCACTGGACCGCCGACGCATGCTGCTGATGGCTGCCTTCACTCTGCTTTGCTTCAGCGGGTTACAGATCTATGAATGGATAAACGCTCCCCAACAGGCGATTTTCTCCTACCTGATCGGGCACTGGATCATCCTGACCCTGGGTCTGGGCTGGTTTATCTATATGGGCGGGTATATCCACAACCTGCAATTGCGGGTACGAGAACAACGCGAACGACTGCGCGAAGCCCACGACCGCCTCAGTGCCATTGCCGTGCGCGACGACCTGACCGGACTCTACAACCGCCGTCATTTTCTGGAACGGCTGGAAGAGGAAATGTCCCGCGCCGCGCGGGAGAACAGCCCCCTGCACCTGGCCATTCTTGATCTGGACCACTTCAAGCAAGTCAACGATACCTACGGCCACCACGCCGGAGACGAAGTGCTGCATCGCTTTGCACAACTGGCTTCCCAGGGATTACGCAAGTCTGACCTGTTGGCCCGCTATGGCGGGGAGGAATTCGTGGTGTTGTTCCCCCACACCAGCACCCAGGCCTGCCTGGCCGCACTGGAGCGCTTGCGCCGCCAGTTCTCACAACAACACTATTCCTTCACAGCAAACCTGAGCAGCGAATTTTCCGCCGGGCTCACCCATTACCAACCCGGCGAAAGCGCTGAGCAATTTATCAAACGTGCGGACAACGCCCTCTACGAAGCCAAGGGCCTGGGCAGAAACCGCATCGAGTTAGCCAGCTAGGTGCTGAGCATGAATCCAGCATTCGACAGGCAAACGCAACAGGACGGTGGAGGCCCGGCGCGTCTATCGGTATGCTTGCTCGCCACCGGGAGAAAAGCATGTCAGAGATTACCAATCCAAGCCTGAAGAACACCGTCCGCCAGCATTTCGCCAGCCTGGGCGAAGACGCACCCACCTGGACGGAAATTCACGGCATGCTGTGCGCCCTGGCCGCTGGCCCGCACGAAGCCGGGGAAACGCCCCCGGTGGATTACGCCCATGAGCTGGACATGCCGGTTCCAGACGACGTGGCCGCAGCACTCGACCAGCTGCGCCAGCGCCTGGTTACCCAACTGCTCGGTGGCGAAACGGTGAACCTGCCTTGCCTGCTCGACCCCTACCAGGAAGAAGATGGCCAGGATCTGGCAAGCTGGTGTGCCGGCTTTATGACCGGCGTGTTCGTGAATGAACCGCTTTGGTATGAAAACGACGAAGAAACCATCGTTAATCTGCTGTTGCCCTTTATCCTGATTTCCGGCCTTGATGAAGACGAAGAACTGGATGCCCTGTGGGACAACACCCAGGTCGTCCGGCAAATGGCCTTGGGTATCCCGGAACTGATCGAAGAGCTGTTTCTTTGCTTTCATGGCCCGGATGAAGGTGGCGAACCGGCCTGATCCGGGACCGAATTCAGCGGCGCCCGGTGTTCCCGCTTGGCGCCATTTCTCCCTTTGCCGCTGGCCCTTCCCTTAAGCCCACTGATCACACCGTCAGGCGTAACGTGACCCAGTTCCACGCCCTTGCCAGAGCAACGCTCTAGTCTTGCAAATTAAACCACCGAGACAAAAAACAGGTGGCACCGGACAATAATGATCAGGGGGAACGCGTGCGCGTCATAGTTTTGGCCAGCCTGCTGGCGCCGGTACTGGCATCCGCCCAAACAGAATCCCGGCCGGCCTGCCCGACACTGGCCCGGGCCAGCTTCACTTCGGCCGTTGAGAACCGCGAACCTACAGATGACATCAGCCAGGC
>NZ_NVWY01000017.1 GCF_002733835.1 Alcanivorax sp.
GGCCCACTTCGTTGCCGATATACAGCTCCCCCGCGACGCCGACCGGCACCCGGTTAAGATCCTGATCCAGCACATACAATTTCCTCGGCCCCACAGCGGTACCGATGGGCGCATAGGCGCTGGTCAGGGAGTCCCCTTCATAGGCGGCCCACAGCATCGGGGTGACCACGGTTTCGGTAGGACCGTAACCGTTGAGAATGCGCTGGGGTTTCAGCACCTGCTGCATGCGCTCGAAGGTTTCCCGGGTGAAAGCCTCGCCGCCCAAAGTCCAGGAACGCACCTTCAGTGCCGGTTGCGTTTGTTCGATCCAGTCCAGCAACGGCCCCATGTAGCTGGGCGGAATGCAGGCGATGGTCACCCCTTCTTTTTGCAAGGCATCGCAGGTTTGTTGCGCGCTCCATAATTTTTGGTCACGAATCACCACCCGCGAACCAAAGGCCAACGGCACCGTCCAGCGCTCTACCGCTCCATCGAAACTGATGGAGGCGAACTGCAGCTCCACATCATCCGGGGTCATGCCATAGCGTTCACCGATGGTCTGCACATGCATGGAGAGACCGGCATGGGTCAGCGACACGCCTTTGGGTCTGCCGGTGGAACCGGAGGTATAGATCACATAGGCGAGCTGGTCCGGGTGCGGTTCGTTGCCGAGAGACTGCGCAGAGAAAATATCCAGCGACAATCCATTAACCGCAATCGGTTTAACGGCATCAACACGGGGCAAGGTTTCAATCAAATCTGAAGACGTGAGCAGCAACTTGGCACCGCTGTCTTCCAGCATGTAGTGCAAGCGGTCGGTGGGATAACCCGGATCCAGTGGCAGAAAAGCGCCGCCGGCTTTCATCACGGCAAGGAAGGCTTCGATCATGGTGACACCACGCTCGAAGGACACACCGACCACATCATCCGGTTGCACGCCCTGTTCGATCAGGTAACGGGCCAATTGGTTGGCGCGGGATTCCAGCTGGACAAACGATACGCGGGTGTCACCGTGCACCAGCGCAATGGCCTCGCCCTGCTCGGCTGCCTGTTGTGAAAACAGCGAGAGGAAACTGGTCGCGTGCCACTCGCCTTCGCCCTGGCTCCATTGCTGCAAGCGGGGCTCGTCGTCACCCAACGCATCCAGCGTGGCCAGTGGCACATCATCCACATGAGACAGCGCCAGCAAGGTACGCTTGAATGCACTGGCCATGCGGTCCACCAACGCCACCGGCAAGGCAGCGCTATCGTGGGCAAACAACATTTGCAGATGGTCACCGGGCAGCACCGCCACGGTGAGCGGGTAATGGGTGAACTCGTGGCTGGTGGGCGTGCCCAGCTGCAATTCGCTGTGCTCACTGCCCAGCAGGGATTCATCCAGCGGATAGTTTTCAAAGACCAGCAAGGTATCGAACAAGCCTTCTCCGCCCCAGCCGGTATCCTGCTGCACTTCGAACAGCGGCGCATGACCCTGTTCGCGCAGCGACGCATTATCCGCCTGCAGCTGTCTCAGCCAATCGGCGATGGGTTGCTCACCATTAAGGGGCACCGTCATGGGCAAGGTGTTGATGAACAGGCCCAGCATACTATCGCTACCGGCCAGTTCCGCCGGACGACCGGCCACGGTGTTGCCGAACACCACCCGTTGCTGGCCGGTGAACCGGCCCAGTACTCGCGCCCAGGCCGCTTGCACCAAGGTATTGATGGTCAACCCTTTGTCACGGGCTGCCTGGCACAGAGCCTCGCTGGTCGCAGCATCAAATTCGATCGGGTGACGACGGAATACGCCTGTATCCGGCGTACCGACGGACTCCACAAGACGGGTTGGCATCTGCACCGGCGATAGGTATTGCTGCCAGAATTCCCGGGTCGCGCCGCTATCCTGTTGCTGCAACCAGCCAAGATAATCCGCATAACCCTTTGGCGCCGCCGGCAGTGTCTTGCCGTGGTATAGCGCCATCAATTCGCTGAGCAAGACCCCGGTGCTCCAGCCATCCATGAGGATGTGATGCAGGGTCAACACACACAGGAACGAGTGCTCGCTGGTGCGTAACAGGTCGACCTGCCACAAAGGCGCCGCCTGCAGATCAAACCCTTTTTCCAGCCGATGCTGGCACCAATCATCCAGTGCCGATTCGCCGACTTCACGGAGATCCTTCTCCAGCCAGGGCAAGGCTACCTGCTGCGCAGACCAGACCGCCTGATGGCGAGTATCTGACAGGGTCGCGGGCAACAGACTGGTGCGCAGCACACCATGGCGCACCAACAACGCCTGCCACGCCTGACGCATTCGCGCCGGATCCACCCCGGTGAGCGGCAACACCAATTGGTTCACATAGGTGCTGTTGCTATCACTGAGCTGCGAATGAAACAGCAACCCCGCCTGCAAGGGCGACAGGGGCAGAATCTGTTCCGGACGCTGCGCAAGGGAATCCAGTTGCGCCTGATCCAGTGATGCCAAAGGCACATCGGCCGGCGTCAGTACCGGCGCCCGGGAATCGCAATGCCGGGCCAACCGTTCGCACTGCTGCAGCCATTGATCCACCAGCACCGCACCCTGTTCGCCAGACAGGCTCACCCCATCCACATCCACACGAATCCGCAACTTGCCGTTCTGTTGATCCGCATTGATCACCAGCGGCGCATCCGCCGGCGCATCCGCTTCCTGCCACAGGCCCGCGTCCATCAGCGAGACACCGGGCAAATTATCGTGACGGAACTGGCCAAGATAATTGAACAACACATCCAGGCGATGATCGCCGCCGGTCAGCTTGCCCTGCTGGACCAGCAGCCCATAGCCCAGACCGCCCTGCGCCGATTCGCGCAACTGTTCCTTCTGCTGTTTGATCGTGGTCGTCAGATCATCAGCACAGTCCAGTCGCTGCGGATACAGGCTGGTAAACCAGCCCACGGTCCGGCTTAAATCCAGCGATTCATCGTTGCCACTACGGCCATGGCTTTCACGGTGAATGCGCACCACCCGGCGATCACAATACTCCGCCAGGGCTTGCGACAGGGCGATCAGCAGAAATTCTTCCAGATTCAGGGAGGCGTAACGGTTTGCACTGTGCTGCCAGCGACGCAGGGTCTGCGCATCGGTTTCACGGACGAAGTGGCTCGCCGGATCGGGCTGGGATCCGTTGAACTTTAATCCATTGAACTTTAATCCATTGAATAACGGCGGCATGGCTTCACAAACCGTCTGCCAGTAAGGCAACGCCAGCTCTGCCTGTGGCAGCCACTGCTGATCCAGCGCTTCGCGCCAGTCACGCATGTTATGGGTCTTGCGTGGCAGCGATGCCTTGCCACTCTGCTCGATCTGTTCGCAGGCGGAAAAAAAATCTTCCAGCAGGATTCGCCAGGACACGCCGTCCACCGCCAGATGATGGATGGTGAGCAACAGCTGCGGATTATCTCGTTCGGAAGTGTCACCGGTAACATACAGCGCTCCCAGCAACTTGCCCTGTGCCGGATTCAAACTGCGCTGCACAGCGATCATCTGTGCTTCAATCGCAGCACTGTCGTTGCTGTCCATGGTTTGCAGCAGCGGCGTACCCACGGCGGGCACACACTGCGCCGTCGTGGAATCACTCACGTCGAACTGTAAACGCAGGGCATCGTGCTGAGCGACAAGCCGCTGCAGAGCCTGTTCCAGCACTGCCGCATCAAACGGTTTCTGTATGGAAAAACGCAGATACTGGTTACAGGCAGACAGGCCCCGTTGCTCAATAAAGCGCTGCTGAATCGGCAATAAGGATAACGAACCGGCCAGTGGCTCCTGGCTGGCGGTATTCACCGTCACCGGTTGCGCCACAGCGGCTTGCTGACTCAACACCGGCTGTTCGAATAAATCCCTGGGCGTTAACGCCAGACCCTGCTGGCGGGCGCGGCTGACCACCTGCAAGGCAAGAATGGAGTCGCCGCCCAGGGCAAAGAAATTATCATCGCGGCTGACGGTTTCACGGCCCAGCAGTTGCTGCCAGATCGCCGCCAGCGTCTGTTCATTGTCCGTCTGTGGTGCGTCACCTTCGCTGACGGTTTGCCACTGCGGCGCCGGCAACGCCTTGCGATCGACTTTGCCTGCCGGGGTCAGCGGCAACGCTTCCAACACGACCAACTGGCTGGGCACCATATAGTCGGGTAAGGATTGGGACAAGTCATCGAGGATAGCGGTAACGTCCAGCGATGGGGCCTCGCTGCGCTCGTCTCGCGGCTCAAGCGCCGCTCCTACAGAGGGGCGTGCGACGATGTAGGCTACCAAGCGATCCCCCGTCGGCGATGGCTGCGCCACCACAGCAGCCTCACGGATCTGTTCATTGGCCAGCAGCCGGCTTTCAATTTCGCCCAGCTCAATACGGAAACCGCGGATCTTCACCTGCTGATCCACCCGGCCCAGGTATTCCATCACGCCATCGTCCCGGTACTTCACCAGGTCACCGGTGCGATACATGCGCTCGCCGGGTTCGCCGAACGGGTCTGGCAGGAAACGCTCCGCCGTCAGGTCCGGGCGCTGATGGTAGCCACGGGCCAGGCCCACTTCGTTGCCGATATACAGCTCCCCCGCGACGCCGACCGGCACCCGGTTAAGATCCTGATCCAGCACATACAATTTCCTCGGCCCCACGGCGGTACCGATGGGCGCATAGGCGCTGGTCAGGGTGTCGCCTTCGTAGGCGGCCCACAGCATCGGGGTGACCACGGTTTCCGTGGGGCCGTAACCATTAAGGATACGTTCAGGCTTTAGCACGCTCTGCATGCGCTCGAAGGTTTCCCGGGTAAAGGCTTCGCCACCCAGGGTCCAGGAACGCACTTTCAGTTCGGGTTTTTCCTGTTCGATCCAGTCCAGCAACGGCCCCATGTAGCTGGGCGGGAAACAGGCCACGGTGACGCCTTCGTTTTTCAGCACCTCACAGCATTGTTCCGCGCTCCACAGTTGCTGGTCACGAATCACCACCCGCGAACCAAAGGCCAGCGGCACCGTCCAGCGCTCCACCGCTCCATCGAAACTGATGGAGGCAAACTGCAGCTCCACATCGTCCGGGGTCATGCCATAGCGCTCGCCGATGGTTTGCACATGCATGGTGAGACCGGCATGGGTCAGCGACACGCCTTTGGGTTTGCCGGTGGAACCGGAGGTATAGATCACATAGGCGAGCTGATCCGGGTGCGGTTCGTTGTCGATAGCTTGGGCAGAAAACGCATCCAGTGACAACGTATCCACCGCAATCGCTGTCACCGTTTCCACGCTTGGCAGCGAAGGAACCAGGCCCGATTCAGTGAGCAAAATTTCTGTGCCGCTGTCTTCCAGCATGTAGCGCAAACGGTCGGAGGGATAACCCGGATCCAGCGGCAAAAAGGCGCCGCCCGCTTTCATCACGGCGATAAAGGCTTCCACCATGGTGACGCCACGCTCAAAAGACACACCAACCACGTCGTCTGGCTGCACGCCTTTCTCAATCAGATAACGGGCCAATTGATTGGAACGTGCTTCCAATTCAGCAAACGACACGCGGGTATCCCCGTGCACCAGCGCAATGGCATCGCCCTGTCTCGCAGCCTGCTGTGAAAACAAAGAGACAAAACTATGCGCTTGCCACTGGCCGCCCCCCCGCTCCCAACGCTGCAGCATGGTCTGGTCATCCGGCGCCAGCGCCGTACTCTCGGTGAGTGGCAACGCTGGCGACTGCAACCACTGGTCCAGCACCTGCTCAAACGCCACCACCATTTTCCCGGCAAAGGCACTATCAAGAATGCCGTCCCCGTGGACCAGCCTTAACGTCAGGCCATCGTGCTCATCCGGCCAGGCATCCAGCACCAGATCAAACGGGGTTTCCGTTACGGGCAGGTCTTCCACCCTCGTCATCAGGTTGCCCAGGTTCAGGCTCAGCCCTTTTCCCTGTTGGCGATAATTGAACGCCACCTGAAACAAGGGGTGACTGCCCGAACTGCGGGAATCGCTCAAGGCATCGACAATTTTTTCAAAGGGAAGATCGCGATTTTTTTTGGCATCGTTCAAGGCACTGTGGATCTGTGCAATCCAGTCGCTGACGGACAGCTCAGGGGAAACATGACCCTGCACCACCAGGTTGTTGACAAAAAAACCCACCAGAAACTGATTACTGCCTTTACGGTTGGCACTGGGTACGCCAACGCGAATCTGTGGCTGCCCCGATACCCGAAACAACAGGTACTGCAACACGGCAAGCAATACAGTGAAACGGCTGACGCCCTGCGCCCTGGCAAAATCTTTCAGGGTTTGCGTCTGCTTTGCAGACAGGGAGAAATCCTGAAAACAGGCACGACTGGAGGCACCGGACGGTTGTGACAGACGAGGCAAAGCCAGGGGCTCGCCCTCATGCTGCAGGGTGTCGATCCAGTGATCCCGCTGCGCCTGTGCATCGTCACTGGCAAGCCATTCAGCTTCCGTTTCGACCAGATCCAGATAGCTATTCTGCAGCGGCGGCAGGTTCGGTGGCAGCCCGTCACGCAGGGCACTATAGGCAAACAGAAACTCCTGCATGAACACGCCCAATGACCAGGCGTCGCCGACAATATGATGCAACGAGATCAGCAGCGCATGCCGTTGCTCGCTCAGCCTGACCAGCCGGTAACGCAACAGCGATTCGGTTTCCAGATCAAACGGTTTCGCGTTGTGCTCGCGCCCCAACCGGTAGGCTGCCGCTTCCGGGTCTGCCTCGTTGCTGACATCCTCGACCTGCAAGGCCCTGTCCACGTGCGGCGTAATCCGTTGCCAACCCTGACCATCCCGTTCGACAAATTGCACGCGCACAATATCCTGCCTTGCCACCACGTAATTCATGGTCTGCTCAAGGGCTTCAGGATTCAGCTCACCGTCCAGCCACAGCATGCCACCCAGGTTATAGGCGGTGCTGTGCGGTGAAAGCCGCGTAAATAGCCACAGGCGTTGCTGGGAAGAGGAAAGCGGGGTCCAGCCGGACCCCGTGCGCGCGTTCTCGATGACAGACCCGGTCATGTCAGCTCCTTGCCGTTAATGCAGACGCAAGAGAAAGAATCAGGACGCTTGCGCATCCCGCAGGCGGCGTGGACGCTGGTCTGTCCAGGTCTGATTGATATGCTCAAGGCATTCGCTCTTGTTGCCGGTCACACCGACGGCTTGCCAGCCCGCCGGAACAGGGCGGTAGGTCGGCCAGATGCTGTACTGCTCCTGATCATTGATGACGACAGTGAATTCCGTTTCGGGATTATCAATACTCATGGTTTCCTCGCCGTTGGCAGGATTGAGAGAAAAAATTGAGAGAAAAGCGCGCCGGAGCCCATCGCCCGGGCGCACAAGGCGCGATTAACAGACGCCCTAAACTCCCGCCTCGCGCAATACCTGAACACTCTCTCGAGCGGCCAGATCATCCATTTCTTGCAGCTGGCCACTTTCCATTTTCAACAGGCGATCCGCGCGGTCGAAATAATGATCGTCGTGGGTAATGGCGATGATGGTCTTGCCCGCGGCTTGCAGGCGCGGTAACAGCTCGAGATAAAAGAATTGCCGGAATTGCGGATCCTGGTCTGCCGCCCACTCATCCAGCAACAAGCAGTCCCGGTTTTCCATCACCGCCATCAGCAGGGCCAGACGTTTGCGCTGCCCCTGGGAAAAACGAATATCGCTGAGGCGGCCATCCTGCTGGCGCACCTTGTGTTGCATGCCCAGCGTGGCCAACCAGACATCCACGTCTGCACTCGCCACTTCCGCGCCATCGCCTTTCAGTAATCGGCTGAATAGATGAAAGTCCGTAAACACCGACGAAAAAAGCTGCCGAAATGCCACCCGGTTTGCCTCGGTAACAAGCTCGCCATCCACCCGGATTTCGCCCTGCTGAGGCCGGTAAAGCCCGGTAAGCAAACGGGCAAAGGTGCTTTTGCCACTGCCATTTCCGCCTTGCACGAAAATCAGCTCGCCACGACGAATAGTGAGATCCAGCGGCCCCACTGAAAAACCCGGCGCACCATCCTGATCCGGATAGTGATAACGCACCCCTTGCAGGCTAAGCGTATTGAAACCGGCCAACGTGTCGCCGCCCGCCTGCAGGTCCGCCGTGTCGTCGGCAAGCTCAAGGCCGGTCAGTTTGCGCAGGGACACCCGGGCAGCCAGCAAGGTGGGCAATGCCGCCACCGCGCCAATCAAAGGCGTGCGCAACAGCAAGATGGTCAGTGCAAAAATGGAAGCGGTATTGGCATCTGCCCAGCCACGCCCGGTGGCCAGATAGAACAGCACCCCGATCAGTGCCAGCACCAGGACGTTGGCCAGGTTGCCGGCCAATCCGTTACAAATGTCTGCGCGGGTCACATGGTCACGGTAACCGCGGGCATGGCCATCAAATTCTTCATCGAAAAAACGCGCTGCACGGGGCCGGTTCAGGGCCAGCTCCTTGCGACCATCAATCATGGATTGATAGTCCTGATAAAGATGGTCATCCCCCTCACGGACCTTGCCAACATGGAAGTTGATACGCCCCACCAGCCAGATGCCCATGACCGCCGTCCCCAGCAGCCAGGCCACCGTGACAGCGAACAACCCCGGCGCCAGCCAGGCCAGCCACCCCAGGGCCGCCACGCTGAGCGCGGCGCCGTAGACCAGCTCCGGCAAATGCACAAAGGCGATTGTCAGGTTACGCAGGTCGGTGCTCAGCGCCGCCAGCAGGTGCGGCCCGCCCACCTTTTCCAGTTGCTCGATGTCCGTGGCCAGCACCCGGCGCACCAGATCCCGGCGCAGGCCGTAGACCATCCGGTGCCCCAGCACATGCAGGGTGACCTGGGCGGCCGTGGCAGTGACCAGCAGCGCCACCAGCAACAAGGCAAACTGCAATAGCACCACCGGCAGGTCCGCACCACCGGCCAGCAACCGCTGACTGATAAATGCCAATACCGCCACACTCAATACCGCGCTCAACACACTGAGCACGGCCACCGCCACGAAAGCTTTCTTTCTACGGGAAAATAACAGGCCCATGAGGGTCATGAGAGATGTCCGCCTCCTTGGACAGGGAAAGCAACAAAAGAGAATCGCAATGATATTGATTCTTATTTATTAATCAACCTTGTTTTCGTGCGGTTAGTCCCGTTTTGCCTACGCCCTTACCACTTTGCCTTGTTTATTGATGCCCACCGTCATTGCCGGAAAGTGTCCTGCTCAATACCATTGAGTGACAGCACAGGACTTTCTTCATGACCCAACAGCTCAGCGAGCGCGGCCAGCGTCGCCGACAGGCACTGCTTGATGCCGCCACCCACACCTTCCTGCAGCATGGCTATGAACGCACCACGCTGGACATGATCATTGCGCAAGCAGGTGGTTCGCGCCGCAGCCTGTATGAGTATTTTGGCGACAAACGCGGCCTGTTCAGCGCGGTCATTGCCCACCATGCCCACAAGATGGTGCACGATATCCGCAGCCTGGAACTGGACGGATTAACGGCCCGGGAAGGCCTGGAACTGCTGGGGCACGCTTTTTTCAACGCGCTGACGGATACGGTCAACCTGGAGTTGTATCGGCTGCTGATAGCGGAAGGGTCGGCCTTTGCCCAACTCGGGCAAACCGTTTACGAAGCCGGGCCACACATGTTGCAGGAGCAGTTGCAGCTTTACCTGCAGTGCCTGCACGACCGCGGACTCCTATCAGGAGCCCAGCCCCCATGCCGCCCGGCAGTTTTTCGGGATGATCAAGGCCGATTTCCAGCTCTGCGCCCTGCTGGCTCCCAGCCAGCTTCCCGACGAAACCGCGATCACTGCACATATCCAGAGCTGCGTAACGCTTTTGTTAGACAACCACTAGTCCCACCGTTGGCACCACCTGTCTGCTCGGTATACATTGTAGATATCCGTCACCCTGGCCTTGGGGGCTAAGATGGCAATATTGGAAATGTGACAGGATTCACAATATGCACAAAATTGCACTGGCTTTACTGGCAAGTTTTTTGCCGGTTGCGGCCAGCTACGCCGATGGCATGGACGCACTGTTCCTCAAGCAGGTTTACGCCAACGGAGGCAACACCCTTTATTGTCAGGAGCCCTTCAAGCCCGGTGATCGCATTTCGGTAGAGCAGATTTACGATGAACGCCGACTGGCTCAGCATTTTGGTTGTCGCAGCAGTCGCCTTTGCGAAAACAATCCGCAATTTGCAGACATTTATAAAGACCGTCACGCCCTCTTCCCTGTCACCCGCCGCGCCGAACTGGATCGCCGTCGCACCCTGTTTGGCGACCTGCCTGACACTACGGCAAAAGACAGTAACTGCGGTTACAAACAATCTTTCCAGGTATTCGAGCCACCGGTCAGCGCCAAGGGAGACGTAGCCCGGGCCATGCTCTATCTCCACGAACGTTACGAGCTTCCCCTGCTGGGTACCCTGGATATGTACCAACGCTGGAACCAGGAAGACCCGGTCACCGACGAAGAGCGCCGCCGCAATAACGTGATCGAGCAACTGCAAGGCAACCGTAATCCCTTCATTGACGAGCCCGACCGCGCGCAGAGCCTGCAAGGCAGCTCACCGTTAATTCCGTAGAAGAGTCGCAGCACGCTTCATGCAGCAGGCAACAACACATCGCCTGATAGGCTGCCGTGATGAACCATAAAAAAACCGCACCCTTGAGGGGGTGCGGTTTTTTAATGCGTGCGGCGTGTTGCGTGCCACATGCAGCGGTCTTTAAAACAGATCCGCATCCAGATCCATCATGGTAGCCGCGCCACTGTTCAGCTGGGCCGCCAGGGACTGGGCTTTCGGCAAGACACGCTGGAAGTAATACTGGCCGGTAATGCGCTTCGCTTTGACGAAGTCATCATCACGACCATCCGTGGCCGCCAGCATCTGGGCCCACAGCCATGCGTAGATCACATAGCCAAAGATATCCAGATACTCCACCGCGCCGGCGCTGATGGCATCCGGGTTGTCACCGGCCTGGGCCAGCAACGTATCGGTGGAGGACTTCAGCAATGCCAAAGCCGCTTGCAGGTCGTCTTTTACTGCAGCCAGCTGCGCGTTGTCGCCATTGGCATCAACCCA
Organism: Alcanivorax sp.; assembly: GCF_002733835.1. Taxonomy (GTDB): domain Bacteria; phylum Pseudomonadota; class Gammaproteobacteria; order Pseudomonadales; family Alcanivoracaceae; genus Alcanivorax. The sequence goes on from NZ_NVWY01000017.1 coordinate 11,016, forward strand.
GGCCTGGGCATCCGCCAGGAAGGCATCCACGGACTTGCCGCCGTTGCGAGCCACTTTGCGGCCAGCCAGGTCCAGCGCCTGAATGCCGTTGGTGCCTTCGTAGATCTGGGAAATACGGCAATCACGAACGAACTGTTCCATGCCCCACTCACGGATATAACCGTGACCACCGAACACCTGCTGACCGGTGATAGTGGTATCCAGACCACGGTCAGTAAAGAAGGCCTTGGCAATCGGGGTCAACAGCGCCACGCGATCTTCCGCTTTTTTCTTGGCGTCTGCGTCTTCGCTGAACTTGGAGGTATCCAGCTGCATGCCCACGTAGGCGGCCAGGGCGCGGCCCCCTTCGTTGATGGCACGCATGTTCATCAGCATGCGGCGCACATCACCGTGCACGATGATCGGATCCGCCGGCCCGTCAGGGTTTTTCGCGCCGGTGGCGCTGCGGCCCTGCAGGCGTTCGCGGGCGTATTCCACCGCGCTCTGGTAGCTGGCTTCACCCAGGCCCAGGCCTTGCAGACCAATGGACAGACGCTCGTAGTTCATCATGGTGAACATGCACGCCAGGCCCTGGTTCGGCTCACCGATAATCCAGCCTTTGGCATCGTCGAAGTTCATCACGCAGGTGGCGGACCCCTTGATGCCCATTTTGTGTTCGATAGAACCACAGGTGGCGCCATTGGCGTCGCCCGGGTTGTTGTCCGCATCGGGCAGGAATTTGGGCACCAGGAACAGGGAAATGCCCTTGGAGCCCGCCGGCGCGTCCGGCAGCTTGGCCAGCACCAGGTGGATATGGTTGCCGGTCAGGTCATGCTCGCCGCCGGTGATGAAAATCTTGGTGCCGGTGATGTTGAAGGAACCATCGTCGTTGGGCACGGCCTTGGTGCGCAGAATGCCCAGGTCAGTACCGGAATGCGGTTCGGTCAGGCACATGGTGCCGCTCCACTCACCACTGTACAGCTTGGGCAGGTACTGGGACTTGAGCTCTTCGGAGGCGTGGGCGTCTACCGCCAGGCAGGCACCGCTGGTCAGCGCCGGGTACAGGGCAAATGAAGAGCAGGCACTGTGCATCATTTCTTCGAACAGTACCGCCAGGGATTTGGGCATGCCCTGGCCACCGAATTCCGGGTTACCGGAAAAAGCGCTCCAGCCATTTTCGGCGAAAGTCTTGAACGCGTCCTTGAAGCCGTCCGGGGTGGTCACTTCCCCGTCGTTCCAGGTACAGCCCTGCTCATCGCTGTTGCGATTCAGCGGAAACAGCAGCCCTTCGGTCATTTTGCCCGCTTCTTCCAGAATGGCATCGGACAAATCCTGAGTCACCTCTGCGGTGGCCGGCATGGAGGCCCAGAGCTGATCCGCTTTGAACACATCGTTGAGAACAAAACGCATGTCCTCGAGGGGGGCTTTATAGGTCGCCATTTGCACATCTCCCGAAAGTTGGCAGGGTGCGAATTTTAGGCAGCCCGGCGGCCGGGTTACAGACTTATTTGTGACCCGGCGTTCATGTCGCACATCCCGCCGTGTCACTGCGCTTCCAGCCGTCCTGCTACCCAGCAGGAGCGAGGCGCGATTCCGGCAGTCAATATCGCAGAGTTTCAAACAGAAACAAGACTCCCGTAACGCATTAATTTGGTGCACTATAGTGCACCAAATTAATGCGACCAATTCTCCTAACGCTCAGGAGCCCCTTATGCCATCAGGGTTACAGAACTTTCTCCAGCACATAAAACAACGAGATCCAGAACAAACCGTTTTCCATCAGGCCAGCGAAGAAGTCTTGCGCTCTCTCTGGCCGTTTCTGGAACAAAACCCCAAATATCGCTCCATGGGGCTGCTGGAAAGGCTCGTGGAGCCTGAACGGGTCATCCAATTCAGGGTGGCATGGCAGGATGATGATGGGCAGGTTCATGTCAATCGCGGCTATCGGGTGCAGATGAACAGCGCTATCGGCCCCTACAAAGGCGGGCTGCGTTTCCACCCGTCGGTCAACCTGGGCATTCTCAAATTTCTCGCCTTCGAGCAGACTTTCAAAAATTCGCTAACTTCCCTGCCCATGGGCTCCGGCAAGGGCGGCGCCGATTTTGACCCCAAAGGCAAATCTGACGCCGAAATCATGCGCTTTTGCCAAGCGTTTATCGCCGAGCTGTTCCGCCACATTGGTCCGAACCTGGATATCCCTGCCGGGGATATCGGCGTCGGCGCCCGGGAAGTGGGCTACATGTTTGGCATGTATAAAAAACTCACCAATGAATTCACCGGCACCTTTACCGGGAAGGGCTTCGCCTTCGGCGGTTCACGAATCCGCCCGGAAGCCACCGGTTATGGCTGCGTGTATTTCGTTGAGGAGATGATGAAAACCCGCCATAGCGGGCTGGAAGGAAAACAGACATTGATTTCCGGCTCCGGCAATGTAGCCCAGTTTGCCGCCAGAAAGGTACTGGATCTGGGAGGCAAGGTGCTCACTCTTTCCGACTCCAGCGGCACCCTGTTTTTCCCACAGGGAATGACAGAAGAAGACCTGCTTTATATTGCCGAGCTGAAGAATGAGCGCCGGGCACGGCTCAGCGAAGCCAGCAAGGATCTGGATGTTGAATATCTGGAAGGCCAGCGCCCATGGCACATCCCCTGCGATATCGCCCTGCCATGCGCGACCCAGAATGAACTGGACGGCGATAACGCCCGCACCCTGATCAAGAATAATTGCCAGGTGGTTGCCGAAGGCGCCAACATGCCTTGCACCCTCGAAGCCATGGATATTTTCCGCGACGCCGACACCCTGTTTGCTCCGGGCAAGGCGGCCAATGCCGGAGGGGTTACGGTATCCGGGCTGGAAATGAGTCAGAACAGCTTGCGCTTGAACTGGACGTCCGGCGAAGTGGACGAGAAACTGCATTCAATCATGCAGCGCATCCACCACTCCTGCCTCGAGTACGGAAAAGTCGACGGCACTACCGACTATGTTCGGGGTGCGAATATCGCCGGTTTTGTCAAAGTGGCTGATGCCATGCTGGCACAAGGTGTGGTGTAGCAGACCCCCAGCAGACACAACCAGGCTCGCCGGCGTTACCGGCCAGCCTGGTTGTCTTTGTGCTCGAGATTCGCGGCTAGCGGCTCCGGCCGCGCCCACAGCCAACTGGCAGTCAGCGCCAATATCGCCGGCACCCCCAACTTCACGGCCAGATGGGCACCGGAAAAAGCAATAATCACCACGCTGAGCAACATCATCGCCGAAGCTGCGCACTTGGCACGGCGCGATACCGCGCCCTGCTCACGCCAATCGCGGATGCTCGGACCGTATTTCGGATGCTCCAGCAGCCAGGCTTCCAGCCGGGGCCAGCCGCGGGTTCCCGCCCAGGCGGCCACCAGCAGAAACGGCACCGTGGGCAGACCGGGAATCACCACACCGACCATGCCCAGGGCCACACACAATACCGCCAGCAATCGCCAGGCAATGATTTTGATCATTGCTCACACTCCTGAATCATTGCTACAGCATGCACCAGCAAGGCCTGCATTGAAAAAGGCGCCAGACGCCAAATGCCTGACGCCTGACGTCAACGAGCGACGACGAAATCTAGTGAGCCTCGGAACCACTGGCTGCGGGCAATTCTCCGTCCTGAGGGGCGGTATGGGCATCCCCGGTAGCGCCAGCCAGTCCACTGGCCGCTTCAAGACGCTGCTTGAGCATCGCAACCGGAATAGTCTCGCCATTGAGCACCACCTCATCACCACTGGCGTTGAGTACACTGCTCCAACGATCACCCTGCTGAACCACCAGCCCCTGGGCAGCCAAACCGGGCAGCCGCATGGCTAACGGCGGCGGAATCACGGCTTGATTCATATCCACCTGCACAGAGACATCCAGCATCTGGTTCATTTGCTGCTCGTTGAGCGCCTGCAGCTCCTGTAACGGCAAATTACGGCCCTCAAGCCCAAGATAACGGGTACGGGCATCCAGACTGAGCTGGCGCTCATCCGCATTGTCCACCAGCAATTGCATGGCCAGGCGGCTGTCACCGGGGTGCAGCAACTGTTCCCCGATCACCGTCATCATTTCGTCAATCAGCGTCTTGATTCTGGCAACCGTTTCCTGCGGATCCGCTGGCTCACTGTTGGCCATGGCTCCCAGCAGCATGTTGGTTTGCAGCTGGTCCAGCTCGTTGTTGAGGGCGTTGACCTTGATTAACGCCTGCTTGTCCAGACCGGCGTAATTCATGCCCAGGTAAGCACTATCCATCGGCAAGGGCACCATGGCACCGATAACGTTATCCACCCACAGGCCACTTTTACCGGCCAGCGTGTCACCGTCATCCTGGCTGCTGCCCTGCAGGGTAAAATCGAACCCCAGCAGCGGCAGGTCATTCTGCGCATATACCAGCCCCTTGCCGTGCAGGTTCATGTCGGTCAGCGGCAGAGCGTCGCCTAGCATATCCACCACATCCACCGAGCCGGTCAGCGATTCAATCGCCATTTGCCCCTGTGGTGCATTGATATTCAGCCCCTTGAGCGTCACAAAGCTGTTCACCGGGTAGCCCTCAATATTCGGGCGATGCACGTCCACCTGCAGCTGCTCCAGCACGACCTTGCCCATGGGCGAATCCAGATCGACCGGGGCAAGCGCGACCCGAATACGGACGCTGCCATCAAAGCCAAAGAAACTGTTTCCGACGAGAGGCTCCTGGCCCTGAAACAGTTGCTCGACCAGCGCCATGCCCTCCGGCGGCAAGGCCGACAGGTCCAGTACTTCCCGGGTGCTGGCCAGGCCCAGCTTTAACCCTTCATCGGTGAAAGCCAGCGGGCCATGATGGATGGTGCTCAACGAACAAACCTGACCGGACAGCGCCGCCGCTTGCGGCATGGTCGCCAGCTCTCCCTGAATGATCAGGCAGGTATGCGCGCTGGAGGAGAACAGACCCCGCTCGTAACGCACCACATCCAGCAAGATATCCTTCTGCCCCGGCAGTATTTCCATCTTCGCGACTTCATCGCGGACCACCTGCTCAACCCGCAAGCCCACATAAAAGGTAGCCGCCAGCCATGCCACTACCGGCAGTACAACCAGCACCACAACCAGTGCGAGTCCTTTTTTCATGGGTCTTCCCCCTTCGTCCTTGTTACCCCGTTTTTTGAAGTGCATCACTATAGCGGAAAAACACAGGGAGTAACGATCAACCCGCCAACCACCTCAAGCGCGTTCCGCGTTGCCCTGAACCCAAAAAAGAAACAAAAAAAAGCCCGCCATGAGAGGCGGGCTTTTTTCTCTACAGGAAAGATCAGAATGCAAAGTGCTCAGCATCCAGATCCATCATGCAATCCAGACCACCTTCGATGGCGCCTTTATGGCCAGCCACGCGCGGCAGGATACGCTTGAAGTAGAAGCGTGCAGTGCTGATCTTGGCCTTGTAGAAGTCCTCGTCACCGGCACCGGATTCCAGTGCGGCGTGGGCCACAGAAGCCATACGGGCCCACAGGTAAGCCAGGGTCACGTAGCCGGAGTACATCAGGTAATCCACAGAGGCGGCACCCACGTATTCCGGGTTCTGCATGGCCTGCATGCCGATGGCCTGAGTCAGCTCGCCCCATTCCTTGTTGTAGCCGGCCAGCGGCTCCAGGAATTCTTTCAGGTCCGCATTGTCGCCATTGGCTTCACAGAACTGGTGCACGATCTTGGTGAAGTTACGCAGGGCCTGACCCTGAGTCATCATCACCTTGCGGCCCAGCAGATCCAGTGCCTGGATGCCGGTGGTGCCTTCGTACAGGGTGGAGATACGGGCATCACGTACGTTCTGCTCCATGCCCCACTCACGGATAAAGCCGTGGCCACCGTAGATCTGTACACCGTGGTTGGCCGCTTCCAGACCGGCTTCGGTAATGAAAGCCTTGGCGATCGGCGTCAGCAGCGCCATCAGATCGTCGGCTTCTTTACGGGCGGCTTCGTCTTTCTCCAGCTTCACCTTGTCACCCAGCTGGGCACACAGGTAAACCAGTGCACGACCGCCTTCAGCGAAAGACTTGGAGGTCAGCAGCATGCGACGTACGTCCGGGTGAACGATGATCGGATCCGCCGGGCCTTCCGGGTTTTTCGGGCCGGACAGGCTACGCATGGCCAGACGGTCCTTGGCGTAGGTCAGACCACCCTGGAAACCGATTTCAGCGTGGGCAACACCCTGAATGGCCGTGCCCAGACGGGCAAAGTTCATGAAGGTGAACATGCAGTTCAGGCCCTTGTTCTCCGGCCCGATCAGGTAGCCCTTGGCACCGTCGAAGTTCATTACGCAGGTAGCGGACGCCTTGATACCCATCTTGTGTTCGATGGAACCACAGGTCACCGCATTCCGCTCGCCCACACTGCCGTTACCGTCGGTGAGGAACTTGGGCACGATGAACAGGGAAATGCCCTTGGTACCTTTCGGCGCACCCGGCAGACGAGCCAGAACGATATGGACGATGTTCTCTGCCATATCGTGCTCACCTGCAGAGATGAAGATCTTGGTGCCAGTGATGCTGAAGGAGCCGTCGCCGTTGGGCTCAGCCTTGGACTTGAGGATACCCAGGTCGGAACCACAGCTTGGCTCGGTCAGGCACATGGTGCCAGTCCATTCACCGCTGGTCAGCTTGGGCAGGTAAGCCTGCTTCTGCTCGTCGGTACCGTGCTCTTCGATGGTCGCCACCGCACCGTGGGACAGGCCCGGGTACATGCTCCAGGACCAGTTGGCAGAACCGGTCATTTCAGAAATCGCGATGCCAGCAGAACCGGGCAGGCCCTGGCCGCCGAATTCCGGGTCGCCGCCCATGGCCGGCCAGCCGCCTTCCACGTATTTGCTATAGGCTTCTTTAAAGCCTTTGGGCGTGGTTACCACACCGTTATCGAAACCACAGCCTTCCTCATCACCGGAACGGTTCAGGGGAGCCAGCTCGTTTTCGGAGAACTTGGCGCCTTCTTCCAGGAAAGCATTCAGCAGTTCGCTGTTGATGTCTTCCAGACCCAGGCTGGCGTAGTGGCCATCCAGGTCCAGCACTTCATTCAGTACAAAGCGCATATCGCGCAGGGGAGCCTTGTAATCCGGCATCTCAAATCTCCCTTAAATTACCGGTGACAATGAGGCGGGCCGCGGCTCGCCAGTGTTGGGGGAGTCTCTGTAGTACTCCTTGGGACGCTAATCTTAGGTCAGGGCTCCAGCACGTCTCCAGCCCTATTTGTGACCCGCAAGTCAAACAAGCGTTTGAAACTACCGTTTGCCCGCTAACTGCTTTTTTTTAAAGGTCTTTTCCCGGCAACCGTAAAAGAGTACCGATATGCCTATGATGCCCTCTCAACCCCCTCGGGTTTCGGTATACTCGCGGAATTACGGTTTAACGGCCTGTTAAGGAATAGTGAAATGATCGATCCGAATTTGCTGGATATTCTGGTTTGCCCGGTGAGCAAAGCGCCGCTGATCTACGATGAGACGTCGGCTGAACTGAAGTGCAAGGCCAGTGGCCTGGCCTACCCGGTACGCGATGGCATTCCTGTCATGCTGGAAGAGCAAGCTCGCACCATGGGTGATGAGGAAGCTCAATCACTGTAGCGTCCCACTCATAACTCTTCGCCACAGGAAGGCCTTTTATGCATAAGCGGCTTTGTTTCGCCCTGGCGCTGGCCAGCTCCCCGCTGTTCGCACAGGAGTCCGTCGATAGCGACACGCCGGTCCCCGATACCGCCCCCACCAGCATGACCGAAGAGCAAAAGCTCAACGACTGTCTGTTGCGCAGCGCCCAAACCGCCAACGGCAAGGTGACACTGCAGGAAATGCGCGGCTGGTGTACCAATGGCGAAGAGCAGGACAAGATCAGCGCCCACGAAGATGCGCTGCGAGCCAGGCTGGCACTGGAAAATACCACCCAGGGCAATCCTTTCGTCATTACTCCCCATCGCCGTAATTACCTGTTGCCCTACAGCTACTGGTCCAACCGGCAGTGGAACGACCCCACCAAGAACGACAGCGATCTACAGCCCACCGAGGTAAAATTCCAGCTATCGCTGAAAGCCCCGATCAAGGAAAAGATCGTGGATGACATTACCTTGTGGATGGCATTCACCGGCACTTTCTACTGGCAGGCCTACAACAGCGAGCTCTCTGCCCCGTTCCGCGAAGCCAATTACGAACCCGAGCTGTTCATTACCAAGCCCATCGACTGGCAGATCGGCCCGCTGGATTCCGAGCTGCTGGCGATAGGGTTCAACCACGAATCCAACGGACAGGACGTGCCTGTTTCACGCAGCTGGAACCGCGTCTTCATGAACTATGTGTTCAAGACAGGAGATTATTACTGGTCTTTCAAGCCCTGGTATCGCATACCCGAAGATAAAAAAGATGATCCCACGGATACTCGCGGCGACGATAACCCGGATATCGAGAAATACATGGGGAATTTCGAGCTGGAAGTGGCACACCCGTTTGGCAATCACGTCATCGAGCTGATGCTGCGCAATAACCTGCGTTCAGATAACAAAGGGGCGGGTCGTATCAATTACTCATTCCCCCTGAGCAAACGTTTCAAGGGGCTTGTACAGGTTTTCTCGGGCTACGGGGATTCGCTGATCAATTACGACGATTACGAAAACCGTTACAGCTTCGGGATCCTGTTGACGGATTCACTGTAAGAGACGCTGCGCGCTGCACGCATCATGCAACACGGCCAACCCGCATGGTGCGGAGTGCGTGTTGCATGACAGCACCTAATACCAGAGCGTAAACAGCAGCCGGGTTACGGTGGCATCAAAGCTGTATAAAGGCTCAGTACCGGGGGTGGTCTGTACCCGGATATCGCGGAAGTTATCGTAATCGAAGCTGAAGCGGTCCACCCATAGATGCAGGCCGGCTTTATCGATGGTGCCCCAGTTCGGTTTGCTGAACTGAAAACCCACCCCCATTCCGATCACCGTGGACGAAAACTCACTCAGCTCCTTGTCACGGGCCAAAAAGTTCTGGGCATTCTGAAACGGGAACAAATCCGCATAGAAATCCGCGTCACCCTGCTGATAGCTTCGGTAGCGGGTTTCCACGGTCCAGCGCTGGCCGATGGGTTGAATGAGCTGAAGCTGCCAGCTATTGGCATCCACGCCCCAGGAATCGCTATAAAGTCGATATTCCCCGTGCAACCCGGCACGCCATGGCAGGTAATACGACAACCGGATCGCCGTGGCTTCACTGGTACGGGTATTGGGGTAGCGCTCCGGTTCAAAGCTGTAGCTGTTGGGGGAAGTCAGGTAACGCACAGAGCGGTAAGGGTTATTCAGGTAGCCTTCATCGGTAATCAACTCATGGCCGATGCTACCGATCAGGTTTTTCGTCAGCACCTGACTCAAGCCGATCCGAAAGTGTTGCCGGTCCGCCTCCTCGGCAAAGCTGTTGTCACCGGTACGGAAGACTTCATCCCACCCTTTTGAGTAACCCAGGCTCAACGTGGTCAGGTCACCAAAAAAATCCTGACTCATATCGAAATGCACCGAGTTGGCCTCAAAATCATTTTCTTCACTGTTGCCGTAGCTCAGTGAATAAATGGCTTTGCCCGCCAGGTAATCAATGCCGACACTTTTTTCGGTGCGTTCTTCTGAATAAGGGCTGGCGCTGGTCACCACATCAATGGAAGCCGCCGACACCTTGTCCACATAGTAATTGGCACGCACCGACACTTTATCCGCAAAGGACTTGCGCACCAGCACTGACGGCCCCTTGATCTCCATGCCGCCGCCATCGTATTGATGATGCAATATGTCCAGTCGATCCTCCGGCAATACCGCTGCCAGCGCACTGGCCGTCAGCAGCCAAAGCCCCCCGACTCGCAGCCCCCACATCAGTTGCATCCACAGCCTCCACCGGCACTGCCTTCTGCACCGCGCATGGCTTCACGGGCCTGATGCACATGGTGCATGTAGTTATCTGCCGCCGGGTTGGCCGCCGGGTTCATCACCGGATCGGCCAACCGGGCACGCTCGTAAGGCTTGAGCCAGGGCTGCACGGATGAACAGCCGCTGCTCAGGGCGGCTGCAATCAACAGGGAAATCAGCGCTGTCTGTGGCAGGATTCGCTGTCGCATTATTCGAGCACCAGTTCCTTCACCTCGGTCCGGTAGTGATCCATATAGCCGTCCTTGTAGCCACGGTGGTGATAGCGCACCTTGCCATTGCGATCGATCAGCACCGTGGTCGGCATGGCATCCACCTGGTAGGTCTCACTGGTATCGTTGGCCGGGTCGAACAGCACCGGGAAGCTCACGGGAATTTTATCCAGCAGCAGGTTGGCCTGATCCCGGTTTTCATCCAGGTTCACACCAAGAATGGTAAAGCCATAGTCCCGGTATTCCTGATAGAGCTCATCCAGCAAGGGCATTTCCGTACGGCACGGGCCGCACCAGGACGCCCAGAAGTTCAGCAACACCACCGTGCCTCGCAACTCACTGAGCTTGATGTTCTCGCCGCTGCTGGATTTCAGGGTAAAGTCCGGCGCCTGGCCGGTTACATCAGCGCTCGCCCCCAGGCTCCACACGCACAGCGCGCCACACAGCACCCCCGACAGCCATTTTTTCATTGTGCTTCCCCTCACTGTATTTACCTGCTTTTGTTATTCCGCTTCCGCTTTCTCTGGCGGCACCGTAGAGCGATCAACGATGATCAGAAAAACACACCAATACCTGCCGTTAATTCCAGGTTATGAGTGGTTTTGTCTTCACCCAGCACGTCCAGATTGAAGATGTGATCTTTCATGTCCACGCGCAACGCCATCCAGTCATTAATCAGCAAACGGTAGCCCACACCCAGACTCAGCGTGAACTGGTCATCGCCGGCAAAGTCCGTCATGCCAGCTCCGCCCATTAAATACAATGCATTGTTGTAGGCACGGTTTTCCGACAGGAACGCCTCGCCCGGCAGCAGGTTGTAGCCCACGCCCACCTGGTAGTAGGTGTATTCACGCTCATCATCAGTGAGCAGCTGAACCCCCGCATTCAGGGTTTCAAAACTGGTTTCCCCGGCCTTGGAGCGGCCCAGGCTGCCTTCCAGAAATACATCCTCAGAGAGGTGGTAATCCAGCCGCACGCCCAGCACCGGGTCACTGCCGAAATCCTCAATGGAGAGGATGCCGGTATAGAGGCCGATCTCGAAATTTTCCGCATCGATGTCCGCCTCTTTGATATGGCGGCGCTCGATACGCGGATCGAGCACGGATTCCGCATCCGCATCCCGAACGGTGGCCTTGTTGTCACCCTCTTGTTCCGCCGCCAGGCTTTGCAGTGGCAGCAGCAGGGATGCCGTTAAAACAATACTGAGAAACCGAGTTTCCATTCTTCCAAATTCCGGTTGTCGTCTTCCTGGGTAAACAGCACATAGCTACGGTATTCGCCGCGCAAAATAAAGCCCCGCGACAGATAGGCTTTCAGGCCAGCGCCGGCGAAGGCAAAGTTTTCGTCACGGTTTTCCGGCGTTACCACCGTGGCCCGGGGCTCGATTTTGGCGCGCCCGGTACCCAGCATGACATAGGGAGAGACCCGCCAGCGCGGGAACATCTCGTGCTGCAAGTTAATGTCGATCAATTTGTTGTTGGCAAAGGGACCGCTGGCCTGGGTAAACATGGCTTCCGCAGACAGGTTTTCCGTCATCCGGTAGCCCAGTGCAAACGCCAGTGAGGTGACTTCATCCAGCTCGCCCATCAGCACCGACGCCTGCCAGTGCCCGCCCTGGAATGCTTCCTGCCCCAGGTTTTTCATCTCCGGGGTTTGCTCGCTGCCATCCAGGGTGGCCAGCAACGCGTCGCGGGGCACCCAGCCCACCCGACCACGCACGGTGCTGACCTTGATCCAGCCGGCGCGGCGATATTCCAGGGTCAGCGGCGCATCACGCTCCACCACATGAAACACGGGATAACCGCGGCCCGGGCCGCTGTGGATTTCCACAAAAGGCTCCGCCACCTTGACGCGCAGCGGAGCGATATCTGATTTGGCATCAGGCTCAGCTTCGGGCTCAGCCCAGGCCGGCAGCACCGCCATCAGTGATAACAGAATTACAACAAGGCGCACCGGGTGCGTCTCCTTTCCAATACATGTCAGGGCGCGGGAAAGCCCGCTCAGTTTTCCGGCACCCGGAAGGGGTCGTTATACAGCTGCGCCCCCAGATCGATCCATTCGGCAAGCAAACGTTGCTCCGCCGCACTCAGCCAGCCTTCGTGCACACCGCCGGCAGCGAAGCGATCAAAGAAACCGCCGGAGTTACGTGCCTGCCCGACCCGCAGGGTGGCGGACACGTTCACGGTCTGCGTGACGGGAATCGGGTTGTCATTGTTATCCAGAATCAACTCGCCGTCTTCATCGGTTTGGTAAACCACATTGCCTTCACCATCGGTGACGATGACCAGGTTATCCACCAGCGCGCCGTCTTCCAGCACCAGCTCGTTATCATTGAACAACAATTCCCGGTAGCTGGTGGGCTGTTCCTGCTGATCCGGTGACGCCTCACCGGTGAGTTCCAGCTGGGCAGGCGGCACTTGCAGGGCATTCATGTCATCGCGACGGTTGTGGCACGACGAACAGGTGCCATCTTCCATACTGCCCCCCACATCAACCATCCGGGGCAGATCCCAGATCGGCTGAATATGGTCTTCATAGTGAATCACCGTCCGGCACTCCGGTTGCCACTGAGTCTGGCAGGCCGCTGTGGCGGGTGCCGGGGTCTCCAGATCATCATAGCTGAGTAATAACTCATCGGCCGGATCCGGGGCCGGATCGCTCCAGGCGTCAAAGGCCTGCATGTTGATGGCCGGCCATTCACTGTCCGGCAGGAAACGGGCCAGGGCCTGGGCCATGGTTTCCCCGGCATCGGCAAACGGCACCACATCGGCACGGCTGTTGGAGAACGGTTGGCCAGTGACCGGGGCGCCGTCATTGATCGATGGCGCCATGCCATCGGTGCGCCCATGGGGCTGTGGATTGTTGGTTCGGTGGCAACCCTGACATTGCAGTGTTTCCCCGGGGCGCAGGTTCAACCAGGCGCCATGGCGGCTGAACACGGCCTTGCCGTCGGCATCTACCAGCTGCAGGCCCAGCGGCGCATCTGCCGGCACCCGGGCTCGCACGGAACCATCCGGCTCCACCGGCACATAACCGACGATTTCACGCATGCCGAAGTTGGCTGACCGACCAAACTGGGCGCCGCTGATATCGCGTACGTCTTCGTTGGGGATCAGCACGCCTTTGGTGATGCGCAGGAAGCGCACCCGTCGCTGGTCCGGCGTGACCTGAGCCGGATCACTGAAATCGGCAATCGAGTTGATGCCCGGCAGCCCCGGGTTCATGAAATCGGAAAAACCGCCATCCAGGTCGTACACGCTGCGGATATCGATACGTGCCATATTGGCATCGGCCAACGCGTCGTCCCGATCCGACTCCGGCACCACAGTGGCCATGCGACTGGCCGTGGCCACAGCAAGCTCAGTCACCCATAGCCCCTGCTGAGGCTGCACCACCGGCAACTGCGTTCCTTCTGATGGATTCAGAATCCACAGCCCGAAAGCCGGCTCGGCTTCCGGCAATCCCTGCTGCAAGTATTCGTCGGTGCAGGGGCGCAATACCGCCCCGTCCTGCAGCCGACACGGCGACCAGGCCATCAGGTAACGCCCGCTGCCATCATTCAGGCTGACCAGGTCCGCCATGCGTCCGGTCACAGAAATGGCGCCGGTGAGAGTGCTCGCCGGGCCGGGCAGCGACTGTTCCGCCTGCCCCGCCACCCTGCCAAACAAGGGGCCTTCACGGTTAACGAAGTTGTCGATATCGATAGCCACCGGCTCCATTTGCCCGGCGGCGGTTTCACGTAAGCGGATGGCCGTCAGCAAACGGCCATCGCCCATAAACGAGAGCGGCATAAACTCGCGACGGGTATCGTCCGTAAGCGCATGGCTCTCGGCGCCGTAGAGGGGAGTCAACGCTGTCCCGTCCGGGTTCACCCGATACAGATCAAAACGGTTTTCATTGTCCTTGTTGTCCCAGCGCAGAAACACCACTCGACCATCCGCCTTCACCAGCGGCGCCACGTCGTGGCTCATATTGAAGGTGATCTGCTGGATATCCGAGCCATCCGGCTCCATCACATGCAGCGCAAAGGCGCTCACGTCGCGGCCTTCCTCAAGAGGGTAAAACTGGGGCTTGCCTTCATCCAGCAGACGGGCCCGGGCCTGACGCTGCCGGGTAGAGGAAAAGACAATGCGGCCATCGGGCAGGTAGGCGGGGTAACGGTCCTGGCCTTCTTCCGCCAGCAGGTCACTACTGATCAGGCGATGGATTGCGCGCCCCTGAAAATCGTATTCCCAAACATTCCAGGTGGGCTGCTCGTCCTCGTCCGCATCAGGGATCTCCGGCGCCCGGGCAGCAAAAAGCAACCGGGTTCCATCCGGGCTCACGCTGAGATCGCGAATATCGTGACCAGCCCCCAGCCGCGCGGTGGTCACATCCCGGGCCTGAGCCCGGGCCGAGGCACTGTCGCGCACCATCAACCGGGCACCGGCCTGGAAAACCGCCGGCTCTTCCAGGGTCTCCTGCGCCATCGCGTCCATGTCCGTCTGGGGCGGCGGGGTCCGCTGCACATAGGCCACCGGGATCTCGGTCACGGTCGGATCTTTTGCCTGCTCACTGCCATCCAGGCCCCCGCAGCCACCCAGCGCTGCCAGCATCCCCAGCAGGCTGAGCCCCCCAATACGCTTTATTATTTTCACCCGTTCATCCGTATTTCGTAGGTTTACATCAGTATCCCGAATATCTTCTTAAATTTCTGGGCGTCACTTCACAGAGAGTGACGCAGAATGTCATACAGAATACTCACGGGATACGGGAAATCGGTTAAACGGTAATAGCATTATCACTACTGGCTTGCCGGCGGCCACCTTAGGCGGCTGCGGCGCTCATAGAGAACAACAAGGACCAAGCCCATGAAAGGCTACCGGGGGATCATACTGATCGCGCTTGCCATGGTGGTACCCGCCACCGCAACGGCAAACAGCCGGGATCAGGCTCAACGCATCCACAATCGGCTGGCCGGCGTACCGGCCGATGCCGCAACGCTGACCGAAATGGCAAGCCTGATCGACAACAACCAGGCCGCCGCCGCCGCCGAGTTGGCCATGGACCATCCGGCCTTCTACAACGTCACCATCAAGCAGTTCGCCACCCCCTGGACCAACGAAGCCCAGGATGTGTTTGCACCGCTCAACGACTACACCGCCACCATCATCGGTGTGGTTCGTGACGACGTGGACTTCCGCCGCATCCTCTACAGCGACCTGCTCTATGTGGGCAACGCCAGCCCGGCCGCCTCCCCCTCCAGCAATGCGCATTACGAAGCCCTGGAAAACCAGCATGCGGACCTGAGCACGGCACTCACCGAAAGCAGCCAGGCCAGCCAATACGGCACCCCCGCAGAAGCCGTGGCCGGAGTACTCACCACCCGTGCCGCCGCCAACGCCTTTTTTTACGCCGGCACCAACCGGGCCATGCTGCGCTTCACCATGATGAATCACATGTGCCGTGACCTGGAGCAGGTCAAGGACACCACCCGCCCCTCCGACCGCATCCGCCAGGACGTGAGCCGCAGCCCCGGTGGCGACAGCCGTATCTTCCGCAACAGCTGCATCGGCTGTCACAGCGGCATGGACCCGCTGGCCCAGGCCTTTGCCTACTACGACTGGGAAGGCGAACAGGAAGGCAATGGCGGCCGCATGGTCTACAACAGCGGCAACGATGCCGACACCGGCACCCGGGTGCAGGGCAAATACCTGATCAACGGCAACAACTTTCCCTGGGGCTACATCACCCCCGACAACAGCTGGGACAACTACTGGCGCAAGGGCCCCAATGCCAACCTGGGCTGGGATCCGAACCTCCCGGGCAGCGGCGAAGGTGCCGCCAGCATGGGCAAGGAACTGGCCCACAGTGAAGTCTTTGCCACCTGCCAGGCAGAAAAAGTGTTCCAGACCGTGTGCCTGCGCAAACCCGCCGATGGTGCCGACACCGCCGAGCTGGCCAGCATGACCAGCAACTTCAAAAACGATAACTACCGCATGAAAACCCTGTTTTCTGATGCGGCCACCTACTGCATGGGGGAGTAACGGATGACGTATTCTCAGCTTGCTCATCCCCGCGCGGCAGCCCTGCTGGCCAGCCTGCTCATCACCTTGCTCAGTGGCTGTGGCGGCAGTGGCAGCGGTGCCGACACACAACCGAACGTGGATACCGGCAACGGCGATAGTGGCGTGAATTACACCGGCCCCGCCCCGCGCAACGCAGACACCTCCGCCTTCAAGATATACATCTGGAACAACCTGGTCAGTGAACAGCGTTGCGGTGCCTGCCACCGCAACCAGCAACCTGCCTTTGTGCAAACCGGTGATATCAACGCCGCCTATGCGGCGGCAAACCCGTTGATCAACCTGAACCAGCCCGCGACATCGCGCATGGTGCAGAAAGTAGCCGGTGGCCATAACTGCTGGGAAGCGGACCCGCAGGTCTGTGCCGACCAGATCAGCACCTGGATCAGCGCCTGGGCCGGAGAAACCCTGGGCCTGGGTGGCGGCACCACCGAGCTGGACCCACCGCCCCTGTACGATCCCGGTGACAGCAAAAACTTCCCGGTGGACAGCGGGCTGTTCGAAACCACTGTCTACCCGCTACTGGAGCCGCATTGCAGCGAATGCCACCGCAGCGATGCCGCCACCCCGCAGGCGCCCTACCTGGCCGCCGACGATGTGGACGAAGCCTACAGTGCCGCGCAAAGCAAGATTGACCTGAACCAGCCTGAACTCAGCCGCCTGGTAGAGCGCCTGCGCGAGGACAACCACAACTGCTGGAGCGACAGCTGCAGCAACGATGCCGACGCCATGGAAGACGCCATTCGCGCCATGGCCAACAACATTACCGCCACCGCACCGGATGCCGATCTGGTGCTGAGCAAGGCACTCACCGTGGATGACGGCACCCTGGCCGCTGGGGGCGGACGCTACGAAAGCAACGTGGTCGCCCGTTATGAGTTCAAAACCGGCGAAGGCCTGACGGCCTACGATTCCTCCGGCGTGGAGCCCCCCATTCACCTGCAATTCAGCGGCGATGTGGCCTGGGAAGGCGGCTGGGGCATTCGCCTCAACGGCGGCAAAGCCCAGGGCAGCACCCAGACCAGCAAAAAACTCACCGACCTGATTGCCGCCACCGGCGAACTGACCCTGGAAGCCTGGCTGGTTCCCGCCAGTACCGGGCAGGACAATGCCCACATCATCAGCTACTCCGCCGGCACCATGGCCCGGAACCTGACCCTGGCACAAAGCGGCAGCAACTACCTGGCCTACCAGCGCATCGGCGAAGCCACCGACAGCAACGGTGAGCCGGTACTGGCCACCGCCGATGACCCGCTTCAGGCAAGCCTGCAGCATGTCGCCATCACCTTTGACCCGGTTAACGGCCGCCAGCTCTACATCAATGGTGAACGCAATGGCGCCACCGACCCGGTTACCCCGAGCCTGCTCAACACCTGGGATGACACCTTTGCCCTGGTACTCGGCAACGAAGCCTCCAACGACCGCCCCTGGGAAGGGGTGATCCGGTTTGCCGCCCTTCACAGCCGGGCACTCACCGGTGACCAGATCCGCACCAATTTTGCCGCCGGAGTGGGCGAGCGCTACTTCCTGCCTTTCTACATCGGTCACCTGATTGATCAGCCCGGCGCCTACCTGGTGTTCGAAGTGTCCCGCTTCGATAACTACAGCTACCTGTTCGCCGCGCCCTATTTCATCAACCTGGAACAGGATATCGTCGAATCGGAAGTGGCATTGCAAGGCCTGCGTCTGGGCATCAACGGTCGCGTCCCCGACGTGGCCCAGTCCTTTGCCACGGTGGACACCCTGATTGGCGGTGAGGGCTACAGCGAACAGGGCGAAACCCTGTCCCGCCTGGGAACCCTGCTACCCGTGGAGCAAGGCCAGGAAAACGACGAGTTCTTCCTCACCTTCGAACGCCTGGGCAGCCACACCAATGTGCATACCGACCCGCAGCCCCTGCCGCTGACACCCAACCAGTACGGCGAACAGCCGCTGCCCGGCCTGCGCAACTTTGCCGAAATCAACGCCACCATGAGCCAGCTCACCGGGGTGCCGGAAGGCTACGGCGAAGTGCCGGACACCTACCGGCGCCTGCGTGCCCAATTGCCCAGCGAGGAAAATATCGAAGCTTTCCTCACTGCGCATCAAGTGGGGGTGGCCCAGCTGGCCATCGAATACTGCAACGCGCTGGTAGAAGCCGAGCGCAACAATGACGCCAGCATCGAGCCGTTGTTCGTGGGCATGAACTACAACCTCGGCGCCGACACCCTCAGCCAGCAGAACTGGAAAGACTGGGTCATTTCACCGTTGTTTGAACGCATGGTCGGTAATGGCCAGGCCAGCCAGCCAGACCGCAACGGGGTTGAAAGCGAGCTGGAAAACCTGCTGTTCAATACCAACCTGACCCAATGCAGCAGTGACTGCGTGGAGCGCACCGCCACCGCCACCAAGGCGGCCTGCGCGGCCATGCTGGGCAGCGCCACCATGCTGTTTCAATAAGGGGCACGACCATGAAAAGAATGATGAAAAAACCACAGGCCTTGCACCCCGACGCCCCACTGCTGAATCTGGGCCACGGCAAACCCATCAGTCGTCGTGACATGCTTGGGCGCGGCCTGTTGTCCGGCGCAGCCTTCGGCAGCGTGGGCCTGTTCGGCTTGTTCAGTAATCCCCGCGAGGCCATGGCGGCTCTGCAGGGCGACCTGGAAACCATCAAATCCGATTGCGGCATCCTCGGTGCCGGCGCCGGCAAGATTCCGTTCATCTGTTTCGACCTGGCCGGCGGCGCCAATATCGCCGGCTCCAATGTGCTGGTGGGCGGCCAGGGCGGCCAGCTGGATTTTCTCAGCAGTGCCGGCTACTCCAAACTGGGCCTGCCCGGCGATATGGCGCCCAGCACCAATCCCGGCGTGGTCAACACGGATCTGGGGCTGGCCTTTCACAGTGACTCGCCCTTCCTGCGTGGCATTCAGGAAAAAGCCGCTGGCGCCATGGGCAACGTGAATGGCTGCGTGATTCCGGCGCGCTCCGAAAACGACACCGCCAACAACCCGCACAATCCCATGTACGGCATCTTCAATGCCGGCGCCGACGGCGAGCTGCTGTCGCTGATCGGGTCACGCAGCTCATTGTCCGGCGGTAACTCCATGTCCCCGGACGGTTCCATCATCGCCTCCGCCCGCCCCACCAAGGTGGACCGAGGCACCGACGTGACCGGCCTGGTGGACACCGGCAAGCTGGTGGGAATGCTGTCCAAGGACGATGCCGTGTCGGTGATGGAATCCATTGCTCGCATCAGCCACAAGCGCATCGATCGTATCAATAGCGGCCTCAGCGACGCCAACCGCCGCGCTAATTTGCGCGACTTGCTGCGTTGCGGCTATGTGGAAGCCGCCGATATTACCGACCGCTATGGCAATCCCTCTGCCCTGAATATTCGTGAGGACACGGACATCCTCAGCATCTTTTCCGAGTCAGAGTTGAATGATCGGGAGTTCGAAAAAACCGCCTCCATCATGAAGCTGGTGGTCAACGGCTACGCCGGCGCCGGCTGTATTTCCATGGGCGGCTTCGATTACCACACCGGCGAGCGTGGCACCGGGGAAATCCGGGACCTGCGCGCCGGGCGCTGCATGGGCGCCTGCCTGGAATACGCCCGCCGCCGCAACATGCCGCTGATGCTGTACGTATTCAGCGATGGCTCCGTGTCCAGTAACGGGCGCATTGATGATTCCGCCAATGGTCGCGGCAAAGGCGAATGGACCGGTGACAATTCCTCCACCGCCGCCTCGTTCTTTCTGGTCTACAACCCCAACGGCCGCCCGACCCTGAACACCAACGGCGCCAGTGCCGAGAATCATCAGCAACTGGGCTGGATGCGCAGCAACGCCTCGGTGGAAACCGCCGGCACCCCGGCAGCCAACAACGTGAACCTGCTGGCGGAAACCGTGTGGCTGAACTACATGGCCCTGCACGGTGAGCTGGGCGAATTCAGCGCCCGCTTCCCCAATCACAGCCTGGGCAACGCCGCTTCGCTGGACAAACTAGCCGCCTTCAACCCCATCGTCAGCGGTCCGGTTTTCCCACCGCCAGCATGATCCCAGCTGCCGGGGCAGCACAGGGCGGCCCCGGCAGGTACACTGCTGTCACTCTCCCTTGCTGACAACCTGAAGACGACTGCCATGGTTTCGCTGCTCCCCGCTGCCCGCCTGATCACATTGATCACACCTGCCCTGCTCCTGCTGGCCATGCCGGCACAGGCGCGCTGGCAACAACAGGATTGGGATGTAATGGGCACCCGGGCCAGCGTCACACTGTGGTCCGAGCAGGATGCGGCGTCCTTGTTTGACGCTCTGAAAGAGGAAATGGCACGGCTGAATGCCTTGCTGTCCCCCTGGGTGGAGAGCAGCGAACTGGCCCGGGTCAACGCCCATGCCGGCGAGACAACACAAACCATCAGCGTGGAATTTTATCAGCTGCTGGCGCGCTCTCTGGACTACTACCTGCTCACCGATGGCGCCTTCGATATTACCTTTGCCAGTGCCGGGCACCTGTACGATTACCGCGATGGCAAGGCGCCGGACGATACCGAGCTGGCCGCCGCGAGTCAGCATATCGGTGCCGACCGCATTGAACTGACCGCACCGGACAAGGTCCGCTTCCGTGACCCCGGCACCCGTATCGATCTGGGCGGCATCGCCAAGGGGTACGCGATTGATCAGGGCATCGCCCTGCTGAAAGAGGCGGGCATCGAGCATGCCTACCTGTCACTGGGCGGGGACAGCTATGTACTGGGGGATCATCGGGGTCGCCCGTGGGAAGTGGGAATTCAACATCCACGCAGCAAACAGGACATCGCCATGAGGCTACCCATGGCCGACCTGGCCATGTCCACCTCAGGGGATTATCAGCGTTACTTCATCCAGGACGGCCGCCGCATTCACCACATCCTGTCGCCGAAAACCGGAAAAAGCATCGATGGGCTGGCCAGCGTGACCGTGTTGTGTGACAACAGCATTGATGCCGACGCCCTCTCCACCAGCGTCTTTGTGCTGGGGGCGGAAAAGGGCCTGGCGCTGATCAA
Organism: Alcanivorax sp.; assembly: GCF_002733835.1. Taxonomy (GTDB): domain Bacteria; phylum Pseudomonadota; class Gammaproteobacteria; order Pseudomonadales; family Alcanivoracaceae; genus Alcanivorax. The sequence continues at coordinate 32,205 of NZ_NVWY01000017.1, forward strand.
TCGCCTGCCCGGCACTTCGGCCATCATCATCGACCGGAAGGGAAACGTTACCTACTCTGACGACCTGACTGGTGGCTGAGAGCCCAGGACGCCAGACGCCCAATGCCTGGAGCCTGACGCAATAAACAGCAGGTCGGATTAGGGAACCTCTGAATAACTCCTTGCATGCTCAGCGTGACCTTAAGCGCGAAACAGCAGGCCGACCCCGGCCCCCACCATCACGCTACCGGTGCCGAGTTGCAGCGGCCGTCGATAGCGACCCGGCAAGGCCACCGCCGCCAGCCGGCTTGCCAGCAAGGCATAGGCGACTTTTACACCGCCCACGGCCACGACCGTTACCCACAACACCGCAGCGATCGCCGCGCCCTGCAGCGCAGGCACATCCACAAACACCGGCAGCAAACTGGCATAAAACACGATGGCCTTGATATCGCCCAGCGTCACCAGCAGGCCCGCCATAAAGCTCACACCATGATGACCTGCACGCGCATCACCACTGCCCGAATGGCCCGCTATCGCCACCCGTGAACGCATCAACTGCACGCCAAAACCGATCAACCACACCGCGGCCAGTATCCGCACCACCACAAAGGCTGCGCCCAGCCACTGGGCCAGTGCCACCATGCCAAACAGCGCAATACTCACAAACAACAGGTCCGCCAGCACAATACCTGCGGCCACCAGCAAACCATGGGAAACGCCGAACCGGGCTGAACGGACCACCACCAACGCCACACTGGTACTGGGCAGCGCCGCCATGGCCACCAGGGATAGCATCAACAGAAACAGCGACGGGATATCCATAAACCCTCACCGAAACAGAACAATGAACAATGCCAGTTTACAGCGAACCCAGACCATCCTGCGCGTCACAGCACAACCGGCCCTGCTCCAGCTGCAAACGCAGAACCGTACGGTAATCCTCCGCCTGCGGAAAATCCGCCGCGCCGGCCAAGTAGAGACTGTCGTCCCGCAGGGTTTGGCCCACCACCAACGTGCCGGTAAAGCCAAGAGGAAGCTGCAAAGCAGGATAGCGCCAGGGCATCAGCCCCCCTCTCACCCTTTCCGGTGCCACCTCGTTAATTCTCGGCCAGCGCGCCGGAGTGGAAATAATATCCCCCTGCTCGTCCAGGCCGATCACCCCACTGGCCGGCTCACACAATTCCAGTTCATTCAGGAACAGGGTGTCGCCCTCAATCACGTAATGGCACAGGTAACCCCGCCAGCAATCGGAGCTGTCTCCATCCGGGTAAAGACCCCAGTCCGCCGGCGAAAACGCCCCACCACTGATCAGGTCGAACCCCTGCCCGGCGTGGCGCAAGGAATCCAGCTGTTGCGCGGTCACCGGGGCGACCCCATGGGCGGCTGCAACGGGAACTCGGGGGACTGGGGCGCGGCATCTGTCGGTGCCTGCTCACGCTCGCGGCTGCTGCGCAAGGCGCGATGGTAAAGATCAGCCAGCCCTTCATGGGCCGACGCACTGAAACGCTTCAGGCGGTTGCGGGTTTCGGTGACCTGTTCATAGGCCGAGGCCTGCAATCCGTACTGTTGGCGACGCATCAGCAGCGCCCCGCGTTTCTGTAAGCGTTCCAGCTCGCCGGTCAGTGCATTCAATTCTTGCGAGAAATCTTCCAACCGCTCGGAGCGGTATGTGGCAAACAGCACACGGCTGCGCAGCACACGGGTTTCATCCAGTAACCCATCGATTTCATTAAGCTGATGCTGACGTTCCCACTGGCGCGGCACGATGTTTTCCTGCATCTCCCACAGCAACACGCCTTTGTAGAAATCCAGCTTGGCGGTCACGTCAGGGCGCTTTCGCTTGCCCCAGCCATCGGTGCGCTGCTCGGCATTCTGCTGGGCCTCCCACAGCGTGCGCTCCTTGTCGGTGGCGAAGGGCAACGGGTCCTGTTTGGCCACGGCCTCATCGTAACGGCGCTGCAAACGGGTCATGCGTCCCTGGAAATCCTGCTGTGACAGATCGTCCAATAGTGCTCGGGCCGCAGGGCGGGTTTCGTCCTGCTTGCGCCGATGGGCCGCCATCAATGTCTCGAAGGCCGGCAGCTTCTCCTGCCATTGCGTAAGCAGGTTCTTCTGCCGCAACAGCTCGTGGTAATTATTCCAGCCGCGCTGAAATTCGGTGGTGGCGAACCATTCATAAAAGGTTGGGAAACTTTCCACCCGGCGCGGCAGAAACGGCGGCACCGGGTCCATGGCCGTGGACCAGCGGGGCTCTCCCACCATGGCCGTGAACCATTCACCACTGGCTATATCGGCTTCCACTTCCAGCAGGTATTGCTGCAAACCATCAAAGCGCTCCAGCGCAGTCTCGAATCCCTGTCTGGCAGAACGCTGGTCCCCCATTTGTTCGTACAGGTAGGGAATCGCCAGCTGCGCTTCCTGCACTGGCAAGCGCTGGATCGATTTCGTGTCCAGCTGCTGCAGCACCGGCAATGCCTTGCCTGGCTGGTTTTCGATAAGCAGCGCACGGGCATAGAGCAGCAGGGAGATATCAGCAAAAGGCCCTTCCAGGCGGGCATCGCGCAGCAGGGTCAGCGCCCGGTCTTCCTGGTCGCTGCGCATCATGTAGATCGCCAGCGCCAACATGGCTTTTTCCTTGATGGCGTTGGTCTGGGCATCCCCTGGCGGCAAGTTGGCCAGCTGCCAAAGCCACTCCTGGCCCAGCCCCGGGTGCTTGCCGTTAATCCAGCTGATTGCCAGGTTGTAACGCAGGTAGGCATTGAGTGGGTGATCTTCGGAAAACGCATCAAGCAGCTCTGCGGCGTCTTCATAGCGTTGCAGGCGCATCAATATCCGCGCTCGCAAACTGAAATATACCTCTTCCAGTTTTGCCGGCGGCTCACCGACCTGCTGATCCAGCATGGTCAGCGCCTGTTCATATTTCTGCTGGCGGTAATAGAGGCCGGCCAGATGGATCCACGCCCGCTGGGCGACCTCACCGCTGACCTGGGTATCCAGTAGCTGGTTGAAAACCTGCTCGGCGTCTTCGGGCATGCCGTAGGCGCTGTACATGGCCCCCAACAGCACTTCCATATCCGCCTTGTGGATATCCACCTCGCCCCGCTCCAGCGCCATCTGGGCGCGGGTCAGAGCGGCAAAATAATCCCCTTTGAGGTAAAGATAAGCCACCTCGCCGTAGGCCAGCTCCTGTACCTGGTGAGGTTCGTCCAGGCGGGCCTGGCTCAGGGAGCTGAGCAACAACAGCAGCCCCACCGCCAGCCCTTTCAAGCATCCGCGCATTCGCATAGACCGCTCTCAGCGCCAGTCGCGAAAACGGAAACGCGGCTGCTGTTTGGCGGTATCGTCCTCGATATGAAGCTGAACGAAATGGCGGCCATGATTCTTGTCGAAGTGGCCGGTCACCCCGTGGCGCATTTCCCGTCCGGCAGGGCCAATGCCGGTGATAAAGGCCGTGAGTTCATGGTCACCATTCTTCACATTGGCCAGCGCCAGGCGCTGCACCGCACCGTTCATCAGGGCGCGGATTTCCTTTTCCGTATAAAGGTGGCTGGCCAACACTTCGCCATCCAGCTCCAGCGTGATGCTGTCCAGTTGAAAAAAATGCCCCACATCCAGAGACACGTAAATCCCGACCTGGGTATCGGCGGGGAACAGCAACTCTTCTTCCAGCAATAGCAGGCGTTTATTGACTTCCAGCACGTCACGTTTGAAATCGGCCAGATCCTTGTCCAGCTCGGCCCCGTGCAGCTGGGCTGCGACCAGCATCAACAACAAAATGAATGCGCGGCGCATGTGCGCTCCCCCGGTGTTAGCGATTATCTACGTTGTTTTCAGATACGTTCTTTTCAGGAAATCTACCATAGCTTGTCGGCTTTGACTGTTGTGATTGTCACAGCCTGCCGGATACAAATTTACGACATCTGGTACTTGCTTTCGCCCCGGCGATCACGCGACTATCGAGAAAGCCGGATGATTCTGTCATTCGGCCCTCGTGCCGGCGGCCCGGTCAGGATGCCGCACCACAGGCGCCCCGCAAGGGGCGCGGTGGTGTGACTGGCGATCGGGCCGTCCGGCACGCATTAATCACCCTCCTCCCTCTTCTGTTTCTTCTGCTTCACACTGGCAACTTTCCCGTTATGCTGGCCTCTAACCGGCACGTCGTAACCCCCTGTGCCCTATGGATGGAGTGAGTAGATGAAAAAAGCGGTTTCCCTGTGGATGGCCATGGGCCTGCTGATACTGAGCGGCTGCCAGAGCCTGGCTGGCCTGGAGTCCCCGGAAGTCAGCGTATCCGGCATTAACCTGAACAGTTTCAACCTGTTCGAGCAGGAATGGGGGCTGACCCTGCGGGCCCGCAACCCCAACGACCGGGAACTCACCCTCAACAGCCTGGATTACGAGATCTACGTCAATGGGGAGAAATTTGCCCGTGGACTGACCAACGAACGCATCACTCTGCCCGCCATGGGCGATGCCCAGGTCACCACCACCATTACCACCAGCCTGTTGAGCAGCCTGCAGCAGCTGCAGAAAATCCAGCAGAATCAGGACCAGCCACTGCAATACCGGCTGGTCGGCAAGGCACGGGTGGCGGGTGTGCCGATTCCCCTGTCTTTCGACAAGGAAGGCGAAATGGAACTGCCGACGATGCCTTGAAGCCACTGTCTTGCAATCCTTGCTGTAGGAGCTTGCCTGCAAGCGAACATCGACCCTGGTCCGCCAAGCCGGTTCGCCTGCAAGCAGCCTCCTGCAGTCCATGAAACCTCTGTGGTAAAAATCATCCACCCTTACGCTCGCGCCGGAAGCGACCGGGCGTCTGCCCGGTCCAGCGCCGGAAGGCATGGTTGAAATTGGCAAGTTCAGAGAAACCCAGGCGTTCGCTGATTTCAGCAAGGCTGAGAATGCCCAACGACAACCACTGCTCCGCCAGCATCCGCCGGACCTCATCCAGCAGGGCCCGGTAGCTGGTTCCTTCCGCCGCCAGCTGCCTGCGCAACGTCCGGCTGGTGATCGCCAACTCTTCTGCCATAGCCTCCATATCCGGGAACCGCCCCGGTTGCTGCAATAATCGCCGGCGCACGCGTGCCGCCACACTGCCCTTGCGGTAACGCTGCACCAATAGCTGATGACACTGCTCTTCGCACAAACGGGCAGTCACCGGATTAGCCTGGGGCAACGGCATATCCAGCAACCCGGCCACAAAGCGGGCCTGGCTGCGGGGGCGATCAAATTGCGGCACCAAACCGAAAATCGCTTCGAAAGAGGCAGCCGGGCGCGCCGGCAGGCGCATTTCCAGTGAAGAAAGCGGAATGCGCCCGGCAAACAACTCGTCCTGAATCATCATCACCGCACTGGCATCCCGGGCCAGCAGATACTCGCGGACCTCCTCCGGCACACCACTGTCATCCAGAATCAGCATGGCGTCACCGCCCTGCTCCTGCAGGGAAATATCCAGAAACGCGAACGTCAGATCCAGGTAACGCAGCCCCAGCTCAACCGCCTGGCGAAAGGTGGGGCTGCTCAATAGCGCAAACCCCCAGACCCCATAGCTGCTCAGGTGATAACGCTGCCCCATGGCCAGCCCCAGCTCAGCATCATTACCCAGTGCCCGGCACAAGTTGCGCACCACGGTGAGCTCCTGCCCCGCCTCAATGGTGCAATCGGCCCGGCCCAGCATTTCCGGGGGAATGCCGGAATCCTGCAGACAGACCGCTACCGGCACCCCCTGCTCTTCGGCAAAGGCCACCTGCATGCGCACGCTGGTAATGGCTCGCTGTACCGTCATGATGTCCGAACTCCACAATTTTCTGTCCCAGAATGCCATAAACAAGGCGTTTATGTATCGCTAGAGTGGAGCGTAACGTTATTAACTGGATTGTTTCCCATGCAAGCAACGCACAACGTGATCATTATTGGCGCCGGCTTCGGTGGACTGGGCATGGCCATTCGCCTCAAAGCCCAGGGGCAGGACGACGTGCTGCTGATCGAAAAGGGCCACGATGTGGGCGGCTGCTGGCGCGACAACACCTACCCTGGTGCCGCCTGTGATGTGCCCTCTCATCTGTATTCGTTTTCCTTTGAACGCCATTACCCGTGGAGCCGTCGCTTCGCGCCGCAGAAAGAAATTTTTGCTTACCAGCAATACTGCGCACGCAAATACGATCTGTATCGCCACATTCGCTTCAACACTGAAGTGGCCGAAGCCCGCTTTCTGGATGATGCCGGCCTGTGGGAAATCACCCTGACCAATGGCGAGGTGATCACCTGTCGCGCCCTGATCACCGCCACCGGCCAACTCAACCAACCGGCGTACCCGCCGCTTGCCGGCATCGAGGACTTCCAGGGCCCACATTTCCACAGCGCCCGCTGGAATCACGATGAAGACCTGACCGGCAAAACCGTGGCCGTTGTCGGCACCGGCGCCAGCGCCATTCAGTTTGTGCCGGAGGTAGCCAAAGTGGCCGGCAAGGTCAAGCTGTTCCAGCGCTCCGCCGCCCATGTAATTGCCAAACCGGACCGCGCCTACAAGAAAGCGGAACACTGGGTTTTGAAGAAACTGCCGCTGACCCAAACGCTGGATCGCATGCGCATTTATGCGGCCAATGAATCCCGGGTGCTGGGCTTTACCTCTTTCCAGAAGGCCATGGGGGTGTACGAGTGGCTGTTCTCACGGCACCTGAAAAAACAGATTAGTGATCCGGTGCTGCGCGAAAAGCTGACCCCGGATTACCCCATGGGCTGCAAGCGCATCCTGATGTCCAACGACTACTATCCGGCACTGGCCCAGGCCAATACGGAAGTGATCAACTACGGTATCGATGCGGTGGACAAACAGGGCCTCACCGACAGCAGCGGCGCCCACCACGATGTGGACGTGATCATCTACGGCACCGGGTTCAAGGCCACCGATTTCCTGACCCCGATGACCATCACCGGCCGCGATGGAGTGGACCTGAATACCGCCTGGCAGGACGGCGCCGAAGCGTACCTGGGGATCACCGTGCGCGGCTTCCCCAACCTGTTCATGCTCTATGGTCCCAACACCAACCTGGGCCACAATTCCATTATCTACATGCTGGAAAGCCAGATTCATTACGTACAACAATGCCTGGCAGAAATGGACGAGCAAAAACTGCATTCTCTGGAAGTGCGCGAAAGCGTGCAGGCACGCTTCAACGACAACGTGCAACGTAAAATCAGCGACACGGTATGGGACAAGGGCTGCCACAGCTGGTACAAAACCGAAAGCGGCAAGAACACCAACAACTGGCCCGGGTTCACCTTTGACTATCGCCGCCAGACCCAGCACCTGGAACTCAGCGACTACGAGTACAAAGCCCTATGAGCCTGTTTGTTGACCGCATCAGCCGTAGCCAGTCCACCGTTCAGCAGTTGCTGGCTGGCGCCCTGCGCCAGTCCCTGGCCCTGCTGTTCAAACCCGTCGCCAACCCCCGTTTCAGCTTTGCCGCGCAACGGCGCTGGCTGGACATCATGGCCTACAGCACCCTCAAGGCCGGCGGCATCGGCAGCCATGACAAGGCCATTGCCAATGTACCCTGCCGCCACTACCAGCCACTGCATGCGCAAAGCACCGTGCTCTATCTGCACGGCGGCGGCTACGTGGCCGGCAGCCCGGACAGCCACAAGGCGATTACCTCGCACCTGGCCAAGTTTGCCAATGCCCACGTGGTGGTGCCGGATTACCGGCTCGCCCCCGAGCACCCCTGCCCCGCCGCCATCGAAGATGCCGTCGCGGTCTACCAGGCCCTGCTGGACGACGGTGTCAGCCCCGCATCGCTGACCTTGATGGGAGACTCCGCCGGAGGCGGACTGGCGCTGGCCACACTGCAAGCCCTTAAAGCCGCCGGCACGCCGCTACCCAGTGCGGCCATCCTGTTTTCCCCCTGGGTTGACCTGACACTGGGCCAGCTCTTCGACACCGACCGGGACATCATGCTCAGCCATGTCTGGCTGGCCAGCGCGGCCAGCGCCTACGCCGGTGACGACACCCGCAACCCACAATGCTCCCCCCTGTTCGGCGACTTGAGTGATTTGCCCCCCACCCTGATCCAGGCCGGCGGCGACGAAATTCTGCTCAATGACAGCCACCGCCTGTGCACCGCCTTGAACGAAGCCGGCACGCCCACACGGCTACAGATTCACCCCCAGCGCTGGCACGACTTTCAATTGCATGCCGGCGTACTGGCGGATTCGGATCAGGCCCTGATGACCTGCGCCCGCTTTATCCACCAACACGCAATTCATAAAAACGGGAAAGGTGCCAACGCATGAAACGCATTCTGATTACCGGCGCCGCCAGCGGCATCGGACTGGCCACCGCCACACTCTTCCACAACAAAGGCTGGCAGGTGGGCCTGACCGACATCAATGAAACCGCCCTCGCCAGGCTGGCAAAAGAGCTGGATGGCAGTTGGTATCAACGGCTGGACGTCACCGATGCCGACGCCTGCCAGCAGGCCTGCGAGGCCTTTGCCCAGGGCAATGGTTTTGACGTGCTGTTCAACTGCGCCGGCATCCTGCGCATGGGGCACTTCGAAGACATCAGCGCCGCCCAGCACAAGCAGATCATTGATATCAATGTCACCGGGTTGATCAACATGACCCTGGCGGCACAATCGCACCTGCAATTGAGCACCGAGCCCGCCGTCATCAACATGAGCTCAGCGTCTGCGCTCTACGGGGTGCCGCACCTGGCCTCTTATTCCGCCAGCAAGTTTGCCGTGCGCGCGCTCACCGAAGCACTCAATATCGAGTGGGCCCGCCAGGGCATTCGGGTGGTGGATATCATGCCGCCGTTTGTGAAAACGCCGATGCTGGATGACGCCGAATTCCGCGCCCCGGTGGTGGACCGCATGGGGGTGAATCTGACCGCCGACGACATTGCGGCCAAAGCCTGGCAGGCCGCCAATGAAAACGTCGCGGTGCATAACCCGGTCGGCGGGGTGTTCAAATTCATCAAGCTGCTGGACAAGGTGCTGCCCAGCGGCTCCACCAAGATGACCATGACGTTTCTCAGCCGGGAATAGTCCGCGTCAGGGTTTCTCCGGCGGCCGGGGAAAACGGATTTTGACTTTGCGGCGGCCCCATTCACGGGCCGCCTGCACATCCTCCCCCATGTAAATATCAATCTTGCGCTTCCAGCGCCGGTGCATCTTGTCCTTCACCACCCACACACCCGGCAAGCCCTCCACGGTGACTTCAGTATTGTGGGCCAACCCCAGCCGGATCAGGTCGCGGGACACTGCGATGGCCTGCATTCCCGGCACCAGACGGTCGCCCCAGGCGGCGAGCGCATGGTCGCGGCCCGCCCCCTGCCCGTGCAGTGAATTATAAGCCGAAGCCGTTACCGTCAGCTCCATCATCGGCACCACCGGCGCCTTGTCTGCCTCACAGCGAGAGACCAGCCCGGTCGTGACCACCAGAGCCAGAAAAAAAATTGCCGCATTCACTCGCCGTTGCAACGGCACTGCTACGCTCATGGCATGACTCTCCGTACTTTGCGCTTTTCTCTTATTCTTTTTACCGGGGTACTGATGGCCGCATGCAGTCTTTTTTCCGGCAAACAATCAGAGACCACCAGTATACCTGAGCCCCTCACCGATACTGTGCGCGAGTGGACCCCTGCCGGCACGCCACGCGGGGTGATCCTCGGCCTGCACAGCTTCGGGGATTTCGGCGCCGCGTTTGAACAGCTGGGTCCCTGGTTTGCCGAAGCCGGCTATGTGTTTGTGGCCTACGATCAGGCCGGCTTTGGCGACCGGCTGGAGCAAGGCCGCTGGGCTGGTGAGCAGCAACTGGTCGATGATGCGGCGACGCAGATCCGGCGCCTGCATCAGATCCATGCCGCACCCCTGTTTGTGCTCGGCGAAAGCCTGGGTGGCGCCGTGGCCATACTGGCCGCCCAGCAGGAAGCGGACAAGGTCGCCGGATTGATGCTGGCCGGGCCAGCGGTGCGCGAAGGGATTCGTTTTCGTTATGGCTGGAACGCCGCCATCGCCACCGCTGCTACCCTGGCGCCGGGTTACCGCCTCACCGTTGAACGCAACGCCGATGATCCCACCCTCACCCCAACCAGCGCTCAACGCCTGGCCGAGGATCCGCGCGTTATGCGTGAGGTTCGGATGGACGCGTACTGGGGGCTGATCAAGCTGGCGGACAGCGCCAGCGATTCGGCCAACAACCTGAACATCCCTACCCTGCTGCTGTACGGTGGCAAGGACCATTCCGTCCCGGAAGCAGGCATTCGCCACCTGCGGGCGCACTTATCCGCCAACGACCAGGGGGAATACCGTTTCTATCCGAATGCGCCGCACCTGTTGCTGCAAAGCCGGCAGTGGCAGCAGGTTTGCCAGGACATTTCCCAGTGGCTTGCCATGACCCAACTGCCACAGAAAAACGCAGAAAATGGCTCCACCGGCCCCACTCCGACCTGTGAGGCCTGTTAAGCTGACCACACACCAACAGGGAAGCGGGGCAAGGACCATCATGAGCAAACGCGTACTGATCACCGGCGGCAATTCCGGCATTGGTTTCTGCACGGCCGAGCAACTGGCCGGCCGCGGCGCAGAGGTTATCCTCGCCTGCCGCGACCAGACCAAGGGGCAGGCCGCCGTGGCCAAAATCAAGAACGCCCACCCACAGGCAAAAGTGCGCCTGTTTGCCCTGGATCTGGCAGACCTTGAACAGGTACGCGATTGCGCCGCTGAGCTCTATCAGGAACTGGGCCACATTGATGTGCTGATCAACAACGCCGGCGTGGTGCCCACCCAGCAGGAGTTCACCAAAGACGGTTACGAAATGCAGTTCGGGGTGAATTACCTGGCGCCGGTGCTGTTCACGCACCTGATGTTGCCCCTGCTACAGAAAGGCACCCAGCCCCGTATCCTGCACCTGGCCTCGGTGGCTCACTGGCTGGGCCGGATCAACAAGAAGACCTGGAAAGGTCGCAAGCCCTACCTGGTCATGGACGCCTATGGCCAGTCCAAACTCGCCAACATCCTGTTCAGCAACGTACTGGCAGAGCGCCTGCAAGAGGCGGGCATTACCAGCAACGCCCTGCACCCCGGCGGCGTGGACACGCCGATTTTCCGCCATGTCCCCAGCGCCGTCATGGCACTGATTCGCCCCACGCTCACCACCCCAGAAAAAGCCGCATCGCTTCCCGTGAGCCTGGCGCTGGACGAACAGTACGCGGATATCAGCGGTGAGTATTTCGCCAATCACAAGCCGGCCCTGCGCTCGCCCCGGGCCCGCAACCGCAGCCTGGCCGATGAGCTGTATTACGACACCATGGCCGAACTGAATATGCCGGCATTGTGAGCAAAAAAAGTTTTTCACGGGTCAGCGAGAATGTCAGCTTTCCCGTCGTTTTCCCGGCTTATCGCGTATCACTCACACTTTGCAGGACGCTCGACGCCGAATGCCTGACGCAAAACACCCGCGCTGAGAGGCGGTCACTATTCCGGCCCCTCTTTTGAGAAATACTCCAGGGACAATCAGGTAACACCTGTTGACGAAAAGCGCAGAGGAATCAATCAGGGGCTTGACTGAAAGCGTCAGCCGTCGGGCATCCGGCGTCCAGCGGTTGCCAAGGCAGGATCACAGAAAAAATCCCTATATCAGCTCATTCACTCCATTGCGCGATCAAATCCCAAAACGGCAACCGATAACCCGTCACTCCAGTGCCGCCTCCCTGACCGCCGCTTGCAGCTCGGGATAGAACGCCAGGAACCCGGTCTCCAATGCCTGATAGCGCGGCTCAATCTCCTGGATGATACCGGCAAAGTCATTGGCAAAACGGATACGCCCGGCGATCACATCCAGCGCCTGCCCAACCCGCTCCAACTCCCCGTATTGGTTAAGCAGATCATGCTCAATCAGACGCTCCACCCGCTCACGCATGGTCAGGTGCATCAACGGCAGGCCCGCTTGCAGATGTTGGTAATCACGGGCAATGGCGGCGTCCCGGTCATGGCCATAGAAGGTGGCCCAGTGCTGCCACAGAAAATGATCGAACAGCACATCCAGCGCCACTCCGGCAAAGCGTCGGCGGCGGGCCGAAAACCTGCGGCGTTGCGCCATGACCCAGGGGTGGTGGTCGGTAAACCGGTCCACCAGCCGGTGGTTATCCAACCCCCGGCGCAGCGGCTCACTCAGCTCGCTGACCACCGCACCGCGCATAAAATCCCCCAGTACATTACCGACCTTGGAGGGCACCGACGGTTGCGCCAGGGTCAAATGGGCCAGGTAATTCACGGTGATCCACGGTCCAGCCGGTAACGCAGGTTCTGACGTACAGCCTGCCATTCCTGCTCAAGAATGGAGAACACCACGGTATCGCGGTACACCCCGTCCGCTGAACGCGTGTGGTGGCGCAGCACACCATCCTGCTTGGCCCCCAGACGGGCAATGGCCGTGCGCGACGCCTGGTTATGCCAGTGGGTCCGCAACTCCACCGCGATGGCATTCAGGGTTTCGAAGGCATGGCCCAGCAGCAACAGCTTGCACTCGCTGTTCACCGCACTGCGCTGAAAACGGCGGGCGTACCAGGTATGGCCAAGTTCCAGGCGCCGATTATCCTCGTCGACACGAAAGAAACGGGTGCTGCCGATCACCTTGCCGCTGGCACGGTGGCGCACCGCGAAGGGCATGTCACCGTGCTGATCCCGGCCCCGCAGGGCGGTGTCGATATATTCCGCCACCCCTTGCGGGTCCGGCACGGTGGTGTACCAGAGTGTCCACAACGCACCATCAGCGGTGGCCTCGGCCAGGTCATCCGCATGGGCCTGCTGGAGCGGTTCCAGCACCACGTGCTGACCTTCCAGCCGGACTGGCTCTATCCAGCGATGCACGGGCGGTTGGTTCAACGGGCTATCCTCTCTTCAGGGTATGAACCCTCAGGATAGCCGACTAGCCCCACTGGTGTCCTGGCGCTGCAGACGCACCACATGCCCCTCACGGGGCTGACCACCATTCAGGTAAAGGTCTTCCACCACGGCCCGCGCCGCCTCCAGCCCCTTGTGCACACGCAAGGTCATCCAGCCATTACTCGGATCACTGACGGCGCGCAGGAAACGGCGCTGCACCGCTCCGAAACGCCGGCTCAGGGTTGGCGCCCCCCAATCCTGGTTACGCTTGCGGATCTGGATCGGGGCGAAGAACGACTGCGGCACCGGATCCGACCAGCGCGTTTCGTCCAGGTAATCCGTGTTGGTGGCGGAGCCGGCGAAGCAATCATGGACCAGGGAAGCGCCGAAGTGGGCTCGTACCCGCTCACGCAAGGCGTCACTGCCGGAAAAGTCCACATACAGGGTGGGAACGCTGGCATCCAGCTGCTCCAGGCCATCGTAATCTGCCACCTGATCATACAAGCCCAGCCCGGCCACATATTCACAATGGTGTGCCGAGGTCAGCCCAATACATTGCGGCGCTTCACCGCTGGCACCGCAGGGGCCATCGGCCTGAGCGAAAGCGGTGCCATAGGCGGTTTTGCTGGAGGCGCTGGAGAACACCACCTGGCGGGCGCCGAAGTAACCGTTGTCGGCAAGGTAATCCGCCAGCATGTACGAGGTGAAAAACAGCGGCCGCAACAGCATCTGAAAATCCGCCAGTTCCGGGACATAGGCTTCATCAGTCTGGCAACGCGTGTACTGGTTGTAGGGAGAAGGAAGCCCCTGGCGATGCATGGCGATATCGTAGAAACCTCGCTCGGTGACCCGATCGGGTTGGACCCGCAGCAAGCCCGCCATGGGAAAATACCCGTAGAACCGCTCGCCTACGGCAATCCCTTCGACCCGCGATTGCATCACCGTGGCAAATCCCCACACCGGCATATGCCCCCATCCTTCCTCATCGGTGGGGAAGAACGACCAGTAATTCATGGCATCGCCGAAAGCGGCATAGGTAATGTTGTTGGTGGTCAGAGCAAAGGTCTCGAGGGCCAGCAACACTTCGCCCTGAGCCGCATCGGCCATGGCCTCGTCCTGTAACCGGCTGGCTCCCAGGTTGGCCTTGTCGGTGAGTAAACGGGCAGTGGTATTTTGCGTCATAATGATCTCCGTTGACGGGCTCTCAACGAGCCGGTTTCACTGAGATTCATGCTAACAACCCCGCCACCAGTACGGGTTCGGATTCATTTATGGGCAAAGATCGCACCGACAAATCGCTGCCGCAGCCCCACAAGCGGCCATCCCAGGCCCGGGCAAAATTCACGGTGGATTCGCTGTACGAGGAATTTGTTCGGATTTGGCGCCGTGATGGCCCGGAGGCCGCCACCACCCGCGCCATTGCAGAAGAGAGCGGTTACGCCGTCGGCACCCTGTACGAGTATTTCCCGAATCGCACCGCCTTGCTCTCAGGGTATGTGCGCCACTGCATGGAACAGCTCTGCAGCGATCTGGCGGCAGCCAACACCGCCCTGGCAGGAGAGCCATGGGAAACGCGATTGCGCAAACTGGTCCGCCTGACACTGGATGAAGACGGCCAGGCTCCGTATTTTGACCGCGAGATGCTGGAACGGGAAAACCAGATCGCCAGCGACGCCCGCCATCGACAGATTTTTCAACACCTGGCGCGGACCTGGTCACAATGCATCGCCCAGTGGGAGGATTTTCCCGGGGCCGTGGATGACACGGTGATCGATATTCTGCTGCTGACCTTGTGGGGCGGGCGTCGTTACAGCTTTCTGGTGGATACAGGCACACCCGACCAGCGCGGGGAACTGAGTACACGCATGGCCCGGGCCCTGCTACTCCCGGAGGAATAGCCAGGCAAAGCCGGTCCAGATTCAGCTTAGCCCGGCGGCCAGCTGAAGGCGCGACCACCCAGCACATGCACATGCAGGTGGAATACGGTCTGGCTGGCACCCGCACCGTTGTTCACGTTCAGACGGAAATCCTCCAGCCCTTCCTGCCCGGCCACCTGACTGGCCACCAGCAACAGATGCCCCAGCAGTGCCTGGTCGGCCTCTTCAGCATCGGACAGCTTGGCAATCGGCTTCTTGGGAATCACCAGAAAATGGGTGGGCGCCTGGGGATTGATATCCCGAAAGGCCAGGCACTGGTCGTCTTCGAAGATGATATCGGCCGGAATTTCCCGGTCGATGATCTTGGAGAAAAGCGTTTCAGCCATAATTGCTCTCGGTTGGGTCAGCGGAAAAGCCACGTCGGAACCCCGTAGCCATGTCACAGCATGTGCACTTTACTGTGCAACCGGTGTGCCCCGGTTCACAGCTACTACGATAACTGCTCGTAAAATGTCCGCAGCAAGCGCTGTGCACCTTAGCGGCAGCCCAGAATAATGGCATTATAGTGACCTGTCGAAACCCATCATTATCAACCGGAACAGCATGGCCACTCTTTTTGTCGAAAATTTAACCGTCGCCGATTTCTCCTACCTGCACCCCAAGCGCGGCATGGTGGGTGAATCCTGGCTGGTGGACCTGGAACTGAGCGGCGACCTGGATGATCAGGGCATGGTCTTCGACTTTGGTCACATCAAGAAGCGCATCAAGCAGATCATCGACGACAGCGTGGATCACCGCCTGCTGGTTCCCGTGGATAATGACCAGACCACCATCGCCGAACGCGATAACGCCACCAGCCTGGAATGGGTTTACCGGGGTGGCACCATCCGCATGGTGGCGCCCAGCCAGAGCCTGCTGCTGATGCCTGGCCCGGAAGTGTCCAAGGCCAGCCTGACCCTGTACCTGATGGATCTGATCCAGACCGTGGTACCGGCAAATGTGGCGGAAGTACGCGTGGTACTGCGCGAAGAAGATACCGGCACCGCACCGTTCTACCACTATTCCCATGGCCTGAAAAAGCACGACGGCAACTGCCAGCGCATTGCCCATGGGCATCGCTCCAGCATTCACATTTTCGAGAATGGCCGGCGCAGCCGTTACTGGGAAAAGCTCTGGGCAGACCGCTGGGAAGACATCTACCTGGGCACCGAGGAAGATCTGGAAGGCACCTACTACATCGACGAAATTCCCCACCACCGGTTCCGTTACGATGCCGAGCAAGGACATTTCGAACTGGTGATCCCGGAAGACCATTGCTACATGGTCGATACGGACACCACCGTTGAGCAGCTGGCCGCGCACATTGCCGCCCAACTGGCCGATGAAGCCCCCGGCAAACACTTCCGGGTCCGCGCCTTCGAAGGCGTCGGCAAGGGCGCCATTGCCGAAGCCGGCGAGAACCTGCCCGGCAAGACCCACAGCAGCTGGCTCAGCGGCGCCTCGGTGATCTGACAGGACGCTGCAAGCAACAAGCGTCAAGCTGCAACGAGGGTTGGGGGCGCTGCGACACGTTAACCACTCTGCCCGCGAAAGATCAGTTGAAAGTTCAAAGTGAAAAGTTGAAAAGGAAAACTGGACTTTTCCCGTTTCCCCATCCCGGCTTGTAGCTTGTGGCTATTCTTCTGCCAGAATTCGCTCTGCTTCTTCCTGAATCAGCCGCCGCAGCCAGCGATGTGCCACGTTGTGGTGCAACAGCGATGACCAGGCCATTTTCAATTCAAACTCGGGAATATCAAACGGCGGCTGCTTGATCAGCAGACGTTCGTTCTGGGCCTGCATGCGCGCCACCCGGCTTGGCAGTGTGGCCACCAGGTCGTTATTCATGGCCAGCAGGGCCGGCATCTGGTAATGGCGGGTGAAAATACTGATCTTGCGGCTTTTACCCAGTTGCTCCAGGGCATGATCAATCCACCCCAGCCCACCGAGCTTTTCCGGGTTCATGCCGAACCCTACGCCAAAACCGGTTTTCGACACCCAGATATGCTGGGCGGACAGATAACTGTCCAGATCAAAGCCCTTGGCAATGGGATTATCCCGGTTGAGCAAACAGGAAAACGAATCCTTCCACAGGCTCACCTGGTGAAACGACCCCGGAATTTCGTTAAAGCGGTTTACCGCCATATCGACCCGGCCCTGCTCCATGTCCTGGTAGCTCACATCCGACGGGGTCAGGAAATCCAGCACCACATTGGGGGCCTCGGCGCGCAGGCGACGAACAATATGCGGCACCAGGGTGGCTTCCGCATAATCGCTGGTCATGATCCGGAACACCCGGCGACTGTCCGCCGGCTGGAACACATCCTCGGGCGTGAACAACTGCTCCGCCTGGGAAAGAATTTGCCGCACCAGGGGCCGCAGCTCCTGTGCACGTTCCGTGGCGGTCATGCCATCGCTGGTACGAATCAACAACGGATCACCAAACAACTCACGCAACCGCTTCAGGGAATTACTCATCGCCGGCTGGGTAATCCCCAGTTGCTCGGCTGCCCGGGTCACATTCTGCTCACGCAGGAGCACATCAAGATACTTGAGCAGGTTCAGATCTGCCGCACCAATATTCATTAAGTGAATAGCCGCCAATTTTTATATCAGTAGTATCAATTGTAGCACTGCCTGATACTCACTGGCACCGTGCACCAGATCACACAGGCACGACGATTCTCCGTGTAAAAAAACTTTTACTTAGCCTAGTGTTAACCGTGTCTCTATTTCGCCATTACTGGCACGCTGCCAGTATCGCCTGGAGGCAAAAAAATGCGTAAGGTCTAAAGCTTGTGTCCAGATAACAGCACAGCCTGCTCTGTTGTCATAGGCCGGCCAGCCTCACTCGCCAGCCTCATGTAAGCAGGCGTGATTCAGAGGTTACTATGACAAGCAACGCAACCACGCGAACCGAGAAGTTCGTGGTTCGTTTTCCCTGCGGTATGCGAAACGAGGTCGCGCAAGCGGCTAATCTCAGCCATCGCAGCATGAACGCGGAAATTATTGCCCGGCTGGAACATAGCCTGAAGAATTGGCCGCATACCCTGCCCCACGGCGAAACAGCGGTACCGCAAGGCAACGAAGAAGCCTTCCTGCTGGAGCGCTTTCGCCAACTTCCCCAGGGGAAACAGCAGGCACTGTTAGCGCTTTTGGATTAGATTAACTCTGCCAGGCTAACAACAATCGCCCTTTTGTCCTTACAATACACCGCTGGCCACGTGCCCATTATCGATATGACAGCACTTTGCACTATGATGTAGTGCATGCTGATCACAGCACGCCGTCACCGATTCATGGACTGGAAGGAGCCTTTACGGCCGTGACCGCAAACCAGAACCACACCCCGCTACCAACCGGCAACGACATTACGTTACCGTGGCACCTGCGCCTGCCCAAACCGCTGGAAAAGGATTTTCGCCTCTATTTCCGGGCCAGCGTGGCCAAAGTCATGCCCTGGGCTTTGGCACTGGTGGCGTTCCTGATTGTCTCCGCCATGTTTATCGAGTCACGCATTTCTCCTGACGTTCTCAACATGTCCTGGCGCCCGCGGCTTTTCACCTTGATGCTCACCGGCGGCTGTCTGGTATTAATCCGCAAGCCACAATGGCGTAACTGGCTCCACGAAGCCACGCTGGTACTGGCATTCGCCATTGCCCTTACCGGCAATTATCTAGGGGCCATAGTCGAGCACCCCCTGGCCTACACCTTCTTTTTCCACACCCCACTGGCTATCCTGATGATCTGCATCCTGATACGGGTGCCATTCTATGCCGCGCTGATCAGCTCCGTGGTAATGATTGGCTGCATGATTTTCAGCCTGCAACTCAGTTCCGGCCGGCAGCCCTTTGAACCATCCACCTTGGTGCTGGTCTCGCTGGCCTTTACAAGCATGAGCTTGTTTGGCCAATACGTGTATGAACGCCTGTTGCGACAGCATTTCCTTTCCGAACACGTACTGTTCCAGCACAGAAACGAATTACACTCAGCCAATCTGGTACTGGAAAATCAGGCCACCGTCGACGGCATGACCGGCTGCATCAATCGCCGGGGAATGGAAAGCCGCCTGAGCCACCTCTATCACAAGCTGAACCAGAACAACCCGGATGCCCCGGAACGCATCACCCTGATGCTGTTCGATATCGATTTCTTCAAGCAATACAACGATACCTATGGCCACCCGGCGGGCGATGAGTGCCTGAAAAAAGTGGCCGGCGTCCCTCTGGGAATGGTGCAAAGCGATACCGATTTCGTGGCTCGCTACGGTGGCGAGGAATTTGTCATTACCCTGACTGACTCCAGCTTTAACGATGCGCTGGTTTTTGCCGAACGTATGCGTAACCGGGTCGAGCAGCTGGGCCTTCCCCATAGCGGTTCCCGAGTCAGCCAGGTGGTGACCATCAGTGTCGGGGTCGCCTGTTCGGACGGCACCGCAGAAGACGGCGCTCAGCTATTGAAAATGGCCGATGAAGCGCTCTATCAAGCAAAAGGCGCCGGGCGAAACCGGGTGGCAATGATGAGCAATCAGGGTGTGGTGGAAATGCTCAATTAGTCGCTGCCGGCGGAAAGCAAGAGGCCGCGCTCCTGGAGCGCGGCCTCTTTCGTTAACTGACCGGCGGATCGGAAATTCAGGCGGCAAGCCCTTCTGCCGGACCGAAGAACTCGTAATGGATATCCGCATCGTCCACGCCT
>NZ_NVWY01000018.1 GCF_002733835.1 Alcanivorax sp.
CTGGAAGCCACCCAGTCCGGCTACGAAGTGGGCACCCGTAACGTGGTCGACGTGCTCAACGCCCAACAGGCGCTGTACGCCGCCGAGCGCGACTATGCCAACGCCCGTTACGACTACATCATCAACTCCCTGACCCTGAAATCCACCACCGGCGACCTGCAGCAGGGCGACCTGGCGGCCATCAACCAGTGGTTGTCGGACACGGAAACTCTGAACATCTACCAGCCGGACCTGGAAGGCCGCAGCGACGCGCTGGTGCCGGATACACGTTATTGAAAGGCAATGTAGGAGCCATGCTTGCATGGCGAACCGAGCCCTAGCGAGGAAAAGGCGTTGCAGGATCCTCCGGAATCTCACCTGAGGAATCGGATACGCCTTCTCGCCCTGTGGTGCTTGTGCTTCGTTTCGTGAGGTTCGCCATGCGAGCATGGCTCCTACAACAGCCCCTGCTTTTACTGTTCACTAATCAGTTTAAGCCCCTTCTCCAGCGCCCCACGATTGGCTTCCACCACCGCTGCTGCCGCCTGCCCCTGACGCTGGCGTTGATCCGGATAACGGAACAGCGCCTGCAGGGCAATGGCCAGGGCATCCGCATTGTCCACCAGGGTCAGGGCACCGGCGTCATCCAGCAGATTGGAGATGGCGGTAAAGTTGTGCAGGTGGGGGCCAGTGAGCACCGGCTTTCCCCAGCCGGCCGGTTCCAGCAGATTGTGCCCGCCCACCGGCACCAGGGAACCGCCCACAAAGGCCACGTCGGCCACCCCGAACAACATCAACAACTCGCCCATGGTATCGGCCAGGTAAACCTGGGTGTCGGCGGCGATGGTGTCCTGCTTGCTGCGCCGGGCCAGGCCAAGTCCCTGCTGGCGGACCAGCTGGGCCACGCTGTCGAAACGCTCCGGATGCCGGGGCACCAGCATCAGCAGGGTCTGCGGTGCCGTTTCCAGTAGAGCCTTGTGCGCTGCCAGCACCGGCTCGTCTTCACCGGGATGGGTACTGGCGGCGATCCACACCGGACGCTCGCCAATAGCGGCACGTAAATCCCCTGCCGCCTGACGCACAGCATCATCCAAACTCATGTCGAATTTCACGCTGCCGATGGCATGGACCCGTTCCGGCCAGGCACCCAGAGCCACATAGCGTTTCGCCTCCACCGGGGTCTGCACCGCCAGGGCATCGAAGCGCGCCATCATGGGCCGCACCAGACGGGGAAACTTGCGGTAGCCCCGGTAGCTTTTCTCCGACAGCCGCCCGTTCATCAGCATCAGTTTGGCTCCGTGACGCTTCACCGCCGCACACAGGTTGGGCCACAACTCGGTCTCCAGCACGATCACCGTTTTCGGATCGAAAGCCCGCAGGAAACGGTTCAGTGCCGTGGGCAATTCCCAGGGGCAATACACATGGGTCACCCGGTCACCGAACAGGGCCTTGACCCGCTCCGAACCCGTAGGTGTCGTAGTGGTAACCAGTAGCGGAACATCCGGATAATCCGCCAGCAACCGCTCAATCAACGGCGCCGCCGCCAGCGTCTCCCCCACCGACACCGCGTGTACCCAAAGGCTGTTTTTCAGGGTGCCGGGGCGATAGCCCCAGGCCATGCGCTCTTTCCAGCGCAACCGATACGCCGGCGCCTTTCTGCCCCGCAGCCACAGGCGCAGGAAAAGGAAGGGCAGCAATAAATACCAGAGGAAAGAATAAAGGGTTCGCATGGGCTCTCTTGTTTTGGCGTGGTGCGTATCGCGTGCTTGCGTGTTAGCGGCTTCGCCTATGCTAGCATAGCCGCACTGTTCAACGATGGTGAGCCATGAGTGACTCTACCCTGAAACCTGACACACTCCGCCCGGACATTGTGATCTTTGGCGGCGGCATCGCTGGCCTTTGGCTGATCAACCGGCTCAACGCCGCCGGCTACCAATGCCTGCTGCTGGAGTCCGCCACCCTCGGCGGTGACCAGACCCTGGCCAGCCAGGGCATTATTCACGGTGGCCTCAAGTATGCCCTGGGCGGCAATCTGTCCAGTGAATCGGAATCCATTGCCGCCATGCCGGACCGTTGGCGTGCGGCCATGGCCGGCGACGACCCGGTGGACCTGCGCCAGCTGCAAGTACTGAGTGACACCCAACACATGTGGTCCAGCGGCTCCGTGGCCTCACGGATGACCAATTTTTTCGCCAGCAAAATGCTGCGTGGCCGCATTGAAAAGCTCAAGCGCGACCACTTCCCCAGTGCACTGGCCAACAAGGCCTTCAGAGGCAACGTCTACAAACTGGACGATCTGGTCATCAACACCGAATCGCTGATCGAGACACTTAGCACCCCGGTCCGCGACCGGCTGCTGGCGCTCGACAACGAACGGGACACGCTGGAATGGGATGAAAACGGCCTGCGCGCCGTCACGGTTAATGGTCAACGCATTGAACCGCGCCTGACCCTGCTCGCCGCCGGCAACGGCAACCCGGCCCTGCTCGACGGCGCCCATCAGGCCCACCTGCTGGAGCAGGAACACAGCCAGCTGCGCCCCCTGAAAATGGTGCTGGTCAAACATGATCTGGGTCATCGCCTTTACGCCCACTGTGTCGGCACCAGCAACAAGCCCGTGCTCACCGTTACCACCCACGACTGCCCCGACGGCAAGGTGGTGTGGTACCTGGGCGGCGATCTGGCGGAACGGGGCGTGGAGCGCAGCGAACAGGAACAACTGACTGCCGGCCGGGACGAACTCAAGCATCTGTTCCCCTGGCTGGATTTCAGCAACGCCGAATTCGCCACCCTGGATGTAACCCGCGCCGAACCCAGACAGCAGGCACTGGTAAAACCGGATAACGCCTACGCCCGCCGGGACCAAAACCTGATCATCGCCTGGCCCACCAAACTCACCCTGGCCCCGGATCTGGGCGACCGGGTCATGGCACTGATTGAAGAAAGCGGCCTGCAGCCGGGCGAGCCATTAACGGTACCGGCAGAACTAAAACAGGCGCCCATGGGTGTGCCGTACTGGCATACCTGTTTTTAACATTGCCCGAGGGGGTTACTGGAGACGTGTGAGGCTGAGTTGAAAGTTCAAAGTTTAAACGCGAGGCAGGGCTGTTCCGGTTTTTAACACTGGCGCTCCGCGACCACCAGCCATTGGGGCGCGGCGACAACATTAAAACCGGCACCCGGTCTATCCCGCGCTTTTCAACTTTAAGCTTTGAACTTTCAACTGCTTTTACCCCGCAACCCGCCCCCTCCTACCGTCAATACAGAGGACCGTCATGTCTTTCATGCGCCCGCTGGGCAACACAGGATTAACCGTCAGCGCACTCGGCCTGGGCACGGTGAAAATCGGCCGCGACAAGGGAGTGAAGTACCCCAACGGCTTCACCATTCCCAACGACAAGGCCGTGACGGAACTGCTGGCGCAAGCGCGGGATCTGGGCATCAACCTGATCGACACCGCTCCCGCCTACGGCCACAGCGAAGTACGGCTCGGCCAGCTGATGAGCCGGCGCCAGGACTGGGTCATTGTCACCAAGGTGGGCGAAGAGTTTGATAACGACAGTGGTGAAAGCCATTTCGATTTCTCCCCGGAACACGTTCGCCGCTCCGTGGAACGCAGCCTGAAACGGCTCAACACCGATTACCTGGATTGCGTATTGATTCATTCCGATGGCAGCGACCTGGCCATTATGGAGCAAGGCACCCTGGCCGCCCTGAACGAGTTAAAGAAGGAAGGCCTGGTGCGCACCACTGGCATGTCCACCAAGACAGTGGAGGGCGGCATTGCCTGCCTGGACCACGCCGACATGGCCATGGTCACCTACAACCTTCAGCACCAAGATGAAGTACCGGTGATCGAACACGCCGCCGCTCACCAAAAAGGCATCCTGATCAAGAAAGCCTTTGCCAGCGGTCACCTCAATGACACCCTTGCAGACCCGGTGCAGGAAAGTCTGAACCAGATCCTTGGCACCGCGGGCGTCAGCAGTATCATTGCCGGCACCATCAATCCCGTCCACTTGCGGGAAAACGTGGCCAAGGCCCGACAGGCCTGCAAGCAATAACAACAACAGGAAACCCCATGCGCTTTTGTCTGATGATTCTGCTACTCGGCACCTCCCTCGCGGCACAGGGGGATAACATATTACTGCTCCGCGAAGCCCCTCAGGGGTGCGAAGAAAAAGGGGAAGTCTCGGTGTCGTCGGGGAGCAAAATGCAGGGCATGCTGTTCAGCGATGCGTTCATCAATAACAACGTGAACAAGAAGCTCGCCAAGGCCATCAAGAAAGCCGGCGGCAACCGCGGCATGCTCAGCGATCGCCGTGAATTCATGATGGAGAGCCACTTCCGCGGTATTGAGCATATCGAGCTGGATGCCTGGGTCTGGCACTGCGAAGAAAAAGAGAGCTGAGCCTCAAAGCTCGCAGCTAGTAGCTCGAAGCTGCTTTTATCTCCGTCCCCAACGATTGCAACCCCGCCCAGTGACCTTGCTGATACCCCCGCTCCAGTTTCCCGGCATGGGTGGTCAAGCGATTCACCGGGAAATCCGGCTGCGGGGCAATCACGGTGAGATTGCAGTCTGCAGGGGGATTATCGATAAAATCCAGCGCCTGATTATAGGCATCCGTTCGCTTCACCATGGCCGCATACAGTGCCGGCATGTCACGCACCCAGGGCTTGAGTAGCGGTGTCAGGGCACTGGAACGCTTGCGGTAGCCCTGATGGCGGGACAACACCACGGTAATATCCCGCGCCCCCTGCTCGTAGGCCCAGCGCACAGGAATGGAATCCGCCAGCCCACCATCTGTCATCGGCTGCCCATCCACGGTGGGAAAATCCCGGTAAGCGAAAGGAATGGAACAGGACGCGGTCATCACTTCATCCAGATTCTCGGGTCGGGTCTGGAAATAACGGGGCGCACCATCCTCCACCGACGTGGTCACCACCCACAGCGGCACCTTTCCCTGCCAGTGCTGCTCCAGGCTTAACGGCACCTCCAGGCGCGATTGATGCCACAACCAGTGCACATCGCACAGATGCCCGCCGGCCATAAAACGCTGCCAGTTGATAAAGTCCGGACGGCAGGCATGGTCGGTGATGATCCGCCGGCTTCTGCCGTGGTCTCCCGCCAGATAACCAATCAGGTTGGTCGAACCGGCAGACACGCCCACCGCAAAATCAAAACCGCGATGCGGGTTTTCCAGAAACGCATCCAGCACCCCTGCAGCAAAAATGCCGCGCATGGCACCGCCTTCCACCACCAACGCACGCTGGGACATTCTCTTTCCTCCACCTCGGACCCGCGCAGACTCCACGCACCGGAGCCAACTGAGATAACGATGGCAGAGCGAATCAGCCAGTGGAAATAGAGCGTTACTGTCCCTGCCATCGTCATCCCTGATGCATCACATCCGCCTGCGGGGATTCACCTCGTGACGCCTGCACCGATACAGCGCAGCTGCATCAGGTTAGCGCATCCAGTCTCTTCCCTGGGGCACTTAGCATTCAACGCCACTGTTATTAATTATTGTAAAAACAACACGTTAAATATTTTTTGTTTGGCTGGCACCGCATTTGCACAAGTTCGAATACCAACTTGTGTACAACCAGGTGTGCTAACGAATGATTGGCTGGACTCTTCAACAATGGCAGGCGGCTTACCGCAGCGGTGACCTCACCCCGGTACAGGCCATGAAAAAACTGGCGACCTCACTACACGACAGTGAACGCGCCCTGTGGATCCACCTACTGGATGAGTCCTCCCTGACAGCCCAGGCTGAAGCACTGACAGATTCTTCTTTGCCCCTCTATGGCATTCCCTTCGCAGTGAAAGACAACATTGATGTGGCGGGCATGCCTACCACCGCTGCTTGCCCCGCATTCGCCTATACCCCGCAGCAAGACGCCACCGTGGTACGTCTGCTGCGTGAAGCCGGGGCTATCGTGGTGGGCAAGACCAATCTGGACCAGTTCGCCACCGGCCTGGTGGGCACCCGCTCCCCCTATGGTGAAGTGCCCAACCCGTTTAACCCGGATTATCTCAGCGGCGGCTCCAGCTCTGGTTCCGCCACGGCGGTGAGCCTGGGTCTGGTGCCATTTTCCCTGGGCACCGATACCGCCGGTTCCGGCCGGGTACCGGCCGCGTTCACCAATACCGTGGGCCTCAAGCCCACACGCGGTGCCATCAGCACCCACGGTGTCGTCCCCGCCTGCCGGACTCTGGATTGCGTCAGCATTTTTGCGCTCAGCGTAGACGACGCCCAACAGGTCTACCGGGTGATCGGCCAGTTCGACAACCACGATACCTACAGCCGCCCGGCCCCGGCATTACAGACCACCGGCCTGCCCGCACGCCCCACCCTCGGCATTCCCAAAGACCTGCCCTGGTTCGGGGACACCCAGGCCAAACAGTTATGGGAACAACAGCTGGAGCAGGTCAAACAGATTGCCGACCTGGTCACCGTGGACACCGCCGTGCTGCAGGATGCCGCCGCGTTGCTCTATCAGGGCCCGTGGGTCGCCGAGCGTTTCACCGTTACTGAATCCCTGTTGCAGGAAAAACCGGATGCGCTGCTGCCGGTGATTCGCGACATTCTCGAACCCGCCGCCACCCTCACTGCTGCCGACGGTTTCCGCGCCCAGTACCAGCTCGCCGCACTGAAACGCCAGTCGGACGCCCTGATGGAAACAGTGGACGCCCTGCTGTTACCCACCACGCCGGGGATTTACACCCGCGCCGCCGTTCAGGCCGACCCCATCACCCTGAACAGCCAGCTCGGCACCTGGACCAACTTCGTCAACCTGCTGGACCTGTGCGCCCTGGCACTGCCCGGCGGCTTCCGTGAAGACGGCCTGCCCGGTGGCGTGACCCTGATTGGCCCGGCCTGGCAGGACCATGCACTGGCCGACTTCGGGCAACGCTGGCAGCAGGCGCAGCCCTGGCAAGCCGGCGCCACCGGCCAACCCTTGCCGGATCCGCAACCCCACGCGGCCAATGATGATGACGACGACCTGATAACCGTTGCGGTGGTCGGCGCGCACCTTACCGGCATGCCCCTCAATACCCAGCTCACCGAACGCGACGGAGTCTTGCTCGAAGCCACTCACACCGCGCCCTGCTATCGCCTCTACGCCCTGGCCAACACAGTGCCCCCCAAACCCGGGTTGATCCGGAACGAGAAAAACGGCGGCGACAGCATTCCCATCGAACTGTGGCAAATGCCGGTAAAACACTTCGGCAGTTTTGTCGGCCTGATCCCCGCCCCACTGGGAATCGGCAGCCTGGAAACCGCCGACGGTCGCTGGGTGAAAGGCTTTATCTGTGAGCCCTGGGCCATTGACGACGCCACCGACATTACCGCGTTGGGCGGCTGGAGAAATTACATCGCGCAATTGAAGAAAAACGCCGAGGAGACACACTGATGTTGCAAAAAGTCCTGATCGCCAACCGGGGTGAAATCGCTGTTCGTATCTGCCGCACCCTGTCGCAGATGGGCATCACCTCAGTGGCGGTGTATTCCGACGCAGACCGTAACAGCCAACATGTCAGCGCCGCCGATGAAGCCGTGGCGCTGGGTGGGCAAACCGCCGCGGAAAGCTATCTGCGTACCGACCTGATCCTCAAGGCGGCCAAAGACACCGGCGCCGAGGCCATCATCCCCGGCTACGGTTTTCTCTCGGAAAATGCCGAGTTTGCGGAAACCTGTGAAGCCAACGGCATTGCCTTTATCGGCCCCACCCCGAAGCAGCTCCGTGAATTCGGTCTCAAGCATGAGGCCCGCGCGCTGGCGGAAAAAGCCGGCGTTCCGCTGGCCCCCGGTACGGACCTGCTACAAAGCCTGGAAGAAGCCAAACAGGCTGCCAGCGATATCGGTTATCCGATCATGTTGAAAAGCACCGCCGGCGGCGGTGGCATCGGCCTGTCGCGCTGTAATGATGAAGCCGAACTGGTGGCCGCCTATGAATCCGTGAAACGGCTGGGCGAAAATTTCTTCTCCGACAGCGGCGTCTTCATTGAACGTTTTGTCGCCCGCGCCCGCCATGTGGAAGTGCAAATTTTCGGTGACGGCAACGGCACCGTACTGGCTCTGGGTGAGCGCGAGTGCTCCCTGCAACGGCGCAACCAGAAAGTAGTGGAAGAAACCCCGGCGCCCAACCTGCCCCAGGCCACCCGTGAAAAACTGCATGCCAGCGCCGCCCGCCTGGGCCAGTCGGTGAAATACCGCTCCGCCGGCACCGTGGAATATATCTACGATGACCAGCGAGACGAATTTTATTTCCTGGAAGTTAACACCCGCCTGCAAGTCGAACACGGCGTCACCGAATCCGTATTCGGGGTGGATCTGGTGGCCTGGATGCTGATGCTGGCCGGCGGTGAACGTCCACCACTGGATGACGCCTACACCAGCCAGGGCGCGTCCATGGAAGTACGCATTTACGCCGAAGATGCCCTGAAAGATTTCCAGCCCAGCCCCGGCGAGCTCACCGAAGTCGCCTTCCCGGATAACGTTCGTCTGGACGGCTGGGTAGAGACCGGCACCGTGGTGAGCCCCCATTACGACCCCATGATCGCCAAACTTATTGTCCACGGTAACGATCGCCAGGATGCACTGGAGAAGATGCAAACCGCACTGGCGCAAACCCGACTGTCCGGTATCGCCACCAACCTGGATTACCTGCGCCAGATTTTGCGCGACCAGAATGTCATCGCCGGCACCGTCTCTACCCGTTATCTGGAAACCTTCCACTACACGCCCATGGCGTTCGAAATCGTTGACCCCGGCACTTACACCACCGTGCAGGATTACCCGGGCCGAACCGGTTACTGGGACATTGGCGTACCGCCATCCGGCCCCATGGATGATGTCGCCTTCCGCCTCGCCAACCGCATCGTCGGCAACCATCACAGCGCCGCCGGCCTCGAAGCCACCCTGGTGGGCCCGAGCCTGAAACTCCATTGCGACACGGTGGTTGCTCTCACCGGCGCACAATGTGACGCGCAGGTGGATGGCAACGCGATCAACCTCTGGGAGCCGGTTGCCATCAAGGCCGGCCAGACCCTGACCACCGGCAAGGTCGAGAGCGGCTGCCGAACCTACATTGCCGTGCGCAACGGTATCGACGTACCGGATTATCTGGGCAGCAAATCCACCTTTGTGCTGGGCCAGTTCGGCGGCCACGGCGGCCGCACCCTGCGCAAGGGCGACGTACTCGCCGTGTGCCAGCCCCAGCTGGCCGGCTGCCCCACGCCCGCACCGGTAGCCGACCCTCACCCGGCAGAAAAAAACCTGCTGCCCGACTACCCCCAACAGTGGGACATCAAGGTGCTGTACGGCCCCCACGGCGCGCCGGACTTTTTCACCGACGAGGCCATCGAGGAATTTTTCCAGGCCGACTGGCAGGTGCACTACAACTCCAACCGGCTGGGCATTCGCCTGGTCGGCCCGAAGCCGAGCTGGACACGCACCGACGGCGGCGAAGCCGGCCTGCATCCCTCCAACGTGCACGACAATGAATATGCCATTGGGTCCATCAATTTCACCGGCGATTTCCCGGTTATTCTGACCAAGGATGGCCCCAGCCTCGGCGGGTTTGTGTGCCCGGTGACCATTGCCAAAGCCGAACTGTGGAAAGTGGGTCAGCTGAAACCCGGCGACAGCATTCGCTTCTCGCCGATCAGCTTCGCTGAAGCCAAGGCACTGGAGGAAGCCCAGGATGCCTCCATCGAGAATCTGGGTGTTATTCCGGTGGTACAGCCCGCCATTGCCGATCACAACGCTGCCTGCACCTCGGCCACCATGCTCGCCGAACACGACGCCAAGGGCGACGTACCGCGTATCGTCTATCGTCAAGCGGGCGACAAGTACATCCTTATCGAGTACGGCGATAACGTGCTCGACCTGGCCCTGCGCATGCGTGTGCATGCGCTTATGGAAAATCTCAAAAGCGCCCCGGTCAGCGGTATTCTGGAGTTGTCCCCCGGCGTTCGCAGCCTGCAAGTTCACTATGATTCCCGCCTGATTGATCAGCCAACGCTGGTCAGCACTTTGCTGGAACGGGAACAGACCATCGGCAGCGTGGACGAAATGGTCGTCACCTCTCGCGTTCTGCATTTGCCCATGGCATTCGAAGACAGCGCCACCCTGGAAGCGGTGCAGCGCTACCAGGAAACCATCCGCAGTGATGCGCCCTGGCTGCCCAACAATGTGGAATTCATTCGCCGCATCAACGGCCTGGATTCCACCGAGCAGGTCCGCGACATCATCTTCAGTGCCAGCTATCTGGTGCTTGGCCTGGGCGATGTGTATCTCGGTGCGCCCTGTGCGGTGCCCATTGATCCGCGCCATCGCCTGATGACCTCCAAATACAATCCGGCACGGACCTTCACCGCCGAAGGCACCGTCGGGATTGGCGGCGTTTACATGTGCATCTATGGCATGGACTCCCCCGGCGGCTACCAGCTGGTAGGGCGCACCCTGCCCATCTGGAACAAACACCTGAAGAACAAACAGTTCCTGAATGGCGAACCCTGGCTGCTGAAGTTTTTCGATCAGGTGCGCTACTACCCGGTCAGCGAAGAAAAGCTAACCGAGATGCGCGACGCCTTCCGTCACGGCCATCTGGACATCGAGATCACCGAAGAACCCTTCAGCCTGGCCGAACACCGCCAGTTTCTGGCCGACATTGAACCGGAGATGGCCGCCTTCAACGCACGCCGTGATGCGGCCTACCGTGAAGAAGTGGCGCGCTGGCAAAACGAGGATGCCGCCATCGAATCTGCACTCATGGGCCATAGCGCAGATATCGGCGATGTGGATGGCCACCTGATCAATGCGGAAATCAGCGGCAACGTCTGGAAGCTACTGGTGGAAGAAGGCGCTCAGGTCTCGGTTGGCCAGCCTCTGGTCATCGTGGAAGCCATGAAGATGGAATTCGAGATTGTCGCCAACGCCAACGGCAAGATCACCGGCCTGCATTGCCAGCCTGGCGCCATCATCAATGCCGGCGATCCGGTCGTCGTCATCGACACCGATGCGGTGGCCTGAGGGATCAAGCATGAATGCGCGAGCGGCAAAAAAAACCGAGAACCTGGCAGAGCGAATCTATCTGCAACTGAAGCAGGACATTTTCGATTTTCGGCTAATGCCCGGTGACCGCTTCAGTGAAAACGAGATCGCCGAACGAATGGGGGTGTCACGTACCCCCGTGCGCGAAGCCCTGTTCCGGTTACAACGCGAAGCCTATGTGGATGTGCTCTATCGCAGCGGCTGGCAGGTCAAACCCTTCGATTTTAAATACTTCGAGGAGCTGTACGACGTGCGCACCATTCTGGAGTGCGCTGCGGTACGCAAGCTGTGCGAGCACGACGGCGAACTGTGCAAGCTGGACGACCTGGTTAGCCAGTGGTGCGTCCCCAGGGAGCAGAGACTTGACGATGGCCCTGTGGTCAGCGGCATGGATGAACGCTTTCACGAAAAGCTGGTGGAAGCCGCCGGCAACAGTGAAATGGCGCGCATTCATCATGACCTGACCGAGCGGCTGCGCATCATTCGTCGCCTGGATTTCACCAAGCCACCACGGGTGGATGCCACCTACAACGAACATCAGGCGGTGCTGGAAGCCATCCTGCACCGCCGGGTGGAGCAGGCACAGATTCTATTGCGTGCTCACATTGAAGAGTCCCGTAACGAAGTCAGAAAAATCACCGTGCATATGCTGCACGAAGCCAGTGCACGCAGTCAGTTGCACTCGGTCGATAACAACGTAAATACGGGGGAAGACGGCCAGCGCTCCTGATGCGCATCCGGCCACTTTGTTTGGGCAACGATTGCCGCCCAGGGAGTTCACGGAAATGGAAACGCCAACTTAAACGCAAGGGGAAACACCATGAGTTTTTCACAATCCATGAAGAAACTGGCTGCCGGCGTTGTCGCATCCAGTGCTATTGCCTACAGCGGCGCCGTCATGGCCGCCGACACCATCAAGGTGGGGGTCTTGCATTCCCTCTCCGGCACCATGGCCATCAGTGAGTCCACCCTGAAAGACACCGTTCTGATGATGATTGAAGAGCAGAACAAGAAGGGCGGCATCATGGGCAAGAAGCTGGAACCCGTTGTGGTTGACCCGGCTTCCAACTGGCCGCTGTTCGCCGAAAAAACCCGCGAGCTAATCACCAAGGAAGACGTGGACGTTATCTTTGGCTGCTGGACGTCAGTATCGCGCAAATCGGTACTGCCGGTGGTGGAAGAACTGAACGGGCTGCTGTTCTACCCGGTGCAGTATGAAGGCGAGGAATCGTCCAAGAATGTTTTCTATACCGGTGCGGCGCCGAACCAACAGGCCATTCCTGCAGTGGATTACCTGATCAACGACCTGGGTGTCGAGCGCTTCGTTCTGGCCGGTACCGACTACGTTTATCCGCGTACCACCAACAAGATCCTGGAAGCCTACCTGAAATCCAAGGGGGTGGCCGAAAAAGACATCATGATCAACTACACCCCATTCGGGCATTCCGATTGGCAGAGCATCGTCAGCGAGATCAAGGCGTTTGGCAGCCAGGGCATGAAAACCGCCGTGGTTTCCACCATCAATGGTGATGCCAACGTTCCCTTCTACAAGGAACTGGGTAACCAGGGCGTCAGCGCTGAAGACATTCCCGTGGTTGCATTCTCCGTGGGCGAAGAAGAGCTGTCCGGTATCGACACCGGCCCGCTGGTCGGCCACCTGGCAGCCTGGAACTACTTCCAGAGCGTCTACAACGACAACAACGAAGCCTTTATCGACCAGTGGCATGCATTCACCGGTGACGACAAGCGCGTAACCAACGACCCCATGGAAGCCACCTATATCGGTTTCAACATGTGGGTGAAGGCCGTGGAGAAAGCCAAGTCCACCGATACCGATAAAGTGGCTGACGCCATGATCGGCATCCAGACACCGAACCTGACCGGCGGCACCGCCGTGATGAACGAAAACCACCACCTGTCCAAGCCGGTGCTGATCGGTGAAATCCAGGATGATGGCCAGTTCGCTGTGGTCTGGGAAACCGAAGGCCTGGTGAAAGGCGATGCCTGGTCTGACTTCCTGCCCGGCTCCAAGGATCTGGTCTCCGACTGGACCGCACCGACCCGTTGCGGCAACTACAACACAAAAACCAAAAGCTGCGGCGGCGCTTCAGCCGAGTAAGTCCCACAGACCGCACTCCGGGCAACGCCCGGAGTGCGCGTTACAAGAAAGACATGTGAACACCGTGAAAGCCAGCGGATGACCAGGAAATAGCGCCAGCCTTGAGGCCCGCCTTTCTTGCGTAATCCATCAGGCCTCTGGCCTCTGGCTTTCATTATTTAACGCCCTGTAAGGAGCCCGTCATGGGTTACAGATTTGGCCGAATGCTGACCGCAATGCTCGTTGCGCTGCTGGTCAGTGTGAGCTGGGCTGAAGAGCCGCTGCAGGACCCGACAGCGCCGCCCCGGACCACAACACAGAGCAGCGTGGATGGGATCGACATCCCCCCCCTGACGCTCCAGGAAATTATCAACCGGTTGACCAGCCGCAGCTTTGATAAAAAAGAAGCGGCTATCCGTCAATTGGCAAAGCAGGACAACCCACGTGTTGTACCGCTACTGAACGCCTTGATGAACCGCGAGCTGGTGCATAATCGCAAAGACGACACCATCGCGCTGGGCCTCAAGAAAGACGGCCAATGGGAACTTCGCGACCCTGAAAGTCGCCAGGTCATCGGCCAGGTGGATAGCCGGGCTGCGCGCCCGGTCATCATCAATAATCGCCTGCGTACCGTGATCAATAACCAGCTGGCGCTGGCCGCGCTAAACGACCCGGACAGCGATATTCGCTACCAGGCCGCCGGGCAACTGATCGGCAATGATGACCCGGAAATGCTGGCGGCACTGGCTGCCCGTCGCCACCAGGAAAGCCGCCCACGCGTTGCCGCGCAAATTGATACCGCCCTGAATATTGCCGCCCTGCACAGTGATGACCGGACGACACGGCTGGACGCCATCGACGCGCTTGCCGGCAACCTGCACCCGGAGGTGAAAAACGCGCTCAACACGCGTCTGCTGGCGGCCGACAGCTCGCAGGAAACACAGGCCCTGGAAAAAGCCATTGCCCGCATTGAAACCCGCATCGAGACCTTCCAGACCGCCGACACCGTGTTCTTCGGCCTGAGCCTGGGTTCCGTTTTGCTGCTCGCTGCCATTGGCCTGGCCATTACGTTCGGCGTCATGGGCGTCATCAACATGGCCCACGGCGAGCTGATCATGCTCGGCGCCTATACCACCTATGTGGTGCAGCAACTGCTGCCCAGCAGCCATGAGTGGTCATTGCTGATTGCCGTCCCCGCAGCCTTTCTGGTCTCTGCCTTTGTCGGCGTACTGATCGAACGGTTTGTGATTCGCTTTCTTTACGGCCGCCCGCTGGAAACCCTGTTGGCCACCTTTGGCGTCAGCCTGATTCTGCAACAGGCGGTACGGGTGATCTTCTCTCCGCTCAACCGCACCGTGATTACCCCGGAGTGGATGAGTGGCGCGTTGGAAATCAACCCGGTGTTCTCGCTGACCTACAACCGCCTGTACATCATCTTCTTTGCCCTGGCCGTATTCCTGGCCCTGCTCACCCTGCTCAAGAAAACCCGGCTGGGCCTGCAGGTCCGCGCGGTGAGCCAGAACCGCGCCACCGCGCGTGGCCTGGGCATTCGCAGTGAGCGGGTCAACGCCCTGACCTTCGGGCTGGGGTCGGGTATCGCCGGGGTGGCCGGCGTCGCCCTGGCGCAGCTGACCAATGTGGGGCCGAACCTGGGCCAGAGCTACATCATCGATTCCTTCATGGTGGTGGTGTTCGGCGGTGTCGGCAATTTGTGGGGCACCCTCACTGCCGCATTCAGCCTCGGCATTGCCAACAAATTACTTGAGCCCATGGCCGGCGCGGTCCTGGCCAAGATTGTCGTACTGGTCTTCATCATCCTGTTTATCCAGCGCAAACCGCGGGGCCTGTTCCCGCAACGTGGCCGGGCGGCGGAGGAATAACATGCGAGATTCAACATTCAAAAGCGCCTTTAACGACCGCACGGCAAAAACCTTCATGGGCGTGCTGTTCGGCGCCACCCTGCTGGTAACAGTGCTCAACCAACTGTTTCCTGCCGATTCGGCCCTCCATGTGAGTGCCTATACCGTCACCCTGCTGGGCAAGTACCTGTGCTATGCCCTGTTGGCACTGGCACTGGACCTGGTATGGGGCTACTGCGGCATCCTCAGCCTGGGTCATGGCGCCTTCTTTGCTCTGGGCGGCTATGCCATGGGCATGTACCTGATGCGCCAGATCGGTGACCGGGGGGTGTACGGCAACCCGGAACTGCCGGACTTCATGGTCTTTCTCAACTGGAGTGAACTGCCCTGGTACTGGCACGGCTTCGACCAATTCTGGTTCGCAGCGCTGATGATTTTGCTGGTGCCCGGCCTGCTGGCGTTTGTGTTCGGCTGGCTGGCATTCCGCTCCCGGGTCACCGGGGTGTACCTGTCGATCATCACCCAGGCGCTGACCTATGCATTGATGCTGGCGTTTTTCCGCAACGAACTGGGCTTTGGCGGCAACAACGGGCTCACCGACTTCAAGGACCTTCTGGGCTTTTCACTGCAATCCGACACCACCCGCGTGGGGCTGTTGATGGCCACCGCCGTGGCCCTGGCTGGCGCCTTCGTACTGTGTCGCTGGATTACCGGCAGCAAGCTTGGCCGTGTGGTACTGGCCGTTCGCGATGCGGAGTCCCGAGCACGGTTTGTGGGCTATCGCACGGAACATTACAAGCTGTGGATTTTCACCCTCAGCGCCATCCTCGCGGGCATCGCCGGGGCGCTCTACGTGCCCCAGGTAGGCATCATCAACCCCGGGGAATTTTCACCGCTCAATTCCATCGAGCTGGTGGTATGGGTCGCCGTGGGCGGACGCGCCACACTGTACGGCGCGGTAATCGGTGCCATTCTGGTGAACTACGGCAAAACCGTATTCACCGGCATCATGCCGGAAGCCTGGCTGTTTGCCCTGGGCGGGCTGTTTGTGGCGGTCACCGTCTTCCTGCCCCATGGGTTGGTCGGGCTGGTGTCGGAAAAATGGGACAACATAAAAAGCCGTTTTGCCTCCGGCGATAAATCACCAGGTTCGGAAAATGCGGTAGAAGGAGACCCGTCATGAGCGCACTGGACAACCTGCGCGAAACCTTTCGCCGTGACCAGGTATTCGATTTCATGCGACAGGGCACGCGCCCGGTGTTGCCGGGCCAACTCGATTCCGGCACCAGCAAGAACATTCTCTACCTGGAAGACATTACCGTCAGCTTTGATGGTTTCAAGGCCCTCAATGACCTGACGATGTATATCAAGACCGGTGAGTTGCGCTGCATCATTGGCCCCAACGGGGCCGGCAAATCCACCATGATGGATGTGATTACCGGCAAAACACGGCCCGATAGCGGCACCTGCTTTTTCGGCCAGACCCTGGACCTGACCCGCATGAGCGAAACGGACATCGCCACCGCAGGCATCGGTCGAAAATTCCAGAAGCCCACCGTGTTCCCGGAACACACTGCATTCGAAAACCTGGAACTGGCCATGCACGGCGCCAAAGGGCCCTGGCATTCCCTCTTTACCCAACTCAGCGGTGAACAAAAAAACTGGATTGAGGAAACCCTGTACACCGTCGGGCTGCTGGAGGATCGCAACAAGGTCGCAGGCCTGCTTTCCCATGGCCAGAAACAGTGGCTGGAAATCGGCATGGTACTGATGCAGAAACCACAGCTGTTGCTGGTGGACGAACCCATCGCCGGCATGACCCGCCAGGAAGTGGAACGCACCGGTGAACTACTGCAAAGCCTGGCCGGCAAACATTCGGTAGTGGTGGTTGAACACGACATGGAATTCATTCGCTCCATCGCCAGCACCGTTACCGTACTGCATCAGGGTAGCGTGCTGGCTGAAGGCACCATGGAGCAGGTGCAGAATGATCCGAAGGTGATTGAAGTCTACCTGGGCGAATAATCGAGCACTGTAGGAGCGCCACTTGAGGCGCGAACAAAGTTTCGATTTACCAGAAGCGAGTTTCGAAAGGCAAAAGAATTTTCGGTTTTCGCAACTCGTTACTCGCTTCTCGGTACTCTGAATTGAGAGCGGTCTTCGCGCCTCAAGTGGCGCTCCTACAGCGGCTTCGAACAATGTTACGGAGTAAAACCGTGCTGAAACTGAACAACGTCAACCAATACTACGGCGAATCCCACACACTCTGGGATGTGGACCTGGACATGAAAAAAGGCGAATGCCTGTGTGTCATGGGCCGCAACGGCGTGGGCAAGACCACCCTGCTGAAAACCATTATGGGCCTGCTGCCCGTAAAAGGCGGCAGCATTGAATTCAATGGCCAGGACTTTGCGCGACAGGCCGCCGAAGAGCGCGCCCGTGCCGGGATTGGGTATGTTCCCCAGGGCCGGGAAATTTTCCCCCTGCTTACCGTGGAAGAAAACCTGGAAACCGGTCTACAGGCACGCCCCGATCGCAGCAAAAAAATCCCGGACCGCATATACGATCTTTTCCCCGTGCTGCATGAGATGCGTAACCGTCGTGGGGGCGATCTGTCCGGCGGGCAGCAACAGCAACTGGCCATCGGCCGCGCCCTGGCGCTGGACCCTACGCTGCTGATTCTCGACGAACCCACCGAAGGCATTCAGCCCAACATCGTCGACATGATT
This sequence comes from Alcanivorax sp., assembly GCF_002733835.1. Lineage (GTDB taxonomy): Bacteria > Pseudomonadota > Gammaproteobacteria > Pseudomonadales > Alcanivoracaceae > Alcanivorax. The sequence goes on from NZ_NVWY01000018.1 coordinate 17,732, forward strand.
GGCCGGGTAATCAAAACCCTGAACCGGCAGGAAGGGCTGACCGTGCTATTGGTTGAACAGAAACTTCACTTCGCCCGCGCCACCGCCGATCGCTTTGCCATTCTGGATCGTGGCAGCAAAGTGGCAGAGGGGAAGATAGGCGAACTGGATGACACCCTGATCAAGAGTTATCTGACCGTATAGGAGATACCGAGTTGCGAGTTGCGAGTTGCGAGTTGCGAGTTGCGAGTTGCGAGTTGCGAGTTGCGAGTTGCGAGTTGCGAGTTGCGAGTTGCGAAAAACATTGTCGCGGGGTTTTCGATACTCGCAACTCGAAACTCGCTTCTCCTCACTCAGCCCGCATTGCGCCACACATCCCGCAATTCGCCGTTTTCACCGAACAGTTTTTCCCGCCACTCGTTTTCCAGAGCAGACGTATCTCGTTGGTCCGGATGAAAATCCCGAGCGAAGAATTCCGGCATCAGCGGCATGATTTTGGTGATAAACCCTTTTCGGCCCAGCAACAACGTCACCCCTTCGGCAATATCCTTCCAGTCCGTTGCCTTGCCTTCCCGCGCCACCATCCAGGACCAGCTAATAAACAACCCCGGTGTCAGACTGCCAACCACCAGAGGTAGTGCCAGCAGGCGCTGATACCAGCGGTTGCCAATCAGGTTGTAGACATCGTACGTCACCGACTTGTGCTCCAGTTCTTCCAGCGCATGCCATTCCCACAACGCCAGCAACTCCGGGTCAGCCCGGCCACGGAAGTCCTCATCCGTAAGCAGCTGTTCCGCCAGTGACGCCGTAAAGTGCTCCATGAACGTGGTGCAGGCCAGCTGCTGGCTGGCGGGCAAGCGAGACAACAACCACAGCCCGGCCTTGACACTTTGTTCGGCAACGCGAGTATCAATGCCGCGTTCCTTGAGGAAAGCATTGAGGCGCTCATGTTCACGGCTGTGAATCGCCTCCTGGCCGATAAAACCAGACACTTCGGCCTTCAGGCGCTGATCGGCAATCCGCCCCCGATAGCGCCGCACCGATTCCACAAAAAACATCTCACCGGGCGGAAAAAAACCGGAAAGCACCGCGAAGTGCAGCGACGCCGTGGCGTTATCGCCGTACATGTAACGCGGGCTGTCCGCACGAAAACGGAAATTAATTTGCCGGGGAGGAATCCCCACGGTTGCTCCCGCGAGACGGCGCACCTTGCTCCCAAGCCGGGTTACAGCATTCATGACGGTACTCCCTGTTCAAGCGTGCCCAACGGGCGGTAAACATATTGGAAGCGTTTATCGCTACCACTTTGCCATTGATCAATGGCAAGTTAAGCATGAACAGAGACAGCCTCTGGCCCCATGTGCCAACGGCCTGTTTTATTGTGAATTTGGCTCACCGCCTGACCAGGGTAATCATGACCGCATCCAGCCCCTACATACCCGGCCACTATCTGCTCCAGCTAATGGAGTCAGGGCTGCTGCCCACGGCCACCACGGAGCGGCTGGAACGCCATCTTGAGAAAACCGGTCTCGACCCGCTGCAACTCAGCGACGCGCGGTTGTCTCCACAATCGCTGGAGGCCCTGTTGAATGCCTGGCCGGAAATCCAGCCGCAGCGGCTGGCGATCCTGTTCGGGCAACAAGTCACACTGACCAGCCAGGGCAACCTGAGCCTGCTGCTCATGACCGCACCAACGCTGCGCGATGCCCTGAAACTCCATGCCTTCCTGCCCCTGCTTACCGACGCCGTCAGCCTGCAGTTTTACGAAACCGCGCAAACCGGGCATATCCAAATCCAGCCTCACAGTGGCTCATCGCTGCTGGATGATGTCCTGGTGCTGTACGGGTGTGCCGCACTGGAACAGCTTTCCACCCTGTTAACCGGAGCCACCTTTGAACACCAGGTTCAGCTATCACAACAATACCGCCACGTTGTCGACGCGCTGGATGGCAAGCTGGCTGACCGTTGGACTGCCAAAGCGGTGGTATCCGGCATCACTTTTCCTGCCGCCGCGCTGGACCTGAAATGCCTGTTCGCCGACAGCATTACCCATCAGCGGCTGGTCAACCAATGCGCAGACCTGATGGCGAACAGACAGGCATTGCTGCCGCTGGTCTCACGTATCCGTCAGCTGCTTGACCAGGGGCACGCTGAGCCGAATCAAGAGAGTGTTGCCCAGGCCCTGAACATGTCACGCAGCACCTTGAAGCGGCATCTTTCCCGTGAGAACACACACTTCCAGGCGGTACTCACAAACATTCGCAAGGAAAATGCGGTGCGCCTGCTACTTGGCACCACCCACTCCCTTGAGCACATCGCCGAACAGCTGGGCTACAGCGATCAAACCAATTTCAGCCATGCCTTCCGACAATGGTCCGGGATGACCCCTGGCCAGTTTCGTAAACACAGCCAGTAAACCAGCATAGACAGACCACGGCGCACCTTTCACACTGCGCCTCCCATCACTGACCCGTGGAATGCCAACCATGCTGGCCACCCTCTGGACGATTATTGCTCCCGTGCTGCTGTGCGCAGGCCTGGGCTATGGCTGGGCGCGGGCCGGCAAGCCCTTTGATACCCAGATGGTCACGTCACTGGTCACCCTGGTCACCACCCCATGCCTGATTGTCGCCACCATGGGCAAGACGGATCTGGACCTGCAGGCGCTCATGGAAGTGGCCGGCCTGGCAGTGGCGGTGCTGGCCACCACGTTCGTGGTCAGCGCAGTGATACTGCGCCTCACCGACCAGCCCTTCCGGGTGTTTCTGCCTTCACTGGTCTTTCCCAACACCGGCAACATGGGCATCCCGTTGTGCATGCTCGCGTTTGGCGAAGCCGGGTTGGCGTTATCGCTGGCCTGGATGATGCTCTACTCCGTGGCGCACTTTTCCCTGGGACTGGCCATCGTCAGCGGCCAGGGCTTTTCCCTGAAACTGTTCCGCCACCCGATTCTGATCTCCGTGTTTCTGGCCGTGGCCATGGTCGCTTTCCAGCTAAGCCTGCCTGAGTGGCTCTACAACACCGTCAGCCTGATCGGCGATCTGACCATCCCCTTGATGCTGATTACACTGGGGGTATCCCTGTCGCAGCTGAAAGTGCGCCATCTGGGTAGCGGAGCCGGGTTTGCGGTGCTGCGTCTGGCCAGCGGCTTTGCGGTGGGGTGGGGACTGGTGACGGCACTGGACATCGACGGCCCACTGCGTGGCGTGGTGCTGATCGAATCCACCATGCCGGTGGCGGTATTCAATTACCTGCTCGCCAAAGCCTACAACCGGGGCGCGGAAGAAGTCGCTGCCATGGTGGTGATTTCCACCTTGCTGGCGTTTCTGCTGCTACCCCTGCTATTGAGCTACGCGCTCTGAACCACAGACATTAACGGGAACAAACCACTTCGGTTTCATACGCCCAAAATCCCGGCGCAGGTTATGCTTGAGCGAACGCTTTGAATCCAGCACAAAAGCCTCCTGACCGTCGCGGACAAATACCACCCAGTGCCAGAACGGCTTGCCGTTTTCCCGGTGCCACTTGATCGCCAGCAGTGCCCGTTCCGGTAGCCCCTGCCAATTGGAAAATGGCTGCTCACCCGGCAGCGCCTGCAGCCCATACGCCGCCAGCAACCGCCGCACATAAGCGGTATCCGACCACAGCGTGCGGTCTTCCGGGTCGATCCCCAATCGGGCGGCTCGCTGCCTTGCCTGGCGGTAGTTCACCCCCGCAAGGGCGGCCACTGCAGCAATCCCGCAACCCGTCACGTCTTCCTGAATCACCGGCTTCATCCGAGCCTCCTGTGCGCCCTCTTTGCCAAACGCTTACACTGACGGTTTTTCCGTCACGGGGCCATTCCATGATCCACCGCCTGACACAACTTTTTCCACTCTGGGCCCTGCTGTTTTCCCTGCTGGCCTACTGGCAACCGCAGAGGCTGGTAGCCGGCAAGCCAGCCATCGTGCCACTGCTTATGCTGATCATGTTCGGCATGGGGCTGTCGTTAAGCTGGGAGGATTTTCGGCGGGTGTTCAAACGGCCCGCAGTGATTGCGCTTGGCGTCGTGTTGCAATACACCCTGATGCCTCTGATCGCCTGGGGCATCGGTATCGCACTGCAACTCCCCCAGGCATTACTTGTCGGGCTGGTACTGGTCGGCGCCTGCCCCGGTGGCACGGCGTCCAATGTGATCGCCTATCTGGCTCGCGCCAATGTGGCGCTGTCAGTGGCGATCACCTTTGCCTCCACCCTGGTGGCAGTGGTCGCCACGCCCTTGCTGACCTGGCTGTATCTGGGTGAACGCATCCCGGTGCCAGTAACCGGCCTGTTGCTGTCATTGATCCAGATCGTGGTCATTCCAGTGGTGGCCGGCTGCACCCTGAATACCTTTCTGCACCGCCAGCTGACGCCAGCTCGCGCCATTTTCCCACTGGTTTCCGTGGCCGCCATCGTCATCGTGATCGGCATTATCGTGGCCCTGAACCAGGGCAACATTGCCGAAGCGGGCATGGCGGTGTTTATGGCGGTGATGCTGCACAACGCGCTGGGGCTGGTGGGCGGCTACGGCATCGCCCGATTACTGCGGCTTGATCCGCAAACCGCCCGCACCCTGGCCATTGAAGTGGGCATGCAGAATTCCGGGCTGGGCGTGGCACTGGCGATCAAACACTTCACCCCACTGGCCGCCCTGCCCGGCGCCCTGTTCAGTGTCTGGCACAACCTGTCCGGATCGTTGCTTGCCTCGTTCTGGCGTCGCAGCATGCCAGAACAGTAGGCGCGATTCTCAGGGCGCAAGGCGCTCATGACTCCAGCTGCCATCCGCCTGCCGGGTATACCGAAACCGGTCATGCAGGCGACTCGGGCGACCGTGCCAGAACTGGATTTCCGTGGGGATGATCCGGTAGCCGCCCCACTGCGCCGGGCGCGGCACCGGCGCCGAAGGAAATTCCTGCTCCAGTCGTTTCACTTCCTCTTCCAGCCATTCCCGGCTGGCGGGCTGGCTCTGCGGCGAGATGGCCGCGCTCACCTGGCTGGCATAGGGGCGGGAGGCAAAATAGCTGTCAGATTCTTCCCGATCCACTTTGTGCGCTTCACCGATAACAATCATCTGGCGGTCGAAAGGCTGCCAGAACATGGTGAACGACACCTTGGGGTTGGCCGCAATGTCTTCCCCTTTGCGGCTGTCGTAGTGGGTAAAGAAGGTGAAGCCGCCACCCTCGATACCTTTAAGCAACACCACCCGGGAAGAGGGCTGGCCGTCAGCGCTCACGGTGGCAAGCGTCATCGCATTGGGCAACGGCAATCCGGCCTCAATGGCTTCATCCACCCAGAGACGCGCCTGCTCCAGTGGATCGTCATGAAGGGAGACCTGGGTCAGCCCTTCAGCGTGATATTCTTCGCGCACATCTTTCATGGTTTCCCCGGCTGGCTGTCATACTGAACCGGCAGTATAACGCCCACACGCCAACAACCACGAACCAGGATCAAGAAGCAGGACAGTTAGCCATGCTCAACACCGCCGACGAAAATCGCCGCCGCCACGACCTGCACCCGGACCATCCGGTGTGGCTGTTTGGATATGGCTCGCTGATTTACAAGGCCGACTTTCCCTACCTGGCACGACGACCGGCGTCGATCAGCGGCTGGGTCCGGCGCTTTTGGCAAGGTTCCCACGATCATCGCGGCACCCCGGATAAACCGGGCCGGGTGGTCACCTTGATTGAAGCCCCCGGCATGGTGTGTGCCGGCATGGCCTACCGCATCACCCCGGATGTGTTCGAGCATCTGGATCACCGCGAGAAAAACGGCTATCTGCGCGTCACTACCCCTCTGAGCTTTGCCGATGGCCAGCATGAACAGGGCCTGGTGTATATCGCTACCGCAGATAATGCCGCCTTTCTCGGCGAGGCCAGTGAACCGCAGATTGCCGATCATATAGCGGCCAGCCATGGCCCCAGCGGCAGCAACGCCGAGTACCTGTTGCAACTGGCCGAGGCGCTACGACAACTGGACGTGGTCGACGAACATGTCTTCCACATCGAGCACTATCTGCTACGTGCCTGTGATTAATTCACTGTCTGCATATACCGGTCCCAATAGCCGTCCTGTGGCGCAATCTGCTCGACCACATCCACCCATAAACCGGACGGGTCCCGCAACCCGAAGCGGTGTTGACCGAACGGCTCCCTGGTAAGCGGGTACACCACCGGCCCGCCGTCCCGGGTAAAGTCCTGGTGGGTTTGCACAATGTCATCCACTTCAATCTCCAGGCACACACCTTGCCCGCCGAAACACTCAGGCCCCGGCGGCGCCGAAGGATGATCCGGGCTCATAAAGGCCACCACGCTGCCCTGCTGCTCATTGCCCAGCAGCACAAACCAGTCGCTGTCGAACAGCACATCCAGCCCGAAATGCCGCTGCCAGAAATCCCGGCAGGCCACCTTGTGGTCGGTGACCACGATGGGGTAACGGTCGCTGATCTTCATCTTACACCTCCTTGTTAAAAACAGACAGACAGTCTGCTTTGAGAAAATAAAAACAAACTGCTAGTCTGTTTGTCAACCAAAAGAGGAAAACCATGGCCACCAATGCACAGCGCCGCGCCCAGACCCGCGGCTGCCTGATCAATGCCGCCCGCCACCTGTTTGCCGAACAGGGCTATGCCGACACCAGCACCGAGGCCATCCTGTCCGGCGCCGGCGTCACCCGGGGCGCCATGTATCACCATTTCCGTAACAAGGCGGAGCTGTTCGAAGCGGTCTGTGACCTACTCAGCCAGGAAGCCATGGCTGCCATTGAGAAAGCCGTGGACGGCCAACGCGGCAGCCTGGCCACCCTCAAGGCCGGCAGCCTGGCCTGGGTGGATTTCATGGCCCGGGACAATGTGCGGCGCATCCTGGTGGTCGAAGCTCCCTCGGTACTGGGTCAGCAACGCTGGCGGGCCCTGGATGAGCGTTACAGTTTCCCGCTGTTGCGCGAGGGCATTCGCGAAGCCATGGCGGAAGGCGCCCTGCACTTTGCCGGCAGCGCCGAAGGGCTGGCGGAGCTACTCAATGGCGCCATGAATGCACTGGTACTGAATGACCCAAGGGGAGAGAATTTGCCCCAACGGCGCCAGGACCTGCTGGCCCTGTTTGATCGCTTTTGTTGATTGCTTCCGCGGAGACACCCCATGACTGCCTGCCCCTGCCAGTCCGGCCTGGATTACGCCCACTGTTGCCAACCCCTGCACCAGGGCAAGCCCGCCGCTTCACCGGAAGCGTTGATGCGCTCACGGTTTTGCGCCTTTGCCTTAAAAAATACCGATTACATTGCTCAGAGCTGGCACCTGAGCCAGCGCCCCGCCGGGCTGGATTTGGATGACGACCAGCAGTGGCTGGCGCTGGCGATCATTGCCAGCGATGAAGAGGGCGATACCGGCTGGGTTCATTTCCGCGCCACCAGCAAGGACCGTCACGGCCTGGGCGTGCTGGAAGAACGCTCGCGGTTTGTGAAGGAAAATGGCCACTGGTATTACCTGGACGGAACCCCCTCGGTAACAGCCTTAAAGCCCGGCAGAAATGATCCCTGCCCCTGCGGCAGCGGCAAGAAATTCAAGAAATGTTGCGGGTGAAAGGCAGCAACGAGTTTCGATTTGCGAAAGGCAAAGCCGTGAGTAATTTTTTGGTTTTCGAAACTCGCACTCTCACCATTCAGGAAAACGCCAGAAACCCGTCTTCCACTGGTTCTTCCAGCAGCACATGCCTGTCATAGGCATAATGGTTCATCACTTTCCACGGATGCCCCTGGCCCTGCCGAGGCAACAAATGGCTGGCGCGTTGTACATAACCGGACCCCAGCGCATCCATGATGGAATGGTCCTGCTGCGATTGCGCGCATTCGGCCCGGGGCGTCACCACAGCAAGCCGGTTTTCTTGCAGATAATTGAGCAGCCGGCACACGTAGGCAGCAGCCAGATCGGCCTTGAGCGTCCAGGACGCATTGGTATACCCGAACACCCAGGCCATGTTGGGCACTCCCTCCATCAGCACGCCTTTGTAAGTCATGCGCTGACTCACATCCAGCGGCGCACCATCAACCGATAACGTCATGCCGCCAAGCACCTGAAGATTCAGCCCGGTGGCGGTAACAATAATGTCCGCTTCCAGCTCCCGCCCGGATTTCAACAGGATGCCATTTTCCGTAAAGGTCTCGATATGATCGGTGACAATGGTCGCCTTGCCATCGCGCAGGTCCTTGAACAGATCCGCATCCGGCACCGCGCACAGGCGCTCGTCCCAGGGCATATAAGAAGGGCTGAAATGGGCCATATCCACGCCATCGCCCACATGCCGCTTGACGTTGGACAACAGCAGTTTGCGCATAAATTTCGGGTATTTTTTTGACGCTTTATAAATCAGGCGCTGCAGCTTGATATTGCGCCACCGTGCCATACCAAACACCCAGTCCGAAGGCAGCACCGCATCCAGCAGTTCGGATAATTTGTCATGGCCGGGAATGGAAAAAATATAGGAAGGTGAACGCTGCAGCATGGTGATATGAGCGGTTTCCTCCGCCATGGAGGGAACCAGTGTAACGGCCGTGGCACCACTACCAATCACCACCACTTTTTTATCCTTGTAATCCAGGTCCTCCGGCCACTGTTGAGGATGAACACAGCGCCCCTTGAAGCGATCCATACCCGGAAAATCAGGTAAATAGCCCTTGTCGTAATTGTAATAACCGGTGCAGCCAACCATAAACCGGGCGGTGAACGTCTCGGTTTCTCCACTCTCTTCATGGGTTACTGTCACTGTCCAGCGCTGATCCTTTTCCGACCAGTCCGCCGAGGTAGTTTTCAGGCCATAGCGGATATGCTCTGTGACCCCAAAGGCGTCCGCCGTTTCATGAATATAATGACGAATGGAGGGCCCGTCGGCCAACACTTTCAATTCATTCCAGGGACGAAAACCATAGCCAAAACTGAACATATCAGAGTCGGAACGAATCCCCGGATAACGGAACAGATCCCAGGTTCCTCCCATGGCCTTGCGCCGCTCAAGAATAGCAAAACGCTGGTCCGGACAATCCTTGCTAAGATGACAGGCCATGCCGATACCCGACAGCCCTGCACCGATTATCAGGACATCCACATCATTACCGGTGTGTTCATTATTTTCGGCATGCTTGTGCTGGCTAACCATGAGAACGCTCCCTTAAAAAGCCGGTCAAATCATCACGTAAAGAGTTCCTTTACCGTTCACCATCCCATTGCCAACAACCTCAGGCAACCGACTTTTTCTGCCTGCACCCTACCCGCCAGGTCACGCAGCATGGATCCACGGAATGGCCCTTGCATTTTTACGTCCAAAGTAATCATCAGGCCGTTTCCAAGTCTATACAAAGCAGTACTTGGCCCCATTCCATAAGGGGTATAGCGTTAAACGAAAAGCAGAACAAAGGTGGCATCATGGCATCAACAGACTCAACCACCACACTCCCTGACTGGCACGACGGGAAACGTTACCTTTGGTTACTCAGCCCGGCGATCCCCGTGCTGGCTGTTTCGTTTCTTCTCATTTATCTGTTTATCTGGCCCTGGCCCGGGTTGCTCTGGGGCGGCCCTTTCCTCGTATACGGTCTGATTCCCTTTGCCGATTGGGTGGTAGGGGCCGACACCAGCAATCCACCGGAATCTGCCGTCCCACAGCTGGAAAGCGATACCTACTACCGGCTGATTGTTTATGCCTACATCCCGACCCAGTATCTGGCCACTATCCTGGGCGCCTGGCTGGTGGCCAGCGGGGATGTGCCACTGTGGGGCCTGGCCGGTCTGGTCTTCAGTGTCGGCGCGGTTAACGGCATTGCCATCAATACCGCCCACGAACTGGGCCACAAGAAAACCCGAACCGAACGCTGGCTGGCCAAGATCACTCTGGCCCCGGTTGCCTACGGGCACTTTTTCGTGGAGCACAACAAAGGGCACCACAAAAACGTGGCCACCCCCGAGGATCCGGCCAGCTCGCGCATGGGCGAATCATTCTGGGCGTTTCTGCCGCGTACCATGATCGGTAGCGTGAAATCCGCATGGCAAATTGAAGCGCAACGTCTGCAACGTTGTGACCAACCACTGTGGTCCCTGAAAAATGAAAACCTGCAAAGCTGGCTAATGACCGTTGCCCTGTTTGGGCTATTAACCCTGTGGCTGGGCTGGGTGGTTTTACCGTTTCTGCTTCTGCAGGCGTTTTATGGTGCCTCCCTGCTGGAAGTGATTAATTACATGGAACATTACGGGCTGCTTCGGCAGAAAAAATCTGACGGTCGCTACGAGCGCTGTGAGCCCCGGCATTCCTGGAACAGCAATCACATCGTCACCAATCTTTTCCTCTATCAATTGCAGCGCCATTCCGATCATCATGCCAACCCGACCCGCCGCTTTCAGGCGTTGCGCCATTTTGATGACAGCCCGCAACTGCCCTCCGGCTATGCATCCATGCTGATACCCGCTTACCTGCCTTTTGTCTGGTATCAAAAAATGGACCCGCTGGTCTATCAGCATTACAACGGCGACCTGACCCAGGCCAATCTACAACCGGGAAAACGCGACGCGCTACTGAAAAAATGGCAACGCCCGGTGGTCAGTTATCGCAGCGCCGATTCTGAACCCGATGTGCAGCAAGATGGCGTTGAGGCGGCGCGCCAGGCCGAACAGGACATCGACAAGGCTCACCAGTTTCAGTGCCCAAACTGCGGCTACACCTACGACGAGCAACACGGCGATGAAAACGAAGGGTTCCCGCCCGGCACCCGCTGGCTACAAATCCCCAACGACTGGGCCTGCCCGGACTGTGCAGTACGCGAGAAAGTCGATTTCGTCCTCAAGCAACACTGACGGACACCCTCCGGCGACTCCCCCCCCCTGTAGCCGGAGGGATTTTTTTGTTTAGCGTGGATAGCACGTTTCTTGCAGCTTGACAGGCTTGTCTCGAATTACGACCGAGACCGGCGCATGGCCAACGGCGTAATGCCGAACCAGCGCCGGAAAGTGCGACTGAAGTTGGAGGTATCCTGGTACCCCAGCTGTTCCGCAATGCGTTCCACCGGGTCCGCCGTTTCCATTAACAGCCAGCACGCCAATTCCCGGCGCACTTCATCGAGCAACAGCTGATAGCTCGTCCCTTCCGCTTTGAGTTTGCGAATCAGCGTGCGCGGTGACATGGCGAATTCGCTCGCCATGGTTTCCAGTGAAGGGAAAGCGCCGGGCTGATCCAGCAACACCAGTCCCACCTGCTGACTGAACGGCCCCCCCTGTTCCAGCTGCTTGCGCTGATGTTCGCAATCACGCACCGCAGTGCGATGCATGGCCGGATCTGCGGTCAGACAACGTTTGTCTAACTGGTGGCTGGCAATCACGATCTCGAACTGTGTCGTGCCAAACTGCACCGCACAACCCAGTAGCCGCTCATATTCCGGCGACCACTGGGCGTCTGGCAGTGGCAGTGACACACGAATATCCCGGCCTCGTTGCGGCAGCACCGCATCAATCATCTGAAAATAGGTGCCCAGCAAGGCACCGTAAAGAAACTCACGGGCCTCGCCCAATGGCTGCCTCTCGGTGATGATGAGGCGACCCTCGCCGCCTTCCTCGACAAACGCCAGATCCGTCAGCTGCAGGCGAATCGAGGCGAAACGCGCAATCACCTGGTGCAGGGCACGCAGATCGGCGGCGGAAACCACAGCATACCCGAGCGCACCATGGGCTGACACCGAGGTGGCATTGGCAATATGCAGCCCGATCCAGGGCTGGCCGGTTAACGCCACGGCCCGGCGAATCAGCCGCGTCAGTTGTTCCTGGCTGAGGTAGCGGTGTTCGCTGAGCAGCTGCTGCCATTCCAGCCGGGTGCCGGCAAAAATATCCGCATCGGTAAACCCCTGCCCATGGAGGTGAGCACACAGCAACCGGCTATAGGTGGGATGAATGGCCGGACGCAGCCGTTCAACCATGGATACCCCGTGTTCCTCCACCATCACATTTTTCACTACCGCCCTCGCTCCCGCTGGATGCCACCCAGCTTACCCCGAAACACACTGTTTAATCTGTCACTTTATGACGATTTATTGCCACCTCCTGCGGTGCTCCTGCCAGACACAGCGGCGCAATATGGCAGCAAGACATGAACTTGCACACAACAACAACGAGGCCTCTTATGAACAAGGCAGGCGTATTTATCGGCCCCTCCGGGGTCGAATACCGGGATCGCAAGCGTCACCTGTGGATGGTATCCCTGTTAGTCCCGGGCACCGTATTCCTGGGCCCATTGCTGTATATGACCACCGGCAACGCCTTGTTGCTGTGGCTGCCGCTGGCCTTCTATTACCTCACCATTCCCGTGCTGGACATGCTGATCGGTGAAGACCAGAGCAACCCACCGGAGGAGGTTGTCCCGCAACTGGAAGCGGATCACTTCTACCGCAGGATGACCTATGCCCTGGTGCCAATCCTGCTTGGCGCCTACCTGTTTGGCATGTGGTTTGTGGGCACTCACACTCTCCCCCTGCATGGCGTCATCGCCATGGTGCTGATGACGGGCACCATTTGCGGCGCCGCCGGGATCAATCTGGGCCACGAGCTGGGCCACAAGAAAACCCGTATTGAGCGCTGGCTGGCAAAGCTGGTTCTGGCGCCCCTGGGCTACGGCCACTTCCCCATTGAGCATAACAAGGGCCACCACCGCGACGTGGCCACCCCGGAAGACCCTGCCTCGTCGCGGCTGGGGGAAAATATCTGGAAGTTTGCCGCCCGCGAAATCCCTGGCACCTTCAAACGTGCCTGGCAGCTGGAAAAGGCGCGCCTGCAAAAAGCCGGCAAACCGGTATGGTCCGTGCACAATGACATTCTTCAACCCGGCCTGCTGAGCCTGTTGATCTGGGGTAGTGTCATTGCCCTGTTTGGCTGGAAAATGGTGCCCTTTATTGCTGCCGTCACTCTCTGGTCCTACCTGCAGCTGACCTCCGCCAATTATGTGGAACACTATGGGCTGCTGCGTCACAAGGATGGCAATGGCCGCTATGAACGGACTCAGCCCCATCACAGCTGGAACAGCAATCACATGTTTTCCAACTGGGCTTCGTTTCACCTGCAACGTCACTCCGACCACCACGCCCACCCGGCACGGCGCTACCAGAGCCTGCGTCATTTCGAAGACCTGCCCACGCTCCCGAACGGTTACTTCGGCATGTTCCTGATCAGCTACATCCCGCCGCTGTGGTTCCGGGTGATGGATAAGCGCCTGCTGGAAAAGGCAGATTACCAGGCTGCCAATATCAATTTCGATCCCGCCAGGCGAGCCGCCCTGATCCGCAAATACGCCATCAAGGAATCCGCCCCGACACAACAGGCCGCATGAACGCGCTTTCCCTTTACCGCGCCCGCTCTTGCGGGCGCGTTCTTTTTTGCCCTGCACACGTCTTGTATCACCGGTTACGTATCCGCCCCCCAATGGCTTAGGATACGAACACAGTCAGACCTTCCATTGCGCTGATCCATTTCGCTGATTCTTCAAGGAGTCTCCATGAGCGATTCACAATTTGATGTGGTGGTCTTTGGGGCCACCAGTTTCGTTGGCCAGATTCTCTGCCAGTACCTCTTTGACACCTACGGGACCAATGGCGAGTTAAAGTGGGCAGCAGCCGGGCGCTCACTGGATAAACTGGAGCAGGTAAAAGCCTCACTGGGCAACGCCGCCAGCACCCTGCCCCTGATCACCGCCAATGCCAACGACGACGACAGCCTGGACGCCCTGTGCGCACAGACCCGCGTGGTGGTTTCAACCGTGGGGCCTTATGCGCTGTATGGCGAGCCCATGATCAAGGCCTGCGTTAACAGCGGCACGGATTACTGCGATCTCACCGGTGAAGCCCAGTGGATTGCCGACATGCTTGAGCAATACGAAGCCACCGCCAAGAAGAATGGCGCACGTATCGTGCATTGCTGCGGCTTTGATTCCATTCCCTCGGACATGGGCGTCTACTTTCTCCAGCAGCAAGCCCAGGCCCGCTTCAACGCGCCGGCCAGCACCGTGCGCATGCGCGTCAAAGTGGCCAAGGGTGGCGTTTCCGGTGGCACCGTCGCCAGCATGATGAACATTGCGGAAGAAGCCGGAAAAGACCCGGCATTGCGCAAAAAACTGGCCAACCCCTACCTGCTTTGCCCACCAGACCACGGCTTCAAAAGCCGTCAGAGCAGCATCGGCCTGGCCAGTTACGATAACGACTTCAACGCCTGGGTCGGCCCCTTTGTGATGGACGCCATCAACAGCCGTGTGGTGCATCGCTCCAATGCCCTGACCGGCCAGGCTTACACCGATCACTTCACCTATAACGAGGCCATGCTCACCGGCGATGGCATGGGTGGCCGCATGAAAGCCCTGGGGATCGGTGCCGGCACCGGGTTGTTTTTTGCCGCTGCGGCCATCAAGCCTACCCGCTGGGCACTGAACAAGTTTGTGGTGCCACAGCCTGGTGAAGGCCCCAGCCCCGAGGCACAAAAAGCCGGTTTCTACGACATCCGCTTTGTCGGCCACACCGACAACCAGGACACCCTGAAAGTGAAAGTCACCGGTGATGCGGACCCCGGCTACGGGTCCACCGCCAAACTGCTGGGCCAGGCCGCCGCCTGCCTGGCTCAGGACGTGGTAGAAGATGCCCCCGGCGGCTTCTGGACCACCGCGTCCCTGCTCGGTGAGCCGCTACTGAAACGGCTGCAGGAAAAAGCCGGCATGACCTTCACCGTGATCGATTAATTCCTCTCCCGGCCTGTGAACTCGCTCACAGGCCGGACCAATTTCCAGCGGCAACGGATGCCAGCCTCACACGCAATCCGTATTCTCCCCGGTTTTCCAAACAGGACGGGGTTGCCATGGAAGCGCTTGCCATACTGAAAATTCTATTGATTCTGTTCCTGCTTGGCTCAACGATTTACAGCGCCATTGTCTATCAGGGCCGCAAGAAATCCTCACTGAAAAGCCTTGCTGCATTCCGCCAGCAACACTCACCCCAGCGCAAGCTCGATCCCACCGAGCTACGTCTTGTTGACGCGGTTATCGCCCAGGCAGAACAAAAAACCCTCGGCGCCCTGGACAGCCATGAGGTTTTTTCTCTCAGCGGCCCCTACCTGCGCCACGGACTCACCAACAACGGCAACACTGTCTGGCACGACACCATCGACGGCGTGGAAGTCCTGTTGCCCTATGACGCCGAGTATTTTCTCCGCGAGCATAATGAAGCGCTGGTCGTGCTTGCCAAGAAAAAAGCCATTGTCGTTGCACTCAATGATGCGTTCACCCTTGCCGGTGGAGAAGAGCGCGATCAACGCCGCGAGCAAAACCAGCAACAATGGGAGCGCGGCGACTACGGCGGGTTATCCCCCATTGTCGAGGAGCCGGACGCCAGCCAGGATACCAACAGCGACACCTTGATCATTCGCGAACAACGGGATGAAAGCGACGCCGAAATCCAGGCGCGGCGCGGCCGTGGCATTGGCCTGCTACCCGCTTTTCTCTGGACCCTGACTTTTATCTCCCTGGCCATTGCCGCCCACTCCGACACCGGCCTGTTTCTGGCGCTCTTCCTGTCTGCCGGTGTCGTGTTCATCCTGCTGGCCCTGTTCACCACTTTCCGTCGCCCGCCCCTGGGCGAGCCACTGAAAGTCAACCAGGTGTCCGGCCAGATTCGCCTCACGCCGATCGCCGTGGATGAGCATAACAACGTACAGGTGTCGGTAACGCTCAACGAAAGTATCGGCTTTGATCTCCCTGAACACTGGCGGCCTTTCATCCAGTACGAGGACGGCCAGCATCAGGAAATGGCGGTGCGCGTAGACGATTACAGCGTTGTGCGTTACGGCCATCGCATGTCGCTGGATGAGGAAGTGCGGCGCTTTCCGTTAGTGTACTGGGGCCGCCACCTGACCCTGGCCATCGTGGGCGCCATCGCCCTGCTGTTTCCGCTCAGCAGTGTCACCCAACTCTCCCGCGACACCCTCCTTACCAGCCAATCACTCAGCGGTGCACCGCAAAGAGAGCTGGACAATGCCAAGGCCGTGCGTGACAACCCGCCCGCCGCCGGCACGCTGGTCCACCTCAAGGGCAACGCCCGCTGTGCCGTGGAAACAGGAAGCGACTCGCCCAGCATCGACTGCCGGCAACTTTATTGGGGTAGCAGCGCCCCCCGGTCCAGCCACACCCAGGCACCAGACATCATCCAGCGTTTGCAGGATAAGGACTTGCTGCAGGCACGAAGCGACAACTACCTGACACTGATGGCCACCATGCAAGGCTGGGATACTTACCGTAATGGCAAGCCGGTCATGCTCACCAACCTGCCCCGCATCATAGAGACGCTGGATTCAGCCTGCGCACAGAACGGCACTGACGGGGATATCGACTACCGTTGCCAGCGCATCCACCGGCAGATGCTGGAACGACTCATCTATACCCTGGACCCCCAGCCGGAAAACTGGCACCCGCTACGCGAGGCGGTTCAGCAGCGCGCGGACACCGATGACCCGGTCACCGCCATCACCAGCGAAGCGCATATCAAGGTTCTGCGTCAGCAGATAAGTCAGCTTGTTATTGCGCTCGATGCTGGCCGCAGCCTGGAAATCGCAAAAGACATCAACAACAGCCAGCAAGGAGGTGTAGCCATCCGCCTGGTACAGGGCCCATTGCCCGCCGCACTGGAGGCGACGGAAAGTCATGAGCGAAGCGCCATCATGGACAAACTGCTGGCCATGATCGACGCCCCCGCCGGACAGCCGTTTGCACTCAGCGGCATGGTCACGGCTTACCAGCCCGGTAACGGCGACGCACCGGCGACACTCAGCCTGGACCTGACCCGCCATCGCGACACCATAAAACCGGCGGCCATCAATGTGCTGTGGTTGCTACTGGCCGCAGGTCTTCTGTTTGGACACGGGGTCATGGCTGCGGTGCGATTTGCCCAGCACAAAAAAAGACACCAGGCGGTTGCCGCCCTGTACGCCTGAAGCCGGCGACTTAGCCGTTACAACCCCAGGCACGCACCATGCAGCGCTGGCCACCCTGACGGGCGCAATACTGCAGCGCGGTGTTCTGGGCCTGGCTGCCGCTGGAGGCCGTGCCCCAGCCATACGCGGAGCTGCCCGCTGTCTGGTCCGCCGCATAGGCGGCGCAGCCCCTGGAGAACGTCTGCACCACCCGACAACCGTAACCGCATTCGCTTAACGCCCGTGACTGGGCTTGCTGCATGCTTCCATGGTTATAACTGAAGCCGTACTGATCATCCTGATTGCTGTCGATGGCTAGGGGATGCGGGCGAGGCGGATCGAAAACGCTTACTGAAGCTGAAAGTCCTTTACCGGCAAGGGCGCAGGCGCAACCTCGCCCAGGGCATCCGCCACGGAAATCTCATGAATACGACACAGCGCATCCAGGGGCAGGTCATTGGGGGCCCGGCCGAAAGGGGTTTCCAGGTGTTCGGACAGGCGATCAATACCGAAGAAGGTATAGGCCACCGCCGCCGCCAGTATCGGGGTTGCCCAGCCCATGCCACCAATCAACGCAAAGGGCAGCAGGTAGCAATACACATAGGCGGTGCGATGCACCAGCAAGGTATAAGCGAACGGCAAGGGCGTGGACGCAATACGTTCACTGGCGGCCTGGATACCGCTCAACGCCGCCAGACGTTCATCGAGGATCTTCAGCCCCATGCTGTCCAGCGCCCCCTGCCGGTACTGCTCACCCAGTATGGCGCCGGCCTGTGCCAGCAACGCATCCGCCGGGTTGGCTTTCGCCAGCGCTGCATCCCGCTGTTCCGCTGACACCCAGGCCAGCAGTTCCTCGTTGACGGTTTCGCGGCGAAGCTGGCCCTTCAGCGCCACCGCATGGGCCAGCACCGGCATCAACAATGCTCGCCGGGCCGGAGCCTTTTCGCCCAGTAATGTGCCGCTGGCTCGAGCCAGGCTGCGGATTTCAGTGACCATCTGGCCCCATTGTTTGCGCGCTTCCCACCAGCGGTCATAGGCCGCGTTATTGCGAAAACCGAGCAGGATCGACAACACGATGCCGAGCAGGGTCACCGGCATAATCGTCAGGCTGGTCAGGTCAATCAGTTGGTAGTGACTGAGCGCGGCAACCACCACAGAAAATAATGCAACAAAGAGAATGTGTGGCAGGATTTCCGGCACCACTGATCCCCGCAGGGCAAATAACAGGGCGATGGCATTGGGGCGCTCTCGAACAATCATGGTCTTTATCCGCTGACAGTCAGCCCTGATGGTAAGCAATCGTGGGGGCGATTGGCAGAAGGGGTGGAAACAAAAACGGTTCTTCGTGGATTAGGGAACCTCTGAATAACACGCTTCTCGCCGTCTGACAGGTTTATCGCGAACACCCGCTACTTTGCCAAACGCATCAACGCCGGATGCCTGACGTAAAGCCCGATGAACCACAAAAAAGGCCCCTCAGGGCCTTTTTGTTTGCGCATTGTCTGGCGGCGCCTAGGGCTTCGACTCCGCTGCCGGCGTCGGGGCACCGGCCAGGGCCAGGTACACATCCACCATGGCCTGGGTCACCGCCGTCTGGCTGCGCACCTGGGCATCCCGGGTGGTGGTCAACTCCTGTTCCGCCGCCAACACTTCGAAGTAACCAATAAAGCCCTGCTCATACCGGGTTCTGGCCAGTTCCGCTGCTCGCTGGGCATCGTCAGAAGCCCTCACCAGTTGCGCCGCCCGCTGCTTTGAACGCTGATAGCGCACCAGTCGGGTCTCCGTTTCTTCCAGCGCCACCAGCACCGCTTGCTGGTAGTTGGCCAGTGCCTCACGGCTGCTGGCATCTTCCGCTTCGATGCGCGCCTTCACCTTGCCATAGTCGAGAAAGGTCCAGTCCACGCCCAGTGCCACGCGCCGACTCTCCGCCGGACCAGTGAACAGGTCGCCGCTGTCTGTAGCCACCGATCCCAGCAACCCGCCGAGGGTAAAACGGGGAAACAAGTCTGCTGTCGCCACACCAATACGCGCGGTGGCGGCGGCCAACCGGCGTTCCGCGGCGGCCACATCCGGCCGGCGTCGCAATACGTCACCGGGGCTGTCTACCGGGATCACCGGCAAACTGCCCGGCAACCCGGTATTCACCGCCAGGGTGTCGACCAGGGCGGCCGGCGGCTGCCCGGTGAGCACGGCAATACGGTGCATCGCTGCGCGAATACCCGCCTCCAGGGAAGGCAAGGCGGCACGGGTACGTTCCAGCTGGGCACGGGCCCGTACCGCATCAAACTCCGTACCCCGACCCGCGTTGACCCGGGCGGAGACGATATCCAGCGTCTCAGTCTGAATCGCCACATTCTGCTCGGCCACTTGCAGGCGTTGCTGCAAGCCCCGCAGTTCGAAATAACTGCTGGCCACCTGCCCGGCCAATGCCACCTGCAAGGCACCAAGGTCGGCACCCACTGCCTGCAACTGGGCAGCCTGGGATTCGGTGGCCCGGCGCAAACGGCCGAACATATCCAGCTCCCACTGCGCGGCGATGCCGGCCTGGTACCGTTCCACCCGCTCCGGGCCGCCGCCAACCGGGGTGCGCTCCACATCCGCCAGATGCTGCTCGGCACCGCTGGCACTGGCCGTGACGCTGGGCCACTGCTCCCGCTTGGCCCCGTACAACAAGGCTGCAGCACGATCGTAACGGGCCAGCGCCGCCTGCAACGTCTGGTTCGCTATCAGGGTTTGCTCGATCAATTGCGCCAACAAGGGATCATCAAAGCCCTGCCAGAAGTCCTGCTCGGCCCGGGCAAAATCACCCGGGGTGGTGGTGGAGGAATGTTGTGCCGCGAAAGTCTCCGGCTCCGGCGTGGCCGGCTTCTGGTAATCCGGCCCGACGGCGCACCCCGCCAACAGTGCCACCCCACCGATAAGGCCCAGTGCATTACGCATGCTTATCTCCTTGAATCTGCCCATGGGCGCCCCCGTCCAGGGTGCTTTCATGGTGACTGACTGGGGGCTTGCTGCCCGCCAGTTTGCGCAACGCCACATAGAACACCGGCGTCAGGAACAACCCGAACAGGGTGACGCCAAGCATGCCGAAGAACAGCGCTACACCCAGTGCCTGGCGCACTTCCGCACCGGCACCACTGCCCAGCACCAGCGGCAATACCGCAGCGGTGAAGGTAATGGATGTCATGATGATCGGGCGCAAGCGCAGGCGGCAGGCTTCCAGTGCTGCCTCAACCACACCCTTGCCCTGCATTTCCAGTTCGCGGGCGAACTCCACAATCAGGATGGCGTTCTTGCAAGCCAGCGCGATCAACACCACCAGCCCCACCTGAACAAAGATGTTGTTATCGCCGCCGAAGAACCACACGCCCATCAGCGCCGACAACATGCACATGGGCACGATAAGGATCACCGCCAATGGCAAGGTCCAGCTTTCGTACAGTGCGGCCAGCACCAGGAACACCAGCAAGATCGACAGGGGGAAGACCAGCAAGGCCGCGTTGCCCTGGGTCGCCTGCTGGTAACTCAGGTCGGTCCACTCGAAGGTCATGCCGTTGGGCAACACCTCGTCAGCAATCTGGTTGAGCACCGCCATGGCCTGGGCAGAGGAAAGCACCTGAGGGTCGGCTTCACCGGCCAGGTCTGCCGCCGGGTAGCCGTTGTAGCGCAGCACCGGGTCGGGACCGAAATCTTCACTGATCGTGACCATGGAACTGATCGGCACCATATCGCCGTGAATATTGCGGGTACGCAGCCGGCCAATGTCATCAATGTCTTCCCGGAAAGGCGCATCCGCCTGGGCAATCACCTGCCAGGTGCGCCCAAAACGGTTGAAGTCATTCACGTAGGCCGAGCCCAGATAGGTCTGCAAGGTATCGAACAGTTCGGTCAACGGCACGCCCTGGGCTTTCGCCTTGAGACGATCCACCTCCGCATTCAGCTGCGGTACGTTGGCCTGGTAACTGCTGATGGGAAAACCCATCCCCGGGGTTTGCGCAATGGCGCCCTGGAACGCATTCACCGCGTTCTGCAATTCCCCATAGCCCAGGTTGCCCCGGTCTTCGATAAACAGCTGATACCCCGAGCCGTTACCCAGGCCGAGAATCGGCGGAGGCATAAAGGAAAAGGTAATGCCTTCCTGCAGGCCTGCGATCTTCTGGTTGATCTCGGCATTGATCTCGGCCGCCGAACGGCTGCGTTGATCAAACGGTTCCAGCGGGAAAAACGCCACCCCGGTATTGGAGGTGTTGGTGAACTGCAAGGCATTCAGGCCCGGGAACGCCACCGAGTGAGCCACGCCTTCGGTACTCATGGCAATGTCCGTTACTTTCTGCAGTAACGCATCGGTGCGCTCCAGCGACGCCCCTTCCGGCAATTTCACCCCGGCAATCAGGTACATCTTATCCTGTACCGGAATAAAGCCCGGCGGCACCACTTTGAACATCAATCCGGTACCGGCCAGCAACAGCGCATAGATCACAAACACCACCCCACGATGATGCAGCGATCGGGACACACCGCCATGGTACTTGTCCGAGCTGGCATTAAAGAAACGATTGAACGGACGGAAAATCCAGCCAAACAGCGTATCGATGATGCGTGTCAGGCGATCCTTCGGCGCGTCGTGGGGCTTGAGCAACATGGCCGCCAGCGCCGGCGACAACGTCAACGAGTTGATAGTGGAAATCACTGTGGAAATGGCAATGGTGACCGCGAACTGTCGATAGAACTGGCCGGTAACGCCGGACAGAAACGCCATGGGAATAAACACCGCACACAACACCAGGCCAATCGCCACAATCGGACCAGACACTTCTTTCATTGCCTGATGTGCGGCGGCCAGTGGTGTTAGCCCCTCCTCAATATTCCGCTCCACGTTTTCCA
Source organism: Alcanivorax sp. (assembly GCF_002733835.1). GTDB lineage: Bacteria > Pseudomonadota > Gammaproteobacteria > Pseudomonadales > Alcanivoracaceae > Alcanivorax. The sequence goes on from NZ_NVWY01000018.1 coordinate 39,582, forward strand.
CCACCACGATGGCGTCATCCACGACAATACCGATGGCCAGAACCAACCCGAAAAGGGTCAACGTGTTGATGGAATAGCCAAGCAGATAAAGCGCCGCAAACGTACCGACAACCGAAATCGGCACAGCCAGAAGCGGAATTATCGACGCACGCCAGGTCTGCAGGAACAGGGTGACCACCAGCACCACCAGCAGCACGGCTTCAATCAAGGTCTTGATCACCGACTTGATGGAATCACTGACGAATACCGTGGTGTCGTACACCGCTTCATACTTCACGCCTTGCGGAAAACGGGTGGAAATTTCGTCCATGGCGGTGATCACCTGGTCGCGAATTTCCAGCGCATTGGCCCCCGGCGCCTGAAAAATACCAATCGCTACCGCGTCCTTGCTGTCCAGCTGGGAACGCAAGGTGTAATCCCCCGCGCCGAGCTCCAGCCTCGCCACATCGGACAGACGAACAATCTCGCCCTGGGCGCCGCTCTTGAGGACCACATCACCAAATTCCTCCACCGTACGCAGTCGCCCCTGGGCGTTAATCAGGGTCAGAAAGTCACTGCCCGGCATAGGCTCGGCGCCCAGTTGGCCGGCGGATACCTGCACATTCTGTTCGCGCATGGCGCCCACCACATCACTGGCGGTCAGCCCCCTGGCAGCAATTTTTTCCGGGTCCAGCCAGGCACGCATGGCGTAGTCACCGCCGCCAAAGATTTGTGCATCGCCGACCCCACGGATCCGCGCCAGCACGTCGCGCACATGGAGGCGGGCGTAATTGCGCAGGTACAGGGTGTCGTAACGTCCATCCGGGGACGTCAGGTGAACCACCATCAGGAATGTCGGAGACTGTTTCTGCGTGGTCACCCCCTGGCGGCGCACATCTTCCGGCAACCGGGCCAGGGCCTGACTGACCCGGTTCTGCACCCGCACGGTGGCATCATCGGCGTCGATGTCCGGCCGGAACGTCACCGTCATCTGCAACACCCCGTCGGAGCCCGCCACGGATTTCAGGTACATCATCCCTTCAACGCCGTTAATCGCCTCCTCCAGTGGCGTCGCCACGGTTTCCGCAATCACCTTCGGGTTGGCCCCCGGGTACACCGTGCGCACCACCACCGACGGCGGCACCACTTCCGGGTATTCACTCACCGGCAGGTTGGGTATGGAAATCAGCCCCACCGCAAAAATAATGATCGACAACACCGCCGCAAAAATCGGCCTGTCGACAAAGAATCGTGAAAAATTCATGGCAATACTCCTGCGCGGCGGATCCATGACCCACCGTGACATGTCGTTCCCTTTGAAGTCGCCGGACCGCCTTTCTCGCTAGCGAGCAATCACGGTTATCCGGTTTTGCTGGAGAACCTCTGCGCACCTTGTAACGCAGAGGCGCTCCGGATCACGGCTGGGCAGACGCCACCGCGGGTTCAGCTGATGGTTCATTCATGGCAACCTGATGAGGCGCCACGGGCATGCCGTCAAAGAACACCTTCTGCACACCGTTGACGATGACTCTGTCGCCCTGTTTCAGGCCATCCAGAATTACCAGCTGGTCGTCCACCGCCCGGCCCGGCGTCACCTGACGCCGCGCCGCCATATTGTCTTCGCCGACCACATACACAAAGCGGCGGTCCTGATCGGTAAGCACGGCTTTGCGGTTGACCAGCATGGCGTTATCCATTCGCACCATGGGTAACTGCACGCGGGCAAACTGGCCCGGTTTAAAAATGCCATCCGGGTTCGCCAGTTCCGCCCGGTATTGCAGGGTTCCGGTGTTGGCGTTTAACCGGTTGTCGATAAAATCCAGTGTGCCCTGATGCGGAAACCCCTCCTCCCCGGCCAATCCGATCCGCACCGTGGTCGGCTTTCCCACTACACGAGCCTGCTGACTTTCCATGGCGGCCTGCTCGTCCGCATCGAAGTACACGTGCATCGGATCCACCGACACCAACGTGGTCAGCAATGTCTGATCGGCACTGGCCAGGTTTCCCTGAGTGACCATGGCGCGCCCCGCCCGCCCGCTCACTGGCGCTCTCACCTTGGTGTATTGCAGATCCAGTTCTGCAGTCTCCAGCGCGGCTTTGGCCACATTGACCAAAGCACGGGCACCCATCAGCGCCGCATTGCGCTGGTCATACTCTTCACGGGATATGGCACGGCTATCCATTAACGACTGCGCCCGCTCCGCCTGGCTTTTCGCCAGTGCCAGCTCACTTCTTGCCTGGGCCAGTTGTGCGTTAGCCGCCTGTTGTCTCGCCAGGTATGGACGTGGGTCGATCTGGAAAAGCAAATCGCCCGCTTCCACCAATGCCCCTTCTTCAAAAGCAACCTTGTCGATGTAGCCGCTCACCCGAGGTCGCAAGGCCACGGTTTCCGGCGCCACTACACGACCGGTGAAAGATTCCCACAGGGTCACCGACTCGGCATTCACTTGAGCCACTTCTACATCCGGGGCGGGCATCTGCTGCCCGGCTTCGCTACGGGCATCGCACCCGGACAGGAAAACGATCGCCAACAAAATAAAAGCCAGGCCCAGGTACATTCCCGCGCCACTGGCCGTTTCACCATTTACACTTTCCATGAATCTGACTCCCACTATCACCCTTGATGCATCACCGCAGTAATGCGTACCCGATAATCGAATAACCCTGAAACGATTCGACAGCGTGGCGAAATCAATTCACCAGCCGATCAGACATTCACCCTGAAAAAACCATGATCAAATCGCCATGGAAGAGAACCCTACTTCCTCAAGCTAACTTTAGGTCAATGGAAAAAGCTGTTTTATTTTGCTTGCCCGGCACACACATTTTTCCAGGCAGTGGCCAACAGCTGATCTTCCAGAGTGGAGAGAAACTGTAGTGAAGCAAGGGCAGATCACGGTATCGGGTTACTGCCTCAATATTGCCTGATTCTCTGAAAACACCCTTCGGGCAACCCAGGCCCGGCATACTGTCATCCCCCGACCCAGCGGGCTGGCACTGCTGTTTCAGGCAAGCAACACCGGCCAACCTCTTCCTCACAGGCGGCAAACAATGGCTTTGCTGACGTATAAGACACTATTATTAAAGGGGTAACGGAAATCCAAAGGAAACACAGCGTATCCACCCGGCACACGGCCAGGCACGGATTCGCGCTACCCACCGGGCTTGTCCGATTCCACATTACACTCGGGGCGGATTGCCGGTTTCTGCGCAGTCATTGCCTGATTCTGCAAAAAGCATTCTGATAGCCCGAAGCACACGCTGCTCATGCGTATACTGCGGAAAAGGAGGACACCATGACCGCCACACCATTAACTGCTGCCAGACAATCCAGCATCGCGCTACAGCAACAGCTGGCGCGACTTGTTTGCGAACAGATTCCAGAGCCCGGCATGCTTTCCTCCGACATCCCCGGCGTATCGCTGTATCGTGCGGATGACACAAGCAGCTGCGCATCAACAGTCTACGAGCCCTCGCTGATTTTTATTCTTCAGGGAACCAAGACCATCCAGCTGGGAGACCGCGAGATTGTCTACGGGCCCTCAAGCTATCTGGCCAGCTCGGTACACTTGCCAGTACTCGGGCAGATTGTTGATGCCTCACCGGATCATCCCTACCTGGCGGTAAAAATTGATGTGGACCCGCAGGAAGTCACCGACCTGGTGCTGGAACTGGGAGACAAGGTTGGCCGTTATGAGCCAAGCGAAGAATGCCCGGAAGTGGGCTGTGGCCTGTGCATGTCACACATGGATGACCCCATGCAGAACGCGCTGCACCGACTACTGAACCTGATGACCACGCCCGACGATATCGCGGTGCTGGCCCCACTGACCCGCCGGGAAATCATCTACCGCTCACTGATTGGCGAGATGGGACCGCGCATGCGCAAGTTCGCCTCGACGGATTCCCAGGCCAACCGCATATCACGGGTCATCTCGACCCTCAAGGATCGCTATTCGGAACCACTGCGGGTAAAGGATCTGGCTGATTCAGCCAACATGAGTGAGTCCACCCTGTTCCACAGTTTCAAACAGGTAACACGCATGTCGCCGTTGCAGTTCCAGAAGAAGCTGCGCCTGCATGAAGCACGCAGGTTGATGCTCACCGAAGGCCTGGAAGCGGCCACCGCCAGCTATCGTGTGGGTTATGAAAGCCCTTCCCACTTTAGCCGGGAATACAGCCGCTTGTTCGGTGCACCGCCGCGTGCGGACGTTAGCAAATTGCGCGGAGCACAGGCAGGCGTCAGCGCCTGATTAGGCAGCCCGGGCAACCGCTTGACGCCGGATGCCCGACGACGGACGCCTGCATTCAAGACCTGAATACCCTCGCTGTCAGGCATCTGGCATCGAGCATTTGGTAAAGCACCGGAGATTCGCGATGAACCTTCCTAGCTTTTCAATTTATATCCGGTTTTAAAGATCCACCACACCAGCCCCATGCACAGCGTCAGAAACAGCAACGTCATGCCCAGGCTGATCCCGATGTGCACATCGGCCACACCAAAGAAGCTGTAGCGGAACCCGCTGATCAAATAGACCACTGGGTTGAACAAGGTCACCGTCTGCCAAACCGGCGGCAGCATGTCGATGGAGTAGAAACTGCCTCCCAGAAAAGTCAGCGGGGTAATGATCATCAAGGGAATGATCTGTAGCTTCTCAAACGTGTCCGCCCATACCCCGATGATAAAGCCAAACAGGCTGAAGGTGATTGCCGTCAGCAGCAGAAAGCCAATCATCAGGAAAGGGTGCTGCACGTCATAGTCCACAAACAATCGTGCCGTCAGCAGAATCAGCACGCCTAGAATCGTGGACTTGGTTGCTGCCGCCCCCACATAACCAATCACGATCTCCACATAGGACACCGGCGCCGATAACACCTCGTAAATGGTGCCGGAAAAGGTAGGCATGTATATCCCGAAAGACGCATTGGAAATGCTTTGCGTCATCAAGGACAACATGATCAGGCCGGGAATAATAAACGCCCCGTAACTGACGCCATCAATCTCGACCATCCGTGAGCCGATGGCCGACCCGAACACCACAAAGTAAAGAGAGGTGGAAATCACCGGCGAGGCCACGCTTTGCATCAGGGTACGCCAGGTGCGCGCCATCTCGAACTTGTAGATAGCGCTAATGGAATGCATATTCACTTTCATTGATTAATCCTTCCGGGAGCAGCCAAACGAGAACACCAAACGGCATCAGAGGCTTTCCGGGGTTTCAGTTTTTACGTGTTGCGTACCACGTGAGGCTTGTGGCGTGCCATGCACCAGATCCACGAAAATATCTTCCAGCGAACTTTGCCGTGAATGCAGGTCCTTGAATTCAATACCCTGCTCGCTCAGGTGACGCAGCAATTCAGCAATGCCCGTGTTTTCCTGGTTGGCATCGTAGGTATAAACCATCGAGTAGCCCTCATCGGCCAGCGCCAGCGCCTCGTCCGCCATGGCGGCGGGAATCGCATCAAGCGGTTCAGCCAGGTGTACTGTCAATTGCTTGCGCCCCAACTTTTCCATCAGCCGGGACTTTTCATCCACCAGGATAATTTCGCCCTGACGGATAATACCCACGCGGTCAGCCATTTCCTCGGCCTCTTCAATATAGTGGGTCGTCAGAATAATGGTGACGCCCTGCTCGCGCAGCTGGCGGACCATTTCCCACATTTCCCGGCGCAGCTCTACATCCACGCCCGCCGTAGGCTCGTCCAGAAACAGGATCTTGGGCTCATGGGAAAGCGCCTTGGCAATCATCACCCGTCGCTTCATGCCACCGGACAGCATCATGATCTTGCTGTCTTTCTTGTCCCACAGCGACAGCGCCTTGAGCACTTTCTCAATGTGGCCATCATTACGCGGCTTGCCAAACAGCCCGCGGCTGAAACTCACTGTTGCCCAGACGGTTTCAAATGCGTCGGTGGAAATTTCCTGGGGCACCAGACCGATGGCGCTTCGTGCGGCACGAAAATCGGTAATGATGTCATGGCCATCGGCGAGGACCTTGCCGGATGATGGATTGACGATCCCGCAAATAATACTGATCAGGGTCGTTTTGCCGGCGCCGTTGGGGCCCAGCAGGGCAAAGATCTCCCCGGGCTGAATCTCCAGATTGACCTCTTTAAGCGCCTGAAATCCGGATTCATAAACCTTGTTAAGATTGTTGACCGAAATTACTGCATCCACATTGTCTCTCCTTCAAAGGACGCCTTCCCACTCTCACTGCATCGCGCCGATGGCAAGCATACCTTATACCGGCTAACCATTATGCACACCCGGTACCACCTATGGGCGCGGATATGCAGGACGACCAGCACGCTCACGAAACCGCCGCAAACTCCGGGAGTCGGCGCCCCGCTTTCAGGCTCTTCGCCCACCACCCAAGTACCGCCATTTGCTGCGCCAGACGCTTCTCTGCGCGGGCCTTCTGCTCCTCCGATTGCCAGCGCCCATGGGCATCAAATTCGTCACCGGCATTGATGATGCTCACCACATTGCGCACTGTCACTGCATGCAACTCGGCATAGACCAGCCGTAACTGCTCTACCGCTCGCAACCCACCGGACACCCCGCCATAACTGATAAACGCCACCGGCTTTGCTTTCCAGGCCGCACTGGAGATATCAATGACCTGCTTGAGGATGGCTGGAAAACTGTGGTTGTACTCCGGCGTAACCACTAAAAAGGCATCGGTCTTTGTCAGCCTGTGATGCAACTGCCGCACACTGGCGGATGCTGCATTCGGAAAATCCGCCGGCACAGCAAAATCACGGGGATCAATCACCTGCAGCGCAAAATCGGGCAGATCCCGAATCTGCTCTGCAGCCCAATTGACCAGAGTGTCACACAAACGCCCTTCACGGGTACTGCCGTACACCAGAGCCAGAGTCAGCGGATCGCGCGTGGCCATATTACCTCCTGAACAGTTGACGACAATGAAGGCTCAGCGTAAAACCTCAATCAATATTGAGGTCAATATTGAAAGAGACAGGGAGCAGCTATGACCCTCATCAACGCAAACGATATCGGTAAAGCCCTGACCGTGGGGGAAGTGGCAGACCGGAGCGGGGTTGCGGTATCCGCCCTGCACTTTTATGAAACCAAGGGGTTGATCCAGAGCTGGCGCAGCAGTGGCAACCAGCGCCGCTACCACCGAGATGTACTGCGCCGTGTCGCCGTGATCAAGGTCGCCCAGCGTATTGGCATTCCCCTGGCCGAAATCGCCGACGCCATGGCCAGCCTGCCCGACGGCCGCACGCCCACCGCCCGTGACTGGAAACGACTCTCCGCACGCTGGCAGGAGCAACTGGATGCGCGCATTCACGCCCTGACCCAGTTACGTGATCAACTGAGCGACTGTATCGGTTGTGGGTGCTTGTCGATCAAGGCCTGCCGGCTGCGCAATCCCTATGACTCACTCTCCGAGCAGGGCACCGGGGCCCAGCTACTCGAGGATGAACAATGACCCTGATTCCACTTCTGCCCGGGCTTTCTCTGCGAACCTTCTGCGCCAAAAACACTCTGTCATTGTAGCCTGCGACTTTTGTCGGCATTCATTTTGCCGACCGTGACGTGGCAGAATGGGGGGCCTATTCTTTACTGGACCCAGCATCTGAACCCCGGGCACACCCCGCCCAACTCTTATTAACCGCAATCAGGAGGCAGTATGAACGAGAATACCGTAACCGTTATCCCCGGTGACGGAATCGGGCCGGATATCGTGGATGCCACGGTACGGGTACTGGACGCACTGGATTGCGGTCTGAAATTTGAGTATGCCATCGCAGGGCAGACCGCACTGGATCAGGGACTGGAGCTGGTGCCGGAAGACACCCTCGCCGTGCTCAAACGCAACCGCCTGGCGCTGAAAGGCCCTATCACCACCCCGGTGGGCGGCGGCTTCACATCCGTGAACGTGACCTTGCGCAAGACCTTCGACCTGTTCGCCAACGTGCGCCCGGCCCTGTCCATTCCCGGTGTGAAGTCCCGCTATGACAATGTGGACATCATGACCATCCGGGAAAATATCGAGGGCATCTATTCCGGGCTGGGGCAAACCGTCAGCGACGACGGCGAAACTGCCGAGCTGCGCAGCCGCATCACTCGCACCGAATCCGAGCGCCTGCTGCGCTTCGCCTATGAAACCGCCACCAAACAGGGGCGCAAGAAAGTCACCGTGGTACACAAGGCCAATATCATGAAGTCCACGTCCGGGCTGTTTCTGGATGTGGCTCGCAAGGTTCGCGAGGACTACCCGAATCTGGAACACGAGGAAATGATCGTGGACGCCACGGCCATGCAGCTGGCCATGAACCCTCATCGTTTCGATGTGATCGTCACCACCAACCTGTTCGGCGATATTCTCTCCGACCTGTGTGCCGGCCTCATCGGCGGGCTGGGTGTGGCACCGGGCGCCAACATCGGCGAGCACGGCGGCCTGTTCGAAGCCGTCCACGGCAGCGCCCCGGACATCGCCGGCAAGGGCATCGCCAACCCCACTGCCATCATGCTCGCCGGGGCCATGATGCTCGATTACATGGAACAGCACGACAAGGCTAAAAGACTGCGCCGCACCGTGCGACACGTGGTCGGTCAGGGGGAAATCGTCACTCCGGATCTGGGCGGGCGCGCCAGCACCACCGAGTTTACCGATGAACTGATTCGGCATCTGACCACCTGATTTTACACAAAGACAGCAACCGGATGCCCTGCAGGAATGCCGCAGACGAAGCGATAGTCAGGATCTCAAGCCACGAGTCGCGAGTTTCGAAAGTCAAAACCTGAAACGTGCATTATTTGCAGGGTTTCCGCTTCTCGTAACTTGCAACTCGTCACTGCTTTTATCGCGATGCGGACGACGTTCCTGTGACAAGCTCACAATGAGCCCGCCCTCCCCCACCACTGCCACTAGCCACACCACACACAGTGATCAACTTCACACTTTCAACCGGAACCGGTAATGTATTTGTTATCCCCTGTTTGGGGGAGGGGGAATAACGGCTGCCAACCATAATGTCCGCTGCCCGGATTCATGGGGGAATCCGCCAGCGCCTGGCAGCCAGTAAGGGCCGCAAGGGGACAGCCATGACCACCACGACGATCACCACCCATGCGCGCAATGACGCCGCACCCGCCACGTCCACCCAACTGACCGAGCAAGAACTTAAGAGATACAACCAACTGGTCAACATGCTGTATCGCTGCTTGCATGACAATACTGGTTTCAGGGCATTCTTTGAGGCGTTCCAGGCGCACTTCCAGGCACTACAAGGCGGCATCATGGGCATCACCAGCAACCCGCAACGACTCTGTTACGGCTGGACCTTCGGTTACCCGGAAGGGTTTGAACAGTGGTATATCAACAGCGACCTGCCGGAAAGGGACGAAGCCATTACCCGCTTTGTCAACCAGCCGCCACGCCAATTCGCCTCCTTTCTTGAGGGACACTCTGAAGGCAGCATTCTCGATATGCTCGGCCCGGAAAGTCGTGCCTGGGCGGAACAGATCAATATGATCGACAGTGTAGGCATGCTGGTGACGCAGACCGAACAGTGTCGCGTGATTTTCATGGCTAACCGCCAGCAACAGCATGGCCCCTACAGTGCCCGCGAGCTGCTGCAACTGAATCTGCTGGCACCACACATCGAGAATGCCGTCACCCTGCATTTAAAGCTGTATCAATCCAGCAATGACAACGAAAACCTGGCACTGGCACTCAATCATGTGAACAAGGCGCTGGTCGTCTGCAATGCGCTAGGCAGGGTCGCACAGGCCAACCATGCGGCCCGCAGTATTCTCGAGAGCAGCAATAAACTGTTTCTCTCAGAAGGGGAACGACTAACGAGCAAGAACAATCGTCTGGCGAGAAAAATCAACGATGCCATTTCCACCTGCATTGTTCATTCTCATCAAGGAAAGCTGGAGCCTGTCACCCTGTTTATACCCGATTCGGATGAACGGTTGGCACTGAGTCTGGTCCCCTTGATCGCAGATAACCCGGACAACAACGGAGTGCTGATCGAACTCTTCAGTTTTAATGCCAGCCAGCAGCCGGATCTTGAAAAAATGCAGGCATTATTTGATTGCACGCCGGCGGAAGCCTCCGTGGCCAGCGCCATGATGCAAGGTCTATCCGCCAACGAGATTGCCGAAAAAAAAGGCATTTCCATCCATACCGCTCGCCAACATATCAAGAGTTTGTTGGGCAAAAACGGCTTTGGCAAACAAACCGAGTTGATTGCCATGCTGGTCAGGGCACTGGGGTGAAACCACCGCCCTAACGCATAAAAGACTCAATATCATACCGACCTTCACACATGAAGTGCGCCCAATGAAGAACAGGAAAAACCATGGCACTCGTCCTACAAAATGAGCCAGATCTGATTCAAGCCCTCTACCGCTCTCTGACTCACCGGGAGGGATTTCATACCTTTCTGGAAAAGCTGACCAACGCCATCAAGGGCTGTGCCGCCCAGCTACTGGTCATCAACCGGCAGCCCTTGCGCATGGAGCACCTCTGGTATCACGGCCTGTCCGAAGAATTCATCACCTGGTATCTGGAAAACAACATGATTGCCCAGGACGTGGTCACCAACCAGGCGGTCAAGCAGGCGCCGGGTCTGTTCCAGGCTGCCCTGCCCCTGCTGCCAGACTTCCAGCCCGACGAAGATTATTCCAAATGGGAAAACGAACAGGACATGCTGGATTCCGCCTGGCTGCTGGTTGATACCACCCGCACCCACAGCTTCGTGCTCACCATCCAGCGTACCGTTGCACAAGGCCCTTATCAGCAGGCGGAACTGGATGCCCTGAATCGACTGGTTCCGCATATCCGCCAGACCGTACAGCTTTACCGGCAACTGGAGACCCGTAACCAGGCGGCCTCCTCACTGGCCGCCATCATTGACGTTCTCCCCGACGCCACCTTTGTCCTCGACAGCATGGCCACCATCCTCTACTCCAACAAGGCTGCCCGTGAGCTGATCGCCCGCGAGCGCTGCCTAGGCATTCGTGACGAACGCTTCCGCTTCGCAGAAAGCGATGTCCAAAGCGCCTTCTTTCGAGCCTCCGCCCAGGTGGTTCGCTCCAGCATGGGCAAGGAAGCCTATTGCAGCGAGACCCTGTTTCTCAAACGAGAAGGACGCAGCCCACTGATATTCGTGATCCGCCCCATCGAAAGCAGCGACCTGCTTGCCGGTGGCGCCCTGGTAAGCGCCTACGAAACAGACAACCGCCCCCTTCCCCGCGCGGAGCATATTGCGACCTATTTCGAGCTGACTCCTGCTGAAGCGCAGGTTTGTGAACAATTGGTCAGCGGGAAAGACGTACAGACAATAAGCGAACAGTTGGGCCGCAGCGTCTCCACTGTGCGCTCGCAGATAAAACAGGTTTTCCAGAAAACCGGTTGTTCCCGGCAGGGGGAGCTGATCAGCCGAATTCTGGCAGCGTTGTTGCGGTAGTACTCACCTCTGTCATCCCTGTGTTATTCGTTAGCACCCCCTTCACGAGGACGCTGAATGAATAGATATTGGAGTGTCAAAACCTTTTCTCCTAACCGTCCAGAAAGCATAAAAAAAGAGGGGGCACGCCCACTGCTGTCCCACAGTTGAGGGACAAATGAAAAAGCCTGAACCGAACTGGTTACAATGATTCTGCGAGGAAAACATTGTGATCAGGGAGGTTCAG
>NZ_NVWY01000029.1 GCF_002733835.1 Alcanivorax sp.
TTAAAAGAATTTGATTCAAATAGCACGGGGTTGGTTGCCTATGAAGTTAATTCTACTGAAAATATTATCGTAAAAGCCTTCGCCACCCATCAAAACACATCATCCTTAACCTCATTCGATGCCCCATACTCTTAATCAAACCAACCCGTATTAAATTATCTAGCATCATGTGAAAAAGAAAGTGAAATCGCATCTCCATTTAACTAAAAGGGTATTCTTAATTCTTTAAGCAGAGGAGGAGAGAAAGAAGATGAAACTCTAAGTTTAGGTGGAAGCGGGATTGGAAAGGTTGAATAGCATTCTATGTACCAAAGTTCCGACTTCCGTTAAAAATACCTCTGTAAAAACAACGACACCACATCCTTCATAAGCCTCGAACATCAACTAACAACCTCCAACAAAGAAGGATCAAAATACACAGATGAAGAAAGTCTTGGAAGATATAAAAAAGAGCTTCATTCAATTTAAGAAAAGATGAAATAGTTGAGGTAAAGTGATGAGGTTGTTGCTGAGAGGAGTTTTGGAGAGATTTAATAGGAGGAGTTGCACCCGCTGGTGTGTGCGGCCTTCAACGCCGACTTCGATGGTGACCAGATGGCGGTGCACGTACCGCTGACCCTGGAAGCCCAGCTCGAAGCCCGTGCGCTGATGATGTCCACCAACAACATCCTGTCTCCGGCCAATGGTGAGCCCATCATCGGACCGACCCAGGACGTGGTGCTGGGCCTGTACTACATCAGCCGTGAGCGTGTGAACGCCCAGGGCGAAGGTCAGGTCTTTGCCGACACCAAGGAAGTGATGCGTGCCCTGGCCAACAAGCAGGTGCACCTGCACGCCCGGGTTAAAGTGCGTGTCCACGAAGTGGTGAAAGACCAGCAAGGTAACGTGGAAGAGCGTACCTTCATCGTCGATACCACGCCGGGTCGCTGTAAACTGTGGGATATCGTGCCGGCGGGTCTGGGCTACGAGATGGTCAACCAGAACATGACCAAGAAGGCCATTAGCAAGCTGCTGAACACCTGCTACCGTATCCTGGGTACCAAAGAGACCTGCATCTTTGCTGACCAGCTGATGTACCTGGGCTTCCGTGAAGCCACCCTGTCCGGTTCCTCCATTGGTGTGGAAGACATGGTGATCCCGGATGCCAAGTACACCATGATCGACGCTGCCGAAGAGGAAGTGCGCGAGATCGAGGAGCAGTTCGCTTCCGGTCTGGTAACCCGCGGTGAGCGTTACAACAAGGTCGTGGATATCTGGGCGCGGACCAATGACCAGATCGCCAAGGCGATGATGGAGAACCTGAAAGTCGAAGTGGTGAAGAACCGCGAAGGCAAGGACGAAGAGCAGGGCTCCTTCAACTCCATCTTCATGATGGCCGATTCCGGGGCGCGGGGTTCTGCGGCCCAGATTCGTCAGCTGGCCGGTATGCGTGGTCTGATGGCCAAGCCGGATGGCTCCATTATCGAAACGCCTATTACCAGTAACTTCCGTGAAGGTCTGAACGTACTCCAGTACTTCATCTCTACTCACGGGGCGCGTAAAGGTCTGGCGGATACTGCACTGAAAACAGCGAACTCCGGTTACCTGACTCGTCGTCTGGTGGATGTGGCGCAGGATCTGGTGATCAACGAGAACGATTGCGGCACTGAAGAAGGCCTGCTGATGACACCGCTGATTGAAGGTGGTGACGTGGTAGAGCCGCTGCGCGAACGTGTTCTCGGTCGTGTGGTTGCCCGTGACGTGATGAACCCGCTGAATCTGGACGAAGTGGCGGTGGAAGCCGGCACCCTGCTGGACGAAGTCTGGGTTGAGCAGCTGGAAACCATGGGTGTGGACGAAGTGCTGGTGCGCTCGCCGATTACCTGTGCCACCCGCTGGGGTGTGTGTGCCACCTGTTACGGTCGTGATCTAGCCCGTGGTCATCAGGTGAATGTGGGCGAGGCTGTTGGTGTTATTGCGGCGCAGTCCATTGGTGAGCCGGGTACCCAGCTGACCATGCGTACCTTCCACATTGGTGGTGCGGCAAGCCGGGCCTCTGCGGTGTCCAGCATCCAGATCAAGCACGGCGGTAAGGTGCGTTTCCACAATGCCAAGCACGTGCAGCACAAGGATGGCCTGGTGATCGTGTCACGTTCCGCTGATCTGGCCGTTGCCGATGAGCTGGGCCGTGAGCGTGAACGTTACAAGCTGCCCTACGGTGCCACCGTGACCGTGAATGAAGGTGACGAAGTGGGTGGTGGTCAGGTTGTTGCAACCTGGGATCCACACACGCACCCGATTATCGCGGAAGTGGAAGGTAAGGTTCAGTTCGGTGATATGGAAGAAGGTATCACTGTAAACCACCAGACCGACGAGCTGACCGGCCTGACCAATATCGAAGTGCTCGGTTCCCAGAATCGCCCGTCTGCCGGTAAGGACATGCGTCCGGTAATCCGGGTAGTGGACAGCAAGGGCAAAGCCGTTGTGATGCCCAACACTGATATGCCGGCGCAGTACTTCCTGCCGGGCGGTGCGCTGTGTGGCCTGAAGGATGGCGCCAGCATCGGTGTGGGTGATGTGATTGCGCGGATTCCCCAGGAATCCTCCAAGACCCGTGACATCACCGGTGGTTTGCCCCGCGTTGCGGATCTGTTCGAAGCCCGTAACCCGAAAGAAGCCGCCATCCTGGCCGAGAAGACTGGTACCGTGTCCTTCGGTAAAGAAACCAAAGGCAAGGTTCGCTTGGTGATAACACCGGATAACAGTGATGACAATTACGAAGAACTGATTCCCAAGTGGCGTCAGCTCAACGTGTTTGAAGGTGAGCGGGTAGAGAAGGGTGAAGTGGTCTCTGATGGTCCGCTGAACCCCCACGATATCCTGCGCCTGAAAGGTGAATCGGAGCTGGCCCGTTACATCGTTAACGAAGTGCAGGAGGTTTACCGCCTGCAGGGTGTGAAGATCAATGACAAGCACATTGAAACGATCATCCGCCAGATGCTGCGCAAAGTAGAGATCCTGGAAGTGGGTGAGTCTCACTTCATCAAGGGTGAGCAGGCAGAATATGCCCGCGTCATGGAAGAGGTCGACCGTCTGAAAGCCGAAGACAAGATGCTGCCGCAATATCAGCGTCTGTTGTTGGGTATCACCAAGGCTTCCCTGGCCACCGAGTCCTTCATCTCTGCAGCGTCTTTCCAGGAAACCACCCGCGTTCTCACCGAAGCGGCGGTAACCGGCAAGGAAGACGACCTGCGTGGCCTGAAAGAGAACGTGGTTGTGGGTCGTCTGATTCCGGCCGGTACCGGCTATGCCTACCACATGGACCGTCGCCGCCAGCGTGCTGACGCACGCGGGCCGGAAGCGCCGACCATGGACGAGGTGGAAGCGGCTCTGTCCGAGGCGCTTAGCTCCTCCGACGAGTAGTGCGGGCGTTTTCTTGACCCGATAATGGCACCCGCACAAGTGGCTGGTGCCATTTCGCCCCTTCGGGGGCAACCGTAGAGATTCTCCGTCGCCTTGACGGGATGCCGGAGGCTCCCTACAATCGCTGCCCCCATGATTTCATGGGCGGTAATTGGGTGGCATGGGCCGTAAACTGACGGCTTTTGTCACAGAACTGTAAGCGTGAGGCAGTAGTTTCATGGCAACTGTAAACCAGCTGGTGCGCAAGCCGCGCAAAAGCAAGGTAGAAAAGAGCGACTCCGTAGCCCTGCAGGGCTGCCCCCAGCGTCGCGGCGTTTGCACTCGGGTGTATACCACTACTCCGAAGAAGCCTAACTCCGCGCTGCGTAAAGTGTGTCGTGTGCGTCTGACCAACGGTTATGAAGTCTCTTCCTACATTGGTGGTGAAGGGCATAACCTGCAGGAGCACTCCGTAGTTCTGATCCGTGGCGGTCGTGTAAAAGACCTTCCCGGTGTTCGCTACCACACCGTACGTGGCACCCTGGATACGGCAGGCGTGCAGGACCGCAAACAGCGTCGCTCCAAGTATGGCGCCAAGCGTCCGAAGTAATACCTGGAAACCTTTTCTGAATGCCGTAGCCCCTGTGGCTGCGGAGGGATGAGTAAGGTCCGGACGGCATGCCGTTCCGGAGTCACCTGAAGCTTTCCCCGCCCAAAGCGGGAATGTTAGAGGAACACATCCGATGCCAAGACGTCGCGTTGTCGCCAAACGGGAGATCCTGCCGGATCCGAAGTTTGGAAGCCAGATTCTGGCCAAGTTCATGAACCATGTAATGGTCAGTGGTAAAAAGTCTGTATCCGAGCGTATTGTTTACGGTGCGCTGGATATTATCACCGAACGCAAAGGGGCTGATTCCCTGGAGATGTTCGAGAAGGCGCTGGACAATATCCGTCCTGCCGTCGAGGTAAAGAGCCGCCGTGTTGGTGGTGCGACTTACCAGGTTCCTGTTGAGGTTCGTCCCAGCCGCCGTACTGCTTTGGCAATGCGTTGGTTGGTAGATGCTGCCCGTAAGCGTGGCGAGAAGAGCATGCCTGCTCGTCTGGCCGGCGAAGTGATGGATGCCGCTGAAGGCAAGGGTGCTGCGATGAAGAAGCGTGAAGACGTGCATCGCATGGCCGAGGCCAACAAGGCCTTCTCCCACTTCCGCTTCTAAAGGCAGAAGACAAGCGAGTGAAACCGGCCTGTGTACAGGCCGGTTTTTGTATTTGAACCAGTGAATCGAGGTTAGCACCGTGGCTCGTAAGACTCCTCTTAATCGCTATCGCAACATCGGTATCTGTGCGCACGTAGATGCGGGCAAGACCACTACTACCGAGCGTATTCTTTTCTACACCGGTGTGTCTCACAAAATTGGTGAGGTGCACGACGGTGCTGCCACCATGGACTGGATGGAGCAGGAACAGGAGCGTGGTATTACCATTACCTCCGCTGCGACCACCACTTTCTGGCAGGGCATGGACCAGCAGTACGATCAGCACCGTATCAACATCATTGATACCCCCGGGCACGTTGACTTCACTATTGAAGTAGAGCGTTCGTTGCGTGTACTCGATGGTGCCGTGGTGGTGTTCTGTGGTTCTTCCGGCGTTGAGCCGCAGTCCGAGACTGTATGGCGCCAGGCCAATAAATATGAAGTGCCGCGTATTGTGTTCGTCAACAAGATGGACCGCGCTGGCGCAGATTTTGACTCCGTTTGTAACCAGATTCGCAAGCGTCTGGGTGCTTCCGTTGTGCCGATTCAGTACAACATCGGTACGGAAGATAACTTCAAGGGTGTTGTCGACCTGATCCGGATGAAGGCTATCTACTGGAACGAAGACGACATGGGGATGACCTACGAAGAGAAGGACATCCCGGACGACATCAAGGCGCGTTGTGACGAGCTCCGTGAGCAAATGACGGAAGCGGCAGCAGAAGGCTCTGAAGAGCTGATGGAAAAGTACCTGGAAGAAGGTGACCTTTCCAATGACGATATCAAGGCGGGTCTGCGTAAGCAGGTTCTGGCCAACGAAATCGTTCTCGGCTTGTGTGGTTCCGCGTTCAAAAACAAAGGCGTTCAGGCGCTGCTCGACGCAGTTATCGAATTCCTGCCGGCCCCGGATGAGGTAAAAGCTATCCAGGGTGTGCTGCCGGATGGCGAAACCGTCGAAGCGCGTAAGTCTTCCGACGATGAGCCGTTCTCCGCGCTGGCTTTCAAGATCGCTACCGACCCGTTTGTGGGGTCTCTGACCTTCATTCGTGTCTACTCCGGTGTGCTGAATTCCGGTGATAGCGTGATGAACTCCGTACGCGAGAAGAAAGAGCGTGTGGGGCGTTTGCTGCAAATGCACGCAAACAGCCGTGAAGAAATCAAGGAAGTACTGGCGGGCGATATCGCGGCCTGTGTTGGCATGAAGGACGTCACTACCGGTGACACCCTGTGTGACATGAAGAGCCCGATCGTTCTGGAGCGTATGGAATTCCCGGATCCGGTAATCTCCGTTGCTGTGGAGCCCAAGTCCAAGGCAGACCAGGAAAAAATGGGTCTGGCGCTGGGCCGTCTCGCGCAGGAAGATCCGTCTTTCCGTGTGAAGACCGACGAAGAAACCGGCCAGACTATTATCTCTGGTATGGGCGAGCTGCACCTGGATATTCTCGTCGATCGTATGAAGCGTGAATTCAAGGTGGAAGCGAATATCGGTGCGCCGCAGGTGGCATACCGTGAAACCTTCACCCGCCCTGCTGATGTGGACGGTAAGTTCGTGAAGCAGTCCGGTGGTCGTGGTCAGTACGGTCACGTTAAGGTCAAGTTCGAGCCTATCGATCGTGATGAAGAGTTCCAGTTCGAGGAACAGATTCACGGTGGTTCCGTACCCAAGGAATACTTTGGTGCGGTACAGAAGGGTATCGATGAACAGCTGCAAGCCGGTGTACTGGCGGGCTACCCGATTCTTGGCGTGAAAGCGACTCTGTACGATGGTTCCTACCACGAGGTGGATTCCAACGAAAACGCTTTCCGTATGGCGGGTGCCCTGGCTGTGAAGAATGCAGCCAAGGAAGCCGGTGCGGTACTGCTTGAGCCGATGATGAAGGTAGAAGCGGTAACCCCGGAAGACTACATGGGTGACGTGATGGGTGACTTGAACCGTCGCCGTGGTATCGTTCAGGGCATGGAAGACACCATGGCCGGCAAGATTATTCGTGCCGAGGTGCCTTTGTCTGAAATGTTCGGTTACGCTACTGATCTGCGTTCCATGTCTCAGGGCCGTGCCAGCTACTCCATGGAGTTCCTGAAGTACGCTGAGGCACCAAAGAATATCGCTGATGAAGTCATCAGCGGCAAGAAATCTTAAATTTACGGTTAATTTGTTAAAGGTATAGAGCCGTGGCTAAGGAAAAGTTCGAACGTAATAAACCGCACGTAAACGTAGGCACCATCGGTCACGTTGACCATGGTAAAACCACCCTGACCGCCGCGCTGACCCGCGTGTGTGCAGAAGTC
>NZ_NVWY01000019.1 GCF_002733835.1 Alcanivorax sp.
CTCCTACCGTCTGTACCCTTGGGTCAGATGCTCCTTTGGTCCCTCCACCCCGGCAAGTCCTGCATGGTTGCAGGAAGAGCATTCAAACATACAAGCACCGTTTAGGGTGCGAACCGAGCGAAGCGAGGACATCGTCCGGAGGACGATCAAAGCTAGAAGCTAGAAGCTGGAAGCCACAAAAAAACCGCACCCCTTCGGGCGCGGTTTTTTTGTAGAGAACTCAACGCTCAGCTGGGCCTCTCAATCACGAATTAACGACCTTCGTGTTGCAGCGTGTTGCGTGAAGCGTGCTGCGTCTCTTCTTACACCATTTCCAGATCCAGGGCCTGCTGGCAGACCCGCGCGGTGCGGATCACGTGCAGCTGCTTCGGCGACAGATCTTCCGGCAGTTCCACGGTGCTGTGGTCCTGGTGGATCTTGATCGGGCCGATCAGGCGGCTGGGCAGTTTGGCTTCGTTGGCAATAGCACCAACGATGTTGCCCGGCTTCACACCGTGGTCGTGGCCGACCTTGATCCGGTAGCGGCGCATGGTCTTGTCGCTGCGGCCCTTGTCGTTGCGGTGTCGAGGGTTGCCTTCCCGGCGGCTGCCCGCATGGGCGGATTCGCGACGGCGCGGCTCTTTCACCATTTTCGGTTCTTTCAGAATCAGCGGCTCACGCTTGAACATCATGGTGGCCAGGGCGGCCGCCATGTCGTTGTCGCTGATGCCCATGGCGTCACGCAGCTGGTTGACCAGCGCGCGGGCTTCATCAACGTTGGCTCCAGAGGTGAACCCGGCCAGCTGTTCCTGGAAGCGGGCAATGCGCTTGGCATTCAGGTCATCCACGGACGGCAGCGCCATCTTTTCGATGCTCTGACGGGTAATGCGCTCGATCTGACGCAGCACGTGTTGTTCGCGACGGGCCACAAACAGGATGGCGTCACCCTGGCGACCGGCACGGCCGGTACGGCCAATGCGGTGTACGTAGGCTTCCGGGTCGCCGGGCATGTCGTAGTTCACCACGTGGGTGATCCGCGGCACGTCCAGACCGCGAGCGACCACGTCGGTGGCGATCAGCAGGTCAAAACGCTTGTCTTTCAGGCGCTGTACGGTTTTTTCCCGCTGCTGTTGGGGAATATCGCCGTTCAGGGCTTCGGCACGCAGGCCGCGACGGTTCAGCTGCTCAGCCAGTTCCAGGGTGGCCTGCTTGGTGCGCACGAAAACCAGCACGGCATCGTGTTCTTCGGCTTCCAGAATCCGGCATACGGCGTCGAGCTTGTTCAGCCCGGCCACCGGCCAGTAACGCTGGCGAATGGTGGTTCCGGTGGTGGCGCCGCCATTGTCGATGCGAACCAGTTTGGGTTGCTTGAGGTGCTGGTCGGCAACCTTGCGAATAACCGGCGGCATGGTGGCGGAGAATAGCGCCAGCTGGCAGTCATCGGGAGTACGTTCGAGTACCCATTTCACATCGTCGATGAAGCCCATGCGGAGCATTTCATCGGCTTCATCCAGCACCAGGGCTTTCAGGTTGTTCAGTTTCATGGAGCCGCGTTCCATGTGATCCATGACGCGACCGGGGGTGCCGACAATAACCTGGGCGCCGCCGCGCAGGCCTTTCAGCTGGGTGCGGTATTCACCGCCGCCGTAAATGGGCAGAACCTGCAGACCTTTAATGTCTTTGGCAAATTCTTCACACGCAGTGGCGACCTGGATAGCCAGCTCGCGGGTAGGGGCCAGGATCAGCATCTGCGGTTCACGCAGGGTCGGATCCAGACGGGCCAAAAGGGGCAATGAAAACGCAGCCGTTTTACCTGTGCCGGTTTGTGCCTGGCCCAGAAGATCGTGTCCATCCAGCAACAGCGGGATGGCTTGCGCCTGAATCGGCGAAGGCTGCTCGAAGCCCTGACGGGCGATCGCAGTGAGCAGAACCTCGGGCAGGCCTAAAGAGGCGAACCCGGAACGGGAATCTGACATGTAGTACCTATGGATTAGGGGGAGGGGCCGAGTGAGGGTCGGCGAGGGCGCGGAGTATACGCAGGTAACGGGAGAATTGCACGTTTTTTCGCCAATTACCCGGGAGGAACGAAAGCGGGCAGGGCGGGTGGTTTACGGGGCGTCAGCGCGGGAATTCGTGCGAGGTGAAGGGGCTAATGGTACGGAATGACAGGGCTGGCGGGGAAGGTGTCGCCCGGCCCTGCCGGGCCGGGCGACGTCTGAGCGGGCTTACATGGGCAGGACTTCAACGGTGCCCAGATACTGCAGGTAGCGTTCAGCGGCTTTGGGGTTGCTGACGTTCTTGTCGCCGGTGCCGGCTTCCAGGAAATAGCGGCCGGCGGCGGGCCACTGAATGTTGACGATGCCCTTGTCATCGCTGGTGACGGACCAGTCTTCCTGGCTGTCACGGTAGCGGGTGCCGCCGGGAACCAGTTCCACCTTGATGCCGGCAGCCGGTTCGCCGTCCAGCAGCAGTTTCCACTGGGCGGTTTCGCCAGCGTAGAGGTCATTGGGGTGAGTCAGCAGTTCCAGCTCCAGGCCTTTGCCGGTGGGTTTCAGGCCGGTTTTATTGGGCGCGCCCAGGGTGGCATAGGTTTCCAGGCGGTTGAGCACTTCCAGCAGTTTGACGTCAGTGGCGCCTTTGGGCAGCTCTGCCAGCAGCTTGTCCGCGTCTTTGCCCCGGCTGCGCTGGCGTTCGCCATCCACTTTATAGGATACGAAATAGCCGGGCTGGGCCACACTGATCCGGTAGCTGCCTTCCTGTTCCAGCTGCACGTCAAACACGCTGCGGGTGTGCATTTTGGTGGCGTTGTCCACGGTGGCGGGCTTGCCGTCGGGGCCGGTGACTTGCAAACCGTCGACGGGGTAGGCCCGCTCGAAACCGAAGATCTCATTGGAGATGCTGGCATCCACGGTAATCCACTGAGGCTCGGACACCGTGGTGTGGCTGGGCAGTAGCCACAGCTTGTGGGCCTGGGCGGGCAGGGTGGTGGCCAGCACCAGGGCGGCCAGCGCGGCTTGATGGAAACGGACTCGGATCATGGTGGTGCTCCTTGAGTAGTCGGTGTTATTGAGAGACGGTCAGGGTCACGGTGCCCAGTTCGTCGGTGCCTTTAACCTGTTGCTGCTGCGGTGTTTCTTCGGCTGGCCACCGGAAGGGCAGTTTCACCACTTCGCGGCCCCCCACTTCCCGGGCGGCTTCCACTACCAGGGTGTACTCACCCGCAGGCAGCGATTGCAGGGCGTCCAGTTTGCTGAAATCCACGGTGTGCGTGCCCGGTGAGCGGGTGGCGCCGGTGAGGCCGTCATAGGGGGCGGACTGGCTGCGACCGGTGCGTCGCCACCACTGGCGGATATCCTTGAGCCATTTTTCCTGGTCGTCGTACCACAGCCCCAGCGGTTCCAGGGTGCTGCGATCGGCGTTTTCCACCCAGAAGGCCACATAGGGGGCGTGGTATTCGGCCACGCGCTTGCGGGGGACTTCCACGTCCACCGAAAAGGTATCCGCGAGGGCCTGGCTGGTTAGCAGGGGGAGCAGAGTGAGGTAACGCAAACGCATGGGAAGGTCCTTTCTTGTCTTACGTGGCGGTGTTTAGTGCATGAAAAACACGATCAACAGCCAGGGCAGCACCAGCCCGGCCACGGTGACCGGCCAGGTGGCCGGGCGCCGTTTGGCGTGAAGCATCATCAGGCCCAGGCCGGTGAACGCGAAAAGCAGGCTGGCCACGGCAAAAATATCGATAAACCAGATCCACACGGTGCCGGTGTGACGGCCTTTGTGCAGGTCATTGAAAAAGGCGATCCAGCCCCGGTCCGTGGTTTCTGCGAGTACCGTGCCGTTATTCATATCAATGGCGAGCCAGGCATCCCCGCCGGGGCGTGGCATGGGCAGGTAGATTTCGTCGGCGGCCCATTCCGGTTCCCCGCGGGTGTGCTGCAAATCCATTTTCTGCGCCAGCCATTGCTGGACGGCGGTGGGCAGCTGGCCGCTCTTTTGCTCCGCAAGCTCGGATAACAGCTCGGCGGGTAGCTCACCCTGATGTTCGCGGATGACCGGATCGGCGCTGATCTGGCTGGCGTGGTTGAGGGTAATGCCGGTCAGGCTGAACAACACCAGGCTGATCAGGCAGATCGCAGAGGTCACCCAGTGCCACTGGTGGAGTTGTTTCAGCCAGAAGGCTTTGCGTTTTTTATTCACGGTGGAGCTCAGGTCATTCACAACAGAGGGAGAGATGTTAATGAGAATGGTTATGTTTAAATACTGCTATCTTCGTAAAGAATGTAATGACTGGCGGGTTGCCTGAATTCTGTTCAAAAAAAGCTGGCCTAGATAAATGATAATTCTTATCATTCGTGAATGAATGCCATTGCTCAAATTCCCGCACGCTTGCTGGTTATCGAAGATGATTCGGTACTCAGCGGCCATCTGCACGACTACTTTTCAGAGCGTCACTACCTGGTATCGCAGTGTTCGGATGGGCCTGCGGGCCTGGAGGCTGCGGCCTCCGGCGATTATGACCTGGTGTTGCTGGATATCCTGTTGCCGGGACTCAATGGGCTCGAGTTGCTTAACGCCCTGCGTCAGCAAAGCCCGGTGCCGGTGATTGTGGTGTCTGCGTTGGGCGATGAACAGGCGCGCATTCAAGGCCTCATCAACGGGGCGGATGATTACCTCCCCAAGCCGTTCAGCATGGCCGAATTGGCGGTGCGGGTGGATGCGGTGTTGCGCCGGGTGGCGCTGGAACGTGTCCGACCGGAAGACGAAGGGCTGGAATCCGTGGGCAAGCTGGTGCTGCGTGACCATGACCTGGTGGCGCTTTATCGGCACACGAATCTGGGCCTCACCAATACCGAATTCCGTTTGCTGCAAGTATTGCTGGAACATCGTGATACGGTGCTCAGTAAGCCGTTCCTCTACCAGGCGGTATTACACCGCGGTTGCGGTCGCCATGACCGTAGCCTGGATCTGCACATCAGTCATGTGCGGCGCAAGCTGCGCGATGCCGGCGCTCCGGAGTCCGCGGTGCGAACAGTCTGGGGACAGGGCTATACCCTGATCACCGACGCTCTGTGATGTTGAAACGCTATTCCCTTCTTTGGCGCCTGGCGCTGGTTCTGGTGGTTGTTGCGGTGACTACCATGGTGGCAGGCACGCGCATTACCGGTGTCCTGCGCGATGATGCCCAGCGGCTGAACCAGCAGGCGATTGCCATTATGCAAGGTTATGCGGCGGCGGCGGAGCAGGCCTGGTTGACCGGCGGCCAGGCAGGAGTCGATCAGTGGCTGGCGGACATGAGGAGCCGTGAAGCGGGTGATATCGCTGTTATCAGTGCCACAGACCAGTCGCTGAGCAGTGTTCCGTTGACCGAGCAGGAACGGGCCGGGTTGCGCTTTCAGCGTGGCGTGGATAGCCGCATGAGTTTTCGTTACGGCAAAAAGATGCCCTACCTGGGCGTGCCGTTTCCCGTCGCGCCGGAACAGGGCAGCTTGCTGATGCAGTTGCCTCCCCGTTTGCGCCCGGGCACCTACTGGCCATGGGTCGAAAATCTGCTGCTGGTGGGGATGCCCACGTTGTCTGCGTTCCTGCTGGGTGGGCTGTTGTTCTGGCGTGCTCGTGTGCCCTTGAAAGCCCTGCAGGCGCAAGTGCTGGGCTTCAAGGATGATACCCAGGCACGTGTGCCCGGCCCGCTGGCAACACGCGGGGATGAGTTCGGGGAGCTGGCCCGCAGTTTCAATCATATGGCGGAACAGGTGTCCGGGATGCTGGATACCCAGCGCCAGCTGCTCAATGACATGTCCCATGAATTGCGCACCCCCTTGAGTCGTTTGTCGGTGGCACTGGAAAGTGACATGAGCGAGGCCGAACTGCGTCAGCGGGTGGAGCAGGAGCTGCACCACATGCGCACCCTGGTCGATGACACCCTGGCGCTGGGGTGGCAGGACACCGACACCGGCACCTCCGGCCTGGAATCTCTGTCGCTAACGGCGCTGTGGGACATGATTGTTGAAAATGCGGCGTTTGAAAGCGGCTGGGACAAGCGTCGTTTCCCCTGCGCGCTGCCGGACGATGCGTTGGTGTACGGCAACCTGAATGTGTTGGCCCAGGTGTTTGAGAACCTGGTCCGCAATGCCATTCGCCATTCCCCGGAGCAGGGGACCGTGCAATTGCTTGGGCAATGGGAAGAGGGAACCTGGCACCTGCAGGTAGTGGATCAGGGGCCGGGGGTGCCGGACGACAAGCTCGACCGAATCTTTGCCCCCTTTGTCCGTCTGGACGCCGCTCGGGCTGACCGTAGCGGCTTCGGGCTGGGATTGAGCATTGCCCGGCGTGCGGTGGAGCGGCTGGGCGGTGAACTGTGGGCACACAACGGCACCCCTGGCCTGTGTGTGCATTTGCGCCTGCCCGCCCCGCCACTTGTATAAATTGTAAATCTCCTTTCGTTACAAATAAGAATCAATATCATTCCGTTTCGTGAAGTGGATTCATTACTGCTTCCCGGGCCTTGTATGGCCTGTTTTCCGGGGGATCTGCATCGATTCTTCGCCGCTGGCCTGCCGGGCCGCGCGGTGAAAGGGGGCGGTTTGCACTCCGGTTTGATGTTGTTGCTTACCTTTGAGGAGTAAAGACCATGGGAATGCGTTTGGGGACTTTGGCGTTGGCACTGGCGGCTGCCAGTGGCGCCGGTTGGGCAGACGATGAGGTGCACGAGCTGGGGCAAGTGTCAGTCACGGCGGGTGGTTATGTTCAGCAGGTGGAAGATGCGCCGGCGTCGATCAGTGTGATTAACCGGGAGCAGATCGAAGAGCGCTTCTACCAGGACACCACGGACGCCTTGCGTGATGTCCCGGGCGTGATTGTCACCGGTGGTGGTTCCGGTGATCGCGGTAACGATATCGTGATTCGCGGCATGCCGTCCTCGTACACCCTGATCATGGTCGACGGCAAGCCGGTGTCCACCCGGGAAAGCCGTCCCAACGGCAGCGCCGGGTTCGAGCAGAGCTGGCTGCCGCCGCTGCAGAGCATTGAGCGTATCGAAGTGGTGCGTGGTCCCATGTCCACCCTGTATGGCTCTGATGCCATGGGCGGGGTGGTCAACATTATTACCCGCAAGGTTGAGAAAGAGTGGGGCGGTTCTGTACAGCTGGACGCCATCATCCAGGATGATTCGCGCTCCGGCGATAGCCAGCAGGGCAACTTCAGCCTGAGCGGCCCCTTGAAAGAAGACCTGCTCGGCCTGCAAGTCTATGGCGGTTTTTATAATCGCCAGGAAGACCTGTTTGTGGATGGCTACGAACAGAAAGACCTGCGCAACCTGACTGCGAAATTAAGCCTGACGCCCACGGATAATCATGATTTCTCCGTGGAGGCGACCCGTACCCAGGACAGCCGCCAGGGGCTGATGGGGCGTAGCGCTGCGTCCACCGGTTGTCGCGGTGGCTGTACCGACAGCTTTAGTGACCATAACCGTGAATCTTTCGCGCTGACCCACACTGGCCGCTGGGCTATCGGTACCTCCGATACCTATGTGCAGCGTGAAAAGGCGGAAAACGAAAGCCGCGAAATGACCATCACCAATACCAATGCCAAGACGGCGCTGGTGATGCCCATGGGTAATCATATGGTGACGGTAGGCGCCGATTTCACGGAAGAGAAGCTGGACGACAAAACCTCCAACCGGATCTCCGATCGCACTAACATTGAGTCATCCAAGTACGCCCTGTTTGCGGAAGATGAGTGGATGCTGACTGATACTTTCTCGGTCACTGCGGGGGCCCGCATGGATGATGATGAGAATTTCGGCACCCATGTTAGTCCGCGCCTGTATGGTGTGTGGGGATTCAGCCCGCGATGGACTGTGAAGGGGGGTGTTTCCAGCGGTTTCCGCTCTCCGTCGCTGCGTGAACTGACCCCGGATTGGGGGCAGGTAAGCCGTGGCGGGAACATCTATGGTAACCCGGACCTGGAACCGGAAACCTCGATTAACCAGGAGTTGGGCCTGTACTTCAACGCTGGCCGGGCGCTGATGGCTAACGTGACCGTGTTCCATAACGACTTCAAGGACAAGATTACCCGTATTACCTGCCCCATCAGCATCTGCCCGGACGGTCCGAACCAGTTTGGTTCCGATCCTACCTACCGGGTGAATGTGGATGAAGCGGAAACCCAGGGGGTGGAAGCGGCGCTGTCCACCACGTTGGCGCGGGTGGTGTCCATCAACCTGAGCTATACCTATACCGATTCCGAACAGAAATCCGGGGAATACAAAGGCGAGCCGTTGACTCAGCTGCCGGAACATCTGGCCAGCCTGAACGTGGACTGGCAAGCGACAGATACCGTGTCGCCCTGGGCGACCGTGCGCTATCGCGGCGAGGAAAGCCAGCCGACCACGGGGCCGTCCAGCAGCGCTATTATTGCGCCGTCGAATACGCTGGTGGATGCGGGGGTTGGTTTCCAGCTGACACCGCAGACCAAACTCAACACAGGCATTTATAACCTGGCCGACAAGGAAATCTTCTATGAAGAATACGGCTATGTGGAAGATGGCCGACGTTACTGGCTGGGTGTGGTAACCAACTTCTGAGGTCCGCCTGAGGCATTAGTACCTTATAGAAACAACAACGCCGGCAAATGCCGGCGTTGTGCGTTTTGTTGCGCTCAGGGTTACATTTTTTCCTGAATGCGCGTGCGGAAGTCCGCATCGTATTGGGCCAGTTGGGCAATCTGGTTATAGGTGCGCAATTCCAGGCCACTGTCCTTCACGGCTTCCACCATTTTTTCCTGTGCTTCCTTCTGCACTTTCATGGCTTCTTCAGGCTTGTCTTTTTTGGCCTGCAGTTCCTTGGCATATTTCTGCTGGATGCCGGACATGTCCTTCTGCGCATCGGCAAACGCATCTAGCTGTTTGTCACTGAACTCAGATGCCTTGGGCAGCTGCTGCATTTGCTGTTGCTGCATCTGTTGCTGCTGCTGGGCCTGCGGGGTTTGTGACGCGGGTGCACCGGGTTGCTGTGCGGCTACCGTGCCAGTGAAGGTGGCGGAAATCATCAGGGCGCCGAGCGCCATCATCCGTTTGCTCATGCTTCATCTCCTTGTCAATCGCCCCGAAACTGCCGGGGATTACGGTGTTACCGGAAAATGGCCGAAGCCAAATTACGGCGGCACTGGAAACTCCGACCGCCGTCAGCGTGTAAGTTCGGCCTGAAATGTTAAATCGTGATTCACAGTGAAGCAGTTCGCGTATGCGGTGTGGATCCAGCGCGCTGTTGAGTTCAGACAGTGCTTTCAATTCAGGCGGTTAATCGTTTCAATAAGGGGCAGGAGCGCTACGAATCTGAGACTAGCGGTCTATAACAATCATAACGAGGAGAGCAGGATGCTGAGTTCATTCCCTTTGTCTGCCCGCAACATCGCGCGTGGTGCAGTGTCAGTCGGATTGCTGGCAGGCGCCGTGGCGGTGCAGGCTGAAATGTATGCTGGGGCCCAGGTCAACCTGATGAAAATTGATCGCGGTGCGGTCAGCGATGCGCAACTCAGCGCGCTGACGGTGCGTGGCGGCATGGTACTGCACGAACTGGTCAGCGCGGAACTGCGTCTGGGGGCCGGCCTGAGTGATGATTCCTATCGCAATATCGATGTGGAAAACGACTTTTTCTACGGCGCCTATGCGCGGTTGACCCCGCCTCTGGAAGGGCCGGTGCAGCCGTACCTGATCGGTGGGTATGGTTATGTGGAAAATGATATCAATGGGACCACCCAACGGGACGATGGCAGTTCTTACGGGGGCGGCATCGATCTGGGCGTGGGCCAGCACTCCACGCTGAATGTCGAGTATCTGCGCCTGGTCGACAACGATTTCGGCAAGCAGGAGCTGATCGGGTTGGGTCTTAATTACTCGTTCTGATGGCTTGCCACGGGGTGGGGCGACGGTGGCGGCCTGGGGCCGGCCCATGTCGCCCATATCCCGTTTTGTTATAAAAGTATCACCATATATTCCTTTATATTCTTCCGCGAATTCCTATCATGGCACCTCGACATTCCCGTTTGAGGTGCTGTAGATCATGGGTAGTGCACAGCTGATTACACGTTTTGGTGACAATACCGCCGGCCTCTCCAAGGAGGCGCTGGAGGAGCTGAACCGTGTTTATCGCCCGCTGAGCTTTGCGGAGCGCATTCGTCGTGTCTACGAGGATTTTCCGCCGGATCGCATCATGGTGACCTCGTCCTTTGCGGCCACCTCTGCGTACTTTCTGCACATTATTTCGACCATCCGTCCTGAGCAGCCGGTGCATTTTATCGATACCGGCTACCACTTTGCGGATACCTTGAAGTACCGGGATTATCTGGTCGAGAAATTCGGTCTGCAGGTAGTCGATGTGACACCGGACCCGGATCACCATCAGGTCTCCCAGGAAAACCGCATGTGGGAAACCGACCCGGATCTGTGCTGCCAGGTGAACAAGGTCAACCCGCTGGAAGAAGCCAAGGAAAACTATGATCTGTGGATTTCCAGCCTGATGGGGTGGCAGACCGAACACCGTGCCGGCCTGGAAGTGTTTGAAGAGCGCCGGGGCATGATCAAGTTCAACCCGATGATTGATGTCACCAAGGAAGAGCGTGACGCTTACATCAAGGAGCACGACCTACCGTTCCACCCTCTGGTGGCGCAAGGGTTTGATTCCATCGGCTGCAGCCACTGCACCTTCAAGGGCGAAGGCCGTGAAGGGCGCTGGAAAGGCAACAAGAAAACCGAGTGCGGCATTCATATGTAACCGCTGGACGCCGGATGCCCGACGATGCACGCTTGCATTCAAAACCTGAAAACCTTGGCCGCCATGTTCTCTGCGCAAAATGCATTACCCGGTTATTGCCTGAATGATAGCCCTGACAATCCCTAAAAAGAGATGCTGCAATAACGACAACTCTGCGAAGAACCATAAAAAAAGCCCCGCCATGAGCGGGGCTTTTTATGGGAGTATCTGGAGAGCTTATGCAAGTGCTTTTACGCGGCGCTGTCCTTGCTGTAGCCATCCACATCACCGATCAGTCCGTCCATCTCTGCCAGAAACTCCCTGTTATCGTGGTCCCAGGGGTGGAAACCGGGTTTGAACCAATCCAGCCAGGGAATAATCACCCGCCGTAACCCGCCGGGTTTGAGCCACTGGAATTTGAATGACATCCACCAGTCTTTCAGGCTGAACAACTTGCCCGTTTTATACATATTGATCACATAGAACGGGTAAAACAGCGAGAAGAAAATTACCGTAGCCATCACCAGCCCGCTGGCGCGTAGTAACCAGGACTTGAAGCCCCGGCCGAAAACCGTGATGAAGACATCAAAGGCCACCGCCTTGTGTTCGGTTTCTTCCAGCGCATGCCAGTGCCACAGTTTCTGGTATTGCGGGTCAGAACCATCAATCAACTCGGGTTCGCGCAGTAACACATCTGCCAGGATCGCGGTGAGATGTTCCAGGGCGACAGTGGCGGAGAGCTGCATGGCATCGGGCAAGCGGTGAGAAATCAGATCCAGTAGCCGGGTGACAATGGCTTCCTGCTTGTCCACAGGCAGACCGGCCTTCACCATTTTCTGGTTGTAATCCTCATGTTCACGGCCGTGCATGGCTTCCTGGCCGATAAAATTACGGACGGCTTCCTGCAATTCAGGATCGTCGATCTGGTCGCGGTATTTGCGCACGCTATTGATGAAGAAGCGCTCGCCCTCCGGGAAAAACAGCGAGAGGGTGTTGAAGAACTGGGAGATGCCCGGGCCCTTGTCGTGCCAGTCGAGAACGGCGTTGTCCGGCACATGAAATTTCAGATTGCGGCGGACGGGCATGATGTGCATTTTCATTGTTATATCACCTTTATCCATGGTCCTGACGTCTACTAAACGCCTGTTGCCACTGAATTACAATTACACTGTGACAGTCAGATACGTAATTGAAACAATCAAGGGATAAACGGTAGGGCCGCAATGGGGGAGGCAGGACAGTGATGCGAATGGGGTGGCGGCTCTGGCTCAGTGCTGTGGTGTGTATGGTGGCAATCGCCAGTGCCTTTCATGTGTTTCTGCTGGATCGGGTGGGCGTGCCTGACAATGGACTTCGCGTGAGCGAGGCCACCAGGGAAGACGGTGGGATTGACTGGACAATCCGCCTTTATGACAGCGTGGGAAAAGGAAAGGGGCGGCGCCGCTGGCAGGCGGCAGGAGAGGGCTACCGCATTGATGTCCAGCGCCGTGGAGAGCATGGGTTCGCGCTGGATATTGCCTATCGGCCAGAGTCGCAAACGCGACATCACGTGCGCCAGCAGGTACGCCTGGCTGAAGGCCCCACTCTGGTGGCCGCCTTCGGTCAGGCTCAGGGTAGGGGTGAAACCCGCGTTATCATCGATCGGGTGAAATAACCCCCTGGGCGGGGGATGCCGTTCACTTGGACCTGAGGCCTTCGCGATGTAAACATCGCTTCCCTCAAATCCCTCAACTCCCTCAACTTTCGGGATTGCTGGAAAGTTATGCTGGCATGACGACGCTGTTGGCTCCGTGCGGCTGCTCTTAAGTGAACAGCATTACCCCTGGGAAGGGGCGTTTCCGGATGCCGTCTGTTCGTCGTGATTGTCGTTGTCTGGCGTCTTGTGGAGCATCACCACAACGCCGATCGCCGTTACCGTCAGTATGGCTGCACCAATGGCCGCATTGGCATGCAGCGCCAGATTGAAGCCGGTTTTGGCTGCCGCCATCAGCGGCTGAGCGACTTCTGCCGGCAGCTGGGCGGCGGCACCAATGGCTCCACCCAGTGTATCGCCTGCTGCCAGTGCCATCGTATCGGTTAGCCCTTTGGGCATGGCCGTCAACATGTGGCTGCGATAGAGCGCGGCACCAATACTGCCAATCACGGCAATGCCCAGTGCCATGCCCAGCTCGGTAGCCGTTTCCGACGTAGCGGAGGCGGCACCGGCTTTACGGGCCGGGGCAGCACTGACCACCATGTCCGTGCCGAGAATCATCATCGGCATCACCCCAATGCCCATGATGGTCATGCCTGCAATCAGCAAGGGAATGTGTGACGGGTTTTGCACCGGCAGCATTAGCAGCAGGCCGATCGCCGCCATCGCTAACCCGGCGCTGACCAGTTTCCAGTGGGGCAGCCGGCCCGCCAGCCTTGGTACCAGTAACGAGGCGGCGGTTTGCAGCACGGCAGGTGGCAACATCACCAGTCCGGACTCCAGCGGTGACAAATCCAGCACGCCTTGCAGGTACTGAAAGACCATCAACCAGGCACCGGATAACGCCAGGATGGTTAGCATCATGGCGGCCACGGAGGTGCTGAAGGTACGGTTGGCAAACAGCGTCATATCAAACATGGGATTAGGCAAGCGCTGCTGGCGGCGGACGAAAATCACCCCGACGAGCAATCCCGCCGCTATGGACAGCAGCGGGATCACCGCGATGCCGTTGCGCGCCATATCTTTCAGGCCATAAATCACGGCCAGTACCATGGCCACAGACAGCAGGGCGCTGGTCCAGTCCTGGGCGCCGGCTTCTTCATCCCGGAACTCTGGTAGCAACAGGGGGCCGCAGATCAGTAAGAGCACCATCACCGGCACGCCGAGCAGGAACACCGAACCCCACCAGAAAAATTCCAGCAATGCCCCGCCGACCAAGGGGCCGATGGCGCTGCCGACAATAAAACCGGTCATCCAGACGGTAATGGCCAGGGTGCGCTCACGCTCGACCTGGAACATGTTGCGCAGCAGCGACAGGGTGGACGGCATCAACGTGGCCCCGGCAATGCCGAGCAGGGCGCGGGTGGCAATCAGCATTTCTGCGCTGGTCGCAAAGGCTGCCATGGCAGAGGCAATACCAAAGGCGGTGGCACCGGTCAGCAGCAAGCGCCGCCGGCCAATACGGTCGCCCAGCGTGCCCATGGTCACCAGAAAGCCGGCGATCATGAAACCGTAGATATCCAGTATCCACAGCAGCTCCGCGCTGGTGGGCTGCAGGTCAGCGCTGAGATGCGGGGCGGCCAGATGTAGCACTGTCATATCCAGAGCCAGCAGTACGGTGGGCAGCATCAAAACAGCAAGCCCCAGCCACTCGCGGCGGGTGGCGGGTTGGTAAACGGTAGACATCATCTTTCCTCGTAGCAGGGGCTCCCTTGTCGTTCCGGGTGACGGTTTTTCGACACCGTGATGAGCGGAACGAAACAGCCGCAAAGCCTAAATCCTCAACCTGACTTGAGGTCAAGCGCTGGCAGTGTTCATGGGTGAGGCGTGCGGAGGCGAGTATATGACCTGCAAGTGAGAAATGGGTTTCATTTATCTGAAAAAGAAAATAACGCCTGCCTGTTGAGTGGGTGCAGCGATAAGTTTCACGGCAATGCGGTCTGACGCCATAGCGTAAAGCAGCATAAAAAAGGGCGCCAGATGGCGCCCCGAGCTCTCCCGATGAGTGTGTGGGGAATTACAGTCCCCGGTTTTTCAAACGGTTGGCGTGCTGACGAAAGACACTGGCCGGGTTGGTCTCAAAGGGGCTGGCCAGACCGGCCACCTGATTCACTTCATCAAGATGGTTCATACGGTAATCGTCTCGGATCACCAGGCCCAGGTGGCTGGAGCAGCTGGAGACCAGCCCGTCATTTTTTTCGCCCAGATAGAGCAGGGCAAGCAGGCCCATGCCGGCGTCGCTGATGTCTAACACGTTGGTCAGCGGTTTGGCGCCGGACCAGGAATAGTAGTTGACGCCGTTGCTGCCTTGCTCCGGAGCTTCGCCGCAGGCCTGTTGGGGAAGGCCTTCCGGGTAGTGGCTGTTGAATTCGCTGCTGCCCTTTGTGGAAAGGGAATACAACGCGGCCAGGGAATCCTGGTCGTATCCGCCGCCGGAAATCAGGTCGAGAAAGCCGACCGCCGCGTTGACGATATCACCCAGAAGTTCCGCGGTGAGCGGCAGGTTTTCCTGTACGCCCAGCAGGACATCGGCCATGCGTGCACCGCTGTGTGGTCCGGCTACAGAGGTGGCAGAGGCGACATACTGGGGGTAAACCGAGGCCACATAGCGTACCGTTGGGCCGCCATGGCTGTGCCCGATCAGGTTCACTTTCTGCGCGCCAGTGGCGGCGAGAATATCCTCGACCTGCCGGGCCAGTTGTTCGCCACGTATCTCGGTGCTGTTGGCGGCGGCAACCTGGGTCACATAGACTTCGGCACCGCTGCGTCGCAGTTCTTCCGGTATCCGGTACCAGTAGTTATAGCCAACAATATCGTCGAAACCGAATAAACCATGGCTGAGAACAATGGGATAACGGGTTTCGGTGTAGGTATCCTTGAATAGCCAGTCAAACCAGCCAGCCTGGGCTGGCATACTTATTGACAGGCTTAACAGGAACAGCATGGGGGTGAACGCTCTGGTGAGCGCCTTGAAAGGTGTAGTCATTGTGCTTTACCTGGCTCGTTATTGTTATCGGCGGTACTGCCGTTTCTGCGCCGAGCGTTCCCTGGTCAGGGAGTGTGAACACCTTAAGGCAGATGAAATCAAAAGTTAACACTGGTGTTAATATTAATCTGTTATAAGGAAATATTTTCCCGGTGTTAACTGTGCACGGTCTTTTCTGTCGGTAATTTTTATTGAAAACAGTGTCTTGTGGCGAGTTTGTGGCTATGTGGCGAAATGTCTGTACAGTAACATTAGTGTTAACAAGGGCGATTGGTGATGAATGAAGGAGTGGCGCAGCGCCGGGGGAGCGTGGCGGGCAACAGCAAGGCTGAAGCAACACGTGCGCGGATTTTGGCGGCGGGGCGCACGGTCTATGGCGAACAGGGCATGCATGGCACCACCGTGCAACGAATACTCAAGGAAGCGGGCATTTCCCGGCCGACCTTCTATAAGTATTTCGCGTCTGCGCCCGAGGTCGTCGATGAGATTGTGCAAAGCTGCAATGCAGAAGTGGAAGGGTTGTTTGTGAAAGTGTTTGCCCAGCCCCAGAAAGCCTTTTATGACTATCTGCCGATGGCCTTGAGTGGCTATTTGAACTGGGGGCGCTCACTGGGGCCATTGATGATTGCCCGTTTTCGGGAGCTGCATGATGTGTCTTCGCCGGTATCGCGTTACCGCGATGCGCATAACCAGCGCATTGTCATGATTCTCCACGAAGCCATGAAGGCCCATGGCCGGACACCGCCGGATGACCTGGCGTTAAAAACCCTGGTGCAGGGGATTGAGCATCTGGGATATCAGTTCTGTGCGGAAGCGGAACACACAGAGATGCCCCGTTATATCACCGTTATGGCCCGCCTGTGTGTGAGCATGCTGGGTCAGCGGGAAGACTGGGAGGCCATGTTGGCATCCCCGTTCTTCAGTCGGCTTATGGCGCTTGAGGACTAGGGAGTCTCTGAACAATTCCTTGCGTACTCAGCGTGGCCTGAAGGGTGCAGCTGTTGTGTTCTGTTGCGACGGACAGGGTGGTTCCCTTTCCTAGTGACAAAGCGCAGCAGATGGGCCCTTCAGGCCTCGCCCTACGGGTCTTCCACGCTGGCCCGCACTCGTTGTTGCGCTTTTTTGATGGATGGACATATCTCGATCCCAGTTAGGGGACACCTTCAAAATCGCGCCCTCTGTGCCCCGAATGGGGTATAGATTGCGAGCCAGCCTGAAAGACTGAGCATGCAAGGAGTTGTTCAGAGACTCCCTAGACGCCCGATTATTGAAAGTATTACGACATGACATAAAAAGGAGAACATCATGTCACGTATCCAGGGGGCTCTTGCCCTGCTCGTTGTGTTACTTGCGGTGTTTCTGGTCGGGGTTTTCTGGTCGCCCGTCGCGGTTGTTTCAGGTACCAGTGACAGGGCGCAGAACGTCGCGATCTCGCCCGGGACGGGTGCCCCGGATGCTGCGCACCCTGCCGACAGTTTCCAGGCGGCATTGAGCCACGCGGAAAACCTGGGGGCCATGCCGGCATCGCTGCGTGGCACCGAGGTGGACGGCCAGCTGCAAGCCGACGCGGGCGGTGAATTAGTGGTAACGCCGGACCTGCGTCGGGTGTTTGATTACTTCCTGTCCGCCCAAGGGGAAGAGTCTCTGGAAGAGTGTCAGGCGCGCCTGGCAAGTTATCTGCAAGCGTCTCTTCCGGCTCAGGCTGCGAACGAGGCTTGGCGGTTTTTTCAGCAATATATGGCACTGGGGCAGGCGATGGCGGCATTGCCGCCCCATGATGGTTCGCCTGCCAGCATTCGCACCGCGGTCAAGCAGCGTCACGATCTGCAAGTCGCTTACCTGGGCCAGCAAGCGGCGGAGGCATTCTACGGAATGGATATCGCTTACGACCGTTATATGGCGGACCGACAGGCCATTGTCGATAACCCTTCTCTCAGCGATACCCAGCGGCAACAGCAGCTCCAGGGGCTGACGCAATCGCTGCCGGCTGCCATGCAGAGCATGCTGGCAGAAACCCGTGGTCCGGCGCAGTTGGCAGCGCGCACTCAGGCGTTGCGAGAGCAGGGGGCCAGTGAGGCAGATATTCGTCGTTTACGGGAGCAGCAGTTTGGCGCGGATGGCGCCGCGCGTCTGGAGGCGCTGGACCAGCAGCGTGCGCAATGGGAGGCCCGCTATCAGGGTTATCGTGAACAACGCCAGGCCATTATCGACAGTGGGTTGTCGCACCTGGATCAGGAGACGGCACTGGCACGGTTGCGGCAGCAAATGTTCAGTGACCAGGAATTAAATCGGGTTGAGGCACTGGACAGAATCCAGGCCCGTTAGACCAGGGATTACTGCGCGGTTGTTATCAAACAAAAGGCCACACGGTGAACCGAGTGGCCTTTTTTTACCGGAAAAAAATCAGAACTGAAAGCGCAGCCCGGCGCCGAACATGTCGATCCCGGCATCGTTGTCAAAGTGCATGAACTCGCCATACACATACAGCTTGTCCATCAAATCAATGGTGGCGCCCACCCCGCCAAAGGCATCGGTGGAGGACTCATCATCCTTGAAGGACGGGTGTTTTACGTCGAAATCCGTGTTGGCTACACCGCCTTTGCCGTAGAGGCCCACGGGGCCAAGCTCAAAGCTGAGCAGGCCGGCAAAGGTGACTGCGCCACCTTCGATCTTGGTGCCGTTGTCGCCTTCCAGTTCACCGAAGTCGTAATAACCCACTTCTGCGCCCACCAGTTCGATGGGGCGCCAGCCCAGAAACAGGCCGCCGGAGGTATCGTCGTCATCAAACTCGACATTATCGATTTTTTCGTCGGTGCCGGAATTATAAATCCCTGCGCCAACATAGAAGCCCGCGTTGGCCAACGGGGCCACACTGAGAATGGCTGTGCCAGCCAGTACTTTTGTTAGGCGGTTCATAAGCATCACTCCCTGAAAAAAGTGTCTTCAGTATTACCCAGAATAGAGCCGGTGTGTATGGGGGGGGGCACATTGCGTTACCCCGGCCTGTGACTGACAGGAGGGGCTGGTATCAGTCGCCTGAATTTGCTTTCCTTGATGTCAACAGGGAACGGGGCTTCGGCACACGGGGCTGTGAGGGGAAGGCATGAAGGGAAGGGCGCTGCAGGCGCGTGGATGCCAGTGGATATTGCTGGCGAGTGTTGGGGCGGCGATGGCCGCGAATGTGTTTGCTGAGTCAACATCGGCAGATTTGCAGCTGGACTTGCGTACGGATGTGGGCTGG
Source organism: Alcanivorax sp. (assembly GCF_002733835.1). Taxonomy (GTDB): domain Bacteria; phylum Pseudomonadota; class Gammaproteobacteria; order Pseudomonadales; family Alcanivoracaceae; genus Alcanivorax. The sequence goes on from NZ_NVWY01000019.1 coordinate 18,645, forward strand.
GAAAGTGACCACTTCCGTTACATGGGCAAGGATTTTAGTGAGTCGCTGCTGATGCAGACAGGGCAGACGGTTGATTTGACCCTTCTTACCCACAAGACCCTGCCCCATCGCTGCATGCTCGATTTCTCCCACGACTACTGTGAAGACCTCGGCCACCCGGATACCTGGGGGCGTTCGGTGGAGCCGGTGGTTTGTGCCGCGACCACGCCAGCCTCCCGTGCGTTGCTACCCGGCCAGAATGCCGACGCCAATCGGCTCTGCATTACCTTCCGCGGGGGCTTTTCGTACCCGGCGAACGGGGCGCCGGACCTTGCCAGCCATTACCGCGCCGAAATTGGTGAACCCGAAAGCGGGGCGGAGCCGGAAATTGTGGCGCTCACGGTGACTCTGACTCTGGACAGCGAACAGCCGTTGCACCGCTTGTCTCCTGGCTGTTATGGCGCGGTCTGTGTTGGCGATACCTTGTCCAGTGTGCAGGCGACCACCAAGGTGCCTTTGAATATTGTATCGGGACAGAGCGCCTGTGGCCGTGTGCGTAGCGATCAATGGCCGGTGGGGCTTTCCGCCCAGTTCAGGAACAGTCGCATTGCCCGGCTGGACGTTAACCCACCGTCAAACATTCGCACTGATACCGGTGTGGCGCTGGGCGAATCACCGGCTTTATATGAAATGTATCAGGGGGCGCTGGACGAGACCCTGGAGGCTGGCCCCGGCTCCTTGCCGGTAAAGGCGGTGTACTGGCAGGTCCCCGGCGAGAAAGGTTTGCAGTATGAACTGGACAGCGAGCTACAGATTACCGCCATGGCCTCGGGCGGTGAATCACTGATGGAGGATTGGCCGTGCCAATAGTGTCGTCATGGTTGCAACCGGCTAGCGAGTGGCTGCGATGACCTTGTCCGCAGCGAATGCCCGGTCCACGTTTAGTGGCGTTATTTTTGATCTGGATGGCACCCTGGTGGATTCCCGGCTGGATTTTGCGGCCATCCGTGCGCGTCTGAATTGCCCACCGGAGGTGGGGGTGCTGGAATTTATCGATACCTTGCCGGCCAGTGAACAGGCGGCGGCCCACGCCGTGGTGCTGGAGTATGAGCGCGCCGGAGCGGAACGGGCCACCTGGATACCGGGCGCACAATCCTGCCTTGAAAAACTGTCGGTGATGGGCATTCCTGCGGCTATTCTTACCCGTAATGCCCGTGTTATTGCCGAGCTCACCGTATCCCGGTTGAGTATTCCTGTGCAGCGAGTGCTGGCACGGGAAGATGCCCCGCCAAAACCCGCTCCGGATGGTCTGCTAGCGATTGCCAGGGAATGGGGTATGGCTCCGCCAAGCATTGCCTACGTGGGAGATTTTAAGTATGACCTGATGGCAGCGCGCAATGCGGGCATGGTCGGGGTTTATCTCGACACTGATGGTCTCAATACCCATGGCCACCTTGCCGACCGGGTCATTCGTCATTTTGATGAGCTGTTGGCTGAATCTCCGTGAGTGGCTCCTTTTGCTCCCTTTGCTCCCTTGGCGTCAGGCACGGTTCGGTTCCGCAGGCTGAGTGCTTGAGAGAAAGTGGATCGGCTTTCCGCTGGGCATGCCGATGGCTTCCTCGTCGGTCATGACAATCTGGCCGCCAATGATGGTTGCCGAAGGCCAGCCCTGCAGCATCATCCCGTCGTAAGCGCTCCAGCCTGAAGGCGATGCCAGCTTGCGGTCATCCACCGCTTGTTTACGTTGCATGTCCACCAGCGTCAGGTCTGCATCGTAGCCCACAGCAATGCGGCCCTTGCCCGCCATGCCGAACAGTCGGGCGGGCCCTGCGCACACCATGTCCACTAACCGAGACAGGCTGAGTCGCCCTTGATTAACGTGATTGAGCATCAAGGGCAGCAGCGTCTGGGTGCCGGTCATGCCGCTGGGGGAATCCGGATACGGTCGCTGTTTCTCTTCCCGGGTATGCGGGGCGTGGTCACTGCCGATGACATCCACGATACCGTTTCTCACGGCCTTCCAAAGCGCATCCTGGTGGCGCTGGTCTCGAATCGGAGGGTTCATCTGTGCCAGCGTGCCCAATCGTTCGTAGCATTGCGGTGCCGATAAGGTGAGATGCTGGGGTAACACCTCTACCGAAACCCGGGATTTATGCTGCTGCAGAAAAGCCATTTCTTCGGCGGTAGAGATATGCAGGACATGCAACGGGCGACCTGCTTCCGCTGCCAGTGCCACAATGCGCCTGGTGGCTAACAGGGCGCTTTCCTCATCTCGCCAGACAGGGTGGGCAATGGGATTGGCGGCCGTTTCGGCAAGGTGACGACGGGCCCGCAGGCGGGCTTCGTCTTCAGCATGAATGGCCACCCGCCGGCGGCCATGACGGAGTATGTTGCGCAACACGTTGTCGCTGTCGGCGAGCAAATCGCCGAATGAACTGCCCATGAAGATCTTCACGCCACTACAGGCGGGCAAGCATTCCAGCTCTGCCAGTTGCTCGGCATTGGCGGCGGATCCGCCGATATAGAACGCGTAATTACACCAGGCATCCCGTTCGGCAATCGCCACTTTGGCCTGTAAGTCTTCGCTATAGAGCGTCAAGGGCTGGGTGTTCGGCATTTCGAAAACACTGGTGATGCCGCCGAGCACTGCCCCGCGAGTGCCCGCTTCCAGCGTTTCCTTGTGGGTCATGCCGGGCTCGCGGAAGTGGACTTGGGAATCCACGGCGCCGGGCAGGAGATGCAGCCCACGGGCGTGGAGGGTGGTGTCGGCCTTGAAGGGCTCGCCAATGGCAACAATACGCCCGTCGCGACATGCCACATCCGTTTCTTCAGGGCCACCGGGTAACAGCACTGTCGCCCCTTTAATTAACAGGCTTGGGCTATCGTTATAGTTCATTCTGAATCCTTTTATAGCCCTGCACGAGTTGCAGATTGGTGTCGGACACGCTTTCTGAAAACGCGGTGATGTCTGTGTCAGGGCCAATGCGGCTGGTGGACGGGATATAGAAGTTCGCGGGGAGCGTCATGCCGTCGATAACCGCATTGTGGCGAATGGCGCAGCCATCGCCGATGGTGCAGTTGAACAGTACGCTGTTGAATCCCACGAAAACCCTGTCTCCGACCTGGCAGGGGCCGTGCACAATGGCGCGATGGGCAATAGAGGTGTGTTTTCCTATGGAGATAGGCCCTCCGTCCTTGGAGTGCATAACCACACCATCCTGAATGTTGGTGCCTTCGCCAATATGGATGGGGTGAAGATTGCCATGATCATCTGTCTCGTCGGCTCGAATCACGGCATAGGGGCCGATAAAGACATGGCGGTCAACGATGACTTTGCCGCAGATGATGGCGGTAGGGTCGATAAAGGCGTTCGAATGAATGGCCGGCAGGTCACCATTAGGGTTTCTTCGGATCATTCTTTACTCCTTGCTCGTTCAGTGCCCGGTTAAACCACTCCTTTGTTTGTTCCCAGTGTTTGCGGCCGTAAAGCTCGATGAACTTGCGGGTCATGTGGTCATTGTCGTTGTCCAGAGCGCTCAGCCTTTCGCGGATAAAGGCCTCACCAAGAGGAATCCCGCATATTTCGGTGATGCAGTGTCGCCACTCGGTATAGGAGCCGGGCAGGGGAAAGTGCATGGGTACTACTCCGCAAGGGTTGTTGATGATTAATGTAATGTTATAACATAACAAAACAAGGAGGGCATCATGCCTCGTATCATCAGTGAGAAAACGCTGTTGGCGATGACGCCGTCGCAATATATGAACACCAGCCAGCGGGCGTTTTTCCGCAACCGTCTTGTTGTCCTGGCTCACGATTGCGAACAACACATCGGCAGCGCCAGAAATAATTTGCATACACCGACCCAGGCAGACCCATTGGACGCCGCTGTCGAGGAGGAGAGCTGCCGCCATCAGCTACGCTTTATGGCCCGCGAACAAGCTTTGCTGGGGAAAATTCGTGCTGCCCTGAGGCGGCTGGAAAGCGGGGATTACGGTTACTGCAAAATCAGCGGTGAGCCCATTGGTCTGCCGCGGCTGCTGGCCCGTCCTACCACGGAATACTGTGCCGAGGTGAAGGCTCGCCTTGAACAGAATGAACGCCACTATGCTCATCAACGAACAGGATAGAAACATGACAAGTCAGCAAGCCAGCCCCATTCGCCAGCTTCCCGTTACCGTGCTGTCAGGGTTTCTCGGCGCCGGGAAGACCACTGTCCTCAACCATATTCTCAACAACCGAAGCGGCCTGCGCGTTGCCGTTATCGTCAACGACATGAGTGAAATCAACATTGATGCGGCACTGGTCAATCAGAACGTTTCGCTGAACCGGTCGGAAGAGAAACTGGTGGAAATGAGCAATGGCTGCATCTGCTGCACATTGCGCGAGGACCTGTTGGTGGAAGTGAATCGCCTGGCTCGGGAAGGTTCTTTCGACTATCTGGTGATTGAGTCCACCGGGATTTCTGAACCCTTGCCCGTGGCAGAGACCTTTACGTTTGAAGATGAAAACGGGGAAGGGCTGTCCTCCGTTGCCCGTTTGGACACTATGGTTACGGTGGTCGATGCGGTTAATTTCCTGCGGGACTATCGAAGTACCCGCACGCTTCAGCAGGAGCAGGAAAACCTTGGTGATGAAGATCTTCGTAATGTGGTGGATCTGCTGGTGGAGCAAGTGGAATTCTGCGATGTGCTGTTGATCAGCAAGACGGATTTGGTCACAGAAAAGGAACTGGAGGTGTTGCAGGCAACTTTGCGGCTGTTGAACCCGGATGCCCGGATTTTGCCCATTCGCCACGGCATGGTGCCGCTGGAAGCGGTGCTCAATACAGGGCGGTTTGACTTTGAAAAGGCCCAGCAGGCGCCGGGGTGGTTAAAGGAAATGCGGGGCGAGCATTTGCCTGAAACCGAGGAATACGGCATTAGCAGTTTCACCTATGAAGCCCGGCGTCCGTTCCACCCACAACGATTCTGGAACTTTTTGCAGCAGCCTTGGCCGCTGGGAACCTTGTTGCGCTCCAAAGGCTTTTTTTGGCTGGCCAGCCGCCCCCACTTTGCAGGTAGCTGGAGCCAGGCCGGTGACATTGTTCACCATGGCCCGGCCGGCATGTTCTGGAAAACCGTGCCGGAGCAACACTGGCCCAGCGATGAAGAATACCGCGCGCTGATCATGGAGAAATGGCAAGAACCTTTTGGCGACATGCGCCAGGAACTGGTGTTTATCGGCCATAACCTGCAGCCGGAGGAAACCCGCAAGGCACTGGACGCCTGCTTGCTGACGGAAGCGGAAATGCTTCAGGGCAAGGCGCTGTGGGAGCAGCTGGACGATCCGTTCCCGCAGTGGGAGGTGGCAGGGTGATGCAAGCTCAAACGGTCACCGCCACGCCGCCAGGCTGGCAAGGCGCACCGGAGGTGACTGTGCTCGCGGATATCTTCGAGGATGATGTGCAAGTGGCTGTGTGGGACCGGCCCAGCCCGGTGGGGCAGGATGTGGTGGCCCTGGCCTGCGAGCAACGGCTGGCGGTGAAAAGCTGGTTGGACATCACTCAGCTGGAAGCGGCCCTGCTGCGGTCCCTGCCGCACGAAACCTATGCCCCCTTGAGAGAGGACCTGTTCTTGTTAGCCGATATGGTTGCCTGTCTGTTCGGGGTTGGTGGCGTCGGGTTGCGGGTGACGGCGTTGCGCAAACCCATGTGCCCTCGTTTTCACGTGGACCGGATTCCGGTTCGCATGCTGTGCACCTATGGCGGGGCGGGCAGCCAGTGGTTGCCCTCCTCACGTGTGTCGGACCAGCTTTTAGCGCCTGGCTGTGACCAGAATGCGCTTTACCAGCAACAACACGTGGAGCAGTTGGAAGCAGGGCAGGTGGCCCTGTTCAAAGGAGAGACATGGCGGGATAATCCGGGAGCGGGCGTGGTCCATCGGTCCCCGCCCATGTCTCCCGGCCAGCAACGTTTGTTGGTCACTCTGGATATCTAGGCTGAAAACATGGCAGTGACTCGTACCGAGCAGATTCTTAACAGCGCTGAGCAGCAATGTCGCAAGCAGGGCGTGCGGTTGACGCCTCAGCGCAAGCAGGTCATGTCATTGATGCTGGAGCAGGGTGGTCCACAAACGGCCTATCAGCTGCTGGATCAGTTCAAGGCTCGTTACCAGAGCAACGCGCAGCCGCCCACTATGTACCGAGCGCTGGATTTTCTGGTTCAGCAAGGGTTGGCCCACCGGCTTAGCTCCACTAACCAGTATCTGGCCTGTGATCATATAACTTGCCAGCACGGTCACCGGGGAACGGTGTTTCTTTTGTGTGATCAGTGCGGCGGCGTTCAGGAAACCCCCATGGCGGGGGCGGCGGTGGACGCATTACAGCAGACACTGGATGAAGTGGGTTTTGTCATTCAGCGCGAGCCCCTGCTGGAAGTGCATGGACGTTGCGTGGATTGCGCGACGTCGTAAACAAACAATCGTTTTTCGGGAGACGATAATGCAACGTTTTCGTCTGGACGCGTTGGCCATCGGCCTGTCCAGTCTCTGTATGATTCATTGTGTCGCCAGCCTGGCGGGGCTCTTTGCTATTGGGCTGTTATCCGCTTTTGGCAATGTTGAAGAAGTCTTTCATCTGGTCATGCTGGCTGTCATTGTCCCGGTCAGCCTGCTTGCCATTGGCATGGGCTACCGTCGACATCGCCGGCTTTCGGTGCTGCTCCCCGGCGTGTTTGCCTTGTCGGGCCTGTGTCTGCTTACCGTTTTTGAAAGTGTTATGCATGGCAGCCTTTGGGAGCCGTTGCTGACAACGCTGATTGGAATCTGCCTGGTGGTTACCCATGTCGGTAACATCCGGGGCTGTAAAGACTGCGAGGTAAATCATGACAACTCGTTGGCAACGTAACAGTCTGGCCTGCTTGCTGCTGTCGTTCAGTTTGTCTGCCACCGCCGCAGAGGTGCACCAGCATGGCCTGGCCGAGGCGGCCGTGGTGGTGGAGGGGGAGCAGGTGACAATCCGTTTCCGAGCGCCCTTGATGGATATCCTCGGCACCGAGCAGCCGCCAGCAGACGCCCCGGCCCGGGCCCGTTATGGCAAGCGTCTGGCACAGGTGGCGGCGCCACAGCCTTCGCCGGCTGCACAGTGTGAACCGGTCAGTGCTTCCATCAGCTCCGTGGATACCCTGTTTCCGGAGCAGCAGGCGCATGATTCCCATGATCATCACGATCACGACGCGCACAGTCACCACCAAGATGTGGAGAACGAGTGGTTATTTTCCTGCGCGTTTCCTGAAAAATTAAACGCCGTGGAGCTACCGTTTCTGGGCATCTTCTCGAGCCTGACCACCGAAGTGGTGTTGCTGTTGCCCGCCGGGCAGAACGCCTTGCGTCTGGCGCCGGATGAAACCCGCATACCGCTGGAGTAATGCCGCAGTGGGCTTGGTACTGGAACTCAACGGCCTGGAATACCGCCATCCCGGTCAGGTTCGTCCCTTCTTGCAGGTGCCGGAGTTTGCCCTGCAGGCAGGGGAGCGGGTGCTGCTTCATGGTCCCAGTGGCTGTGGCAAAAGCACTCTGCTGTCACTGATTACCGGCATCCGGCCAATGCAGTGCGGGCGTGTTCAGGTTGCCGGCCAGGCTTTTTCTACGCTCTCCCAGCGTCGCCGGGACGCCTTTCGCGCCGATCACATGGGGGTTATCTTCCAGGCGTTCAATTTGCTGCCCTACCTGAGCGCCGTGGACAACGTTTGTCTTGCGGCCAGCTTCTCCCGCCTGCGCTGTGAGCGCGAAGCAGGGCGTCGCAAGGCGCAGAGACAGACTGCCGCCCGTGGCTTGCTTTCACGGCTGGGGCTGGATGACGGCACCGCTGACTTGCCGGCCTGGCAATTGTCTTTTGGGCAGCAGCAACGGGCGGCGGCAGCCCGCGCCCTGTTCGGCAAACCGGAGCTGATCATCGCCGACGAGCCGACCTCCGCCCTGGATAACCGCAGCCGCGATACCTTGCTGGCGTTGCTTTGTGAACTGTGCGAACAGTCCGGCAGTGCCTTGTTGATGGTGAGTCATGACGATCAGGTAGGGCACCACTTTCAGCGCAGTGAGGATTTCGCCAGCCTGGCCGGGGAGGGCAATCATGCTTGCTAAAGTGATGTTTGCCTCCCTGAAAACCCGGCGCACCTCGGCGTTGCTGATCGTGGTTGCCATTGCCATGAGCGTGCTGATGATCATCGGCATCGACCGGGTGCGTCATCAGGTGCGCGCCAATTTTGCCAGCACCATTTCAGGGACAGATCTGATCGTCAGTGCCCGTGGTGGGCCAATGAATATCTTGCTCTACAGTGTCTTCCGTCTCAGTGATCCCACCGCTGGCATCAGCTGGAACACCGTGGAGCATCTGGCCGCCCACCGGGATGTGAAGTGGTGGATTCCCATTGCGTTGGGTGATTCCCATCGCGGTTATCCGGTGGTGGCGACTAACGACAGCTATTTGACGCACTACCGCTACGGGCGGGATCAGCGCTTGACCCTGCAACGCGGGAGCTGGTTTGCCGGCGCCGACCAGGCCGTGCTCGGTAGCGCCGTGGCTACCCGGCTTGGCTATCAACAGGGTGAGCAGATTGTACTGGCACACGGTGCCAGCGGCCCGGCCATTGTGGAGCACGATAACCACCCGTTTACGGTGGTGGGTATTTTGGCCCCCACCGGTACGCCGGTGGATCAGAGTGTGCATATTTCCCTGGAAGGGATGGCCCTGATCCATCGTGGTGGCGCCTACTTGTCTGGCATGCCTGCCATGCCAGGGCAGGCAATGGACAAACCTGATTCGGTCAATGCGGTCATGTTGGGGCTGGAACGACGCATGGCGGTGCTGAGCCTGCAGCGGGAGTTGTCCCGTTATGATGGTGAGCCACTCACGGCCATTATCCCCGGTGTGCAGCTGCAACGGCTGTGGCGGATGACGGCGGCTGGAGAAAATGCCCTGCGGGCCACATCGCTGGCGGTATTGGCGGTGGCCTTGTTGGTGCTGGTGTCCACGGTGCTGGCGGCTCTGGAAGGGCGCCGTCATGAGATGGCTGTTCTGCGGGCAACAGGGGCGGGGCGGCTGGCCGTGTATACGGTGATTGTCGGCGAAAGCCTGTGCCTTACTGTGTTGGGCTGCGCGCTGGGTTTGGGCGTATTGTTTGTGGGGCAATGGGGGTTGGCGCCAGTGGCTTTGGCTGAATGGTCGCTGCGCCTTCCCGACAACTTTCTTGCGCTGCGGGAATTACCGGCCATTGGCGCTATTCTCGCGGCGGGCTCGCTGGCTGGTCTGATCCCGGCGGAAAAGGCTTTTCGCAATAGCCTGGCCGATGGCTTGACCCCAAGGAACTGATCATGCGTTTTTTGATTGCTGTTTTCTGTTTTACCTGCAGCCTGCCCTCCATGGCGGCCAATGAAATCGAGTGGGATGCTCTGGTGCCGCAGGACTATGATCCTTCGGAGGTTTACAGCACCCTGTTTGATCAGATCTATGGGGAGCAACAAGCCCCGGATGGGATTGCCGATGGCGACAGCCGTGGCGCGAAGCTGATGGACGCCATCGACAAGGCATGGCGTGAAGCGCCGCTGAAGCAGTCCCTGGATAATACCGAGGTGCGTTTGCCGGGTTACGGGGTGCCGCTGGATGGTGATGAAGAGTATGTCCGTGAATTCCTGCTGGTTCCGTATTTTGGTGCCTGTATTCATAGCCCGCCGCCGCCGCGCAACCAGATTGTGCTGGTGAAAATGGAAGGGCGCGGTGTGCCGCTGGATCTGGCGTTGGATGCCATGTGGCTGGAAGGCACCTTGACTGTCTCATCGCAAGATACCGAATACGGCACGGCAGGGTATGTGCTGGAAGGTAAAAGTGCGGAACCCTTTACGGGTTACCTCCGGTAACGGTTTATTCCTTTGCTGCCCTCTCTCTGGCAAAAAACCGCTTTTCCAGCCTGATCAGTGACGTTTTTCCCCCTATGTCTGAACTTGTTACATTTTACATACTGGAGAGAATGTAAAGCTTCAGATAGTCTCGAAAGAGCTGAATAAAAATACACCAGAACAATAAACCCCCCGGGAGAGAGGGACCATGGATATACTCCAGCTGCTGGTCAGCGGGGTCGCGAACGGCTGCATCTACGGGTTGCTGGCGCTGGGCTTTGTGTTGATCTACAAAGCGTCGGAAGCGGTGAACTTTGCGCAGGGTGACCTGATGATGCTGGGGGCCTTTCTGGGCATTACCTTCATCAATGCCGAGTATGCCGACCTGCCATTTCTGATAGGCATCACCCTGGCCGCCCTGATTTTAGGGCTCTTTGGTTACCTGCTGGATCGCCTGGTCCTACGCGCCATTTTTGGTCAGCCGCAGTTCGCCATGGTGATCCTTACCATCGCACTGGGCTTTCTGCTGCGTTTCGCCGCAGGTGTTATCTGGGGGCACGATCCGGCCTCCCTGCAAACGCCTTTTGTCGGCCGGGTGTGGGAAATGGGTGAGCTGATCATCCCGGTGGTGGATGCGGTGATCATCATTACCACTGTGGCCCTCACGTCCATTCTCTACTTCTTCTTTGCCCGTACCCGCCTCGGTGTGGCCATGCAGGCCAGCAGCCAGAACCAGATGGCCGCTTACTACATGGGCATTCCGGTGAAGCGGATCAACGCCATTGTCTGGGCCCTGTCCGGGGTGGTGGCCGCTATTGCCGGGGTCATGTTTGCTGCCAAAGGCGCCGTGGAGCCGTCGGTGGGGCTGCTGTTTGGTATCAAGGCCTTCGCCGCTGCGGTAATCGGTGGGCTGGGCTCCTTGCCCGGCGCGTTGCTGGGTGGATTGTTGGTGGGCATCGTGGAACCGTTCGCGGGCCGCTATCTGCCTTCCGGGGTCGGCCAGATTGCTCCCTATGTGCTGATGCTGCTGGTGCTGATTCTGCGCCCCGGTGGCCTGTTCGCACAGATCAGCCAGAAGAAGGTGTAGGCCATGAGTAATCGTTTTAAAAGCCGTTACGACGACGATATCAACCTGTTTGAAGGCCGCTGGCACCTGGCCCAGTACGCGATATTGGCAGCGTTGCTGCTGGCGGCGCCCTGGGTGCTTGGCAGCTACTATCTGGGCGAACTGACCGCCGTTCTGGTGTGGTCCCTGGCCGGCCTGGGGCTGATGCTGATCAGTGGTCATACCGGGCAGGTGAGTCTCGGGCATGCGGCCTTTATGGCCATTGGTGCCTTTACCAACTTGGCGTTGATGCAGCGTGGCTGGCATTTCATTCCTGCACTGCTGGCCAGCGCGGTGACCTCCGGAGTCGCCGGGGCCATCATCGCGCGGCCGATTCTGCGCATGAGCGGTATTTACCTGGCCATCGCTACTCTGGCACTGAGCATCATTCTTGAAGATGTGGCGATCATGGCCGAACCGGTGACCGGTGGGGTGGCAGGGGTGTTTGCGCCGCCCATCGAGCTGTTTGGTCTGGCGGTGGACCGTTACGCCACGCCCAGAGCCTTTTACTACATCTGCCTGGCGGTGCTGGTGCTGGTGACGCTGGGCTATCTGAACCTGCTGCGCAGTGGTTCCGGGCGCTCTTTCCTGGCGGTGCGCGACAGTGAAGTGTCTGCCCGCGCTCTGGGGGTGAATGTGACCCGGGCCAAAACCCTGGCGTTCAGCCTGTCCTGTGCCATTACCGGTCTGGCGGGGGCGCTTTATGGGCATCTGGCCCAGGCGGTGAACTATGAAAGTTTCCTGGTGCTGATCTCCATTACCCTGCTGCTGCAGGTGGTGATCGGTGGCCTGGGTTCGGTTCATGGGGCCTTTTTCGGTGCCATCGTGGTGGTGCTGCTGCCGCAGGTCATTGCCATTGCCCGGGATTATCTGGATAACGCGGCGGGCATCAAGATCGCGGCCTATCCGGGCATGGACACGGCCCTGTTCGCGCTGTTGATTCTGCTCATGGTGATTTATGAGCCGCGGGGGCTGTATGGCGTCTGGTTCAAGGTGCGTACCTGGTTGCAGCTGTTCCCGCTGTATCGCAAGGGCATGTTCCGCCGTACCCGAACCTACCTGAAAACGGAGCGCCAACGATGAGTCTGTTACAGGTCAAGGATCTCTCCATCTCTTTCGGTGGTGTTAAAGCGGTGGACGGTGTCAGCTTCGACGTGGAAGCCGGCGAAGTCTTTACCCTGGTGGGGCCTAACGGGGCTGGTAAATCCACCATCTTCAATCTAATCAGCCGCCTGTACGAACCCAGTGCCGGCCAGATCGTTTTCAATGGTCAGGACATTACCCGCCTGCCGGCCCATGACGTAGCCGGGCTGGGTATCGCCCGGACCTTCCAGAACATCGAATTGTTTGATCACTCTTCGGTACTGCAGAACCTGTTGATCGGTCGTCACTGTCGCCGTAATACCCGCTGGTTCGAAGAGCTGTTGTTCCTGCCCAAAGTGCGGCGCAGTGAACGGGAGCATCGGCTGCTGGTGGAGGAGGTGATCGACTTTCTCGATTTGGCCCCCTATCGCGACAAGCTGATTGCCGGTTTGCCCTATGGGGTGCGCAAGGTGGTGGAAATCGCCCGGGCGCTGGCCAGTGAGCCGAAACTGATTTTGCTGGATGAGCCGGCCTCCGGCCTCAGTGTGGAAGAAACCCAGAACATGGCCTGGTGGATCGAGGACATGCAGAAAGATCTGGGCCTTACCGTGCTGATGGTGGAGCACGACATGAGCCTGGTGTCACGGGTATCCGACCGGGTGCTGGCGGTGGCAGAAGGGCATCCGCTGGCCATGGGCACCGCTGCACAAGTGCAGGCGGACCCGAAAGTGATTGAAGCCTATCTGGGCTCGGAGGCCACATCATGAGTGACGCGGCAGAGAAAACCCTGAGCGCCCAGCCCCTGTTGCAGGTCAAGAATCTGGAAGCGTTTTACGGACCGGTGATGGCCTTGCGCGGGGTATCCATTGATGTCCACGAAGGCTCGGTGGTTGCCATCCTCGGTGCCAACGGTGCCGGCAAGACCACCCTGATGAAAACCATTTCCGGGGCGCTGGCGCCGCGCAAGGGCAGTGTCACCCTGGCGGGTGAGCATATCGAAGGCAGCGAGCCGGACAAGCTGGTGCACAAGGGCATTGCCCATGTGCCGGAAGGCCGTGAGGTATTCCCGTTTCTGAGTGTTGAAGAAAACCTGCTCATGGGAGCCTACACCCGTCGAGACAAGGACGGGATTCGTCAGGACATTGCCATGGTCTATGACTATTTTCCGATTCTTCAGGAACGTCGCAACCAGGCCGCAGGTACGCTTTCCGGTGGGCAGCAACAGATGCTGGCCATCGGCCGCGGGCTGATGTCGCGGCCGTCGGTGATGCTCCTTGATGAGCCCTCACTGGGGCTGTCGCCGCTGCTGGTACAGGAAATTTTCGCCATCGTTCGTCGCCTCAACAAGGAGCAGGGCGTAACCCTGTTGCTGGTGGAGCAGAACGCCCAGGTAGCGCTGAATACGGCGGACCATGGTTATGTACTGGAAACCGGCCGGATCGTGATGGATGGCAGCGCGCAGGACCTGCTCGCCAGTGACGATATTCGCGAGTTCTATCTGGGCCAGTCGGCGGGGGATGACCGACCGGAAAAACGTTGGAAACGGAAAAAGACCTGGCGCTGATGATGACTGAAAATAATACCACAACCACTCAGCTCCACGGTTGCGACACCGTGGTCAAACTCTGGCGCAAGCAATGCCTGGAGCGGGGCAATAATATTGCCCACCGCGAAAAGGAACTGGGCATCTGGCAGAGCCATACCTGGCTGGATTATTACGAGAAAGCCCGCGCCATTGGCGTTGCGCTGCTGTCGCTGGGACTGGAACGCGGTCAGCCGGTTTCGATTCTCAGTGAAGACAACAAGGAATGGCTGTACTGCGATCTGGGTATTGCCGGCGCCGGGGGTATCAGTAACGGCGTCTACACCACCGACAGCCCCGAGCAGTTGGCGTACCTGATCAACGACAGTGAATCGGCCTTCCTGTTTGTAGAAAACGATGAGCAACTGGACAAGTATCTGACCGTGCGTGATCAGGTGCCCACGCTGAAAAAAGTCATCGTCTACGACCGCAAGGGGCTACGGGATTTTGACGATCCCATGGTCATGTTCCTGGATGAGCTTTACGCCCTGGGTGAACAGATCCCGGATGCAGAAGCGCAGTTCAGTGCCAGCATTGCCGACAGTCAGCCGGACGATATCCGCATGCTGATCTATACCTCCGGCACCACCGGGGCGCCGAAGGGGGCCATGATCAGCCACCGCAATGTGCTGTTCCAGCTCGAGGCCGGTGAGCAGGTACTGGATGCCCATGAAGACGATGATCAGCTTTGCTTCCTGCCCCTGTGTCATATTCTGGAACGGCTGGTGTCGGTGGAGTTGCCCATCTACAAGGGCTGTACCGTGAACTTTGCGGAAAGCCCGGAAACCGTGTTCGAAAACCTGCGCGAAGTGTCGCCGAATACCTTCGCTGCCGTGCCGCGCCTGTGGGAAAAAATCTACAGCTCCATGATGACCCTGCGTGATGAAGCCACGGCTTTCGGGCGTTGGTGTTTCGACCGTGCCGTTGCTGCCGGGGAAGCCTGGCACTGTGACCGCAAGCGTTCGCCGCTGTCGGCCCTGCAGTACCAGTTCTGGAATCTTCTGGTGCTGCGCAATGTTCGGGATCTGATTGGCATGAACCGCCTGCGCCGGGGGACCACCGGGGCGGCTCCCATTGCTCCGGAACAGATCCGCTGGTTCCAGTCGTTGGGTGTGCCTTTGTTCGAAGGGTACGGCATGACCGAGACCACCGGTGTGGCCTCCCTTAACAGCATCAAACGCAAGAAGGTGGGTACCGTGGGCGAAGCGTTGCCGGGCACCGAGGTGCGTATTGCCGAGAACGGCGAAGTGCTGGTGCGTGGTGGCCATGTCTTCGCCGGCTACTGGCGGAAACCGGAAAAAACCGCAGAAGACATCCGTGATGGCTGGCTGCATACCGGTGACGTGGGGCGCCTGGAAGATGGCATGCTCACCATCACCGGCCGTCTCAAGGATATTATTATCACGGCGGGGGGCAAGAATATTACCCCGGCGGAAATCGAAAGCCGGATGAAATTCTCCCCCTATATTTCCGATGCCGTAGTGATTGGCGACAAGCGTAAATACCTCACCTGCCTGATCATGATTGATCAGGAAAATGTGGAGAAATACGCTCAGGATCGCCAGGTACCGTTCTCCAATTTCGCTTCCCTGTGTCGGGCCAAAGAGGTGCTGGACCTCATCGACAGCATTGTTCAGGACGTGAATAAACAGTTCGCCCAGGTGGAACAAATCAAGTATTTCCGCCTGATCGATGTGCTGCTCACCGCCGAGGATGAGGAGCTGACCGCCACCATGAAGCTAAAGCGTTCCTTCGTGGAGAAAAAACATAAGCACCTGATTGATTCCATGTATTGATGGTACGAGAGGAGAGTGCATCATGAAGAAACTCTGTCTGACGGCCCTGGCCGCCATAGCCCTTGTGGGCTGCAGTGACAACAAGGATGAAGAAAGTGCCGCGGCCGAGCCCGTGCGTGGCGTCACCGACACCGAAATTCGCCTGGGGGGCATGCATGACCTGTCTGGCGTGTTCGCCGCCTTCTCGTCGCCGGCGGTGCAGGTGGCCAACGACATGTTCGAAGAAGTGAACGAGCAGGGCGGCATTCATGGCCGCAAGATTCGTTATATCGTCGAAGACCATGCCTATCAGGTTCCCAAGGCAACGCAAGCGGTGAACAAGCTGGTCAGCCGCGATGAAGTCTTCGCCATGGTCATGAGCCTGGGGACGCCCCACAACCTGGCAGCATTCCCGATCATGGACCGTAACAACGTGCCCAGCATTCTTCCCCTGGCGCTTTCCAAGCCCATGGAAGAGCAGGGCGACTTCCGCTATCGCTACGTGTTCGGCCCCAGCTATTACGACGGTGTTCTTAAAGGTGTGAACAAGCTGGTGGAAACCGATGGCATCGAAAACCTGTGCGTGATGTATATCCCCTCCGACTTTGGTGAGGAAGTGAACCAGGCCGCCACCGACGCGGCTGCCAACAATGATGCCCTGAATCTGCTGGAAAGCTCCTCCCATCGTCCTGACGAAAGTGATTTCACCGGCACCCTGGCGCGTCTGCGCGATGCGGGCTGTGAGCTGGTGGCAGTGGCGCTGCCGGTGCGCCCGATCATCACTGTGGTGGCCACGGCCAAGCAGATGGGCTGGGATGATGCCAAGTTCATCGTCTCCCAGGCGGGTTTCCATTCCGCCGTTGCCGCTGCACCGGGTGGCGTCACCGAGGGGTTGTATGGCGTAGCGTCCTGGGAAGATATCGTCAGCCGCATGCAGCATGTGCCGGAAACCCAGGCCTGGGCGGATGAGTACAAGGAAACATACGGCGAGCTGCCCAGTGGTGGTGCTGTCCTGGGGCGCGTTGGCGCCATGGTCATGATCAACGCCCTGCGCGATGCAGGCCCGGACCTGACCACCGAATCCTTCCTGGATGCCATGGAGTCGCTCAAGTTCACCGACAAGGTGACCGGTGTCGATACCCAGATGAGCGAGACCAATCACCGCGCCGGCAGCGGGATCATCCTGTCTCAGGTGAAGGATGGCATCTGGCGGCCCGTTGCTGAAATGGAATAAGCCGCAATAGATGCAACAGAGACAACCACCGGCCCGCAAGGGGCGGTGGTTTTCAGTTTTTATCCTGTTTTTTTCTACGACTTTTCTCTCTGCGTTCTGAGCGCGCCCGCCACTGACAACCCTCCCGGTTCATCACTTTTCCGTTAAACAGCCGCGCTGCATTTTGGTAATCCACTCTGAACTTTAGGCTGAGTGACGAGGCTGTTTGCTCTGCCGCAGCATGGCCCAGTGTCGTACCGGGGTCCCGGGGATGTCATCTTCATGCACCACCTCAAAACCGAACCGTTGATAAAGGGACACATTGTTCGGGTTGTGGGTATCCAGGTAGCAGGGCAGTCCTTGCTCATCGAGCCGATCCAGCGAGGGTTGTAGCAGCGGCGTCGACAGCCCGCGCCCCTGTTGCGATGGATCGATACCGAGTAGCAGCAGGTACGCATGAGGCGCGCTGAGAACACGGTGGTGTACTGCCTGCATGGCATCGCCTGCCTGCATCTGGCGTTTTATCGCGCCCGGGCCTTGCTTTATCAGGGCGCGCACCGCGCCGAAGCGCAGCATATCGGCCACACTGTGTCGCAGGGCGGACGATGGCAGCCAGACAGCGGCGCCATCCTGTGGTTGTGGTGTGGTGTGCACCTGACCGTTTTGACAGGCGTGGGCAACCAGAAACCGGAAGGTAGGGTACGCCAGCGCTTCACGTTGCGTTGCGTTCGGGAAAAAGTAGGCAAACAGAGGGTCATGGAAAAAGGCCCGGCTGAACATGTGGGCGATGTCGTTGAGGGGCGGTTGGGATGTTGTCATTTAAGGAGTATCCGGCAGCGTCATGGAGGAGCATACCGGAAAAAGCAGGTTCATCGCGGAATTGAGTGATGAGCCGGTTTCAGGGTGGCTCTCATTATCCCGACATTGGCAATGCTGGACGCCGGATGCCCGACCGCTGACGCTTAGTCAAAATCGGAAAACGAAGTTTCCATGCCATGTTCGTAAAGTGAATGACCCCGTCATTCCATGAATAATCGCCCCCTGAGCATTCCTCAAAAGACGTAGTGACATAGCGATAACCTCGCAGACTATATGCGGCATCAGGCATCAGGCATCAGGCATCAGGCATCAGGCATGGAGAGCGTGGCAACCTGTGAGCTATTCACTCTAATCCGCAGTTAACCAAAGCACTGGACCGGTGCAGCCAGCTGCGTGCACCGGGCCAGGCGGGGCTACGTTCAGGAATGCGAGGCCTGGCTTTGGCTCCCTTCGTAGGGTTCACCGCCGCCGGGAAAGGCCAGCCGCAGGTTGTTCAGCCAGGTGGTGCCAAACTGTCGGAACAGGGAAGCGCTGTTGTACGGAATGCCGTAACGGTCTGCCAGCGCTCGCACCCGTGGGGCCACTTCCTTGTAGCGGTTGCTGCACATGTCCGGGAACAGGTGATGTTCGATCTGGTGCGACAGGTTACCGGACAGGATATGGAACAGCTTGCCGCCCTCGATGTTGCAGGAACCCAGCATCTGGCGCAGATACCAGCGACCACGGGTTTCACCTTCTACCTGCTCCAGGGTGAAGTTGTGGGCCCCGGCAGGGAAGTGCCCGCAGAAGATAATGGTGAATGCCCAGATGTTGCGGATCAGGTTGGCCACCGCATTGGCGCCGGCCACCATGCCGAACACCAGCAGGGGCGAGAAGGGCACATAGAAGGAAATCGGGATCGCCACCAGCGCCGCCGCCAGCGGCCAGGCGATGTAATCCTTGGCCACCTGACGCCATACCTTGTAGCCGATACGTTTTAACAGCGGCGTGAAATCCTTCAGCTTGTTCTTGCCTTTCAGGTGGTCATCAATGGCCTGTTCATGAACGGCCACGCCTTCCTCGAACAGCAGCATCAGCAGAATGAAATAAATTGGCTGCAGCAGAAATGCCGGCTTCCACTTCTGCATGGGCGTTACCCGCATGATGCCGTAGCCCACATCCAGGTCTTTTTCCAGCACATTGGTCCAGGTGTGGTGCACCACATTGTGGGAATGCATCCAGCGGTCCGACGGGCTCATGGTGTCCCATTCCCAGGTGTTGGACTGGATTTCCGGGTCTTTCATCCAGTCCCACTGGGCGTGTAGCACGTTGTGGGCGATTTCCATGTTTTCCAGAATCTTGGCGATGCCGAGCGCGAACACGCCCAGGCCCATGAGGGTGAGTGCCACCGGCCAGGTTGCCAGCGCGTGCCCCCAGGCGGGAATGAAAAACAGCGACAGGTAAATCACAAAGCGGGAGCTCACCGCCATGGTGCGCTGGGTCTTGATCACCTTGAGGATATAGGCGCGATCCCGGTCGCCCCGGGAATCAAATACCTCGTTGCGAATGGCTTCCAGCTCGTTGCCGAATTCTTCGATCTGTTCGTCGGTCAGGTCGACCGGGTATTGATGGGTTTTCATTATTCTTCCCTCACAAATCCAGTTCGCAGTCGCCGGCGGCGGCGCAGATGCAGGTTTGTACAATGCTGCCTGCCTCGTTCAGTACCTCGCCGGTGCGCAGGTCACGCACACAGCCGGACACCAGCGTGGTGTTGCAGGTATGGCAGATGCCCATGCGACAGCCGTGGGGCGGGTTCATTCCGGCCGCCTCGGCCACTTTCAGCAGCGGCGTGTCGCTGTCGCCGTCGGTTTCCACATCGCTCTGGGCGAAGCGCACCCGGCCACCCACCGCATCGGCGGGCACCTCGGTAAAGGGCGCACGGAATCGCTCCACATGCAGTCGGCGAATACAGCCGGCTTCTTCCATGCATTGCTCGATCGCTTCCAGCAGCGAAGGTGGGCCGCAGGCGTACACATCCCGGTCTTTCCAGTCCGGGCAGAGCGCATCCAGCTGTGCTGCAGAAAAACGGTTACGGCTCGGGTCCTCGCCTTCGCGGCTGTAAATCAGATGCAGGTGATAGCGATCGTTGTAGCGATCCATCGCCTTCAATTCCTTGCCCAGCACCACATCAAACTCGTGGGGCGCATAGTGGACATGGTGAGTATCGGGTAGGCGCCCCTGGGCAATCAGGCTGTTGATCATGCTGAACGCGGGGGTAATACCGCTGCCGGCGGTAATGAACAACGGCTGGATCGGCTGTGCATCGGGCAGGTAGAAATCCCCCTGGGGCAGGCCGATGGGCAGGTAGTCGCCCACCTTGATATTGCGCACGATGTGGTGGGAGATAGTCCCCTTGTCGATGGCTTTAACCGTGATCGTGAAGCAATCGTCTTCGCGCTCGGGGGGCGAGGAAATGGTGTAGGTGCGGGTGTAATGCTTGCCATCGGCAGGGATGCCCACTCGCACATGCTGGCCAGCCCGGTGCCCGCGCCAGTTCAGGCCGGGCCGCAGGGTGAGCGTGCGTGCGTCTTTGGTTTCATCCCACACTTTGACTACTCGGGCCTGCAGCTTGTGGGTGGTCCACAACGGGTTCACCAGTTCCAGGTAATGGGAGGTGCGCAGTGGCCAGGCAAAATAATCGGTGATGGTACTCAGTCGAGACCAGATGGACGATGATGCACCTGGCTCTGGCTGGGTGGGTTGACGCATAACAGTTCCTCTTTCGTTGTCATTATTCGAGGTTGTCGCTAACCCGGCATTGCAGGTGGTGTTGCAAGCGGGGGCATGGGGTGAACAGTGCCGCTGGGGCTGGCCGTCACAGTCCGTTCTTGTCCATATCGCTACCGGCAAAACCGCATCCCGGAGCGTTTGAGTATCCTCCTCTATCAAGTCCGCAGGCCAATGGCCTTAACCGAATCTGTACGCAAACCCTGTGCAGAAAAACACTGCTTACGCTGCGTTAATGAACATGTGTTCACATTGGACTTTAGCGTAAAACTACTGCTGCCATGCTGTCCAGCCTTTCTTGATTAGCGGTGCTAGGTTTCACTGGTGACGTGCCTGTGTGCCTGGGCGTTGAGGCCGAAAACAGGACGGAATGGTTAAGTTCCTATGGGAAAGTAAGAGAAGGCTTACAGACGCAGGTGGGGGATGTGGTGATAATTTAATCACCTGCTACGTAGAATTGCTGAAATAAATCCTGCGTATTCATTCTTATCTGGCAGGGGTGGTGTTCACTAACGGTGATCAAGGATGCATTTGCACCTTGCCTGACGCTGAACACAGTGAAACCGAATACTGCTGCTGGTTCCTCGTTTACCCCGGCCTTGCCCGGGGTTTTTATTGTCCGGGATAAGGGCGCTTTTCATCCTGTGGGCCATTGATGGCGGCTAGATTCAGCCCTCACGTTTTTCTGTTATGGGATATGCTAGTTGCTTACACCGCCGCTTACTCGATAGCACAACCCGACGGAGATTCCATGGCTAACCCGAAGCAACAATGGCTGCAGGCCTTCACCGCTGGTTTTATCGCCACTTTGCTGTTCCATCAGGGCGTGCTGGCCCTGTTCTGGCTGGGCGGTCTTATTCCTGCCTTTCCATGGAACATGACCCCGGTGCCACCACTGGGTGTGCCACAAGTGATGTCCCTGGCCTTCTGGGGTGGTGTGTGGGGCTTGCCGGTGTGGTGGATCATTCGCCGCTGGCAGGGCATGGAGTTCTGGCTCAGCGCCATCGTCATCGGTGCCATCGGCCCGACCCTGGTGGCGATGCTGCTGGTCTTCCCCATGAAAGGGCTGGACGTGAATGCCACCAAGGTCGTGGGAGGTTTGATTGTGAACGCTGCCTGGGGGCTGGGGTTGGCAGCCTGGATGCAGTTCAACCGGTGGCGGTGGAATGCGTGATCCGGGCGCACCACCGGCCATGGAAAGCAAATGGCTCGAACAGCCCTGGACGTTCTGTCCCCACATCGTGATAGCGTTAGCCCTCTTTTTCATGGCGGGAGCCAAGCATGCCCAGTAACACCCATACCGTGATGATTACCGGCGCCTCGGGCTATATCGCCAGCTGGATCGTTAAACTCCTGCTGGAAGCCGGCCACACTGTGCACGCCACTGTGCGCAACCCCGACAAGGCCAAAAGCGTGGATCACCTGAAGCGTCTTGCCGAATCGGCGCCCGGCACCCTGAAACTGTTCAAAGCGGATTTGCTGGATGCGGACAGTTTTGATGCGCCCATGCAGGGTTGCGACATCCTCATGCACACCGCCTCGCCGTTCGTGCTGGATGGCTTCACCGATGCCAACGAGGCCCTGGTGCGCCCGGCCGTGGAAGGCACCCGCAATGTGCTCAATGCCGCCAACCGTTGTGACACCCTCAAGCGTGTGGTGCTCACCAGCAGTGTGGCCTCGGTGTACGGTGATGCCACCGAGATGAAAGGCAAGAGCGCTTTCACCGAAGCGGACTGGAACACTACCAGCAGCGTCGACCACAACCCGTATCAATATTCCAAGGTGGCAGCCGAGCGCGAAGCCTGGAAAATTCATGATGCCCAGAGCGGTGATGCAGCCAGCCGCTGGGATCTGGTCACCATCAACCCGGGCATGGTGTATGGGCCGTCACTCACCAACGCCAGCCACTCCGCCAGTATCGGCACCCTGCTGGACATGGGGCGCGGCAAGCTGCGTACCGGTGTGCCGGACCTGCAATACGGCATGGTGGATGTGCGTGAAGTGGCCCAGGCACATCTGCTGGGCGCGTTTAATCAAAGCGCAGAAGGCCGCTATATCCTGGTCAGCGAATCCGTTTCCATGCTGGATATCGCCGCCATTCTGCGCAAGCAATTCGGTCGCCAGTATCCCTTCCCGATGATGAAGGTGCCCAAGCCGGTGGTATGGGCGGTCGGCCCGTTCATGGGCCCGGTGACCCGCAAGTTCATCAGCCGCAACGTGGGGTATCCATTGCACTTCGACAACACTCGCAGCAAAGCGCTGGGTGTGAACTACCGTGCAGCCAGCGAGACCCTCAAAGACCACTTCGAGCAGGTGTTGGAAGACGGGCTGGTGCGGCGGCGTTAAACCACGGACCCGCTTGCATGACGAATGGCCTGCCATCCCTGGCGCGGGCTTTCGTCATGCAGGTATTCTTCCCTCCGATGCTTAAATCAGCCCAGTGCGTAATCCGCTTGCGGCGTTTCGCTGGTAGCGCTCTGCAACTGCTCCACCAAGGCATCCACCTCCTGCTCGGCCTGGCGAATCGACGCGGCCAATCGTTCCCCGCCTTCTTCCTGATGTTCAACGGCAACGTAGTGAATGCGGGTAATGCCGATAAACTGCAGCACGGTAGTGAGGCCCGGTTCCAGATGATTCAGGTGGGCCAGATCGCCGCCGGGATTGAAGCCGGCGCCACCCCGTGACGACAGGATGACCGCGTGGCGACGGCGATCCGCCAGCAGCGGGGTGAACGGATCCTCCGGCCGGGTTTCGTCATAGTCCACCGTGCGGCCCATGCGCACGATCTGGTCCACCCATGCCTTCAGCGCAGCGGGCATCCCGAAGTTATAAAGCGGTGCGCCGATGACCAGCACATCGGCCGCAATCAGTTCATCAATCAACTGATCGCTTTCGGTCAGCACGTCTGCCATCCAGGGCTGCTGATGGGCGGCTGGCGTAAAGGCCGCTTCGATCCAGGGTTGGTCGATAATGGCTGGAGGGGTAGCGCCCAGATCTCGCTGGGTGACGGCGATGTTCGCCGAGGCCGCTTGCCAGCGGCTGATAAAGCGTTGCGTCAGGCGGCGGCTGATGGAGCCGTGGGCGTCTTGACCGGCAAGGCCGGGGCGGGCGCTGGCATCCAGTTGCAGAAGGTGTGTCATGGTGGCTCCTTGTTTTGTGAGTTGAACTCATTCATCGTTAAGCACAAGACAAGCCTAGTGGCGGGCAATAAGGCGCCACAAACGATCATTATTTTCATTAATGGATGAGTCTAATTCAGTTATGAGCCCTCGCCGGTTACCGTCTCTTTCTGCCTTGCGTGCTTTTGAAGCCGCCGCCCGCCATGAAAGTGCCAAACAGGCCGCCAGTGAGCTGTCTGTGACGGCCACGGCCATCAGCCACCATATTCGGGGCCTTGAGGAATCGCTTGGGGTGGCACTGTTCGTGCGCAAGCCCCGGCAATTGTTGCTGACACCGCAGGGCCGGGAACTGTTTCTGTCACTGGAGACGGCCTTCGACAGCATTGCTGAAGCGGTGGATCGCTTGAACGTGGCGCCGACCCGCCTGGCAGCAACGCTTTCCACCACGCCAGCGGTGGCCGTGCGCTGGCTGTTGTCGTGGGTCTGCATGCTGCGGGATGCGCACCCGGAAATAGACCTGCGCATCCATGCTTCTCATGAACCGGTTGCCCTGGATGGGGTCACCGCCGACCTGGCAATCCGTTATGGCGATGGCGACTGGCCGGGGCTGGTGGCGGAGAAGCTGTTCGATAACACTTTTATTCCGGCTTGCAGCCCTTATCTGAAACTGGACGACGTGGCGGACTTAACCGACCACCCACTGATTCACTTCCGCCCACAAGGCGCCTTGGCGGCTCCCATGGACTGGGCCGGTTGGCAAAAACGGGCCCAGGTGGCGGGGCTGGATGTCAGTGCCGGGCTGGTATTTTCCGACGAAACCCACGCTATTTCCGCCGCCATCGGCGGGCAGGGCGTGGCCCTGATGAGCCAAACCCTGATTGCCGATGAACTGGCTGAAGGGCGGTTGGTTCAGCCCTTCGGGCCGGAACTGGAAGGCAAACCGTTCTATCTGGTGTACCCGGAAAATCGGCGGGATGACCCGGTGATTAAAGCAATTCGGGATTGGGTGATGGGGGTGCCGGGGGGCTTGTGCCCGGCGGCAGGGTAGGCGGCTAATGTTTGTTGATCGCGGTTAGCAGCGCTACCGCATAGGGGAAACGACGAAGGGCCGTCCGGCTAATCCGTCGGCTTCCAGGTAACGTCACCCACCCAGCTGGGTTTTTTCGGCAAGGCCCAGCGGGGGATTCTGTCGGTAGCCCGCACCATCAGGTCCACCGGTACGTGGTAATACTTGTTGTTACGGTCCGCCATGATTTTCATGTGGGTGCTGATCAGGCGGAACAACAGATTGCTGCGGCCCGCTTCGGTGCGGCCACCGATTTTCTCGAACTTGGCGGTAGCCTGGTAAAGCTTTTCTTCCGGCAGCCCGGCGAGCACCACGTTATCACGCATCTTGTTGAGCAAGGGAAAGTGTACCGCCGCGCCCAGAATGATCTGTGGCTTGAGCAAGCGGCCCATGGTGCGCATCAGCGACATATTGATCCTGCTGCCCACCTTGCTCTGCCCGTACTGTTCCATGACGGCAAAGCCCACGCCAAGGTGGCGCGATTCGTCATCGTTGATCTTCGCGAACGCCTCATGGCATACCGGGTCCTTCACGGTATCGAGCAGGAACTTGCACAGGGCGCCATCCAGCGCCACCTCAAGAGCCGGAGTGATGGTCCCCAGAATCCGGTAATCCAGGTCATCCGCATAGCGCTCCATCCAGTCCACTACCAGGCGGATATTGTTGTTCGGTGGCGGCATGTTGCCGTCGGCGTCGAGCATGCCCCAGCGCTTCATCAGCGCCACTTCCGCGTTGGCATGGCGCTGTTCTTCGGCATAAAAATAGGTATAGATCTGCCGTAGCGTATCCGTGGGGGCGCTTTTCGCCATGGCGGCAAAGCCTCGCCCGCCGATGTGCTCAATCCACACCAGGTCCGCCATGAAATCACGCAGCCTGGGCCACTGTTCCTCGGTAATCAGTTCCGCCCCTGGTGCCTCCCAGTCAATGTCCGTGAGCGCCCATTGGGTGTTGCGGATCTTTACCAGCATCTGGTCCAGGTCGACGGTTGCCATGGTGTTCACTCCTGCAGTGACAGCGGATTGTGTCTGTCGTGGGCTGCATGCCTCACGTCTGCCCGGTGGTTGACAGCTTCCAGAATCAGCACCACAGTAATTCGAATATTTATTCGGGTTCAATTCGGTTATGGACAAGACGCGTAAGCCCAAGCAGGAACGCTCGAAGAAGACGGTCGAAGCGATTGTTGAGGCGGGGTTTATCTTTATTTCCCGGGAAGGGCGTGAGGCACTCACAACCACTAAAGTGGCTGATATTGCTGGGGTTAGTGTGGGCACACTCTACGAATACTTCAGCAACAAGGAGGAAATTCTGGATGCCATGTACGCCCGTTTCTCCGACGACGTGGTGGTCATGCTCAAGGAGGTCACCCCCGAGGTTATTCGGAAAAAACCGGACGAAGGCATCCTGCATATCCTGCAGCATCTCCGCGAGCTGCTAAGCCGCAACAACAAGCGCTACCTGCACTGTGCGGCTCTGCTCAGCCAGCATTTACCGCAGCAACATGTGGCACCGCTGCGGCAAGTGCTGGGCACGCTGTCCATGCAATACCTGTCCCGGAACCCGGAATACATCCACCTGCCCAACCTGCCGGTGATGAACTACATCATGACCCACGGCGGCATTGCGGCCCTGGTCCATCAGCTGAGCCATGACGACCCCATGGTGAGCTTCGACGAACTGTCCCAGGGGCTGGCGACCATGGCCCGCCACATGATCGAAGGCAGCCGGCGTGATGCCGGCCTTGATTCGCCGTGAAGCGTTGAGCATTACCTGTCGCATGCGCACCAAAACAAGACACGCATGCGCGTGTTTTGAGCACCAAAAGCGCGCAACTCCCTGCCATGGAGCTGCGGCAGGCTAGCTCGCCTTTTGGCACAGCTCGGCCAGCTTCTGGTCCAGCATATTGAGTATGTGGCGGCGGCTGATCACGCCCACCACCTTGTTGGCGGCATCCACCACCGGGTAGATCTTGGGCTTGGCGGCCAGCATCTGCTGGGCCAGGCTCAGCACGTCATCAGTGAGCGATACTGTCAGCACTTCGCTTTGCATCACGTCCTTAACCGTAGCCACGCGCTGGTTGTGATACACCACTTGCAGCGCCGCCTGCAGGCATTCGCGCTCACTGATCCAGCCCACCAGCGTACCGGCGTCATCGGTGACCGGGCTGCCCAGCATGTCCAGCTTGATCAGGTTGCTGGAGGCTTCCACCACCGGCATCTCCGGGTGAATCGTCGCAAAACGGGTGCTCATCAGGTCTTTGATGGATACAGAATCCATGGGGCTTACCTCTTGCTCTGGTCCGGGACCACAAAGGGTTCGGCCAGCGCTTTCGCCGGCCACCAGGCACGTTACTGCGGGAACCATGCCAACTTGCCGCAGACGATGCTGGCTCCCTTTTGTAGGAGCGCCACTTGAGGCGCGAACTTTTTACTCCCCTCCAAAAAAACGTTGCTTGACCTCAAGCCGACTTGAAGTGGCAAGCTAACCGCTAATATCAAGACACCGCCATCCGGAGAGTGAGCATGAACCGTTCAACAGAGACACCCGACAACCCGTCAACGCTGTGGAAAAGCGTGGGTGGGCGCAACTGGGTGGAATCCCAGCAACTGATTGATCACCTGTTCAAGCCCATCGAGGGGTTGCTGGCCAAGGCGGTGGAATGCCAGTCGCCACAGCGCGTACTCGATATCGGCTGTGGCACCGGCGGCACAACCCGTGCGATCAGCCGTTATAGGCGGGGTGAGGGGAGGGCAACCGGCGTCGATATTTCCGAGGTCATGATCGAGGCGGCGCGGCAGGGTGCGAAAAAGAACGGCGCAGAAAAGGTGAGCGTAGAGTTTATCTGCGGCGATGCAGAGACCTATGCTTTTGGTGAAAGCCAGTACGACATGCTGGTCTCGCGCTTCGGCATCATGTTCTTCGACGATCCCATCAAGGCCTTCCAGAACCTGAGGCGTGCCGCCACCAGAGATGCCCGTGGGCTGTTCGTTGCCTGGCGCTCTCCGCAAGAAAACCCCTTCATGACCGCCGCCGCCCGTGCTGCCAAATCCATGGTCTCATTGCCCCAGCAAGCCCCGGACGCCCCCGGGCAGTTCGCCTTCGCAGACGCTAAACGCGTGGAAAGCATTCTGGATTCAGCGGGGTGGAATCACATCCGCATCGAACCACTGGATTTCGAGTGCACCTTCCCCGAGAGCGAGCTGGTCGGCTACTTCTCCCGCCTGGGCCCGCTTGGCCGCGTTTTCCCGGACCTGGATGAAAAGACACAAGCCCGGCTGATTACCGTGGTCAGGGAAGCCTTCGAGCCCTTTGTGTTCGGCGATACCGTGAAATTTAACGCCGCCTGCTGGCAGATCAAGGCACGAGCATAGGAGATGTTGGAGCCCCACTAGAGGGGCGAACCCTCCCGTCTACCGCTTACCCCCAACACAGAAACAAAGCCCCTGAAGCTTATTCATTTATTTGCGCCCGAAGATTGTGTACATTCGGAACTGGATCACAAATAGAAAGATACCAATAACAACGGCTGGCCAGGGTGGCACGGCCTGAAGCGTGACTCAGGGGAAGGGATGCCAGTCCGGTTATCACCATATTCAGCACAACTGCGCCCGTTTAACGCCAAACGGGAGATAAGCCTGTGGAATTAGGCGTTCTACTGGCTATCGCCATTGGCGTTCTGCTGATCCTGGCCCAACAGAAACGGGCCGGCGGCGGAGCACCTACCTTCGGCTATCGCCGCAAACCTTATCTGCTTTCCAAAGCCGAACGCTCCTTCTACGGCGTGCTCGCTCAGGCCGTGGGCGACAAGGCCCTCATCTTCTCCAAAGTCCGCGTCGCGGATGTGCTTGCTCCCCAGAAAGGCCTCAACCGGGCCAATTGGCAACGCGCCTTCAACCAGATTTCCGCCAAACACCTCGATTTCCTCCTCTGCGACCCACAAGACTGCGCCGTAAAACTGGCCATTGAACTGGAGGATGCCAGCCATGGTTCAGCCAAACGGCTGAAGCGCGATGCCTTTCTGGATGGAGCTTGTGAATCGGCTGGGTTGCCGCTGCTGAGAATCAGGGCTGCCAGGGGGTACGGGGTGGCAGATATTCGTCAGCAGGTAGAGGCGGTTCTTTTTTCTGTGCAGTACGACTCGTCTCTGGAGAAACCAGAACAGCATGAAGGGCAGGGCGTTGAAGTAACAGTCAGTGAGCAGAAAGGGACAAACAAGCAGACCGAGCGACAAGTAGTTAAGCCGATAGAGGCTCTCACCGCAAAGGCCGGGGTCACACCTCACATTTCACGGATCTCCATGGCATTCTGGCATGGCTCTCGGGAAAGCGTTGTCAGCGGTTGGTAGCTCAATTGGCAAGCGAATACTTACTTTCTGGTACGGGGTGTGAAATGTGATGCCTGACCCCGTTTCTCGTGGCAGAGATAAAAGGTATAGAAAATGTGTCAATTGTTGTTTGGGGTGTTTATACGCTGATAGATATCAGTCGATATTTCTGAATGATTTATTGGGGTTTATATGGAAGTTATAGAGGAACTCGTAAGTATTTCGAAGCAGCTTCAAATTGATGGGGCTAATGAAGCTGAGACGAGGTTGAAAGTTATCGATAAAGTCCTTTTTGATGTTTTGAAATGGACTCATGAAGATGTGAATGTCGAAGAACGAGTTCTTGAAGATGGTAGTGCAACGTTTTCTGATTATGTGATTAGAACGGCTAATGTTGCTTTTGTGGTAGAGGCAAAGAAGGTTGGGATTCCATTTGAATCTTCTCCGAAATCAAGATGGCTGAAGTTGAGTACTACGAATCTAAAAGGAGCGCTGGGAGAAGCTGTTACGCAAGCAAGAGACTACTGTAGAAAGCTTGGTATTCAGTTTGCAGTGGTTACTAATGGAGAGCAATGGGTTGTTTTTCCAGCTAACAGAATCGATCAAGTTGCTTTTAATGAGTCATCCGCAATTGTTTTTAATTCGTTGAAGTCTGCATTGGTTGATGATTATTCTGATTTTTATGGGTTGTTGTCTAGGGAGGCTGTAGTTAATTCTAGTCTTGATAATAGTCTGCTCCACTATACAGAAGATCAGGTTGAGGAAAGGAGGCTTAGGAACTTTCAGAGATCTGGTTTTTCCGCTGAGAATAAAAACCCAATTTACCCCCTTATAGAAGAAGCGGTTACCCTCGCATTCTCGGATACAATTACAGAGATGGACCCGGCGCTTTTCGAGAAGTGCTATGTTAATACAGCTGATAGAGTTAAGTTTGATAGAAAGATAAATATGCATCTTTCAAAAAGTCAAAAAATATTTAATAAGACGCCAGTTCGGCCTCTTTCCGGGAAAAAAAAGGGAGACTTTAAGAATGTGCTTCTTAAGGCCCAAAAAAAATCTAAGCCTTTGGCGATTGTTATTCTTGGTACTGTTGGTGCAGGGAAAACAACTTTTCAACATTATACGAGGAATGTTTCATCTAGGGATATATTTGAAAAAGAGATTGATGGGTTTCATCCTCAGTGGCTTCGGGTTGATTTTCTCAAATACACCGAAGATTGCTCTCCCGCCGAGTTTATCTACGAGTCCTTGATGGATATGATCGTTGATAGTGAAGAGCTTTGCGATCAAGGAAATTGTGTTGACTTGGCATATGAAAAAGATATTAAAGCGCTGAGGATGACAACTAAGAGAGGGGATAATGCTGAAAATCTGTTTAATAATGCTGTTTCAGATTTGTTGGTTAGCGACTATAAAAAGAAAAAACCCTACGTGAAAAAGATACTTTCATATGTGGGTGGCCGTGTTCCTGTTTATCTGGTTGTAGACAATGTTGATCAGCTCAGTGAGGAGGTGCAGTCTCGAATTTTTTCAGAGTCCATTAGTTTGGCCGATAAACTGGGCGTCAATATTGTTATATCCATACGAAGCTCGACATATGTGAAACATAGAAATTCATCTTCTTTTAATGCCTTCGACTTTGATCCTATCTTGATTGAGCCTCCAAAAGTTGAATCTGTAATTTCAAAAAGGTTTTTTCTTGCGAGAAATATAGTCGAAGGAGATAAGGGGGATTTTACAGCGGAGAATGGAAGTCATGTCATTGTGGATGATCTCGCTGTTTTGGTTGAGTTGGTCCAGAGCTCTGTTTTGGGGACAGAGGTAGGAAATCTCTTGGATGTTTTGGCTGCAGGCGATATTCGGAATGCTTTAAGAATGACTAGGCATTTTCTCGAACATGGTTATTCAAACTCAGGGAAGGCTTATAGTATTTATAAGCAAACAGGGGCCTATGTTCTTCCTAAGCATGAGGCTCTTAGAGCAATCCTCTTGGGGAGTCACGCGGTATACTCGGAGGATTTTTCTCTTATAGGAAACCCCTTTGACTCTCGACTTGGTAGGGTTAACCTGCAAATGACAAGGCTTTTTGTAGTGGTCAACTAATTCCGGACAGTGATTTAGGTTTTTCTTCGGCCACCGCAGGGGCTATTCCGCCGTTGTAGCTGTGTGGCCTGTGGTGATTGTA
>NZ_NVWY01000030.1 GCF_002733835.1 Alcanivorax sp.
CTGAACCTCCCTGATCACAATGTTTTCCTCGCAGAATCATTGTAACCAGTTCGGTTCAGGCTTTTTCATTTGTCCCTCAACTGTGGGACAGCAGTGGGCCACATGGCCCCTTCTTGAACATTACCCGAAATCAGAGAATAACCAGATGATTGGGCAATTCGTTTTTCTGCTCAGTGGCGGGCACATGAGCAGCCAGTTTATCGCCACAAGCGGCCACGCACTCCTGGAACCCCTTCGCCACGTCACCGCGTTTCAGGTGCGCGATAAAGGCATCCACCATGCTTTGCCACTCGCTGTCCGGCACATGCTGGGCAATCCCCTGATCCGCAAGGATCTCCACATAATGCTCAGCCTCGCTGACAAAGATCAGCACGCCGGTGGCTCCCTTGGTGCGATGCAGCCCCTGCTGCAGAAACGCCTGGCGCGCCAGACTGGCGGCGCGGGCTTGCTGCAAACGCCGGGGCACCAGCCGGAACTGGATTGGTTTCACCCGGAACAGCACCGCCAGCACCAGCAACACGCCCCACTGCAGCAGCAAGGCTTCAAACGGAGTCAGCCACACGGGCAGGAACAACAGTACCGCCGGCACCAGCAACGATAACAGCGCCGCCCACATGACCGTTACGTAACGGTAATCGTCGGCCTGCCGGGCCAGCACGGTTACCATTTCCGCATCGGTGCGGGCCTCCTGTTCGCTGATGGCGCGGGCCAGTGCATCCTGTGCAGTGTTATCCAACAACATTACCAACCTCCCGAGGCGCCACCGCCTCCAAAACCACCACCGCCGCCGCCGAAGCCGCCGCCACCAAAACCGCCACCGCCGAAACCTCCGGCGCCCATTCCCATGGGCAGGAACATCAGGCCACCACGACGACCGCCACGGCCACCGCCGCCCCCAAAGGAGAGCAGGAAGGTGAGCACGATCATGACGCAGAGAATCAGCAATGCCTTGCCGCTGGACACTTTCTGCCGGGGTTGCTGTTCACCCTGGTACTCGCCCTTGATCGCTGCCTGGATGCTGGTTACCCCCGCCTGAATGCCGCCATAGAACTGGCCTTGACGGAAAGCCGGCAGGATTTCCTGCTGGACGATAACACTGGAAAGCGCATCCGTGAGGACACCTTCCAGACCGTAGCCCACTTCAATGCGCACCTTGCGATCATTGGGCGCGACGATCAGTAGCACGCCATTGTCGTTCTCTTTGCTGCCGATGCCCCATTCACGGCCCAGTTGATAGCCATAATCGGCAATGTCGTAGCCCTGCAGATCGGGCAGGGTAACCACCACCAGCTGATTGGACGTGTTCTGTTCTGCGGCGGCCAGGGCCTGGGTGAGGCTCCGGGTCTGGGCGGGGGTCAGCAACCCCGCTTCATCGACCACCCGGCCGGACAGCGCCGGAAACTCCGGCGCCGCCCACAGCGAGGTGCTGAGCAGCAGAACAATCAGTGCGAAATAGCGCATTAAACCCTGCCCTAGTTAAAGTTCACGGAGGGAGCCTGGTCCGCGTCTTCGGCGGTGGCTTCATAGGTGTCACGCGGTTCCATGTCGCTGTACAGGAAGCTGTGCCACAGGCGACCGGGGAAGGTGCGGATTTCCGTGTTGTATTGCTGCACCGCAGCGATGTAATCCCGGCGCGCCACACTGATGCGGTTTTCCGTGCCTTCCAGCTGCGATTGCAGGGCCAGGAAGTTCTGGTTGGCCTTCAAATCCGGGTAGCGTTCTGCCACCACCATCAAACGCTGCAGGGCGGAGCCAAGCTGACGCTGGGCCTGCTCGAACTGCTTCAGTTTTTCTGGATTATTGAGCATGTTGCCATCCACCTGGATGGAACCCACCTTGGCCCGGGCCTGGGTCACGTCCACCAATACTTCCTGCTCGTGGCTGGCATAGCCCTTGACCGTGTTGACCAGGTTGGGAATCAGGTCGGCACGGCGCTGGTACTGGTTTTCCACCTGGGACCAGGCCGCTTTGACCTGCTCGTCATAGGTAGGAATGTTGTTGATGCCACAGCCGCTCAACCAGCCTGCCAGCAATACCAGCATGGCGCTGCGCCACACCGTGGCCATGCGCGGCATCGTCCGCGCGGTCAGTGTCTTTGTCATCGATCCGGTCTCCTTGATGGTGTTTGTGTTGTCAGAATCGTCACGGCTCTCTGAGCGTCTCGATCCAGACCGACAGCGGCCGCTGCCGTTTTTCTGCTTGCAGGGCCGCCAGCAACCGTTGTTTGTCGCGGCGGCTTAACCGTTTTATCCGTGCCTCCAGCTGACTGGCGGAGGCCCTGTCGCCCCCCGGCAGTAGCAACACCGGTCGCACCGGACGGCGGGCCCGGGTATAGCGCGCCCCTTTCGGGCTGGTGTTGTGCTCGTGAAACCGGCGTGCCGGTTCGGTGCTGATCCCGGTATACAATGACCGGTCCGCACACTCCACCATATACACCCACCACTGTTGCATGGTTTTACACCCACCCCTGCGATGGCTGGTATGATGCCAGAGACACTGCGCGCACTTAAGCGCCATTACAACAAACCTCAAGCGACAAGGATGCAATTATGGTGACCTATCTTTATTGGTTCCTGGTGGCAGCATTGGTCATTGGTACGCTGTTCGGTCTGGGCGTACGGCTGGGAAAATGGAAGCCCGCGCTGATTATTGCTGTGATCATCTGGCTGGCCGCCACCATCGCCTACTACTTCTGGCTTCAGCAGGTCTTCGTAAAACGCTTTGGCGGCACCATGCATATCACCGTGCCTGAAGAGCAGTACCACATCAGCGCCACCTGGAAAGATGACAACCTGTGGATCGAAAACTACAACCCGGAAACCAACGAGTGCATTTTCCGGGAATATTCCCGTGGCAACATGCTGGAAGGGAAAGTGGTCATCAAGAACTGTAGCCCGCTGCAAAGCACCGGCATGGTTCTGCCTAAAGATTCCGCTGTGCAGTAAACATAACCCCCCGCGCCAACCGTGACTCTGTGCAGGGTTGGCGCTATCCTGCAGCGCTTTACATCGCACAGGACTCCCCCATGAGCACCTCCCTAAGCACCTTGCTGGACACCCTGAACAGCGCCCCCGAAAGCGTCACTTTCGACGCGGTACAAGCCGTCATTGCCGAGCACTACCACTACACCCCGGCCACCTTCATCAATGGTGAGGGCGATGACAGTGTGCGTAACGAAGCCGGCACCAATGAAGGCTCGTGCAAGATTTTTGCCTTCGCCAAACTCCAGACGCTTTCCGATGCGCAGACCCTGGCCTGCTTCGGCCATTTTTACCGCGAGCATGTACTGGGCAACCCGGACGGCAGCGACCACGCCAACATTCGCACCTTCATGCGCCACGGCCTGAGCCAGGTGGTGTTCGACACTCCCGCACTGGCGGCCAAATAGCGGGCTTGTGGATAGCGGTGGATAGCGCTGGCGGGCGCCTGATGCGGTGAACAGGAAACCCCATCAAGGCCGGGAGCGACCCTTCGCGTTGCCTTGACCGGTCTTCGCGATACTCTCAATATCGAACGTTCCGGCAATCCCGCTGACGTAAACAAAGGACACCCTGCATGCCCTGCCCCCTGCGCCATGCCCTTACCACGCTTGCCCTGCTGGCTCCCTTGCTTACACCCCCGCTGGCAGGCGCCGACTCAGCCTGCGCCCCGGCGCTGGATGCCTCCGTGCGCAAGCTGCACGCCAGCAGCGAGCTGGATTTGTGCGCCCTTACAGCGGGCAAACTGACACTGGTCGTCAATACGGCCAGCCAGTGCGGCTACACCCCACAGTTCAAGGGCCTGGAAGCGCTATACCAGACTTACCGTGAACAAGGCCTGGTCATCATCGGCTTCCCCTCCGACGACTTCCGCCAGGAACTGGACGATGAGGCCGATACCGCCAGCGTCTGCTATGTGAACTACGGCGTCAGCTTCCCCATGGCTGCCACCAGTCAGGTCAAGGGCGATGCCGCCAACCCGGTGTTCCAGGCGTTGAACCAGGCGGCCGGCGAGCCCGGGTGGAACTTCAACAAATACCTGGTACCCGCCAGCGGCGACGGCATCATCCATTTCCCCGCGGCGGAAAAGCCTCTGGGCGGCAAGCTGGAAGCGGCCATCCGGCAAGCGCTGCCCGGCTCTCAAGGCCAGACGGACTAGCCACCGTGGTGGCAGCGTTCATATGAGCCTGCTATTGTGATCGATCAACCCATCAGCCCCGATGAGTCCCGTGAAAGTTCGTAACAGCAAGGAACAACAACGGTATCGCCTGGAACGCGACATGGAACGCTTTCTCTCCGAAGGCGGGTCCATTAGTGAAGTGCCAAACGGGGTGAGTGGCGCCGATGCAGTCTCCGGCAAAGGCCACCAGACGGTGCTGTTCAATGGCCCACGTCAGGCGCAACGCACTGACCTGAGCCAGGTAGCAGCCACTATTGATGCACGCAAGCACAAGCCCCGCCGGCAACGCTTGAATGCCCGACCGCAGCGCAAACTGGTTTATGACGACTTCGGCGAACCACTACGCTGGGTCTGGCAGAATAAATAACCCGCCTTATGGCACCCTTATGGCACATCCAAGGACAGGTCTATGAAACGGTTTTTCCTGCTGGTATCCCTGATTGTCGCTGGCCAGACCAGCTCCGCCGATATTATTGAAACCGAAGTCACCCTGCCGGACGGCCTGGGCAAAGGCATCATGTACCTCAACGATGACCAGAAAGACCCTGGCCCCGGGGTGATCGTGGTGCACGAGTGGTGGGGCCTGAACGACTATGCCCGTAACCGCGCCCGCATGCTGGCTGAAGCGGGTTACACCGCACTGGCCGTGGACATGTACGGCACCGGCGAAGTCGCCACCCACCCCAAAGACGCCAAAAGCTTCATGGAAACCGCCCTGGCCGACCCGCAAGCCATGAACGCCCGCTTCCAGGCCGCCCGCACCATGATGCTCAAACAGCAGCAGGTAGCGCCGGGCCGCCTGTTTGCCATTGGCTACTGTTTTGGCGGGGCGGTGGTGCTGGAACAGGCCCGTCGGGGGACCGACCTGGCCGGGGTAGCCAGCTTCCACGGTAGCCTGGGCACAGAGAACCCGGCCAAGGCCGGCGACATCAAGGCCCGCGTGCTGGTCGCCACCGGCCAGGCGGACCCCATGGTACCCGCAGAACAGGTCAGCGGTTTTGTCAGCGAGATGACCACCGCTGGCGCAGATTTCCAGCTACTCAGCTTTCCCGGTGTGAAACACAGCTTCACCAACCCGGGGGCAGATGCCGCCGGCAAACGCTTTGAAATGCCGCTGGCCTACAGCGCCCATGCGGACCAGATAAGCTGGCAAGCACTGGTCGACTTCCTGGAACACGAGGAATAATCACCCGCACCAGAATTGCGCATCACCGCGCACCACGCACCATGCCGGCACCCATTCAGGTACCGGCATGGTCATCCTCCTCACACACACTACCCCCCTTTTCTTTCTCCCGCTTTCGCCTCAGCCCACGGCTCGCGCGGACGCACGCCTTTTCCCCTCCTCGCCAGGCCCATCTTGGCACTCCCTTTGCTTTGTTACGCAAGAGGAATCGAATGGCCTTGTTGCCATTAGGGAGCCTCTAAATGACACCTTGCATGCAAGGTCTTTCAGAGGCTCCCGACTCAACACAATGTGCACCAATAGACCGCTAGGGTTCCGGTCGACTGCGTCAGCAGCCGATGCCTGGTCCGAGAGCAGTCGACCTTCTTGGCGCCGATAGACCCGCAACAACGTCTATCGGCAGGGGGGTTACACGGCGGGACAAAAGCCCGGGAGGACACGATGACAACCTTGTCATTGGATTCCTCATCGTCCGTAGCCAAGGAGCTCCACCATGACCCGTTCCGTACGAAAGACCGCTGCCGTTGCAGCGCTTGCCCTGTTCACCTCACTCACGCCGGTCACCGCGCTGGCTAAAGATTCCTTCAGCATATGCTGGTCCATCTATGTGGGCTGGATGCCGTGGGATTACGGCGCCCAGCAGAAAATCGTGGATAAATGGGCCGACAAGTACGACATCGACATCGACGTGGTGCAGATCAACGACTACGTGGAATCCATCAACCAGTACACCGCCGGCGCCTACGACGGTTGTGCCATGACCAACATGGACGCCCTGACCATTCCCGCCGCCGGCGGCGTGGATTCCACAGCCCTTATCGTCGGCGATTTTTCCAACGGCAATGACGGCGTTGTGCTGAAAGGCGCTGACACGCTGGCTGACATCAAGGGCCAGGACGTGAACCTGGTGGAATTGTCTGTTTCTCACTACATGCTGGCCCGGGCACTGGAAACCGTGGGGCTGAGCGAAAGAGACCTGACCGTGGTGAACACCTCCGACGCCGACCTGGTGTCTGCCTACACCAGTGATGACGTCACTGCCGTGGCCACCTGGAATCCGTTGCTCAGCGAAATCACCCGCATGCCGAACAGCCACAAGGTGTTCGACTCCTCGGAAATTCCTGGCGAGATCATC
The DNA here is from genome assembly GCF_002733835.1 of Alcanivorax sp. Classification (GTDB taxonomy): domain Bacteria; phylum Pseudomonadota; class Gammaproteobacteria; order Pseudomonadales; family Alcanivoracaceae; genus Alcanivorax. The sequence goes on from NZ_NVWY01000030.1 coordinate 6,480, forward strand.
GACCTGATGGTCGTTAACACGGAGACCCTCAACGCCAACCCGGATTTCGGCAAAGCCCTCACCGGTGCCTGGTACGAAATCATGGCCACCATGTCTGCCGACAATGATGCCGGCAAAGCGGCCCGCACCTTCATGGGCAAAGCCTCCGGCACCGACCTGGCCGGCTACGAAGCGCAATTGGCGTCCACCCGCATGTTCTACCAGCCCAGCGAAGCCGTTGCTTTCGTTAACAGTGCTGAGCTGAAAGACACCATGCAGAAAGTGGCGGAGTTTTCTTTCCAGCACGGCTTGCTCGGTGAGGGCGCACCGGATGCCGGCTTTGTCGGTATCGAAACCCCGGCCGGCATCTATGGCAGCGACAGCAATGTGCAGCTGCGCTTCATCCCGGATTACATGGCCATGGCGGCTGAAGGGAAATTGTAGCCCCCTGCCCGCAGCACGCCTCACGCGGCACGCATCATAAATGCCGCGTGTTGCGTGAGGCCTGAGCGCGACATCAATCACCGGGAACTGCCATGAAGAAACTGATTAATCGCCAGCCGGGAAATGTGGGCCGCTGGGCACTGGGGCTGCTGCCCTTCGCCTTGCTACTGGTGCTCTACATGCTTGCCTCTGATGCACGGCTGGCAGACAACCCCAACGACAAATTGCTGCCCCCGCTCAACAGCTTTGTGGACGCCATCCAGCGCATGGGGTTTGAACCCAGCAAACGCACTGGCGACTACCTGCTCTGGGCCGACACCCTGGCCAGCTTGCAACGGCTTGGCATCGGCGTAGCCATTAGTGCCCTGGCAGCTTTGGTTGTCGGCATCGGCAACGGCACCATTCCCTATATTCGTTCCACCCTGTCGCCACTGGTCACCGGGTTATCCCTGGTTCCTCCCATGGCGATTCTGCCCGTGCTGTTCATTATTTTCGGATTGGGCGAACTGGCCAAAGTGATGCTGATCATCATCGGCATCACGCCGTTTTTAATCCGCGACCTGCAACAACGGGCACTGGAAATTCCCAGCGAACAAATCATCAAGATGCAGACGCTGGGCGCCAACACCTGGCAAATCATTACTCGCCTGGTGTGGCCACAACTGATGCCACGGCTGATCAGCGCCGTGCGTCTGTCACTGGGCCCAGCCTGGCTGTTTCTGATTGCCGCCGAAGCCATCGCCGCCACGGAAGGGCTGGGCTACCGGATCTTCCTGGTACGCCGCTACCTGGCCATGGATGTGATTCTTCCCTACGTGGTGTGGATCACCCTGCTGGCGTTCGCTATCGATTTTCTGCTCAACCGCTATTCCCACTGGCGCTACCCCTGGTTCCACCAGCAGGGTTTTCAGGGAGGGCAGGGATAATGGCGATTATCGAAATGAAAAACCTGTGGAAAGAGTACGGCGACCAGGTTGTGCTGGAACGGCTCAACACCACGGTGGAAGAAGGCGAATTTATCACCATCGTCGGCGCCTCCGGCTGCGGCAAGACCACTTTTCTGAAGTTGCTGTTGGGCACCGAACAAACCACCCGTGGTTCGCTATTGCTGGATGGCAAACCGCTGCCAGCCGAGCCGGATGAAAGCCGTGGCGTCGTGTTCCAGCGTTACTCCGTACTCAGCCACCTCACTGCGGTGGAAAACGTCATGCTCGGCGGCGAACTGCAACATAACCGCTGGCTGGGTTTCAGTTTTGGAAAGCGCCACAGGCAACTGAAAAAGCAGGCACTGGAAATGCTCGACAGCGTCGGCCTCAGCCACGCCGCTGACAAGTACCCCCACGAACTGTCCGGCGGCATGCAACAACGCCTGGCCATCGCCCAGGCACTGATCAAAAAACCCCGCATCCTGCTATTGGACGAGCCTTTCGGCGCTCTGGACCCGGGCATCCGTGCCGACATGCACAAGCTGGTGCTGTCCCTGTGGAAAGAACAAAAGCTCACCGTGTTCATGATCACCCATGACATCAACGAAGGCTTCTATCTGGGCACCCGCCTGTGGGTATTCGACAAACCCCGCCTGGACCCGCAAGCCCCCGGAGCCTATGGCGCCCGCGTGACCTATGACCTGCCTGTGGGCGACTGCCAGACCGGCACCCTCACCTCCATTAACGAAAGCGTGGACAACACCAGCCGCGCCATCGACAGCTTTTAAGGTGATCACCATGACGACGAATTCTCTCCATGACGAGCCTCTCTACCAAACCACCTTGCCCGGCAGTGCCCACTGGTCGCTGCGGGTACGCCGGGGCATGCAACTGCGTTTTACAGATTTGGAAGGCGGCGCCAACCTGGGCCTGTTGATGTACAACCCGGAAGACCTGCTGGAACGCTACAACGCCCCCGACACCCTGAAAGGCCAACACACCTTCAAACTGACCCGGGGCAACTGCCTGTATTCCGACATGGGCCGGGTATTTGCGTCCATTGTGGAAGACGACTTCGGCTGGCATGAGTCCGTGTGCGGAACACTCAGCGAAAAAAAACTACAGGAAAAATATCCGGTAAGAACCTATCAGGACCATCACAACCAGTGGACCCTGAGCGGCGAACAAAGCTTCCTTACGGAGCTGGCGAAATACGGCCTCACCGAACGGGACATGGCCGCCAATCTGAATCTTTTTTCCAAAGTCGCCACCGATAAAGACGGCAACCTGATATTCGATTCATCTGCGGCCAAAGCCGGGGCCAGTCTCACCCTGCGTTTTGAAATGGACACCCTGGTCATCCTGAACAGCTGCCCCCATCCGCTCAATCCTGCGAAGGATTACCCGATGAAGCCGGTAGGTATCGAAATGTTCAAAGCACCACCGGTGTCCGACGATGATTACTGCAAGAATTTTCGTCCGGAAAATACCCGCGCCTTCGAGAACAACCGACTTTATCACCTGGGCATGTAAGGCCCGCCGCACGTAACAAGCATCACGCAACAAGGGAAAACACATGATCAAAGAAAGCCAACGTGAACCGAACCAGGCCAGTTTTCGCGAAGTGGTGGCGGCAGGTGATTACTTCATTCATACCGTGAAGCAGGGCCAGACCGTGCGTTTGCTGGATCTGCAAGGCAACCAGGCCGCCGACACCCTGTTCTACAGCGCCGCTGACCCGGGAGAACGCTACAGTGCCATGGACACCATCCGCGAACAGGGCAATGTCTACCTCACCGCCGGCACCACGCTGATGTCCAACCGGATAAACCCGCTGCTGAAAATCGTGGCCGACACCTGCGGTCGTCACGACACCCTGGGGGGCGCCTGTGCTACGGAAAGCAATACCGTGCGTTACGATCTGGAAAAGCGCTGCATGCATGCCTGCCGTGACAGCTGGATGCTCGCCGTTAACCAGCATCCGGAATTTTCTCTGGGCAAACGTGACATCACCCATAACATCAACTTCTTCATGAATGTGCCGGTCACCGCCGACGGCGGCCTCACCTTCGAGGACGGCATTTCCGCACCAGGAAAATATGTGGAGCTGACCGCCTGCATGGATGTGGTCATCCTGATTTCCAACTGCCCGCAACTGAACAACCCCTGCAACGGCTACAACCCGACACCAATTGAAGTACTGATCTGGAACGATTGATCGCGCCTGCCGGGACGACCCGGATACAGCGCAAGAATTCATAGCGGGACGGCCCGCTACCGCCAAGAGACACTCTCATGTTCAACAAAGTGCTGATTGCCAACCGCGGAGCCATTGCCACCCGTGTTATCCGTACCCTGAAGAAAATGGGCATCACCGCCGTGGCCGTTTTCGCCGAAGCCGACCGGGACTCCCTGCACGTCACCCAGGCCGATGAAAGCTACTGTCTTGGCGACGGCAGCGCCCGGGATACCTACCTGAATCAGGATGCCCTGTTCGCCTTGATGGAAGAGCACAACGTGGATGCGGTGCACCCCGGCTACGGTTTTCTTAGTGAAAACCCGGATTTTGTCAAAGGTTGCGAAGCACGGGGCATTGCCTTTATCGGGCCCACACCGGAACAGATGAACACCTTCGGGCTGAAACATACCGCCCGCGCCCTGGCGGCAGATACCGGTGTCCCGTTACTTTCTGGCACCCCACTGCTCACCGATAAAGACGCCGCGCTAAACGCCGCCGACAGCATCGGCTACCCGATCATGTTGAAGAGTACCGCCGGCGGTGGCGGCATCGGCATGCAGGTCTGCGAAAACGCGGCCAGCCTGGACAAAGCCTGGGATACGGTTCGGCGCCTAAGTGCCAATAATTTTTCCAACGACGGCGTCTTCATCGAAAAATATATCGCCCGTGCTCGCCATATCGAAGTGCAGGTTTTCGGCGATGGCCAAGGCAACGCTATCACCCTGGGCGAACGGGATTGCTCTGCCCAGCGTCGCCACCAGAAGGTGCTCGAAGAAACCCCCGCGCCCAACCTGCCAGATGCGGTGCGCGCAGACTTGCATGCCACCGCAAAAACCCTCATGGAAGCCGTTCATTATCGTAACGCCGGCACCGTGGAATTTATTCTCGACCAGGACAGCAACGCCTTTTATTTTCTGGAAGTGAATACCCGCCTGCAGGTAGAGCACGGTGTCACCGAACAGGTATATGGCGTTGACCTGGTGGAATGGATGGTGCAACTGGCCGCCCGGGAACTGCCCGCGCTGGATCGACTCGGCCCGGACCTGACCGCCTGTGGCCACGCTATCCAGGCGCGGATTTACGCGGAGGATCCGAACAAGGATTTCCAGCCCAGCGCTGGATTGCTTACCGCCGTGCAGTTCCCTGATGCAGACGGGCAATCGCGCCGCATTGATCACTGGGTGGAAGCCGGACTGACGGTGTCCCCCCTGTTCGATCCCATGCTGGCCAAAGTGATCGTTCACGAAGCCAGCCGCGATGCTGCTCTGGCGGCATTGAACAACACCCTCGCAGAAACCGGCATCGAAGGCATTGAAACCAACCGGGATTACATCCGTGCCATTCTGGCCGACCCGATTTTTTCCCAGGGTAAAATGACCACCCGCTACCTGAACGATTTCCGCTATCAGCCGTTCACCATGGACGTGCTGGCCGGCGGCACACTCACCACCGTGCAGGACTACCCTGGCCGCAGCGGCTACTGGCCCGTGGGCGTGCCGCCGTCCGGGCCGTTCGACAATCTCAGTTTCCGCCTGGGCAACCGCCTGCTTGGAAACGAAGAAAACGCCGCCGGACTCGAATTCACCCTCAATGGCCCCACGCTGAAATTCAACCAGGCCACCCGCATCGCCCTCACCGGTGCGGACATGCAAGCCACACTGGATGATCAACCGGTTCCCGGTTATCGCTCTATTGAGGTCCTGGCCGGCCAGACCTTAAAGCTTGGCAAAGTCAGCGGCGAAGGGGCACGCGCCTATCTGGCCGTGGCCGGCGGCCTGCAGTGCACGCCCTATCTGGGCTCGCGCAGTACCTTCACCCTGGGACAGTTTGGCGGCCATGGTGGCCGCGCCCTGCGCACCGGCGATGTTCTGCATTTTCAGGAAGCAGCGCCGACACCGGCCTCAGTAACCGTGCCAGACTCCCTCAAGCCAGCGCTCGGCAACCACTGGACCCTGCGCGTTATTTACGGCCCCCATGGCGCCCCGGACTTTTTTACCAACGACGACATGGCCATGTTCTTCTCCACCGACTGGCAGGTGCATTACAACTCCAGCCGCACCGGTATTCGCCTGGTAGGTCCCAAGCCCACCTGGGCGCGCAGTGACGGCGGCGAAGCCGGCATGCATCCGTCCAACATTCACGACAATGCCTACGCGGTGGGCACGGTGGACTTCACCGGAGACATGCCGGTGATCCTCGGCCCCGACGGCCCCTCACTCGGCGGCTTTGTCTGCCCGGCCACCGTAGTCCTGGCAGATCGCTGGAAACTCGGTCAGCTGAAAGCCGGGGACACCTTACGGTTCGACGCCATCAGTCTGGCAGACGCGGATGCACTGGCGGAAGAACAGGACGCCTGCGTCGCCACCATGACTGCCCCGGTGAAACAGGTGGAAAGCACCGCCATCACCACACCGGTTCTCAATACCCTGTCGGCGGACGAGGCCGGTGTGGAGGTGGTCTACCGCGCCGCAGGGGATCGTTATCTGCTGGTGGAATATGGATCGCTGGTACTGGACCTGCGCCTGCGCTTTCGTGCCCACGCCCTGATGTTGTGGTTGGAAGAACAAAAACTGGATGGCGTTATCGAACTGACACCGGGTATTCGCTCCCTGCAGATTCATTTCGATCCATTGCGCCTGCCGCGCCACGCATTACTGAAAACACTCGCCGATACCGAGCACGCCCTGCAGCAGCAGGACGACCTGGAAGTGCCCTCACGCATTGTCCATATTCCACTAAGTTGGGATGACGAGGCCTGTCATCAGGCCATCGAAAAATACATGCAGTCCGTACGCAAGGATGCCCCCTGGTGCCCCTCCAACCTGGAATTTATTCGCCGCATCAACGGGCTGGATAACGTGGACGAGGTCAAAAAGATCCTGTTCAGCGCCAGCTATGTAGTGATGGGCCTTGGCGATGTGTATCTGGGTGCCCCGGTGGCAACCCCCTACGAGCCACGACACCGTCTGGTCACCACCAAGTACAACCCGGCCCGCACCTGGACGGCAGAAAACTCCGTGGGCATCGGCGGCGCCTACCTGTGCGTCTACGGCATGGAAGGTCCCGGCGGCTACCAGTTTGTCGGGCGCACCCTGCAGATGTGGAATCGCTACCGCCAGACAGAGGCGTTTGACCAGCCCTGGCTGCTTCGCTTCTTCGACCAGATTCGTTTCTACGAAGTCAGCCACGAGGAACTCAAGCAAATACGCCGGGATTTTCCCAAGGGGCAGTACCCGATTCAGGTGGAAGAGACCACGTTCAGCCTGAACGCCTACCAGCAATTTCTCGATGACAACCAGCAGGATATCGCCACCTTCACCGATGCCCGCAATCAGGCATTTGATCAAGAACTGCAACGCTGGGTGGAAAGTGGCCAGATCAACTTCCAGTCAGAACAGGATCTGGACGCGGACAACGGCGCTGACGATGTGCAAGGCACACCCGTGGAATCCCCGGTGGCGGGCAGCATCTGGAAACTGAAGGTGCAGGAAGGCGACAACGTGAACGAAGGCGATGTGGTGGCGGTACTGGAATCCATGAAAATGGAAATAGAAATTTACGCCCCCGCCACAGGCAAGGTTGCTGCCCTCACTCGGCAGGAAGGCCAGCAAATCAATGCCGGCCAGGCCATCATGGTGCTGGATTAGGACCAGTCCACATCATGGTTACCCTCGGCGCGGTTCATGCAGAATAGGAGGCGTTGGGCATCAACCCCTTTCCTCCTGATAAAAACGTCGATAAGGAGCAAGATGTTCCGCCTGGCCGTTCACCCAGGTTTGCAAGGGCTCAGGCATGGATGAAGGCCAGTCCAGGCCGTACGCCGATGGCATAAATAGCGGCGCCAGCAAGCTGGCTGCCGCCAGGTCTGCCCGCGAGAATTGCTCGCCCACCAGGTAGGTGCGCCCCTGGTAAGCCTGTGACAAGGTCTGGATAGACTGCTCCAGAGCCACACGGCTGTCGCTGACATGGGGCTCGCGGATTTGCATTCCCTTGCGCATCAGCCCCTGTAATTTCGGGAAAATCGCCCGCAAAAATGCCTTCCCCCAGAACGGCCCACCCTTGGCAAAAAAGGGAATCACCAAATTCGGGTGGTCCAGCAAGGTGTGATAACAGTAACGGCGAACGTGCGGCCCAATATTGTCGTCGCAGAACGTTTCCCAGCGCAGCGCCTCTTCTCGTTCCTCCTGGCTCTGCGGGGTCAATGAGCGGGCCGGGAACTGCGTATCCAGATAGCTGATAATGGCCGCTGAATCTTGCACGTAGTGCCCGTCGTGCTCCAGCACCGGCACACTGCTGAACGGCGCCACCGCCTTCATCTTCTTCAAATGCAGGCCTGGCAGGTGGTTCTTCACCCGGTAATCCACGCCTTTGTAGTCCAGTGCCCAGCGCACTTTTTCGCAATAGTGGGAAATCGGGAATTGGTGCAGGACGATGGCCATACGGGCATCCTTTTAGTGAGTTAATTGCGGATCACATGAAAAAATAAATAGTGTGGGTCAAATGTTATGACCGCCGTTATTATTTTCTGCGCCGTTTTTTTCATGCCAGCGGACAATTTCTTTCACCGCCGCCGCCGGAGAACGTGCCCAGCGAAAATGATCTGCACGGTCATTCAATGCCTGCTTATCCAGCAACACATTGCTCACGGTCGCTGCGATGAATTTTTCGTTTACCGCCTCCACCGACGCGGACGGCGCAAAGGCATCATCCGCCATGCGCAGACTCAACACCGGCCCACTATACTGCGCGATACCACAATCCAGGTCGTCGCTGAAGCCATTGGCCTGATACCGGTTGGTTTTCGCCAGGGCCAGCCAGTCTTGCATCAGGGTTCTGGCTTCACGACCGCCAAACCCCAATTTGTCGCCAGGGTAATAACCCAACAACGCCGATGCAGGCGGGATCATGGCGCAAAGAACTTTCAGCTTGCGGCGGGTCTTACCGGTAAAGCCACCCAGCCAGGGGCTGCCACAGGCAGCCAGAATAATGCCGTCTATTTGCTCACCGTAAACACCAGCCGCCATGGCAGAATAATGGCCGCCCAGAGAGTGTCCCATGAGATAAACCGGCAAGGACGAAGAACGGCTTTTCACCCAGTCCAGCGCCACAGGTATTTCATTGACCAAAGCCTCACGAAAGCCCCAGTCGCAGTGATGCGACGGGCGCCAGGGGCTGTCGCCATGGCCCCGTTGTTCCAGTAAGGCCACGTTCAACCCGGCCGCCTGTAATGCCTGCGCCAATGGCTGATAGAAACGCGCCCCCATGCCTAGTGCCGCCATTAAAATCACCGATCCGCTGGCACTTTCTGCCGAGTACCAGTTGACCGGCAAGGTATAGCCTGCGCCGCCAGGCAGAGACATTGGCTCAGCCGCTTTCATTACTGGCCTCCTGACGGCGGGGGCGTTTCACCAGTTCACCCTGACAATTGGGGCAACGGCTTGCATGGATGGTGCAGCAGTCCACACAGAAGGTGCATTCATAGGAGCAGATATAGGCTTCTGCATCGGCCGCCAGGGAACACTGGCAACTTTCACAACTGGATCGCATTTCAAGCATCTGGATCATCCGATTAGTGCGCTTTGACTTTCTCTTTGCCGCAGCGATCACAGCGGTATACCGTCACCAGCTTTCCCTGCTTCACATCAAACTGCTTTTCCTTGCAGATCACCCACTTGTGAAAGTCGTGCTGACACATGCCTTTTTTTGGCATCTTCTTTTGCGGTTTTTTGAACGGCAGAATATCGCCCATTAGCTCAGCACCGTGACTACAACTGGTTACCGGAGCATACCGTAAATTAGGTTCATCGCGGAATTGAGTGATCAACCGGCTTCAGAACTTGTCTCATTAGCCCGCCCGGCAACCGCTGGACGCCGGATGCCCGACGACAGTCGCTCAGGCCAAGGGGCTTTACGTCAGGCATCCGGCATCGAGAAGCATGCTATTTACTCTAACCCGTGAAGAACCGTAAATGAGCCCTAAAGCGAGTTCAGCAACCCCAGCCCCAGAACGATTTCTATTACCATGAACAATGCGGGGTAACGATCCAGGCGGCGATCCACCAGCCAGGATAGTAACCGGCCAGCCGCCATGCCCAGCAAGGCCATCGACAAGCTCACCACCACCCCGTCACGCCATTGCGGCTGATCACGACACACCATTAACAACACAGCCATTGCCACACCATAGCCGCCATACACAGCGCGGACTTCGCTGCGGGCCGGCACGGGCAGCGCGGTTATCGCCACCCACCGCGTTATCGAATGGGGCGACACCAGCGCCACCGAGCCCATCAACAGAAACGCCAACGCAGTCATTTCAATCATGAGCAGTGCCCTGCTCGGGTTGTGACCCTTGCCGCTGCAGTCCCCGCCACTGACACAGGGCGCAGAACGCTACCAGCAACGCCACATCCAGCAGCAGAACATGCCCCCAGAATGACAACCACGAAGCCCCCAGCAGCATGACCACCGGCGTTGCCAGCACCCAGGCCAGATCCGCCAGTGTCACCATCTTAGCCGGCCCGGACGATATGGGTTTGCGCGTGGCCACAAAAGCCACATCCGCTGCAAAAACCAGCAAGGCGCCCCCGAGAATCATCAGTATCTGCGGGCTGAACGCCCCCATCAGTGACGCCAGCCTGCCCGGGGCCAGCAAGAGCGCCGCTCCCAATAACGTTGAGCAGACAGCATTGAATAACAAAGCATGTTTGAGTGAAGTCCAGGGCATGATGCACCTCCAGTTTTCTGGCTTTGGTCGCGAATTACCGCAACGGGCCGGTTAGTGTTAGATTCAGCCTCTGCTGAACAAGGAAGTGAAACAATTACCCCAGAGGTAATGGCGAAGCCTGGCGGCCATGACCATGCTGATCCGCCACAGAAAAGTGAGAGCCCCGATGCAGACTGGCCAGATACTCGCGGAACTGCGTAAAGCCCGCCGCCTCAGCCAACTGGAACTGGCGTTACGGGCCGACGTATCCAGCCGGCACCTGAGCTTTATCGAAACCGGACGCAGCCAGCCAAGCCCTGCCATGCTCAAACGTCTGGCACTGGAAATGGAGTTAAGCTGCCGGGACACGAATCGACTACTGCTGGCGGCGGGTTACGCACCTGCCTTCACCGAAACGGACCTGAGCAGTAACAGCATGGCACCGGTGCGCGAAGCGCTGAGCGTCATGCTCACAAACCACAACCCGCTGCCTGCCGTCGTCCTCGATGCCCACTGGAATGTATTAATGGCCAACGAGGCTCAGCAGCGGCTGATGGGCCTGATGATTGAGGAGCGCGGGCCTTTTCCACAGACCGCCAATGTGGTCGAACTGGTGTTCCATCCCCAGGGTTATCGGCCGTTTCTGCGCAACTGGGATGAGGTGGCCGCCTTCCTGCTGCGCCGCCTGCACCGTGACCAGCAAGCTCGCCCTGACCCGGCACTGGCCACATTGCTTGATCGGCTGGCGGAATTGGCCGATCTGGACGCCCTGCTGCATCAACCACCCGGTAATGATCACAGCGCGCCCATGATGGCCCTGGACATTGAGCTGGCCGGCCAGCGGCTACGCAGCTTCTCCACCCTGGCCAGCTTTGGCACCGCGCTGGATGTGGTCATGGAAGAACTGCGCATCGAACATTACTTCCCCGCCGATGAGGCCACCCGCCGCTGGTTCCGAAATCAGATTCAATAGGCCTCACCCATCGAAGGGGGGCGTACAAACCCGTATAATTCGCCCCCCAAGCAATCACCGGCAGCAACAATGACTGACTTTATCCCCGGCCAACGCTGGCTGAGCGAATCCGAAACCGAGCTGGGCCTCGGCATCATCAAGGAATTGGATTACCGACTGGTCACCGTTGAATACCCGGCGGTAGAGGAAGAGCGCACCTACGCCAAGAACAATGCCCCCCTGTCCCGGGTCACCTTCGACAGCGGCGACACCATCCGCACCGCCGATGAAATGGAGCTGGTGGTCACCGAAGTCAACGAGCTCAACGGCCTCAAGGTCTACATGGCGCACCCGAAAGATGGCAGCCCGGACGATATTCAGCCGGTGCCGGAAACCAACCTGGGTCACACCCTGCGCCTGACGGCGGCACTGGACCGCCTGCTGTCCAATCAACTGTCTTCCAATCGCTGGTTTGAACTGCGTATCGACGCCCTCAATGCGCACTGCCGCCAGCAGCAATCCACCATCAAGGGGTTGCGTGGCCCGCGCATCGACCTGATTGGCCACCAGTTGTATATCGCCGACCAGGTGGCCAACCGTTTTGCCCCACGGGTATTGCTAGCCGATGAAGTGGGCCTGGGGAAAACCATCGAAGCCGGCCTGATTCTGCATCAGCAACTACTCACCGGCCGTGCCAAGCGGGTACTGGTGGTGGTGCCTTCCCCACTGGTGCACCAGTGGTTTGTGGAAATGGTGCGCCGCTTCAACCTGCACTTCTCTATCTTTGATGCCGAGCGCCTTAACGCCCTGCAGCCGGAAACCAGCATCAAGGACATGCTCGCGCAAATCATTGAAGAGGAAAACACACCGGACGAAGACACTGCCGACGACTCAGATTCCGTCCGCGCAGCCTCCGGTGACGACAACCCGTTCCTCAGCGAGCAGCTGATTCTGTGCAGCACCGACTTTCTCAGTGAGTGCGATATCGAGCAGCTAGCCGCCGCCGACTGGGATCTACTGGTGGTGGATGAAGCCCATCACCTGGAGTGGTCCGCTGGCCAGGCCAGTGAGGATTACCAGCGAGTGGAAACCATTGCCCAAAAGGCCCGTGGGCTGTTGCTGCTCACCGCAACACCCGAACAATTGGGCCTGGAAAGCCATTACGCTCGCTTGCGTCTGCTCGACCCGGAACGCTACCCCAGCCTGGAGGCCTTCAAGGACGAGCAAGCGCACTATCAGGATGTGGCGGCGCTGGCTGGCCGTTTGCATGACGAACCCAGCTGGGATGCAGCACTGAAGAAAGAAGCCGTTGCCCTGCTGCCGGACATGAATATTGACGAAGCGGACCGCGATGCAATCCTCACGGAACTGCTGGACCGCTCCGGCCCCGGCCGCGTCATGTTCCGTAATACCCGCCACAACATCGCCGGCTTCCCGGCCCGCCACGCGCACGGCATCCCGCTGACGCTGCCGGACGAATACAAATACGACAGCGACGAAGAAATTGACGGCCACCTGCACCCGGAAACCCTGTTCCACGATGATCGCTGGTGCAGCCTGGACCCCCGAGTGAACTGGCTGGAAAACTTTTTCAAACAGCATCGTCACGACAAGGTGCTGGTGATCTGTGCCAGCAAGCACACCGCCACCGACCTGCATGCCCACTGTAACTACAAGCTGGGCATGAACGTGGCCATGTTCCATGAAGACATGGACCTGATCGAACGGGACCGGGCCGCCGCCTTTTTCGCCGATGACTTCGACGGTGCCCAGGCGCTGATTTGCTCGGAAATCGGCTCCGAAGGCCGTAACTTCCAGTTTGCCCATCATCTGGTGCTGCTGGATCTGCCCTTGAACCCGGACCTGCTGGAACAACGTATCGGCCGGCTGGACCGTATCGGCCAGAGCGAAGATATCCAGATTCACGTGCCCTACTTCGAGCAGCACGCCCAGGAGGTGTTGTTCCGCTGGTATCACGACGGCATGAACGCCTTCGAGCACACCAACCCGGCCGGCCACGACATCTACCTGCGCAGCCGCGACGCGCTGGAGCCACTGCTGACCGGCGACCCGGAATACACCGCCATCGAAGCGCTGGTCGACGATACCCGCACCATCACCAACGAACTGCATACGCTACTGGAGACCGGCCGCGACCGCCTGCTGGAACTGAGCTCCTTCGACAGTGAGCGAGCTGAAACCTTGATCACCGACCTGATCGCTGCCGATGACGACAGCCCTCTGCCTTTCATGCAGCGCATCTTTGATCGTTACGGCGTGGAACAGGAAGATCATTCCGACACGGCCATCATCCTCAAACCCGGCCCGCACATGCGCGATGCGTTCCCCGCCCTGCCGGAAGAAGGCGTCACCATGACCGACAACCGGGCCACTGCACTGGCCCGCGACGACATGCAATTCCTGACCTGGGAGCATCCCATGGTCACCGGCAGCCTGGAGATGATGCTCACCGAACACCGTGGCAAAGCCGCCGTCAGCCTGCTCAAGAATCCCAAAATCAAGGCTGGCACCCTGCTGATCGAAGCCATCTATACCGTTGATGCCATTGCTCCCAAACAGTTGCAGGCAGACCGCTTCCTTCCCACCACGGTGATTCGTCACCTGCTGGATGCCAATGGCAAAAATATCAGCCAGGCCATCAGCCACGACGGCCTGAGCCAGCAATGCCACAAGATGGACAAGCCTCTCAGCCGCAAGATCGTTGGCAGTCAGAAACCCCTGCTGGAAAAATTGCTGAAAGCCGACGAAACCAGCGCCAGTCAGGAAGCGGAAAGCATTATTGCCGCTGCCCAGGAAAAAATGCGCGCCGAACAGGCCCACGAGCTGGCTCGCCTGAAAGCCCTGCAAGCCAAAAACCCGGCGGTCCGTCACGAAGAAGTAGAAGCCCTGGAAGCGCAAACACAGGCTCTGGAAAAATGCCTCAGCGAAGCTCAGTGCCAACTTGAAGCCGTGCGAATTATTGTCTCGGGAGGAGACTGACCATGAGTGATCTATTGCGTTGCGTTGAAATCGAACCATCAGCCCAAGCCACCGCCAGTGTGATCTGGCTACACGGCCTGGGCGCCAGCGGTCACGATTTTGAGCCCATTGTCCCCGAGCTTCAGCTGCCTGCGGACCTGCCCGTGCGGTTTGTCTTTCCCCATGCCCCGCAGATTCCCGTTACGGTGAACGGGGGCATGGTCATGCCCGCCTGGTACGACATTCTCGCCATGGATATCGACCGCAAAGTGGACGAAGCCGGCGTTCTGGCCTCAGCGGACGCGGTAGATGCACTCATCGAGAGGGAAATCGCCCGCGGCATTCCCAGCGAACGCATCATTATTGCGGGTTTCTCACAAGGTGGTGCCGTTGCCTACCAGGCCGCCCTGCGTCAGCCCAAGCCTCTGGCCGGCCTGCTTGCTCTCTCCACCTACATGGCCATGCCCGTCACACCCAGCGAGGCCAATGCCAAGCTTCCCGTGATGATCTGCCACGGCAGCATGGACCCGATGGTGCCGGAACAGCTGGGCCAACGGGCCGCAGCCACCCTGACTGAACTGGGCTATACCCCGCAATACCGCAGCTACCCCATGGAACACATGGTCTGCCTGGAGCAGATTCGGGATATTGGGAAGTGGATTACGCAACGCCTGATGCCGAATGCCTAACGCCTGACAAGGCTGGGCTGGCTCCCTTGCTCAGTTGTGGGAGCCTGCAATTCGGCGGCAGGCCCCATTCACGCTGAATGTCTGATTACGGCTACGCCTAATCAGACCTACTCCTGACCCCTTACTGTGTGTGGGCAAGCTCCCACAGAACACCCCCTTCCTCTCTGCTTTTTTCCGTCATGCATCTGGCATCAAACACCAGCCACAAAAAAAGCCGCGTCCCTCTCGGGGCGCGGCTTTTTCGTGTTGCCTGTCGCGTGACGCGTGCAGCGTCTCTTACAACCAGTACACCGTGATAAACAGGAACAGCCACACCACGTCCACAAAGTGCCAGTACCAGGCACCCGCTTCCCAGGCGAAGTTATTCTCTTCATCGAAGTGCCCCTTGATCACACGCAGCAGGGTCACAAACAGGAAGATGGTACCGATGGTCACGTGTGCACCGTGGAAACCGGTGAGCAGGAAGAACAGGCTACCGTAGATACCCGCATCCAAGGTCAGACCCAGCTCGGTGTAAGCGTGGATGTATTCTTCCACCTGCAGGAACAGGAAGATGATCCCCAACACCACCGTGGCCGCCTGGAAAGCGATCAGGGTACCGCGCTTGCCTTCCAGCAAGGCGTGGTGAGCAATGGTCAGCGTGATGGACGACACCAGCAGGATAGCCGTGTTGATAGCCGGCAGCCCCCATGCGCCCATGGCCTGGGTGGTATCACCCGCCGGGGTCACGGTTAGCGGCCACATGGCCTGGAAGTTCGGCCACAGCAGTTCGTGGGTCATGGCGTTGCTGCCTTCCCCGGACAACCACGGCAGAATCAACCAGCGAGTGTAGAACATGGCGCCAAAGAAGGCCGCGAAGAACATCACTTCGGAGAAGATGAACCACAGCATGCCCTGACGGTAGGAACCGCCCAGCTGATTACTGTGCAAGCCACCCACAGATTCCTTGATCGTGTCACGCCACCACAGGGCGATCACTATCAGTAACCAGGTCAGACCCAGGAAGAACAGGGGCTTGCCGAAGAAACTGGGCTCCATGTCTGCCATGGTGCTCTGCTGAATGAAGTGCGCACCGCCAATGGCGGTCATGAACAAACCGATGGACGCGGTCAACGGCCAGGGGCTGCTCTCGGGAACGTAATACTTTTCAGTAGCCATTAAAAAATCTCCTCTACAACCGGCTGTTCTAGTTAGCAGCCACGCTGTTGTTTTTACCGGCGACCCGCTCTGTCACATCGAAGATCGTATACGACAGAGTGAATTGATTAATGTGACTGGGAATTTCCGGATCCAGATAGAAAATCATCGGCATGTTCTTGCGCTCACCTGCCAGCAAGGTCTGCTGATCGAAGCAGAAACACTGCGTCTTGTGCAGGTATCGAGCCGCTTCCCCCGGTGTTACCGACGGGATGCTCTGGGTAATCATGTCCGATGACGTCGGGTTGCTTGCGAAAAAGTGCACCAGCGTAATTTCCCCCGGATGCACCTTGACCCGCTTGGTCTCAGAAGTGAATTCACCACTGATTCCGTCGCCCTTCTGGGTAATGAATTCCACAGTCACGGTACGGTCTGCCACCACATTTTCAGGCACCTGGGTGGCGGCCGTACTCGATGTTTTTCCATTCAGTCCGGTGACATCACAGATAACGTTATAAAAGGGCACCATGAGGAAGGCGAAGCCAAACATGGCCACCGCCCAGACCAACAGCTTTTTCAGCGTGCGCTTGTTGCGCTGTTCAACACTGAGCTGTTCGCCACTCATGGTGTCCTCCGTCACTCTCTGTTACTTGACTACCGGCGGGGTGTCATAGGTGTGGAACGGCGCCGGTGACGGCACTTCCCATTCCAGGCCTTCGGCACCTTCCCACGGCTTGGCCGGGGCTTTTTCACCTTTCTTAAGGGCGCACAGCACGGCCACAGCCAGGAACAACAACTGCGAGAGGCCGAACCAGAAGCCGCCAATGGAAATCCAGAAGTTGTAATCCGCAAACTGCAGCGCGTAGTCAGCGTAACGACGCGGCATTCCAGCCAGACCCACGAAGTGCATGGGGAAGAACAGCAAGTTGGCGGAAATCAGGGAGTTCCAGAAGTGCAGCTCACCCAGGGTCTTGTTGGGCATGATGCCGGACCACTTCGGCAGCCAGTAGTAGGCCGCAGCGAAGATGGAGAAGATCGCACCGGTCACCAGCACGTAGTGGAAATGCGCCACCACGAAGTAGGTGTCATGGTACTGGAAGTCTACCGGGGTGATCGCCAGCATCAGGCCGGACAGACCACCACAAGTGAACAGCACCACAAAAGCGATCGCCCACTTCATCGGCAGCTCAAAGGTCATGGACCCGCGCCACATGGTTGCGACCCAGTTGAACACCTTCACGCCGGTAGGCACGGAGATCAGCATGGTCATGTACATGAAGAACAGGGTACCGGCCAGCGGCATGCCCACGGTGAACATGTGGTGAGCCCACACGACAAAGGACAGCAGCGCAATGGAGGCAGTCGCGTACACCATGGAGGCGTAACCGAACAGCGGCTTGCGGGCAAAGGCCGGAATGATCGCTGACACGATACCGAAGCTCGGCAGGATCATGATGTACACCTCAGGGTGCCCGAAGAACCAGAACACGTGCTGGAACAGTACCGGGTCACCACCACCGGCGGCATCGAAGAAGCTGGTGCCGAAGTGACGATCGGTCAACATCATGGTCACTGCACCGGCCAAAACCGGGATAACCGCGATCAGCAGGAAGGCGGTGATCAGCCAGGTCCACACGAACAGCGGCATCTTCATCAGGGTCATGCCCGGGGCACGCATGTTGAAGACAGTAACGACCACGTTGATCGCACCCATGATGGAAGAAATACCCATCATGTGAACCGACAGAATAAACAGGTCAGTGGACGCCGGACCGTACTTGGTCGACAGCGGCGCATAGAAGGTCCAGCCAAAGTTCGGGGCGCTGGGGTTACCGGCACCGAACGCGCTCATCACCACCGAACCAATCAGGATGGCGAAAGCGAAAGGCAGGATCCAGAAGGACCAGTTATTCATCCGCGGCAGCGCCATATCCGGCGCACCGATCATCAAGGGAATCATCCAGTTGGCCAGGCCAACCGTGGCGGGCATCACCGCACCAAATACCATGACCAGACCGTGTACGGTGGTCATCTGGTTGAAGAATTCCGGATCCACGAACTGCATGCCGGGCTCGAGCAGCTCGGCACGAATTACCATGGCAAGGAAACCGCCGGACAGGAACATGGCGAAGCTGAACCACAGGTACAAGGTACCGATATCTTTGTGGTTGGTGCTGAACAGCCAACGTTTCAGGCCGGTCGGGGCGTGGTGATGATCGTGATGATCATCATGGGTTGCAGCTGCAGTAGACATTGCTATCCCCTCCCTTATTCGTGGTCGTTAACGTCGGCGGGCTGAATCAGATCGCCGGTGTCGTTGCCGAAAGCATTACGCTCGTAGGTGATCACCGCCGCAATCTGGCGAGGTGTCAGCTGAGCCTTGAAGTTGGGCATGGCACCACGGCCGTGCACCAGCACATCGATATGCTCGTTCAGGTGCTCTTTATTGGTGGCAAATTCCGTACCGGCAAACGCCAGGCCGATACCGCCTTCACCATTGGCACCGTGACACAGGGCACAAGCGCTGTCGTAAACCTGCTTGCCTTCTTCCAGCGCCTGATCGATACCGGCAAACGGTGTCAGATCCGGGCCTGAGGCAGCTTTTTCTTTCTCTTCGGCAATCCAGGTCTTGAACTCGTCCTGGGTCACCACTTCTACAGCAATCGGCATGAAGGCGTGGTTCTTGCCACACAGTTCCGCACACTGGCCGTAGTAAGTGCCTTCCTTACCTTCCGGTACCAGTGCCCAGGTTTCATTGACGAACCCGGGGATTGCATCTTTCTTGCCGCCGAAATCCGGCACCCAGAAAGAGTGGATCACGTCGTCAGAGGTCACCAGGAAGCGTACTTTCTGGCCCGACGGAATGATCAGTTTGTTATCCACTTCCAGGTTGTAGTTGTGGTCTTTCTCGGGAGCGTCCTTGCCGACCAGATCTTTCGCGGTGCCATAGGGGAACAGACCGCCGGACAGAACCGGGTTGTTGTACTGTTCCGGCGGCGTGGCCAGGTTGGAGAAGAAAGAGACACCAATATCGTTGTCGTCTTCGTACGTCAGGTACTCGTAGCTCCACTTCCAGCGATAGCCGGTCACCTTCACCGTCAGCTCTGATTCAGCGGTATCGTCCAGCTGAACCAGTACGCGGGTGGCCGGTACGGCCATGGCGATCAGGATAACGAAGGGGATCACTGTCCACAGCACCTCGAAAAACACGTTTTCGTGGAAGGTGGAAGGATTCGGATTCTTGGAACGGCGGTGGCGGATCATCGAGAACAGAATCAGGCCACAGACCAGAAGACCGATGACGGTCACGATCCAGAGAACGGTGGTGTGAAGATTTTGAACTTCCTGACTGACCTGGGTTACCCCCGGTCGCAGATCGAGATCGGAACGTTCGGTCCAGTCGCTAGCGAAGGTCATGCCACTGATCATCAGTGACGTCAGACCCGCCGCCGCGCGGTGGAACAGAGTTGACTGCATGCGTTTGCTCCCTGTTTTCCCCAGCGCTACCCCGTTACAGGCACGCTTGTTCTTTGCCGTTACCGGCGCCTGGAAAGCGAGTTTCAGGATTGATGCGGCGAAACGGTCACCAGACCTTCCCCACTGACATCGACGACCAAGGGGGCGGCCGCTTAACGTGTCACATGGGAGGCAAAACCCAATAAAATCAAATAGCTATTTACCGCCATGCTGATTTCACTGAATTGCCGGAGGTGTGGCAAATTGTCCCACTGCATTTATGGGCGCCAACTCTAGTCATTCGCATGGCTAAAGTCCAGCCGAAACGTAGGGTTTATCAAGCCTTTCAGGCAGATACGAAAGCCAAACGCTATGCTACACTCCGTCTCTATTTCCCTACCCAGCGTCTCTTTCTGCCATGTCAAAACGCCGCCCTATTTACCGCGTCATATTCCAGAACCAGGGGCAAACCTACGAAGTTTATGCCTCAGAGATATATCAAAGCGACCTGCACGGCTTTATCGAAGTAGAGGAATTCCTGTTTGATGAGCGCAGCGGTGTGCTGGTGGATCCATCGGAAGAAAAACTGAAGAGCGAGTTTTCAGGGGTTCTGCGGTCGTACATCCCCATGCATTCGGTCATTCGTATTGATGAGGTAGAAAAGGAAGGGGTCGGAAAAATCACGGAATCACGCCCAGAGCCCCGCAACAGCAACATTTCCCCTTTCCCCATGCCGCCAGGTCCGGGCAAATAGCCGCACCTGCCTCTGCAAAAAACCTGCACCCCCAAAAAAAGAAGGGCGCCGGTTAGACCGAGCGCCCAGAGGGTTGCCTGATGTTACTAAGAGGAGAAAACGTATTTTGCCTACTGAATTAGTCCGTGGGAGGATGCAAAGGTTCCCGACGGACTAAAAAAAGATCGTCCCGCTAGCGCGTGGCATCCCGGGAGGCCTGGGTTAGCACCGGGGAGCGTACTGCCGATAACTCTTTGCGGGCGCTTCCCGCCAGCAACATCGCCTGTTCCGCTCGCGCAATCATGCGAACAAACAGAACCAGCGCAAACCGTGTCATCCACTCCATTGTGGTCTCCTCGCGTTGCTCACCACTGCCGCCTCATTGGGCCGGCCGGGGTAATCGATACAGAATGATAGAGCGGGGAGTGCATCCATGCTCCCTGGCCATCCCTGCTGGCCCTTCTCCGCCTGCCTCGCTCAACGCGAGTTCACTGTATCAGAGAGCCCTTCCGCATCTTCGTTCACTGAACAGCAGGCTTTTTACCGGCCTTTTACAAGACCGGGAGCACACAGGCACTTTCTTTACCTATTCCCCCTGATTCCGGGAGGGAGCCTGCTCGCTGGACTGGATCGGCTCGCCGTAACGCAGTGTCGGGTTCACATCATGCGGCTGCACCCAACCCAGATACATGCTGAGCAGGATGAACAGGAACACCGCCACGGAAAAGCCCACACGCCAGGCCAGCGCTCGCATGGTCTTGCCTTCCTTGCCCTGGTCCTTCACCAGAGATATGAGCGCGCGCCCCAGAGAAATCACTGCCGCCAGCAGTAAAATCACCACAATCAGCTTTACCCACCACATACTCGTTATCTCCTTGCACCCGTTATTACGGCGTATCAGAAACAGCGCCCGGATTCCCTGGATGAAAAGCCCGGCCAGCTATGTACAATGTGCCGCCATTGTTATGCGGCCATTTTATGTAGGCATTGTAATGGCCGACACTGCCAGTGCACGTACTATCGACAGCGCACTGGCGGCAATGGATCGGGCTCCCCCTGTTTTGACCATGACACTGCTGTCACGAGGGCAGATAACCATGCCTCACTCTCTACGTCGCGCGCCCTGGATCGCTCTGCTGGCAACGCTAATTGTTGCCGGAATCTGCCTACGCCTGGCCTTCTGGCAGCTGGAACGGGCAGAAGAAAAGCGCCAATGGCTCACGGAGCAGAGCGAACGAGCGACTCTACCGCCCGCAGACTTGCCCAGCCTGCAAGCCGCCGATGCCCCCATGCACCGTCGCGCCTCCCTTTCTGGTCAATTCGATAACGCCCACAACCTGTTGCTCGATAACCGTACCCTGAACGGGGTGGCTGGCTACCATTTGCTAACCCCATTTGAAACCCGCAAAGGACGCTGGGTGCTGGTAAACCGGGGCTGGCTCCCGCGGGGAAATGATCGCAGCAGGCTACCGGAGATTGCCCCCATCACTGGAAACCAGACCGTCACCGGAACCGTATATCGGCCTTCTCGCGACGCTTTTGTCCTGAAAGACATGCCATTGCCCGACAATCAGTGGCCATTACGGGTTCAGAAAGTGGATTTTGACGCTATTGGTGAACAACTTGGGGTAGAATTGGCGCCCTTTGAAATCCGGGTCACTCCGGAACTGGCGCTGGGCAGCAACACACCGCTACCCCGGCACTGGCAGGACGTGACGGTGATGGGCCCGGAACGGCACAAGGCTTACGCATTGCAGTGGTTCGCACTGGCACTGGCCGCCCTGCTGATATATGTTGCCGCCGCACTCCGAAACTGGCGCAAAGCACGCAAGACGCGAGAGGAACAGTAATGACTCCACGGACCAAAAACAGGTTCATTTTGTTAGCCATCATTGCTCCCTTTGTCCTGTTTTTCCTGGCCGGGCGCTTCCTGATTGATGTCGAGGAGCTACCCAAGGTCAACAAGGGCCAATTGCTGGTTCCACACATCGACATGGCAGCCCTCAACGCCACTGACAGCAACCAGCAACCCTACGACGGCAATGACATGAGCACTCAGTGGACACTGCTCTATGTGGCCGGGGAAGACTGCGACACCCGCTGCAAGAACGGCCTCTATTATCAAGTACAACAAGTGCGCCTGACCCTGGGCGAAGACATTCAACGAGTGCGCCGGGTCATTTTGCATACCGCCCCGGCCGGCGCCGAGTTGCAGACGTTCCTCACCGACAAGGTGGATGGCATGATTTCTATCCATGCGGCTCCCGCCGATGTCACCCAAGCCCTGGCCCCGGTGTATGCCCCCGAGACCAGCCAGCCCATTGGCGATATTTTTCTGGTCAGCCCGGACGGCCAGATATTCATGCGTTACCCCACGCACGAAAACATGGATGCCACCCTCGAAGAGGCGGAGAACATCCGCGTCGATCTCAAACGGACCCTGAAAGGGTCACTGATCGGTTAAGGCAGGCTCTTGATTATGCAAACCCCCACCGCATCGCAGCGCTGGCTGCGCCGTTTCTGTATTCTGGCTGTGCTGATGGCCGCCGGCGTAATCATTTTGGGCGCCTGGACCCGACTGTCCGATGCCGGCCTTGGCTGCCCGGACTGGCCCGGTTGCTACGGCCACCTGGACGTACGCAAAGCCATCGCGCACGTTGCCACCACCAACGAAACCACCCCGGGCGCATTGCGCGAAGCGCACAAAACCGTGCCGGAAATGGTGCACCGCTATTTCGCCTCCACCCTGGGCCTGGTGATCATCATCATCGCGGCCCTGTCCTTTGTTAACCGCAAGCGGGAAAAGCAGCCACTGAAGCTGCCTTTATTCCTGGTGGCACTGGTTATCTTCCAGGGCATTCTCGGCATGTGGACGGTGACAATGGGGCTGCAGCCCACCATCGTGATGCTGCATCTACTTGGCGGTTTCACCACCTTCACCCTGCTGGTTCTTCTCACCGCACGGGTGTTCCGCTGGCCCAGCTTCCTCAATGATTGTGATGTGCTGACACTCAAGCCCCTGGCATCAATAACATTGGCCGCCATTATCTTGCAGATCGCCCTGGGTGGCTGGACCGCCAGCAACTATGCCGCCGTGGCCTGCACCGACCTGCCAGTGTGCGAAGAAGGCTGGCAGGATCGACTGGACTTCAAGGAAGCCTTCATTTTCTGGGGCCACGAACACGACAAGCCCGACTACGAGTACGGCGTACTCGACAACGACGCGCGCACCACCATACACGTGATGCACCGCTTCGGCGCCCTGATGGTCACCCTGCTGGTACTGCTGCTGGTGGGCAAGATCCTGCTGCGTGCCCGCAGCGTGTTCTTCCGCAATTTTGCGCTGGTTATTCTCGGCATCCTCAGCCTGCAGATCGGCCTGGGCCTGAGTAATGTGATGTTCGCGGTACCGCTGGATGTGGCCGTGGCCCATAACTTCGTCGCAGTGATACTGTTGGCCAGCCTGGTACTGTTTATTCGCGCCATTAACGTGAAATGCGGCAAGCGCCAGCCCCCCAAACAGCAAGGAGCCCCGTCATGAGTGAGTCTGCCCACTGGCGCGACTATCTCGCCCTCACCAAACCCGGCGTGGTGATGCTGCTCATGGTCACCGCCGTGGCCGGCATGTTCCTGGCCACCGAGCCGGCGGGCATGGTGCCGCTGGGCACCTTCATCCCTGCGTTTGTGGGGCTGTCTCTGGCCATGATGGCCTCCGCCGCCATTAACCAGATCATGGATCAGAAAATCGATGCCATCATGAAGCGCACCGAAAAGCGCCCTCTGGTGGCCGGCAAGCTGACCCCGAAAGCGGCCATCACCTTCGCCGTACTGCTGGCGGCGGCCTCCATGGTCATGCTGTACTTCCTGGTGAACCCGATCACCGCCTGGCTGACCCTGTTCGGCTTTGTCGGCTACGCCTTTATTTATACGCTCTACCTGAAACGTGCCACGCCACAGAATATCGTGATTGGCGGTATTGCCGGCGCCATTCCGCCCCTATTGGGCTGGACCGCCGTCACCGGCGAAGCCCACCCCTACGCCTGGTTGCTGGTGCTGATCATCTTCGTCTGGACGCCGCCGCACTTCTGGGCGCTGGCCATTCACCGTCGCGACGAGTACGCCAAGGCCGACATTCCCATGCTGCCGGTGACCCACGGTATTCCGTTTACCCGTGAATCGGTGCTGTACTACACCATCCTGCTGTTTATCTGCACCCTGCTGCCGTATCTCACCGGCATGAGCGGCCTGATCTACTTGCTCAGCGCCCTGATTCTCGGCCTGGTGTTTCTTTACCATGCGGTACGGCTGCGCTTTTCCGAAGACCCGAAACTGCCAATGAAAACCTTCGGCTATTCGATCACCTATCTGTTCGCCCTGTTTACCGCCCTGCTGGTGGATCACTATCTGCCAGTGAGCCCGGCCAACGTGGCCACCTGGCTGGGAGCCTGAAGAACGCATGGCGCTGGACGCCTGATGCCTGATGCCGAACGGGGCACTGGCGTCCCACCCTCCCTGTGGCGTTATACTTAAAGCACCAACAAGGGGAGAACAGCATGGCAACCCGCAGCATGGATGACTGGCTCGACGCCTACGGCGAGAGTCACCAGAACCCCACCAACAAGAAAGTGCATTTTGTCTGTGTGCCGGTGATTTTCTTCACCATCATCGGCTTTCTCTGGGCCATCCCGGCACCCTTTTTCACCAGTTTCTGGGCCTGCCTGGCGCTGGTCTTCGTGACCCTCTACTACGCCCGCCTGTCCCTGCCCATCGCCGCGGGCATGTTGGTTTTCAGCCTGCTCTGCCTGGCCGGCCTCAATCTGATCGCCTCCGCCGGCATCAGTGTCTGGCTGTTTTCGCTGGTGGTCTTCATTCTCGCCTGGATTGGCCAGTTCTGGGGTCACAAGGTGGAGGGCAAGAAACCCTCCTTCTTCGAAGACATACAGTACCTGATGATCGGGCCCGCCTGGATCATGGGTTTTCTGTATCGCAAATGGGGAATTAAATACTGAGGCATTCTTGCAGGGCCGCTATAGGAGCACCTCTCGAGGTGCGAACCGAGCGACAGCGAGGATGAATTCCAGGCCTGTGCCGACAGTTTTATCTGATAACGCTTTGGAGCAGGCATTTTTGCCATTCCTTCGCCCAAGCTCAGGTTCGCACCTCGAGAAGTGCTCCTACAGTAACGTCTCCGTACCGCCTTTCCCCATTCGTACTTTTGCAGTAGTTTATAGGCCTACAACAACACCGTTTGGGGAAGGATTACCTGCATGGGCACTCTGATTTTTTTCGGCATCATCATTGCCGTCATCATTTACATCATTGCCGTCTACAACCGGCTTATCGCCCTGAAGAATCGCTTCAAGAACGGCTTTGCACAAATTGATGTGCAGCTACAGCGCCGCCACGACCTGATCCCCAACCTGGTGGAAACTGCCAAAGGCTATATGAGCCACGAGAAAGAGACGCTTACCCAGGTCATCGAGGCCCGCAACCAGGCGGTTAGCGCCAAACAGGCCGCCGCAGCCCACCCGGACGACGCCAGCGCCGTGACGCAACTTGGCAAGGCGGAATCCCTGTTGTCCGGCTCACTGGCCAACTTCTTTGCGCTGAGTGAAAACTACCCGGACCTGAAAGCCAACGACACCATGGCCCAGCTGATGGAAGAGCTGAGCAGCACCGAAAATCGCATCGGTTTTGCCCGTCAGGCATTCAATGACGCCGTAATGAACTACAACACCTACCGCGAACAATTCCCGCAGAACTTCATTGGTGGGTTATTCGGTAGCTTTAGCGAAGCCAAGTTGCTGCAAATTGAAAACGAACAGGCACGCAAGGCCGTGAACGTCAGCTTCTAACCCGGCCTTACCATGGATTTTTTCCAACACCAGGAACGGGCCCGGCGCAAAACCGGGCTTCTGGTTCTGTATTTCATCCTCGCGGTCATCGCCATTGTGGTGTGCGTGAATCTGGCGGTGTTGCTGGCGCTCTTCTGGGGCGATTTTCAGACCGTGTCGCCAAGCCAGTGGTTTACCCACCCTTTCATCCACTGGATTACCGGCCTCACGCTCGCCGTGATGTTGTTTGGCTGCCTGCTAAAACTCTGGCAACTGCGCAACGGTGGCCAGGGGCTGGCCGAGATGCTCGGCGCGCGCCATATCACCATGGACAGCACTGCTACTGGGGAAAAGCAGCTGATCAATGTGGTCGAGGAAATGAGCATCGCCTCGGGCATTCCTGCTCCCCAGCTCTATGTGCTGGACAAGGAAACCGCCATTAACGCCTTCGTGGCCGGGTTTCGACCCTCGGAAACCGTACTGGTGGTCACCCAGGGCACGCTCAATGAACTGAATCGGGATGAATTGCAGGGCGTCATCGCCCACGAATTCAGCCATATATTCAACGCCGACATGCGCCTTAATCTGCGCTTGCTGGCGGTATTGGCGGGCATTCTCGCGCTGGGCAAGGTAGGTGAGTACCTGATTCGCGGGCAACGCCGCTCCTCCTTCAGCCGTTCATCATCCAACCGCAAGGGCGGTGGCGGGCTGGTGTTTGCCGGCCTGGCCCTGATGGTGATCGGCTATGTGGGCCTGTTCTTCGGTCGTCTGATCAAGGCCGCCATTTCCCGGCAACGGGAACTGCTGGCCGACGCCTCCGCCGTGCAGTTCACCCGCAACCCGGCCGGGCTCGGCGGCGCGCTAATCAAAATACGCAACGGCGACGGCTCCCACCTGGCCACGCCCCACGCGGAAGACATGAGCCACATGTGCTTCGGGGAAACCCTTCACTTTCGCCTGCGCAACCTGCTGGGCACCCACCCGCCACTGGACGAGCGCCTGTCCGCCATAGGCAGTGACTGGGTGGCCCGCGCCCGCAGCCGTGCCCGGGACACGAGCACTCATGGCCCACAAAGCCCAGCAGCGGCTGGCCCTGTCGCTCCACAGGGGGCTTCTGCCTTCGCCGGTGGCAGTAGTTCAATAGAGGATTCCAGCACGCCGCCCGCCGCTGCTCCGGCACACTCTACGTCTCTTCCTCCCTCACAAAGGGTAGGCACCGTCAGCGAACCGGATATGGGCTATGCCCGCAGCCTGCTGGAGGCCATTCCCGAGGATCTTCGGCGCCAGATACGCTCGCCCCAATCGGCAGAAAGCGTGCTCTACGCCTTGATCCTCAGCACCTCGACCAGCGACACCGAATCACTGCTGGATGCACTGAACGTCAGCGGCGAACGCCAGGCCCTGGTGACATTAAGCGAGACAATCAGGGCTCTGGGCTCGCGCCTGCGTCTGCCGCTCATTGATCTGGCCTTGCCCGTCCTCAAACCGTTGCCCGCCGATAACCGTGCCCGCATCCTTGCGCACCTGACAGCACTGATCGAGGTCGATAACCGCTACACCTTTTTCGAATGGGCGCTGGTGGGACTGGCCCACCAGCAACTGGGCGAGCAATCCGGCAAGAACCGCCGCACCCGCTTCCGCCGCTATGGCGCCCTGGCCGCCGAGCTGCAACTGCTGTTTTCCGTGCTGACCTGGGCCAGTGGCGCTGAAGATGGAGAGGCCCGAACACTGTTCCAACGCAGTACCCATGGACTGCTGCCCGCCGGCCGCACCTTGCTGCCCCTGACCCATTGCGGCAGCCACAAGCTCGGCCATGCCGTAGACCGGCTGGCCGACCTGTCTCCCCTGCTCAAGGGGCCGGTCATTGATGCCGCCGCCGACCTGGTGCTGGCCGACGGCAAGGTGCAAGTGCAGGAAGCCGAACTACTGCGAACCATCGCAGCACTGCTCGAGTGCCCGCTACCCCCGCTGTTCGCCAGCTGAACCCTTTCAGGTCTACGGCAGACCGGGCCGTGCCACCATTGCCCTGATCGCCCACCGACAAGATTCCGTCAGTTTTACTGATGGGCACCCTCGGTTATGCAAAACACTGAATTTGCTTCAAATTGTCAGTTTTAACTTACAGCTATCGGAGCAACTTCCCTATGCATTGACGGGAAAGTATGGGCAGAATACGAACATCTCCGAAACACTGCCGTTGATCGGCATATTTGTGATTGGCATCACGTTTTAACGGACGATCAACCTCATGGGACGAGGACGAGACAATGAAATTCAGTAAAGCAAGCACCCGCAATACTTGGGAATCTGTGGCTCACGCCACCGAACAGGTTCGTAACGGCAGCCTGGACCCGGCCCTGTCCGCCTGGGTTAATGCGCAAGGCTTTGCGCTGGATGAAACGGTCTTTTCCTCTGTATGCCGTTTCGATGAGGGCATCTACACCGGCACCCTGGTGGACCACCGCGGCCATGCCTGGGAATTCTTTGCCGACCTGAACGATCCGCAAAACTGCGACCTGGAAGACGTGACAGACACCCTGGGCCCGAAATCCCCGGATCATCCCCAGGCAGATCTGTGTGACAAGGTCACCATGGCGTTGCTGTACCAGCGTGAAAAGCAGCTGGCCGCCTGAATCAGACTGCCGATTCCCGGCGCTATACGCCGTCGCGCCGAAAAGGCAGCAACGTCCGCGCTTCGTCCTGATAGCGCTGCACATGCAACGCCTCTTCCTCACAGAAATCCCCGATCGCCCGCTGAAACGCAGGCTCGCGCAAATGGTGCATTGACCAGGTAATCACCGGCTCGAAGCCGCGCAGAATCTTGTGCTCGCCCTGCACGCCCGGATCAAATTCCTGCAACTGCTGCTCAATGGCAAACTCGATGCCCTGGTAGTAGCACATTTCGAAATGCAGACAATCGCGCTCCTGCAGGCAGCCCCAGTAACGGCCGTAAAGCTGGGTATCGTCGAAGAAATACAGGGCCGCCGCGATGGGCGCCTGGGTGTTGCCATCCCGGGCCAGCACCATCATCAGCTGGTCCCCTTGCTGCTCAGCCACCGTCGCGAAAAAGGCCTCGTTCAGGTACGGCATCTGCCCGCGCTTGAGGTACGTGCTGGCATAGCAACGGTAGAAAAAGGCCCAGTCATCCGGCTGGATCTCAGCCCCTCGACGCCGTTCCACCTGGATACCCTGCTCCTGAATTCGCCGCCGCTCCTTGCGTAAATTCTTGCGCTTGCGGGACTGAAACCGGGCCAGAAACCCTTCGAAATCGGCATAGTCACGATTGAACCAGCGAAAGTGACAGGCCTGACGGGACACCAGGGGCAGCTCCACCAGCGCCTCGCGGCTTAGCTGGTCTGGAAACAACAAGTGCCAGCCACTGGCCTGTTGCGCTGTCATTTGCTCGCTTACCGCCTGCCAAAGCGCGTCCGGGCTCCAGTCGCCCAGCCAGCGAGGCCCCACCACCGGCGTGAACGGTACCGAGGTCACCAGTTTGGGGTAATAAGCCAGCCCATGGCGTTGATAGGCGTCCGCCCAGCTGAAATCGAATACGTACTCGCCACGGGAATGATTGCGCCCGTACAAGGGCAACCAGGCACCTTCACGCTCCACATGGCAGGGCGACCAGCCGGTCTCGGGGGTGGTGGCGCCGCACTGCTGCAACGCCTGAAAAAAAGCCGGGTTCAGGAATGGATATGACGTCAAAATGACTCCAACATGAGTTTCACCGCCAGCTTGGGTACAATGCCCGGATTGTGCGGCGCCTGACAGTCATTACCGGCAAGCCCTGCCAACAAAAAGGGCAACGGTAACGGGGGTTTTACCCGGGCACCTTAACCGCGCAATACCGCCTCGTCATCTGGCGGTTTTTATCCTTACTTTTATCACTCATTGCTTAAACAAGGTAACGTCAATTCCATGAATGTCTCTAAATCGCTGACTATTTTTTACGTCATCGTCACCCTGTTGCTGGCCATCCCTGGCGCCTGGCTTCTGTTTGCGCCGGAAATGGCCCTGGTGACCATCCACGAAAACCTGGCCATGATTCAGGTTTCCAACATCCACAGTCAACAAACCGGCCTGGGCCTGTTGCTGGCCGCTGCCGTGAATCTGGTCTGCCTGCTTGGCGGGCGCCAGCGGCTGCCGCTGCATGTGGCGGTGTTCTTCTACCTGGCCGGCCTGGTAGCCAGCCATGGTAATACCGTTTTCACCCACCAGGCGTGGCTGTGGATCCCGGTCCTCGCCTACCTGCTGCCGCTGATTCCCTTCAGCAAGCTGGTGCCAGCCAACCTGCCCCTGCCTTCTTTGCCCGGTAGCAATGACCAGCAGCGCGGTGAAGTGAAGTGGTTCAACCCCAACAAGGGCTTCGGCTTCATTCTTACCGACAGCGGCGAAGAGCTGTTCGTGCACTTCAAAGCGGTACAGAACGGCGGCCGCCGCAGCCTGCGCACCGGCACCAAGGTACGTTTCGATACCCGCATGTCCGACCGCGGGGAACAGGCCGATAACGTTTATATCGAGCAATAAAGCAACATAAGTCGCATCACGCGGCACGCGACAGGCTGCACGCGGCGGCGTGTTGCGTGCCACCTGATTGCCTGCAGCGGAATAACAATAATGACACTAGCAACGGCTGATTGGGTGGTCCTCGCCGGCTACCTGTGTGTGGTGCTGGGTATCGGCCTCTACTTTTCCCGCCGTAACACCAACACCGAAGAATATTTTGTTGGCGGTCGCCGCTTCCGTGGCTGGGTGATCGGCCTGTCTCTGGTGGGTACGTCCATCAGCTCCATTACCTTCCTGGCCTACCCCGCCGACGCCTTCAAGACCGACTGGCTTCGTTATCTCCCCAACCTGGCCTTGCTGCCGGCCATGCTGGTGGCCGCTTTCGTGTTTCTGCCGTTTTTCCGGCGCGGCAATATGACCAGCGCCTATGAATTTCTCGAACAACGCTACGGCCCGTCCATTCGTGTGTATGGCGCCGTGGCCTTTCTGGTGGCACAACTGGTGCGTCTGGCCATGATTCTGTGGCTACTGTCGCTGCTGATCCAGCAGGTCACCGACCTGTCCCCCGCCACCGCCATTGTGCTGGGTGGCCTCTTTGTGGGGTTGTACACCGTGATCGGCGGCATCGATGCGGTGATCTGGACCGATGTGCTGCAAACCGTGATTCTGCTGCTCGGCGGCATCATCTGCCTGTGGGTGATACTGGATGCACTGCCCGGCGGCCTGAATCAGGTCTTCGAGCAGGCCGGCAATGCCGGCAAATTTGCGCTGGCACCGTGGGAAAACGGCGCCCCGGGTGACACCTCCTGGTCGTTCTCCCTGAGCGAAAAAACCGCCACCATGATGTTGCTGATCGGGCTGACCAACTGGCTCACCGAATACTCCAGCAATCAGAACACCGTGCAGCGTTATTGCGCCTCTCAATCGACCCAAGAAGCACGGCGCGGACTCTGGGTCTACCTGTTCACGGCACTGCCAATCTGGGCGTTTTATATGTTGTTGGGCACCGCACTCTGGGTGTTCTTTCAGGCATACCCGGACCCGCATGCCAGCGCCATTCTGGCCGGCGATGCCCGGGCGGAAACCCTGATGCCCCATTTCATTACCGGTTACCTGCCCGCCGGCGTGGCCGGGCTGGTGATCGCCGCAGCCCTGGCGGCGGCAATGAGTTCGCTGGATTCCAGCATCAATTCGATCACCACGGTCAGCGTGGTGGACCTCTATCGACGCCACCTGCGCCCCGGCCGCGATGACCGCCACTATTTGAAGGTGGCCTGGGCTATCGCCATCGCCGTCACCGGGTTAATGATTCTCGGCGCGCTGTGGCTGAACCAGGCGGAGACAAAAACACTGCAGGATACCTCCACCATTCTGGTGTCTCTGCTGGGCGGCGGCATGTTGGGTTTGTATCTGCTGGGGTTCTTTAGCAAGAAGGGAAATGCGCGAGCAGCCTGGTGCGGCATCGGCTGCACGCTGGTATTCACCGGCTGGACGATTCTGACCAATAACCAGCTTCTGCCGGAGGCGCTCAGCGCCCCCTTCGATCTGTATTACACCGGCCTGATCGGCAACGTGTTGATGTTCCTGGTCGGCTACCTGGTGGCGCTGCTCTGGCCCGCCGCCTCGGTGGCACCGCCTGCGTCCTTGCCCGCCTCCGAAGGCTGAACCGATGGCTGTGGCGCGGGCATGGCCCGTGCCCGTAGCAGCCGGTCCCGCAATAACCAACCTGCCGCCCAACACACCAGCCAAGGGTCGATCAGGTAATCCCACAAATTGTCACTGGTCAGCAAACCGGCGCCAAAGGCGCACTGGGCCGCCACCAGAATCAGGCAGGACGCATAGGCTCGCATGACCCACGCCAGCAAACCGACCAGCAACAGGGCCGTGCTGAACCCGAAATGGCCAAAGCCCAGCGCGTAGGGATCCGCATAGCTGGAGCCCATGCTCATCGGGTAGAACCACAACGCCATCAATACCAGCATCAGGCACGCCGTGCGCAGTTCTCGCACCGGCAGCCAGTAATGCCCGGCAACACGATGCTGAATCGCCAACACCGCCAGCAGGCCGGAAGAAATACTGAAACCGGCCAGATAACTCAGCACCCAGGCCCCTGGACCCCACGGGTAGGGCAACAGGGACCAGACAAAAACCAGGCCGGCCAGAACCCCACGCCCACGCAAGGACAACAGGTTGGCACTGATACGCAACTGCACCGCCACCAGCACCAGTGCGCAAATCACCAGATCAAGTGACATTATCGAGCTCCCTGTTCTGGTTGTTGTTGCGACGCGCCGCCCTCAGAGGCATCCGCTTTCAGCCAGGCATGGCGGATCGCCGTCTTGTTCCAGGTGTATAGCAAATGCAGGTCCCCGTTACGGGTACGCACCATGTAGGGGTAATCGTACTGAAACTCACACCCTCGGTCGGGCTCGCACTTGTTGGCTTTTACCCGCTCCAGGAACAGGCGCTGGTCCTCAGGGATCGCTTCACCAACAAATTCATCATCGATCAGGTCAGCAAACGCATCCGGTTTCAATGCACTGCCCCGCCATTGCTCGCGATTATGGAAAAACCAGCGATCTTCCCAATGCTGCCCGGCATCACGGGTTTCACGAATACACAGGTCATCGCGCTCTTCACGATTACAGTTGGTCGCCACCAGCCAGTGCCCCGGCCCCATGGCGACACCCCCCACGGCTGAGCTGGGGTTATCCACCGGCGCATATTCCAACGGTGACCAGCGCCAGCCGCCATCGCTGCTGGAAGACTGATACAAATACCCGTTGTTCGGTTCATTCTCATTGCGCAGGAAAGAGACCGCGTGGTTGCTGTCGTCCACCAGCACCAGCGGCTGAATGGCCTTGCGTCCATGGCCGATGCGGGCCTTGCCGAGGATACGGTTATCCCGGTCCAGGCGCAGGATTTCACCAAACTTGCCAATCATCTCGTGGTAGACCGGCAACCCGATAGAACCATCGCTGTAATGGATTGGCGGGGTTTTGACCAGCGTGCTGATATTCAGGAACGGGGTCGCCACCAATGCCGTATCGAAGTCCCAGCTGGCGCCCAGGTCTGACGATTCCATCACCACCAAACGGCTGGCCGCCCAACCACCAAAGCTCACCGCCACCACAAACAGTCGCATGTGACCGTCATCGTCCAGTACCGGAACCGCATTACCCAGTTTGCGAATATGCCGCCCCCAGCCCCGGGAAATCTGCTCGCGGGTCACGGACACCGTTTCGTCAGACCAGTTCCCGGTTGCGGGATCAAAGATCGCGGAATTAATCGACACATCTGCCGCCCCCTCACGGGTGCCGGCGAACCAGAAGGCACGTAAACGGCCGTCGGGCAGTTCCAGCATGGAGGCCGCATGCACCATGCGGGTATCCGCATCGGACGCAAACCGGGTTTGCCACTGGGAATCCGAAGGCACCGGGGCAGGTGCCTCCGCCAGTAACTGTGGGACCGGTTGCCAGAGCCGTGCAGGGGTTGCCGCAAAATAGCCAGCCACCAGGGCTGCGCCGACCAAAAGATGAAACGCTCGCTTAAGCATAGGGAATCGTCACAACAGGAATATGCAAATGCTTGTTATTGGGTGATTGATTGGCACAAAACACGCCGGGCGACAGTCTAGCAGCCGTTCACAAAATTGCCTGCCGTTAATGCGTATTTGCCGCACCGACTGTCAGTTAGCGCGGAGAAACCACAGGGCAAAGCGGTCAAAATGTGTTCAGGCCTATAATGATAATGTCATAATGACGTCGCGTTATAGGCCCAAATCAATTCCAAGAATAGCGTACAAGGACTCTTCGCCCCCTATGGACAGGCTTCGACCTTTTTGTCTCAGTTGGCTTCTGCTTGCACTTTCTGCATTGTTCTCTGCCTTTTCCCCGGCATGGTCTGCACCGGTATCCAGTGATATTGACCCCGATTGGACACTGGTCAGTGACCGCAATGACATCCAGGTGTACATGAAACACCGGGACGAATCCCGTTTGAAAACGTTTCGTGGCATCACCCGCTTTACCCTGAACGACGAATATTCTCTGGTCGCCCTGCTGAACGATTATCCTTCGATCCCCAAGTGGCTTCACTTTGTCGATAGCGCAGAAGAATTCGGTCGCACCAGCCCCCTGGACCGGCAGCTGCGCTTTACCACCCAATTGCCCTGGCCACTGGCCGACCGGGAAGCGGTGCTGCGTGCCAAAGTGACACAGACCCTGAATACCGAGCCGGAATCGGTGATGATCACGCTGATTAACCAGCCCGATGCCTTGCCCCCCAACAATAATTACATCCGCTTCCCGGAAATGACCGGGCTGCTGGGCTTCACCCGGCTGGGCAACCACGAAGTGGAAATGACCTATGAACTGATCCTGGATCCAGGCGGCTACATCCCCGCCTGGATTGCCAATATTCTGCTTCGCGATGCGCCTTATTTCACACTTGAGCGCCTTCGCCGCATCGTCAACAAGCCGGAGTACCAGAACCATTATTACGACTACATTGATCTGCATGGCCCCGGCCGCCCGCAAGATGCCAGCCCGCAAGCCGCTCCATCACCTGCTCCCGCCCCGTAAAGGGGCACCATCAAAACGTAACAAAGTGCTTATCTACCTGTCATTTTCGGCCAGCCCTCCGCTACTATAGGCTTTCATCTGCGCACAATCCGGAGAGCGGCATCTGATGACAAGGCTGTTTTTCTTTCTCTATAGCTGGCTGATTTTTGTACCCCTGATGGTGACCACCACTGTGCTTGCGGGGCTGACCTGCCTACTGCTGATTCCCTTTCTACCAGCCGACAAGGTCGCCAAACTCAGCGCCATTCCCTGGGC
Source organism: Alcanivorax sp. (assembly GCF_002733835.1). Taxonomy (GTDB): domain Bacteria; phylum Pseudomonadota; class Gammaproteobacteria; order Pseudomonadales; family Alcanivoracaceae; genus Alcanivorax. Next base: position 41,898 of record NZ_NVWY01000030.1, read on the forward strand.
AAAGCTCTGCCTGCTTTATAGCGGCGTGCGCGTCGATGTGCAGGGGCGCCATCATCTATTGCCCGGGCAAAGCTACGTGATCGTCGCCAACCATCTTAGCCAGTTCGATATTTTTGTCCTGTATGGCTACCTGGGCGTGGATTTTCGCTGGGTGATGAAACACGAGCTGCGCAAAATCCCGGTTATTGGCATCTGCTGTGAAAAACTCGGCCATGTTTTCATCAACCGCGACAACACCGAAGCTGCCATTGCATCGCTCAATGCGGCCCGGGCACGGCTGGCCAACGGCGCCAGCGTGCTGTTCTTTCCTGAAGGCACCCGCAGTCGCGACGGGCAATTAAAACCCTTCAAGAAAGGCGCGTTCAAAATGGCCCAGGAACTGGGCATGCCGGTATTGCCGGTCACCCTGTCAGGGACCTTCGACATTTTGCCCGCCGGCACCCTGCGGCTTCACCCCGGTGCCAGCGCCCGCCTTATTCTGCACCCACCACTCAGCGTGACTGGCAACAGTGACGCTGAACTACAAAACCTGGTCCGCCAAAGCCGGGAAGCGATCGCAACCCCGCTGAGTGACAGCTGCCCCCAACCATCGCTGTAACCAAGGCTAGACCGCAGCGACAGCCCACCGCGTCGCCAATGCCACGACACCAGCACCTTGTCTGACAAGATTGGCCCATTCTGCAGTGACAAAGTGTCTACACTCGGTCGCCAACTTAAGTTGAAAGTTAAAAGTTCAAAGTTGAACGTGCGGGCAGGTCAGTACCAACCGAACGGATCGACGGCCGCGAAAAGCCGCGACGGCCTGCTACCTGACATGGCGACGCGGGCCCTGACAACCTCTCTCGCGCGTTTAAACTTTGAACTTTCAACTTGCCACACGCTTATACATGCCCTCTCCTGCGGGAGCGGATACAGGAGCCATCATGAAGAATTTCAAAGATAAAGTTGCCGTCATCACCGGTGCCGGCTCCGGCATCGGCCGTGCCCTGGCCATGGAACTGGCCGCCTCTGGCGCAAAATTGGCTATCTCGGACATTAACGAAGCCGGCCTGAAAGAAACCGCCAACAACCTGAACCTCGGCGAAGACCGCCTGATGACCAAGATTCTCGACGTGGCCGACCGCCAGGCGTTCTACGATTTCGCCGATGATGTGGTCAACCATTTTGGCCAGGCCAACATGATCTTCAACAACGCCGGTGTAGCGCTGGGCGCTACCGTGGAAGACATGAACTACGACGACTTCGAGTGGTTGATGAACATCAACTTCTGGGGCGTGGTTTACGGCACCAAAGCGTTTCTGCCCTACCTGAAGCAGGCCGGTGAAGGGCATATCATCAACATCTCCTCCATCTTTGGCCTGGTTGGCATCCCCACCCAGTCAGCCTACAACGCGGCCAAGTTCGCGGTGCGCGGTTTCACGGAATCCCTGCGCATCGAGCTGGAAATGGAAGGCAGCCCGGTATCTTGCACCTCCATTCACCCGGGCGGCATCAAGACCAACATTGCCAAGGCCGCGCGCATGAGCGATGGCGTTGAGCGCATCACCGGTGCCAGCAAGGAGCAATCCATCCAGGATTTCGAGAAAATGTTCCGCACGACGCCGGAAGAAGCCGCCAGCACCATCCTCAAGGGTGTCCGCGCCAACAAGCGTCGTGTTCTGATTGGCTCAGATGCGGTTGCCGTCGACACCATGCAACGCCTGTTGCCCACCAGCTACCAGAAGCTGGTCGCTATGGGCCAGAAGTACATGAGCAAGAAGTAACAGCCAGGGAGTCACGCTTTTCCCTTGCCAGAAAAAGCCTTTGATGGTGCCATGGCCACTCACTCACAGGAGTAGCCATGACACCCTCAGAGGTTCCTTTCTCCCAGGCGGCCGAAAACAACAAAGGCCCCATCCTTCAGGTTTTGCAACAACACTGTCAGGCCCCCGGCACCTTGCTGGAAATCGGCGCCGGCACCGGGCAACACGCCGCCTGGCTGTCCGCACAGCTGCCCCATCTGCAATGGCAACCCTCTGACATACCCGACAACCTGCCCGCTATTCACCATTGGTTGAGCCAAACACCAAACCCGGCCAAGCCGCCCCTGGCGCTGGATGTCACCGGCGAGTGGCCCACTGGACCATTTGATTATCTGTTCACCGCCAATACGTTCCACATCATGGCTCAATCGCTGGTCGCTCACTGCATTGCTGAAGGCTGCCAACGACTCAGCACAACAGGATTATTCTTGGTCTACGGCCCCTTCAACTACGACGGGCAGTTCACCAGTGATTCAAACCGGCAGTTTGAAGACTGGCTAAAAGCTGCCGATCCACAGCGGGGCATCCGCGACAAGGAGTGGGTAGAAAAGGAATTTGCCCGCCACGGCCGACAATGCCTGGCCGACCATGCCATGCCCGCCAATAACCGGGTGCTGGTGTTTGGGTAAGAAACGACGGTTTCAGGCCCGAGCGCGGCGAACCCCGCGCATTCTCGGCTTCAGGTAAATCACACCGAATATCATGGTCATCAAGGCATCACGCCAGTGAAACAGGCCTTTGCCCCGCAACCACAGGGCAAAGCCCAGGCATTCCAGCGCATGCAGAATCGCCACCACCGAGCCGGCGATAATGAGCAGGCGGTCAAAGGGAGCGGGTAAATCCATGAAAATGGCTAACAGTACCCCCACCCAAAACACTACAATAACGCCGCGAAGCAAGCCCATAACAAACATCCTCTGACAGCGCTGGCTATTTTTTCTACACTGTGATGTTTGGAGACGCCTCCAAGGCCCTGCCAGACAGGAACGCAAGGCGACTGCACTCACAAAATCTCTCGCATTCAGACTGAGCGAATACATGCAAAAAGACAAGGCAAGCTCCTGGAGCCTGGAGCAATTTCAGGTACCGGAAAAGGAAGGCGAGAGCCGCTTTCACGATTTCGACCTGCACCTGGACCTGATGCACGGTATCGCTGATTCCGGTTTCCAGTACTGCACCCCGATCCAGGCCGAAGTACTGACCCACACACTTGCTGGCGCCGACGCCATTGGGCGGGCCCAGACCGGTACCGGGAAAACCGCCGCCTTTCTGATCACCGTGATCAACGACCTGCTCAAGCACCCCATCGACGTGCAGCGCTTTGCCGGTGAACCCCGTGCACTGATCGTGGCCCCCACCCGGGAACTGGCCATGCAGATCGAAAAAGACGCCAGGGTACTGGCCAAACACACTGACCTGCAGGTGATGAGTGTCGTCGGCGGCATGAATTTCAATCGCCAGCAGGAACGCCTGCAAAACAAGCTGATCGATATTCTGGTGGCAACCCCGGGGCGGCTACTGGACTTCGCCAAACGCCGCGACCTGTGGCTCGACCGGGTGGAATTCCTGGTGCTGGACGAAGCCGACCGCATGCTGGACATGGGCTTCATTCCCGATGTGAAGCGCATTGTCGGCATGACCCCAAAAAGCCAGTACCGCCAAACCCAGCTGTTCTCCGCCACCTTCAACGACGATGTGATGAACCTGTCCCGCCGCTGGACCCAGGACGCGGCAGTGGTGGAGATCGAACCCACCCAAGTCACCACAGACACCGTGGAACAGAAGGTCTACATCACCAACACCGACGACAAGTTCACGCTGCTTTATAACCTGATCACCGGCATGGACATGGACAAGGTCATCGTATTTGCCAACCGCCGGGACATTACCCGCCGGGTCAGCGACCGGCTGCACAAGAAAGGGCTGAAAGTCTCCCTGATTTCCGGAGACGTACCCCAGACCCAGCGCAGCAAGACTCTGGAGCGCTTCCGTGCTGGCGATCTGCAGGTGCTGATCGCCACCGACGTGGCAGGCCGGGGTATCCACATCGATGGTGTCTCCCATGTGGTGAACTACAACCTGCCGGAAGACCCGGAAGACTACGTGCATCGCATTGGCCGAACCGGCCGCGCCGGTGCCAGCGGCATGTCCATCAGTTTCGCCTGTGAAGACGACGCCTTCCTGCTGCCGGAACTGGAAAACGCCATCGGCATGAAGCTGGAGTGCGAGTATCCACCTGCTGATTTGCTGGCCGAGAAAGAAGCGGCCAACGCTACCGCCCAAGCAGCAAACCAACAGGCCGCCGCTGCCCGGCAGGAAACACCCGCCCCGAAAGATGACAAAGCAAGGATCGACAATGGCAACGCGAATCAGCCCCACTGACGGCAAGGCCCTGTTTGAACAGGGTGACACCCTGTTCATCGATATCCGTGATCCGGCCAGCTTTGCGGCCGGGCATTTGCGCGGCGCCGTGCATTTAAGTCAGGCCAACGTGGATCTGTTTCTGGCCAACACGGCCCCAGATCATTCGCTGGTGGTGTATTGCTACCACGGCAACAGCAGCCAAAACGCAGCAGACTGGCTGGGCGAGCAAGGTTTCAGCAACGTGGTTAGCCTGGATGGTGGCTACGATGTGTTCCGGCAACAATTTCCGGAATGCCTGGAAGAAATGGCTTAGGGCCTGTTCATGGTTAAATCCGCTGGACGCAACGCGCCGCACGCTACACGCCAAGCCAGAAGACAAAGGGCGGAGATGGTTGACTATACTCTCCGCCCATCCCCCACTTCAGCGTGACTCTCTATAACACTCAACGTGTTGCATGAAGCGTGTAACGTAACACTCCCTAAAAACGATAGCCCACGCCGACCATGTAGACCCAAGGGTCAATTTCCACATCGATTTTATCCACCCGAGCGTCATTCACATACAGCCGCGCTTCGGTATCAATATCGATATTCCAGACGCTGGCATTGAGCAGCCAGTTTTCATTGATGAGGAAATCCGCCCCCACTTCCCAAGCGAAGCCCATGGAATTGCTCAACTTCACATCCACATCGGCCCCGCCCACCAGTGGGCTGACTACCGCATCATCGATGCTCTCATCAAAGAACAGGGTGTAGTTCACCCCTGCCCCGAGATACGCGCGCATAGGTCCCAGTTGGGGAGCATAAAACTGGGCCAGCAGCGTCGGTGGCAAATGGCTGGTTTCGCCAATCACAACCCCGTCGCCACCGGTATCCAGAACAATGTCATGGGTAAACGGCGTCGCCCCGACCAGTTCAACACCAATGTTGTCTGTCACCATGTAAGCGAACGTCAGCCCCAGCTGGGTATCATCGTCCACATCGACCTCTAGCCCGCCAACCGCTGGCAATGCCGGATCGAACGCATCACTGCTAACATCAGGGACAACCTTGATGCCCCCCATGCGTACAATGAAATCACCGGATTCATGTGCCATCGCAGGCCCGGCCAACAATACTGATGACAACATCAGCACACTTTTTCCCTGTCCGCGCAGTTTCATACTCTTCCCCTCTGTTAACAAAACCCGGAGTGAGTCCCCTCACAGGCCATCACGGCACCATTGAACGCCACACTCGGGTGCCAAGCATTGCGCTGCATCAATAAAGCATCAGGCTCCCGCCCAGCTGCCTGCCAAATGCTGTCGCAATACTTCACGGGCCCGCCCCCCCCCGCCAGTGACTGCCAGACTGAATGGCCAGGCACATTGCCGGTCCCGCTCGATTCAGAATAGACGCCTCTCAAAGTGCAACCTTATGCATACCGACAAAAACAGCATAAATTTTGACCAGCGGTACAAAGTGTCCCCACTCTTTCCTGATTTTCCCCTGGCAAATCCCTGACCTGCACGCCATCCATATCTGAAGTGCTGACGTTTCCCGGGTAGCCGGTATATGGCATACAAAACCGCCCCGCCCCCACCCGTAACGTTTGCACTAGCGCCCCTGGCAACAGTCTTCCCGGTTACATACAGTGTCGTACGAATGCCGCAATATGGTTGTCAGAGCGGTGGGCTCCGCCGCGAAACAGGAACCTGCGTGATATACACCAGGCCCAGGATCATTCCCAATATCCAGAACCGAATAACAATGAGGTTGTATCACCATGCCCTCCGACGCACTGATTAGCGCACTGCGCGATGCCCACAAGGCTCATCTGACCCAACAGCTGCAGGCCCCGGAACACTGGCAGGGCCTCATGGCCCAGGCGGGCGACCTGCTTACCGACATTCCGCTCGGCAACCTGGTAGACCAGGACAGCCTTGTACAGGTCGTCGATCAGTGGCTGCAGGAAGCGCTCAGTGCCCGCGGATTGCAGGACGTCATACGCGACGTGAGTCTTGCCGTGTGGGAAGCCGCAGAACAGGATGACGCCACCATTGGTGAGCTACTTCGTGAAGAACACTTCGAGGCCATTCTTGAGCAGGTACTGAAACTGCAAAGCCTGCGGGAAAAAGCCATTCACGCGGCCATGAACCATCCACTGGTCAGCGAAATGGTCAGCGAAATGCTTTATACCGGCATCAAGAATTTCCTGCTGGAAGAAAATGCACTGGCGAAACTGCCCGGTGTTAGCAGCATGATGAAGATGGGCCGCAAAAGCATGGTCGGCAAAGCCATGGGCGGCATGGAGGAATCCATTCGCACCTACCTGCAGAAGAATATTCGCGTCACCCTGAAAACCGGTGAGCAATGGCTGAACAAGCAATTAACCAACGAGCGAATTCAACAACTGGCGCGTGATGGCTACCGCCGCGTTGCCCCGCTTAAACCCGCGAATTACATGAAGATGGTACCTGAAGGCGCCGTGGCGGAAGTGGTGGCGCAAAGCTGCGCGATCACCGATGAAAGTGCCCGCCTGGCCTACACACGCCGCCTGGTTAGCGTAGGTATCCATGCGGCCGTGACATCGCTGATGGATAAACCGCTGAAAACCGTCCTTGAGGGCATGCAGATCAGCGAAGAGCGGATCCGCGAGTTCGCCACGCCGGCCCTGGCACAGGGCGCCACTGTTCTGGTTGAACAAGGCGTACTGGAACCCTTCATCGAGTGGGTATTGGACGATTTCTATCAGTCCGAGGCGTGCAGGAACATAATTAATAATGAATAGTTAACAATTAATAACTGACCCCAACCAGGTCATCTGGTTTTAAAAAAAGAGGCCGCACCCAAACAGGGCGCGGCCTCTTACATTTCAGGCTAAAGCTGAAGTGGCTCGCGAAGTTATTAACTGTTAACTATTCATTATTAATTCAGAGGAACGACTCCGCATACTCCGCCAACTTGGACCTGGGCACCCCGTTCAGCTGCACCGAGCCACCATGCTCGAACCGTTTGAATCGTTCGGTCATGTAGGTCAACCCGGAACTGGTTGGCGACAGGTAGGGCGTATCGATTTGCGCCAGGTTGCCCAGGCATACCACCTTGGAACCTTCCCCGGCCCGGGTAATGATCGCCTTCATCTGGTGAGGTGTCAGGTTCTGGCTTTCATCGATCAGGATCAGGGATTTCTGGAAACTACGCCCACGGATGTAGTTCATGGCTTTGAACTGAATGTTGGCCCGCTCTTTCACATATTGAATGCTCCCGGACGGGTTTTCATCGTTCAGGTGCAGTGCCTCAATGTTGTCATTGATCGCCCCCAGCCACGGGTCCATTTTTTCCTCTTCCGTGCCGGGCAGAAAACCATGATCCTCTGCCAATGGTGGTGTGGAGCGGGTGGCAATAATCTTGTTGAAGCTTTTTTGCTCCACAGTCATTTCAATGGCCGCCGCCAGGGCCAGAATGGTTTTCCCTGACCCGGCCGCCCCGGTCAGGGTGACGATGTGCACATCCGGGTCCAACAACATCTGCAGGGCAAGGGCCTGCTGAATGTTCATCGGTTTCAGGCCCCAGGCCTCTTGCTCCATCAGGCTATCCGCCTTGTAATGGCGGAGTGTCACCACACCGTTATCCACCGTCATCACCCGGCCAACAAAGCCTTGTTCATCGATGATGTACTGATTGGGGTAGACCTCTTCACCCAGAATTTCACTGACCAACAGCCCGTGTGACAGATGATGCAGGGTGTCCACGCCCACCTGCTCGGTTTCCACCTGGGTGACCTGATCCCAGAACGAGCCAGGCACTTCAAAATAGCCCCGGGTCAGCTGCTTGATGTCCGACACCAGTTGGTCGTTGTGATAATCCTCCGACTCGATACCACAGGCCCGCGCCTTGAGGCGCATGTTGATATCCTTGGTTACCAGAATATAGCGGCGATCCGGAAACTGGCTCTTCATGGCAACCACATCATTGATAATGCGGTTGTCATTCAGGTCATTGGGCAGCGGCGCAGCGTCTTTGTTCTGCTCTGCCATCAGGACTGTCAGCGTGCCCTGGGGCGCGTTGTCGCCACCGCGGGGAATCGGGATCCCTTCTTCCACCTGCTGCGGAGTCGCACTGCCCAACACCTTGTCGATCTGCCGAATCGCGGCTCGGCAATCCGCCGCCGTATGCGATTTCCCGCTCTTGAGCTTGTCCAGTTCTTCCAGCACCGTCATCGGGATCACTACCCGGTGTTCCTCGAAATTGAGCAACGAATTGGGATCGTGGATCAACACATTGGTATCAATAACGTAGGTTTTTTTCTGGTCTTCTTCGAGGGTTGAGCTGTCGTTCTGGCTGGCGCTTGCGTGGTTAATGGAAAGGGTGTGGAGTCTGGCCGCGCGCTCTTCCATGCGTATCCCCTGTGCAGGTTATTACGGTACGGTTGATTCGTTTTGGCGGCTGTAGCTTGGACGTCAGATCTGGACTGCGAGAGTGACGCCTGCGCCTTGCCGCCACGGTTTAAGCCCTTTGGCGGTTCAGTTGCATTAAGCTGTTTCAGCTTTTGATCGCGATCACTCCCACAAAGGCGGGATTGGAATTACCATAACCCAGCTTTTCACAAACGATCAATAGTCCATTGCGCAATCTTTTTGTCTCCTTGCGTTCATCGTGGGTAACGCTGTCGTGGGTGTTGCCGGCCAGACCTTCGTTTCAGCCGGATATTTTCTGTGATAAAAGCGGGCTGACCCGGATACAATTGAAACCTGAATCAACGCCGGCCAACGCAAAAAGGAGACTCCATGTCGCTTGAACATCCCCAGGTCATGATGCCGCCACCCGCCCTGTTCCTGGGTGGACTGCTGATGGGGTATGGGCTGGACCGTGCGCTGTCCCTTCCGGCGGTACACTTCCCGGGCCAGCAGTGGGTCACACTGGTGCTTGTGCTTGTGGGTATCGGGCTTGCCGCCAGCGCAGTGATTCAGCTGCGCCGGGCCAGCACCACACTGATGCCCCACCGGGCAGCCAACACTCTGCTCACCGGCGGCGTGTTTTCGCTCAGCCGCAACCCGATCTACCTGGGCTTTGCCTGCCTGCACCTGGCCATGGCCCTGGCTCAGCACAGTACCGGCATGCTGGTGATGTGGGTGCCTGTCATCTGGGTTATCCAGCAACATGTGATTGCGGCGGAAGAAACGTTTCATGCCCAGCAGTTCGGTGAGCAATGGCAGGCATATCGGAAAAAAGTTCGGCGCTGGCTGTAAAGTTACCGCCATCCTCATGGCTCAGTTCGTCCAAGGGCAGTGCCGACTTTAACCACTCCACAGGCCCCAGCTTGCCATGCTGAAGGCGCATATGCCGCGAACCAAAATGACCAGGCACCAGGGTGCTTGGCCGTATATCCAGCGGTAGCCAGCCAAGGCGGCGATAGAGTTCAGCCACCAGCTCGGAACAAAACCAGCCTCTCTGGTCCGGCCGACGGGTAAACCCGGTGAGCACGTCCAGCGCATTACAAAGCACATAATTTTTGTAGGGCCGATGCAGAAGTCGACGCGCCATGCGCGCCACCATCCGGCGCTGACGCTCGGAGAGGTCCGGGCCGTGCCGGCGACGCACTGCTACGGCCCCCGGGTAATCCCGGATTTTTCTGTCCAATGGAACAAGCGCAACACCGGCAACCGGGTGCCCCAGGGTCACATCCGGAGACTCACTAAGCGTAGTGGACTCCAGCACCAGCGGTTCCGGCTGGCCGGGCAGGTGGAGCACCATGCCAATGTGACTCCAGGGGCTGCGGGTAAACACCCGGATTACATCACTGGTAAAACCCCGACCGGAGAACAGCAGCAGGTCACCGGTGCGCAAGGTATCAACAGAATCGTGAGGCTGAATGTCTGGCTTGGCCACAGTCGCCCTTCCGTTGTGATGACATCCGGGCGAAGCATTCCGCCCGCCAGGTGATGAAACATCCTGTCCTTCACGCTAGAAACCCGCCATGACAGTCTGCTGACAGCACGATCACACTTTGGTGAAAGGAAAAAGAGAGCCCAGGCTTCCGTCTTGTGGCTTCTGTCGTCACATTTCTGTTACCCAGTGCCGTTAAGGTAAGCGTCACTGTGGATGAAAGTGACCTATGGAAGAAAAGCTCTACCTGCTGCAACGCCACCTGCCGGAACTGCTGGAACTGGATGCATTAATCCGTCACGGGGAACGGCATTTGCGTGTCACCACCGTGCACCAGGTACCCATGGGGGAATTGACCCTGCCCGTTCATGTCATCGAGCTGGGAAGCCGGTCCCCCAACGCACCGGTGGTGGGTTTCTTCGGCGGAGTCCACGGCGTGGAACGGATTGGCAGCCAGGTACTGATGTCCTGGCTGCACAGCCTGATACATCGACTGCAATGGGATGACCAGCTTCACCGGCGTCTGGAAAAAGTCCGCCTGGTGTTCATGCCCATGATCAACCCTGGCGGAATCTGGCGCCGCACCCGCAGTAACCCCAATGGCGTGGACCTGATGCGCAACGCTCCGGTGGACGCCATGGGCAAAGTCCCTTTTCTGGTAGGCGGTCATCGCATCAGCAGGCATTTACCCTGGTATCGGGGAAAAAGCGGCGAGCCCATGGAGCCCGAGGCCCAGGCGGTGATCCGCACCGTGCGAGAGAAGCTGTTTTGCTCACCGTTCTCCATGAGCCTGGATTGCCACAGCGGCTTTGGCCGCCGTGACCGGGTCTGGTGCTGCTACGCTCGAAGCCACCGGCCCATTCCACATATCGCCGAGGTATACCGGCTTAAACAGGTATTCGAGCAAACCTACCCGAATCACCATCCCTATCTGATCGAACCCCAGTCGATTAACTACACTACCCACGGGGATCTCTGGGATTACCTGTACGACGACGCCCAGGAGCAACAGCCGGATCACACCTTTCTGCCCTTCACCCTGGAAATGGGGTCCTGGCTCTGGGTGCGCAAGAACCCGCGCCAGATGCTGGATTTCTTCGGTTACTTCAACCCGATGATCAGCCACCGCCACCACCGGGTGCTGCGTCAGCATTTGCCCTTCTTCGAGTTCCTCACCGCCATGGCCAGCAACGCCGGCAACTGGCTGCCCTCTACCACTGAGCGTAACCACCTCACCCAACAAGCAATCCAGCACTGGTTTCTGGACAATCACTGAGTTAACCGGGAACTGGCCCTGCAATTGCATTACTGGTGCACAAGGTTGGGTCACAACGCCCTCTGCCTTACACTTGCCCAAACTCGACTTTCAGGAAACCCGGTATGAAACCTCTGCTTGTTCCGGCTCTCGCCCTGCTATTCAGCGGCTGTCATCACTTCAGCAGCTACCAGCAACCCTACGGCGATGACACCGCCAAGATCACCTTTACCAGCAACGATACAGCCGCCCAGCCCGTGATCTGCGTCCCCGGCGAGGGCTTCCAGTCCACCGATTACTCGATTGCCCAACGGCCAATTGGCGGCGACAGCATGAATGAGCTGATGGAAGCCATGAAAAAAAGCCCGGAAGTCACGACCGCCCTGCAGGCATCCCCGCAAGCCCGGATTGGCATTATCTACAACCAGAAAAGCACCAATAGCATCAAGCGGAATCGCTGCAAGGTAGCCCTTCAATTTGAAGCGCTTGCGGGCGAGCACTACCAGGCAAAATTTAACTACACCCAGACGCAATGTGGCCTGTCATTGACCGATAGCAACGGCCACTCAGCTGACGCCGTGCAAATCGACTGGAAATGCCCGCAATAAAATTCCTTTTTGGTGCACTGCACTGTTGCGGTGCACCCCCTTTTACATTGCAGCTCTGTCACCCCCCTCTCCTTCCCTCCCGATAACCTTAACCTACTGTTAAATAAAGAAAAAACAAAACTGGCACACTCTCTGCATTATCTCTTTCGAGCCTGATAGGCGGTGCGCCACCTGCGCACACTTGAACAAATTAGACTTGTTAAGAGGGTTGCACATGAAAAACGTATTTGGTCTGAAGAAAACGCTTATTGCTTCCACTATTGCGGCAGCAAGCGTGGTGGCTCCGTCTATGGCAGCTGCAGAAATCAGCGGTAGCCTGGGTATCGCCAGCATGTACTTGTGGCGTGGTCAGGACGTGTCCGCAGGTACCGCCAACGTTTCCGGCAGCCTGGACTATTCCACCGATGCGGGTTTTTACGCTGGCACCTGGATTTCTTCTGCTGGTACAGCCGTAGATGGGGACACCACTTCTACTGAAACCGATTTCTACGTAGGTTTCGGCGGTGAAGCAGGCGGCTTGAGCTATGACCTGTCCTACATCACCTACGTTTACCCGGAATTCGATGTGGGCGCCGGGGAGCTTGGTGAAGTGATTCTCGGCCTGGGAATGGGTGGCTTCAGTGCAACCCTATACAGCTATGCGGGCTGGGAGCAAAACATTTCTGATGGGGGTGATGGCTCTACCGATATGAGCTTTGGTGATGACAACTACGTCACCCTGGGCTACGACTACGAAGATTTTGGTATCCTGGTAGGGACCTGGATGTATGAAGCTGACGACAGTGACTACACCCACGTAGACCTGAGCTATTCCCCTATCGAAAACCTGACCTTTACCGTGTCAAAAGTTGTTGATAGTGATGAGTTTGCTGGCGTCACCGATGACCAAGATCCACTGTTCGTCGTGGGCTACAGCTTCCCACTCTAAGTAACACGATTCATAACACTCCTTCGGGCGACTCCGGTCGCCCACTGTTTACGCCGCAGGGCTCTCCCTGGTCCTCGCAAGCACGCAAGCAACCCTGCGGCGCTTTTTATTTTACCCTTGATGCTCAACGCCCGATGCCTGACGCCTAAAAGCAAAGAATGAGCGGCGTGACCCACAGCATAAAACTTCCCGCATTTTTTCTTCTAGTGCCCAAAATACACCACCAGTGCATCATGATCTGAAATTGGCGCCACACCCTGGCTGCCATACAAACTGCCATAACGCCCCGCATTACCACGACTCACCGCGACCTTGCTAACAGAAGGCTTCAAACCGGGTGACACCCAGATATGGTCCAGCGCTTGCGGGCGACAACGGTGGCGGAAACTGTAGCGTTCCTTTTCAGGCAAGAACGACCAGAGATTGAGCAAGCCCGATTGCTCAAAGCGTTCATAGCTGGCAGAAAATCTGCCAGCTCCCCAGGTGGTGTTGAAGTCCCCCGCGATGATCACCGGCGAGGCCTGCGCCGTTACCCAATTGGCCAGCAACGCCGCTTGAGTTTGCCGTTTTTCATGGACCCAGGCTTTCTTTAAATCCCGAGCACTGCGCCAATGCACGACCACCAACTTCCCCGCAAGTGGGGCCTCAAGCGCAAGTAGCAACGGTGGCCGTGAATACAACGCCTGGCCATGAAAGCGCTGATCCGTAAACAGCGTACTCACCGCACCGATTTTTACCGGAAGGCGATACATCACCGCCACATCCATACCCGAAGGGTCATTGCCTTCGCGCAACACCGAACGATACCGGTAGCCCCGCTGCGCCAACCGATCCACCAGCCGATCCAGCACTGCCTGGTTTTCCACTTCCTGGAGCGCCAGAATGTGCGGCGCCTTCAGCCCCTCAACAATAAATTCCGCAACGGCAGTCACCCGTGCTTTCAGCAACACCGACGACACAGGATCATCCCGCTCGCTGTTCTTGTAGTCATCGCGCAAGCGCCACAGATTCAGGGTTGCCAGCGCCCATGTCTGCTCAGGCGCTGCGGGCACGCCACGGGCAGGCTCAAGCCGGGCACAATCTGCCGGGGCCAACAGCGGGAAAAGAATAAGGGCAATCAGAATGAATAAGCGCATGCAGGCAGTGTATGTACACCACCAGCCGCGCAATAGAGGCATAAACGCAAGTATTTGTAGGTGGCTTTAACCCAGGGGCACAGTTTTGCAGGTTGTATTCGCCAGAAAGGCGTAATCCGACCTTATTTATGGTGACACGATGCGTAACCAAGACAGCACGCACTGGAAAAACAGGAGTGCCCGTCTAATTCGCGCTCAAAAAAAACCCGCCGGAGAGGCGGGTTAAACAACACAGTCAGGGTCGATATACCACTTTTAATTGTGGCGTGACCTCTGTTTCGTCCACGTACCCGATGAAATTTCGATTACTGCCAATCAGCATTACCATCTCGCGATTGCTGGACACTTCCCGGGGCGGCATGCCACGGCCGGTGAAAATCATCCTGGCCCAATAACTTTTCATCTGCTCTGCGCTTTTGCCCAACACTTGCTGATAAAAGCTGGTGCGCTCAGTGCTTTTGGCTGGCAGATCCAGAGGTTTCAAGGCGACCCCGGACGCGCGGCGAGTCAAACCATTAAACAACTGGCGCACTTCGTCCTGGGTCAGCACGGTCAATTCGCTGCTGGCGGAAACCACTACAACCGGCTCGGCGTGCAGCGTGGCCGACAGCGTCAGGAGCAATGAAATTATCCATTTCTTCATTATCATTCTCCCTTAAAAGACCAGATCGGCGCTGAGACGCACAATGGTGGCATGATCATCTTCCATCTCTGCCCCCGGGTCGGTGACAAAGAACCCCGTGGTGGAAACCTCATCATCGGAGAAGTCGTAGTAGTAACTGAACTCCCCTTTCAGGGCGATAGAATCGGTGAGCGAGTAACGTAATCCCGCCGTCCAGCTTTTCTGCTGCTCGGCCAGGCCATCATTGATCGGGCCAGGCAAAGAGGAATCCAGATCACGGGGGTCCACTTCTGCCCAAGTCAGCAGCGGCATCCATTTGCCCAGGTACTTGCCCACACTCACATAGCCGCTTTGACTGCTGGGGTACCAGTTACCAAAGTCCAGCCGCGCTACCTCAGCAGACATGAACCAGCTGCCGTCATCATATTGCAGGCCCAGACCGGCGAAGTAGGTGTACACCTCGTCAAAGGACAACCCCAACGCGGTGGCAGGAATCAGCGCATCCAGATCATCCTGGCCCACGGACACATCCGCTGCGGTGTATGCCGCCCGCACGGTCCAGTCACGCCAGCGGCTGGTCAGATTCATACCGGCAAGATCGTCAGCCTGGTATTGCGCATTGTTGGTACGCGGCCCGCCATCCACAGTGCTGGAGCCCCAGAAGCCACTAAGCCGATGGCTGACCGGGCCGGTATTGAACCCCCAGGTCGCTTCCAGTGCTTCCATGGTTTTGATGGGCGCCAGCTGATACACCTCGGAAGGCAACGACACCCAGGGATAGGCATAACCCACATCCACATACTGTGAGTGCAGATAGAACGGCGCCACAATACGCCCCGCCTTGACGCTGACGCTCTCGGTAACGTCGTAGTCCAGGTAGGCCCATTGCACTTCCGCATTGAAATCATCGGCCCCGGAGGCAAACAGCTGAACCACCGCCTCGGCCTTGTCGGTGAGCTGGGCGTTAAACTGCACGCCGGCACGGGTAAGGGAATCATGACTCCACTTATCACCGGAGCCATCGATGTAGCTGCCGTCCTCACCCAAGGTGGTGTCCGCCTCGGCACGGCTCATGCCGGCGGAGAGGAATCCATTGATACGCAGCCGCTCGGGCTGTGTCAGGCTGCTTTCAACCTGTTGCTGTTCCAGCTTTTCAAGGCGCTGCTGATACTCACGCAGCGTCTGCTCTACATCGCTATCAGCAGCACCAGCCCATAACGGGACAGCACCCAGCGACGCGCTGAGCAAGACGGACAATACCTTTCTCATAGTCTCCCCACAGACACTTCGTCTTTTTCATTAAAGTTTTACTACGACGAAAGAATGGCATTATCCGTAATTACGGTGGGGATTCAAGACTCCTCTGGCGCCTCGCGGCGCACCGGCAACGCCGAACACAGTGCGTCCCCTTCGGCCTGCAACAAGCAAACCGTGACCGACTCCCCGAGCTGCGGGACGCGTTGCAGCTTCATCAGCATCAAATGATCCCCTCCAGGTGTCAGGGAGAAAGAGTCCCCCGGCGCCAGCATGATGTGGTGCAAGTGCCCCATCTTGCGCGTCCCGTCATCCAGGGTTTTCATGCTGTGCAGCATGGTATGGCCCGCAATATCACTGCGGGCCCCGGTAATTTTTACGCTGGTTTCCCCGTTGTTGGTTACGGTGAGGTACCCGGCCATGGTCGGCGATACCGGCGGCACCGCTCGCAGCCAGCCACCGGAAATACTCACGTCGGCGTTAGCGACGCCCGCACCCAGAGCCGCCGCCAGGGCCGCCACCTGACATGCCGTTTTACAAAAGCGATTCAACATCCGCTACCACCTCATCAACTTTGAAATCCGCCGGATACAGCTTGCGCACCCGCGCCTGGTCATCCAGCAGGTAAATGTAATCACTATGGGTAAACAGGTACCCCTGCTCGTCAGCCTCCTTATCCTTGATAAAGACCACACCGTACTGCTTGGCGACCTCGCGAATTTGTTCCAGGCTACCAGTCAGGCCAATCATGTCCGCCTTGAACCAGGGCAGGTATTCCTTCAGGTGGGCCGCCGTATCGCGCTCGGGATCGAACGTAATGAACACCGGTTGCACCTGATCGGCCACCCCTTCTTCTTCCAGATGACGGTAAACCTGAGCCACCTGGGCCAGCACCGCCGGGCAGATATCCGGGCAATGGGTGTAACCAAAGAACAGGATCGACACCTGGCCCTTCAATTTTTCCGCCTGAAAAGGCTCGCCATTCTGGTCTGTCAGGGTGAAATCCCCCCCCAGCCTCGTATTCACTGGCAGGTCGCTTTCCTGCTTGCCACAGCCGGCCAGCACCAACGCTGCCAGCAATGGCAGCACATACAGCAGTTTTCGCATGAATTCTCCGGTTCGCAGTTTGCAGCAGTCAGCGGTATAATCCGCGCCCATTTTCACTCTATTTGACGGTTAGGCAACCCATGGCACGTAAGCTGTTTATCCAGACCCACGGCTGCCAGATGAACGAGTACGACTCCACTCGCATGGTGGACCTGCTCGAATCCAGCCACGGCCTGGAGCCCACCGACAACCCGGAAGAAGCGGATGTGCTGCTTCTCAACACCTGTTCTATCCGGGAAAAAGCCCAGGAAAAGGTCTTCCACCAGCTGGGCCGCTGGAAAAAGCTGAAAGACGCCAAACCCGACATGATTATCGGCGTGGGCGGCTGTGTGGCCAGCCAGGAAGGCGATGCCATCCGCGACCGTGCACCCTATGTGGACGTGGTATTTGGTCCTCAAACCCTGCACCGCCTGCCCGGCCTGATTACCCAGGCCGCCAGCACCCGCGAGCTGGCCATTGATGTGACCTTCCCGGAAATCGAAAAATTCGACAACCTTCCGGAACCCAGCGTAGACGGCCCCTCCGCTTTCGTTTCCATCATGGAGGGCTGCTCCAAGTACTGTACGTTCTGCGTGGTGCCCTACACCCGCGGCGAAGAAGTCAGCCGTCCGGTTCAGCCCGTGCTCAGTGAAATCCAGCACCTGGCGGACATGGGTGTGCGCGAGGTTAACCTGCTGGGCCAGAACGTGAACGCCTACCAGGGCGTGGGCGCCGATGGCGATACCCTGGATCTGGCCGACCTGATCCGCCTGATCCGTGACATCGACGGCATCGATCGCATTCGCTACACCACCAGCCATCCGGTGGAGTTTTCCGATGCGCTGATTCAGGTGTACGAAGACGTGCCGGAACTGGTCAGCCACCTGCACCTGCCGGTGCAATCCGGCTCCGACCGCATTCTCGCCATGATGAAGCGCAACCACATGGTGCTGGAATACAAGAGCAAGCTGCGCAAGCTCAAGCGCATTCGTCCGGACATTTCCTTCAGCTCGGATTTCATCATCGGCTTCCCCGGCGAAACCGACCGGGACTTCGAAGACACCATGGACCTGATCCATGATATCGGCTTCGACATGTCCTTCAGCTTCATCTACAGCGCCCGCCCCGGCACCCCGGCGGCGGACCTGCCCGACGATGTGGACGTGGACGTGAAGAAGCAGCGCCTGGCGATTCTCCAGCAGCGCATCAACCAGAACGCCCAGGACATCTCCCGCAAAATGGTGGGCAGCACCCAGCGCATTCTGGTGGATGGTTTCTCCAAGAAGGACCCGGGCCAGCTCAAGGGCCGCACGGAAAACAACCGGGTGGTGAACTTCCAGTGCGACGACACCGACCTGATCGGCAAGTTCGTGGATGTGACCATTGCCCAGGCGTACAGCAATTCCCTGCTGGGCAGCGATCCGCGCAACCCGGGCTAGCCCGGGCCTTGCCGGGCCTTGCCGGGCTCATATCGTTATAGCAATTCGTTCCACCCGAACAGCTTTTAATTAGCGTCTGGTTATATAGACTTGAACCTCATTCGTGTTGACCAACGCCGATCTATTTGTGAGGACAAACCATGCGTGTGTGGATTTCCGCTCTGCTGCTGGCCATCGCCGGCGCCGCCAGTGCCCAGCAGACCCTGCTGAACAGCTCCTACGATATCGCCCGTGAACTGTTTGCCGCCGTGAACCCGAAATTCCAGGCCCACTGGCAGGAAATGACCGGCGAAGACGTCACCATTCAGCAGTCCCACTCCGGTTCCTCCAAACAGGCCCGCGCCATCCTGCAGGGCCTGAAAGCCGATGTGGTGACCTTTAACCAGGTCACCGACGTCAACGTGCTGCACGACAAGGGCAAACTGATCCCGGCGAACTGGAACACCCGCCTGCCCAACAACTCCAGCCCCTACTACTCCACCACCGCATTCCTGGTGCGCAAGGGCAACCCGAAAAACATTCAGGGCTGGGCCGACCTGGCGAAAGACGACGTCAGTGTGGTGTTCCCCAACCCGAAGACCTCCGGCAACGGCCGCTACACCTACCTGGCTGCCTGGATGGCCACCAGTGATCGCCTGGACGGGGATGAAGAAAAGATCCGCGATTACATGGCCCAGTTTCTCGCCAACGTGGCGGTATTCGATTCCGGTGGGCGCGCGGCCACCGTCACCTTTGCCGAGCGTGAAATCGGCGACGTGCTGATCAGCTTCGAGTCGGAGGTGAACAACATCCGCAAGCAGTACGGCAGCGACGACTACGACGTGGTAGTCCCGAAAACCTCCGTGCTGGCCGAATTCCCGGTTACCGTGGTGGACAAGGTGGTGGACCAGAAAGGCACCCGTAAAGTCGCCACTGAATACTTGAACTTCCTCTACAGTGAAGACATTCAGCGGCTGCTGGCCGGCTTCAACTACCGGGTGCATAACGACACCGTGGTAAAGGAAACCGCCGACCAGTTCCCCCCGGTGAAACTGCTGGAAGTGGCAGACTATTTCGGCTCCTGGGCGGAGGCCCAGAAGACCCACTTTGCGTCTGGTGGCGAGCTGGATCGCTTGCAAGCCAAGGCCCGGAGCCTGCGCTAAACCGCGCCAACAGACAGTGCCCCTACTGCGAACCCAACATTCCGTTTTACCCGGCTTCACGCTCAGCTTCGCGCTGAGCGTGTTGTTTATCTGTCTGGTGATTCTGGTGCCTCTGTCCGGACTTGCCATCCATGTTTCACAGATGAGCTGGGCCCAGTACTGGGGTGTGATTACCGACCCCCGCTCACTGGCCAGCTTCCGCGTGACCCTGCTGGCCGCCGCCGGCGCCAGCGGTATCAACGCCGTGGTCGGCCTGCTGTTGGCCTGGGTGATTACCCGCTACCGCTTCCCCGGCCGGCGCCTGATGGATGCGCTGGTGGACCTGCCGTTCGCCCTGCCCACCGCCGTGGCCGGGCTGACGCTGTCGGCCCTGTTTGCCGCCAACGGCTGGCTGGGGCAATGGTTTGAAGCGGTGGGAATCAGTGTCGCCTACACGCCTCTGGGCATCATGATCGCCATGAGTTTCACCAGCCTACCCTTCGTGGTGCGGGCCGTGCAGCCGGTGCTCGAAGACCTGACGCCCGACGTGGAAGAAGCCGCCGCCACCCTGGGCGCCACGCCCATGGCCACCTTTACCCGGGTGATTCTGGCGCAGCTGATGCCGGCGCTGCTCACCGGCACCGCCC
Organism: Alcanivorax sp.; assembly: GCF_002733835.1. Lineage (GTDB taxonomy): Bacteria > Pseudomonadota > Gammaproteobacteria > Pseudomonadales > Alcanivoracaceae > Alcanivorax. Next base: position 62,028 of record NZ_NVWY01000030.1, read on the forward strand.
TGGCCTTTACCCGCAGCCTGGGGGAATACGGTGCGGTGATTTTTATCGCCGGCAACATGCCCTTCGAAACCGAAATCCTGTCGCTGCTGGTCAACATCCGCCTGGATGAATTCGACTACGCCGCCGCCAGCGCACTGGCCTCGGTGATCCTGATTGCATCATTGGTGCTGCTCTTCGGCATCCAGCTGGTGCAATCCCGTCTGACTCGTCGCTGGAAGGGGCACTGACCATGCATGAACGCCCCCGTCACTGGCACCAGTGGTTTCTCATCATGGCGGCCTTTGCTGCGATCGCCATTCTGTTGGTCATGCCCCTGGCGCTGATTTTCACCGAAGCCTTCAGCCAGGGCTGGGCCATGGTTCAGCAGAATCTGACCAACCCGGACATGCTCGGTGCCATCAAACTGACCCTGATCGTCACGCTAATCACCGTGCCGGTAAACCTGCTGTTCGGCATTCTTCTAGCCTGGTGCGTTACCCGTTACGAGTTCCGCGGCCGCAAGCTGCTCAGCACCCTTATCGACATCCCCTTCGCCATGAGCCCGGTGGTCGCCGGGCTGTGCTATCTGGTGGTGTACGGGGCCCAGAGCGTGGTGGGTAACTGGTTCAGCGGCATGGGCGTGCAACTCATGTTCGCCCTGCCCGGCATGGTCATGGTCACCGTCTTTGTTACCTGCCCCTATGTGGCACGGGTACTGATCCCCCTGATGGAATCCCAGGGCCAGCACGAAGAAGAAGCGGCCATCATTCTTGGCGCCTCCGGCTGGCAGGCCTTCTTGTATGTCACCCTGCCGAAAATCCGCTGGGCGCTGCTGTACGGGGTGGTACTCACCAACGCCCGGGCGGTGGGTGAATTCGGCGCGGTGAGCGTGGTCTCCGGGCTGATTCGCGGGCAGACGCTCACCCTGCCTTTGCTGGTACAGATGTGGAATCAGGACTACAACACCGTGGGCGCCTTTACCGCGGCCGGCCTGCTGGCCGCCATGGCGCTGGTCACCCTGCTGCTGAAAACCGTGCTGGAATGGGCCACACAGCACAGCTCAGATAATGCCACTGAACAGAAAACCGAACAGGACACCCCATGAGCATTCGTGTCGAACAGATTCAAAAGCGTTTCGGCGATTTCACCGCGCTGGACGACATCAATCTGGATGTTCAGGAAGGCCAGCTGGTGGGCCTGCTCGGCCCTTCCGGTTCCGGCAAGACCACCCTGCTGCGCATCATCGCCGGGCTGGAAAAAGCCGATCAGGGTAAAGTCCTTTTCCACGGCAAGGACGTCACCGACCTGGACGTTCGCAAGCGCAAAGTCGGCTTTGTGTTTCAGCAATACGCCCTGTTCCGCCACCTGACCGTGGCCGACAACGTGGCCTTTGGCCTGCGTATGCTGCCACGCAAGGAACGCCCCGCCCGCTCGGCGATCCGCCAGCGGGTCCATGAACTGCTGGATCTGGTCCAGCTTGGCCACCTGGCCGGTCGCTACCCGGCCCAATTATCCGGCGGGCAGAAACAGCGCGTGGCCCTGGCCCGGGCACTGGCCCTGAAGCCGGACGTGTTGTTGCTGGACGAACCCTTTGGGGCGCTGGATGCGAAAGTGCGCAAGGAGCTGCGCCGCTGGCTGCGTCATCTGCACGAACAAATTTCTGTCACCAGTATCTTCGTGACCCACGACCAGGAAGAAGCCATGGAAGTATCGGACCAGGTGGTGGTGATGAGCCAGGGCCGCATCGAACAAATGGCCTCACCGCTCACCATCTACGAGCAACCGGCCAGCCGCTTCGTGTTCGATTTCCTGGGGCACATCAATGCGCTGAAGGGGCACTACGACGGGCGCCGCTGGCAAGCAGGCAACGCGCAACTGCGCCTTACCACTGAAGGGGCCTGCCCGAATGGCGAACTCACCCTTTACCTGCGCCCCCACGAGGCGGACCTGAGCAAAACCCCCAGTGACAGCGCCAACCTACCCGTCAAACTGGGCGCACGCAGCGTGTTTGGCGGCACGGTAACACTGGAACTGGAAGCGCTGGGCTGGCCAGCGGAGGTGATGGAAGTGGAGCTGAGTCGGGACGCCTGGCAAGCGCTGGATGCACAACCGGGAGATACCCTGTTTGTGCACCCGCGCCAACTACAGACCGTCACCTGTGACGGCAATCTGGGGCCACGGGTCACACCTGCCTGATCCGCCGCCGACGACTACAGGGCCACGGCCCGCCCAATATACAGCACCGGGCCCGTTGGCCGGGCGCCAGGGGAGCCACCCGGCGGCTCAAGGGTCAGCTCAAACAGCTGTCCACTTTGTACCCCGCCAACCTGCGAAGCGGGAATCACCATCGGCTGACTCGGCTCCACCAACCCCAGCGACCGGGGCCCTTTGCCCGGGTCCTTCAGGGTCCAGAACTGCACACTGTGCTGGGCCGAGTAACGGCTTTCCACCAGTGGGGTCAACTGCAAATCACCCGCGTTGGAGACGGTGATCTGCCACCCCGGCGACGACGCCTCGCCGGGAGCCTGCAGCACCACCGTGTACGCCGGGGCGTCCTGGCGCAGTGGACCAAGTAACAAGGCCACCACCACCAGTAACGAGGCGGTCATGGTCCGCCACAAGCCGGGACTCTGCCATGCCAGCTGCCACCATGGCCGGGCCAGCCCTGCCCGGCGAGCCACCCTGCGCCATAGCCGTGGCGGCAACGGTGCCGGCTCCAGCAGTTCCGTTGCCCCCAACCAGTGCTCCTGCCATTGGCTGGCCATTCGCGAGGCTTCAGCATCCCGATCCAGCCAGGCAGCAATTTCCTGCTGGCGCTGCGCATCATGTAAACCCAGCACGTACTCGGCTATCAGCAAATGCTGTTCCTGCCGGTCATCAGGGATCATAGCTGCAAACACGCCTGCAAGGTTTTCAGACCGGAACGAATCCGGCTCTTGATGGTGCCAAGTGGCACCGACAGAGAGTCGGCGATCTGCTCATAGGAAAGCCCCATATAATACGCCATGAGAATGGGACGGCGACGCTCCACCCTTAATGTTTTTAGGCACTCAATCATGATTTTTCGATCACTTCCCGCCAGGTAACATTGCTCCGGGGACAAGCCCGGGTCCGGCCAATCCTGGTCCGGAAAATCACCCGCCGGATAACGGGAGTCTCGCCGATGCTGATTCAGCAAACGATAACGAAGCACCGCGTAAAGCCAGGAACGGGCACTCCCCCGTTCACGGCGAAAACGATTGGCGTTCTTCCAAACCTGGACAAAAGTATCCTGCAACGCATCCTCCGCTGATGCTGACTCACCGGTAAAGCGCCGGGCGAACGCCAACATGCGTGGCGCCTCGTTCAGGTAAAGCTGGTGGAATGCCTGTCGATCGCCACTGGCACAAGCCAGCATCAGGGCATTGCCAACCTCAAGATCTGGAGGGGTATCATCCATGAACACGTTTCCCGAAAGGGTGGTGGAAGCTTGATCCTCCACCACCCTACGAGAAGACTGTGTCAAGACGGCAGTGCTGACTTACTCCGGTGAGCGCGCCAGATCTTCACTGATCAGTGACACAGATTCCGGCGCCGACTGCATCCAGCTCAGCGACGGAGCCACATCGCCACCTGCGGAGTCCAGAATGTTATCGAAACGCAGCACCATACCTTGTGACTTTTCCGCCACATACAGGTGCTCGCCATCGAAAGCGATGTCCACCGGGTTACCCAACTGGGTGGCCCCGACCGCATTGTTGTCCTCGTCATCAATGCGTACCGACACATCGGTTACCCCGTCTGCCGTAGATGCGTCATCCAGCACATACAGCTTGCCATCAGTGGGGTTGGCGCCGCTGCCCACATCCGAGAGAATCAGCTGATCGGTTTCGGCCACATGGACGATGCCGTGCAGGTTGGTCGGCGCGCTAAATGCCACCCCACCCTCAGCCGGGGTAATCACCCGGTCCGCACCGCCACCGCCACGCTCGGTACTGTAGTCATCAAATACCGCCACGGTGCCATCGGTAAGCGCCACAAAGAGACGATCTTCCTCCGGGTCATAGTCAAGATCCCAGGGCGCCACACTCAGCATGGTGCTGAACAACGGTGGCACATCGCCACCGGCCTGGGCGCCGAACACCCGCACCGCCGGGCTGCCATTATCCGTCACCAGAACCCAGCCAAGCTGATCGGCCACATCAAAGCCCTTGGGTGAAGACAACCCGGTGCTTGCGCCTTCGATCACTCGATCCCGACTGGCACTGAACATCTCTCCATCACGACCGGTGGCCAGGCGGTTGATCACGGCAAGCCCTGTGTCATAGGAAATATAGGCATCACCCATCTGATTGAAAGCCAGACTTTCCCGGTCCAGTCCCGTGGCAAAACCGCGCTGCATGGCGCCCAGATCCAGATCCAGCACCACCACATCCGGATCGCCGGGCAGCGCCGGGGCATTACTGGTCACCGCCACCCCGGTGAAGTCGGTGCCGGTCTCATCAATGTCTGAAAGGTCTACCACCGGCTCCTGCTCAACCACCAGCGCCAGGGATTCCGGTTTGAGGCTGTCGACCACTTCATCCGGGGCCACATCACCGGAACTGCCCGACAGCACATCGTTGTAGACCAGCACAGCATCATTGGACTTTTCTGCGATGTAAGCCTTGTTGCCATCCAGCACCAAGTCCACCGGGTTACCCATCAGGGTCGCAGGCCCGGCCAGAGAACGGGACGGCGTCACACTGCCATTCGCCGTAGACGCATTACCGATCACATACAGACGCCCATCATCAGCCACGGCAGCATCACCCACATCGGTGATCACCAGAGTGTCGCTATCCGACTGGTAAGCGATACCGTGAATATTCGATACCGGGCCAGCAGAATCCGGGGTAATGGTACGGGAAGGCGTCGCCATGAAGCCGCCATCAACATAATCGTCCACCACCAACACGGTGCCATTGGTCATCGCCAGGAAGAGTCGGTCAGACGCTTCATCATAGGCCAGATCCCAGGCGTTGCCGGGCAGAGCCGTGCTGGCCAGTGGCACGGCATTGTCACCAGCAGCAGAGCCAAACACTTCCACGCTGTTGCCGCCCACATTGGCAGCCATTACCAGCCCGGCCTGATGGGCAATGGCGATCCCTTTCAGTGTCATGGACCCATTGGCCGGAAAATCCCGATCCAGGGTCGGTACTGCAGAGGCGTTATTATTCCGCTCCACGATCCTGTGCAGGGTTTGCAGGCTGCTCGGGCTGCCACCACTGTCATTTGCCGCGTACAGATTCCCCAGCAGATCCAGGGCAATGCCTTCGTTGGCATCTGCACTGAAGGTTTGCTGCACGTTCAGACGAGCATCCAGCAGGTCAACCTCCCCGGCGTTACCGCTACCGTTATGCATCACCAGCAGCTGGTTTCCCTCGCCCAGGCCCGGCCCGGGGACCAGGGAACGACGATCATCGTCTCCCCCACAACCAGCCAGCGCCACCGCCATGGCCAGCGGTGAAAGCCAAATGAAACCTTTGCCATTCGCATTCATGCCTTCTCTCCTTGATGGATATCCATTCCGGCCAGCAGGCCGGGTGGGCAGGACCCTGAGTCCTGCTTCCATTACCCGCAGAAGAAACCGGCGGATGTAACAGGAGGTAATGTTTTGCGTGATATAGGTAAGGCGCTTGTGGGAACCACAAACCACCGGTTGTCCGACAGGGACAAATCCTGCCTTGCTGGCAGGCCCCGGAATCGCTAGCCTGCAACGGTAATTTCGCTTCCCCGGAGCCTGGCTTCGGGGTATTCTGAAGGTCACCATAACAGCCCGAAGGGCCACCTTTTCCATCTTGGACACACCACTCGTTTCACAGCACATCAGCCTCGAACCCAACGATTCCCGTCGACTGGCCAACCTCTGTGGCCGCCTGGATGAGCACGTCAAGCAGATCGCGCAGCGCCTGCACGTGGAAATCCTCAATCGCGGCAACCAGTTTCACCTGGCCGGGGACGCCGACGCCGTGGATGCGGCCGGGGCCATTCTCAGCGAACTCTACGAACAGACCCGCGACGGCACCGAGCTGACACCGGAAATGGTGCACCTGCATCTGCAACAGTCCAACGTGGCTGACCAGGCCGGTAACGCCCGCGCAGACAACACCGTGCCGTTTCCCGGCGAGGAGGTGCTGATCCGCACCAAGCGGGTGCGCATCAAGCCCCGCGGCGCGCACCAGCGCGAGTACGTCAAACAGATCCGCAAACACGACATCAATTTCGGCGTGGGCCCGGCGGGTACCGGCAAGACCTGGCTGGCCGTAGCCTGCGCCGTGGATGCCCTGGAAAAAGCCGAGGTGCAACGCATTCTGCTGGTGCGCCCGGCGGTGGAAGCCGGTGAAAAACTGGGCTTTCTGCCCGGCGACCTGGCGGAAAAAATCGATCCCTATCTGCGCCCGCTTTACGATGCGCTCTACGAGATGATCGGCTTTGAAAAAGTGGCCAAGCTGATGGACAGAATGGTCATCGAAGTGGCGCCGCTGGCGTACATGCGCGGGCGCACCCTGAACAACAGTTTCGTGATTCTGGATGAAGCCCAGAACACCACCCCGGAACAAATGAAAATGTTCCTTACCCGGATCGGCTTTGGCACGCGCGCGGTCATTACCGGCGACGTAACCCAGGTGGATTTGCCCCGCCATCAACGTTCCGGCCTGGTCAACACGCTGGAAGTACTGGATGGGGTCAACGGCATCGGGGTGACCCGGTTCGATAGCCGCGACGTGGTTCGCCACCCGCTGGTTCAACGCATTGTAGAGGCCTACGACCGTCATGAGCGGGATACCGACACCGACCGTTGATATCCAGTGGGCCAGCGACGCCCCGGACGCCCCCGACGAACCCCATTTATGTGAATGGGTGCGCCATGCGGCCATTGCCGCAGGAGGCGTGGTGGGCGACATTACCCTGCGCATCGTGGATGAAGACGAGATTCGCACCCTCAACCGTGACTACCGCGACAAGGACGCCCCCACCAATGTGCTGTCCTTTCCTTTTGACATGCCCGAGGGGCTGCCGGAAGGCGCGGTAGAACCGCTATTGGGAGACATCGTTATCTGCGACGCGGTGGTACAGCGCGAAGCCAGCGAACAGCACAAACCCCTCGACGCCCACTGGGCGCACATGGTCACCCACGGTGTGCTGCACCTGCTGGGTTATGATCATATTGACGATGACGATGCGCTCGTCATGGAAACCCTGGAAATCCGCGCCCTCGGTGAGCAAGGCTTTCCTGATCCTTACAGCCCTGTGCAGGAAGACAGCCAGGCGCAACCTGAAAACACGGAGTTTAATCCCTGATGTCGGACGATTTTTCGGATAACGGTACCAGCCGAAGTTGGTTGGAGCGTGTCGGCCAGTTTTTCTCACCCACTCCGGGCGACCGGAGCGAATTACTGGAACTGATGCGCTCCATGCGCGACACCCACATCATCGACGGCGACACCCTGGGCATCATCGAAGGCGCCATCTGCGTGGCAGACATGCAGGTACGTGAAATCATGATTCCCCGCTCGCAAATGGTCAGCATCAAGGCCAGCTCCGACCCACGGGATTTTTTGCCCACCATTATCGACTGCGCCCATTCCCGCTTCCCGGTACTGGGCGACGACCCGGATGAAGTCATCGGCATCCTGCTGGCCAAGGACCTGCTACCGTTAATCCTTGATCCCGCCCGTATGGAGCGTTTTGCGATCAAAGATCACATCCGTTCCGCTATGGTAGTGCCAGAATCAAAACGTCTGGATTCGTTGCTGCGTGAATTTCGTATCAGCCGCAACCACATGGCCATCGTGGTCAACGAATACGGCGGCGTGGCCGGGCTGGTCACCATTGAAGATGTGCTGGAACAAATCGTCGGCGAAATCGAAGACGAACACGATATCGAAGAAGACGACTACCTGATCAAGGATCTGGATAACAACGAATACACCGTCAAGGCGCTGACACCCATCGACGACTTCAACGAACACTTCCATTGCCACCTCAGCGATGAAGAGTTCGACACCATCGGGGGACTGGTGATGCAGAAGTTTGGACGCCTGCCGGGCCGTGATGAAAGCATCACCCTGGAAGGCTTCCGTGTCACCGTGCTCAGTGCTGACGGCCGTACAATACGACTGTTACGGGTGACACCGCCGGGGGATAACAACAATGACGAAACCGACCACGGCGCAGACAGCGACTGACCAGGCGGCACCTGCCTGGCGCAACGCCCCCTGGGTAATGGCTGTGCTGGCCATTACCCTGCTCGCCGGCCAGTTCTTCAATAACGGCAACGCCGTCCAGCCCGTTCTTGGCTGGTACCAGAACGGCGGCCTGAAAACCCTGGAATGGGACAACTACCTCTCCTGGCTTCGCTTCAACAATCAAAGCGACCTGTCACAACGGCTGGAACAAAACGCAGGCATGGACGCCCACGTCTACGGCGCCGCCCTGTTCGCCGACGACTTCGTGACCGACAGCAAACGCCGCGCCCGGGATTTCTGGTCGTCCGCCGAGATCGAACAATGGAACCGCCTGCGCGAGCAGATTCCCGCACAAGTGGCTGCCAGCAATCTGTACCGCTGGGGCCTGCCGGACAGCTCGCCGCGCCCGGCCCGTTTCTTTACCGCACCGTTCACCGGCGGTTCGCTCTGGTTGAGCCTGGCGACCCTATTGCTGCTGGCACCGCTGGCCCCCACTCTGGAGCGCCGCCTTGGCCATGGCCGGGTATTCGCCCTGTGGATACTCGGCTGCCTGCTCAGTGGCTTTGGCTACCTGTTGCTGGCGAGCCCGGGGCAGATTCCGTTCCACGGTGCCACGGCACCACTGCTGGTCTGGTTCGGCGCTTTCTTTGGCCTGCAACGCAGCACCCTGCAACTGCCCCTCTGGCACCCCAAACACAGGCAGTGGCAACGCCTGCCGGTATCGCCCTACACCTTGCTGCCCCTGCCCGTGGCGGTCATGGCAGCGTTGGCATTGTTCAGCACCCCGTTGCTCGCCAATCTCAGTGCGGGCATCGCCGCCTTTATCGGCGGCTTGTTGCTGGTGCAGATCATGCGCCCGCAACCGGTCGAAGCCGCGCAGCAAGACAATCCCCCCACGGACCCTCAGCAACTTTCCTCACTGACCCGGGGCTGGGACGCCCTGGGACAATTGAACGGCGACGTGGCCAGCACGGCCTTCGCGCAAATTCTTGCCACCGAACCGGATCATTTCGACGCCCTCACCGGGCAATTCACCGCGCAACAATTACTCAGCGATAACGCGGCCTGGACCACCGTCGCCCAGCAACTGTTCGTTCACCCGGCAACAGAAGAAGGCCAGGCCATTCAGGTGGCGCAGTGCTGGCAGCAGTACCGGCAACGCGGCGGCAACGCGCTGCCCGCCGCCATTGGCTGGCCACTCCTGCAAACATTAACGCGGGCGGGTGAGTTTCAGAAGGCAGAAAAGCTGGCGCGGGAACTGGATGATCATGCACTCAAGGCAGACGCCATCGCCCAGCTGCGTGACACCTTGCTTCAGGAAGGACTGGCACACCGGGCAAAGGCGCTGGCGTGATTAACGCCGGGGGCTAATTCTTTACCACTCACTCCCAGGCAGCCCGGCACTCCGACACTTTCTGGCGCAAGCGGGCATCGCGGCAATGACTTTCCACAAAACGCAGGTACTGCTCGGCCTTGCCCGCCAGCCCGAAATGTTCGGCCAGCACTTTCGCCAACAACAGGTAGGCTTCCCCAAGATCGGTAAAATCCGGGTGTTTCTGGTGGAGATCCTTGAGCAAGGCAACCGCCAGTTTCGGATCACGGGCATAAACACCGTCAGCCAATGCCAACCGTAATGCTGGCGCCGCCGGCAACCACTGCGGGTCGCGCAGGCGCTGGCGAGCAACCAGTGCCATGGCATCATCCCAGGCCTGCGCACCAATCAGCCAATCCAGGTAAGGCTCCGCCAGGGCAGTCCGTTCTTGCTCTTTACCCAGCACCGCCAGTAACCGGTCATGGTGGTGCCAGTCCGCTACCGTGGCTTTCTTGGTCTTGATGATCTTTGTGGTTGTCAGCAACACCTTGTCGAACCGCCCGGCGCACAGCTGGGTGCGTTGCCGACGCTCGGCCAACGGCTGGGTGACACGCCGCCCACCCTGATTCAGCCCCCACTGCCGGCCATGACGGACGGCAATATCACCACACAGCCCCGCCAGCACCAGCCACCACCAGGCAGCCAGCAACCCGGCCACAGCGTGCACCAGCGGCACGGGCAAGACGTCCATGGCCACCACGACCAGCGCCACCACCAGTACACTCCCCAACGACGCAAACCCGGCCGCCACGCCATAATCACGGGGAGCAGAGGCGATATAGGTGGCCGCCGCCGCATAAGCGCCAGGTGCTGCGCCCTGCACCAGCACTGCAAGCCACAGCGCCGGCACCAGCAGCATCCCGATCATCGCCATCAGCAGGCCACCCGGCACCGATACTGTCACCATCAGGCCACCCGCCAGGGCGATGACCACTACCGCCGGCAAGGCTTGCCACAGTGCACTTTTCCAGACACCGCTTTCTCCCAGGCAGTCCCAGCCAGGAAACGCCGCCTTGCGGGTTTTGCGGGGGCCGGCCCGCAACGTCATCAATGCCGCCGCAAAGGCGAAGGTGGGAAATCCCGCCAACAATGCCACCGGCACCATCGCCCATAGCGGCGTCAATAGCGCCGCCAACACCGCCCAGATCGCCATCAGGGGCAACAGCGGTAACGCGAAGGGCAGCCGCAGATAGCTGTCCAGGCGTTGCCACAGCGGCCCTACCTGACTCTGCCCCGCCGGCGCCAGTTCGTGATTGCACAGCAAGCAACGGGCTTCCATACGGTGGTCCTCGTCACCCTCCACACATTGCTGACACAGATGCAGTCCATCATGGGCGCAATACCACAGCGCCTGGGTTCCCGGATGGTACTTGCATGGGTGTTTCACTATGATGCCCCCAGACTTGTCATTCCGGTTTAACCGGTTATTTTGCCTGCTACTTTATTCGTATTATTGCATCGACTCTAGTCCAAACCGCCAGGCGGCCTGCTCGCCAGCATGAAACGAGGAACCCCATGCGAGATCGTCTGCTGGCCCTGATTGCCGGCCTGCTTTTTCCCCTTGCCTTCGCTCCCTATGATCTCTGGCCCCTGCTGTTTGTCAGCATCGGCACCGGTTACTGGTGCCAGCAGCGGGCCGGTTCTGCCCGCGAAGCGCTGTTGCGAGGCTGGCTCTACGGGCTCGGCATGTTCGCTTTCGGTATTTCCTGGGTGCATGTGTCCATGCATGACTACGGCTTCATGCCGCTATGGATGGCCATCCCGTTCACCGGCATCTTTGCCGCCTTTCTGGCCCTGTTTTACGGGATCACCTTTTATGCCAGCTGGCGACTGGGGCGTTCGGCACTGGTGTTTGCCGGTAGCTGGCTGTTGCTGGACTGGGTACGCGGCGTCTTCCTCACCGGTTTCCCCTGGCTGTATGCAGGTTATGCCCTGATCGATACGCCCTTTGCTCCGCTGGCCCCCATCGGTGGGGTATGGCTGCTCACGCTCACCACCGTGCTGGTCAGCGCCAGCCTGGTTCGCCCGGCAAACGGCCGGCGAGCATGGCACACCAGCCTGGCCGCGGCCTGCGCCCTGCTGGTGCTCACCGCCGTCTCTCACACGCTCACGTTCACCCAAACCAGTGGCCCGGCACAAAAAGTCGCGCTGGTGCAGGGCAATATCCCCCAGGACATCAAGTGGCAGCTGTCCATGCGTGAGCGGACCCAGCAAATCTATCAGGAGCTGACCCAGGCTATTCCCGCCGACACCCTGGTGATCTGGCCGGAATCCGCGCTCACCAATTTCTACCAGAACGTATCCGGATTCCTGGAGCAGGAAGGTCAACAGATTGCCGAGCGCCACGGCGGCTTCATCACCGGCGTTCCCTGGCGGGCGGCCAGCGATAGCGGCGTGACCTACCACAACAGCATCGCCTCCATCCCGCTTGATCCCGGTGACGGCAACCCGCGCGTCTATCACAAACAGAAGCTGGTCCCGTTTGGCGAATATGTACCCATGCAGTCGCTGATCCGCGGGCTGATTCCGTTCTTTGATTTGCCCATGTCCGGCTTTACGCCCGGCAGCCCGCAGCAACCGAATCTGACCGCCCTGGGCCACACCGTGGCGCCGTTTATTTGCTATGAAATTCTCTACCCGGAACAGGTGGCCAGCCGCAGCCACGATGCCGATGTGCTGCTGACCATCAGCAACGATGCCTGGTTCGGCACCTCCGCCGGCCCCCTGCAACATTTCCAGATGGCCCGCATGCGCGCCGCAGAAACCGGGCGCTGGCTGCTGCGGGGGACCAACAACGGCGTCACCGCCGTGATTGATCACCACGGCCAGGTCATCGATGCCCTGCCTCAGTTCACCCGTGACGTGCTCTACAGCGAATACCACCCACGCACCGGCATCACGCCCTTCATGACCACCGGCGTGTGGCCCTGGCTGCTGCTCTCGGGACTACTGATCGGGCTGGGATTCATGCTGAGGAACAAGTAACAACCACTATATTTCATTTTGATATAAGCTTATATCCAATTTGACATCCAGCAATGCACCTCCTATAAAAGGATGATGAAATCCCGTTATTGGAGGTAGCAATGCTGCGCCCCGACGTCACTGCTTTTTTTGACCAGGACACCAACACAGTCAGCTATGTGGTTACCGACCCGGCAACCCGTCACTGCGCCATCGTGGACTCGGTGCTGGATTACAATGCCAATGCCGGGCGCACCTCGCACTCCAGCGCGCAACGCATGGTTGACCACATCGAGCAAAACAACCTGACGGTGGACTGGTTACTGGAAACCCATGTCCATGCAGACCACCTTTCTGCGGCACCGTGGATCCAGCAGCAGGTGGGTGGCCAGCTGGCCATTGGTGAGCATATCTGCACGGTGCAGGACACCTTCGGCAAGGTTTTTAATGCCGGGACAGAGTTCGCCCGGGATGGCAGCCAGTTCGACCACCTTTTCAAGGACGGCGAGCACTACAAGGTAGGCAGCATCGACGCCCGCGCCATCCACACCCCCGGCCACACGCCGGCCTGCATGAGCCATGTGATTGGCGATGCGGTTTTCGTGGGCGACACCCTGTTCATGCCCGACTACGGCACCGCCCGTTGCGACTTCCCCGGTGGCGATGCCCGGACCCTGTATCGCTCGATCCAGAAGTTGCTGGTGCTGCCAGACCAGACCCGCATGTTCCTCTGCCATGACTATCTGCCGGACAGTCGTCAGTCACTCATCTGGGAAACCACCGTCGGCGAACAACGCAAGCACAACATCCATGTCCACGAAGGCACCAGCGAAGACGACTTTGTCAGCATGCGCGAAACCCGCGACGCCACCCTGGATATGCCCCGTCTGATTCTGCCCTCGGTACAGGTCAACATGCGCGCCGGCCACCTCCCGGCAGCAGAAGACAATGGCGTCCAATACCTGAAAATTCCGCTCAACACGCTCGGCGCCGAACAGACAACGGATGAGGACAGGGCCACAAATGCGTAAGCTAGCGCGTCATCGACAACCATTTCCCAGAAAAGGCTGAACCATGACCGATTTCAACAAACTCAATGACGACCTGTCCGTATCTGCGCAATTGCTGCCAGAAGACATGCCCGCCGTTGCCGCTGCCGGTTTCAAGATGGTGCTCAACAACCGCCCCGACGGGGAAGCCGCCGACCAACCCAGCAGCAACGAAATGGCCGTCGCCGCGGAAGCTGCCGGGCTTGCCTACGCCCATCAACCGGTGGTGGGCACCAACATTGCCGAAACCGATATCGACGGCTTCGACGCCATCGTATCCCTGGCAGAAACCCCCGTACTGGCCTTCTGCCGCACCGGCACGCGCAGCACCACCCTGTGGGCGCTGACCCAGGCCAGCGAACAGGACAATGCCAGCATTCTCGCCACCGCCGAACAGGCCGGGTACGACCTGAGCGCCCTGGCGGAGCGGCTCGACCAGCGCCGGGGCCAGTAATATGCCGCGAGCCCTGCACCTGTTGCGCTGGCTGCCCGCCAGCGAATGGCTGGCTCGCTACACCCGCGCCGACGCGGCCGGAGACGGTCTGGCCGCTGTCATCGTCACCATTTTATTGGTGCCCCAGGGACTGGCCTACGCCCTGCTCGCCGGCATGCCCCCGGAAACCGGGCTTTATGCCAGCATGCTGCCACTGATCCTTTATGGCCTGTTCGGCACCAGCAGCAGCCTGTCCGTTGGGCCTGCAGCACTGACCTCACTGATCACCGCTTCCGCCGCCGGCGCCCTGGCCCAGGGCGATCCACAACTGTTCATCCAGGCCGCCATCGGTATGGGCCTGCTCTCCGGGGTTTTCCTGATAGCCATGGCGGTACTGCGCCTCGGCTGGCTCACCAATTTGCTCAGTCACCCGGTCATCATCGGCTTTGTCAGCGGTTGCGCCATTTTGATCGCCGGCAGCCAACTCAAGCACCTGCTGGGCATTGAGGCCGACGGCGAAAACGTGCTGCAACTGGGACGCAGCTTGCTTGCCCAGCTCAACCACAGCCACTGGCTCACCGTGGGCATCAGCGCCATTGCCATCTTCTCCCTGCTGATACCCAAACAACTGGCCGGCCCGCTCAAACGCAGCCCCCTGCCCGGCTGGCTCAGCGCCTTTCTGGGCAAGTCCGGCCCCATCCTGGCCGTGCTGATCACCACCGTACTGGCGTTTTTCTTCCATCTTGAACAGCGCGGGCTCGCCATTGTCGGCGGTATCCCCAGTGGCCTGCCTCATCTGTCCGCTCCGCAAATGGATTGGGCCCACTGGAAAACCCTGATCACTCCCGCACTGTTGCTCGCACTGATCGGCTTTGTGGAATCCATCTCCCTGGCCCAGGCACTGGCCGCGCGCCGCCGTGAACGTATTTCCCCCAACCGGGAGCTGATGGGCCTGGGGCTGGCCAACCTGGCCAGCGGCCTGTCCGGCTCCTTCGCAGTGACCGGCAGTTTTTCCCGCACCACGGTGAGCTTCGACGCCGGCGCCCGCACCCCCATGACCAGCTTGCTTACCGGTATCGGCATTGCGCTGGTGGCCCTGTTTTTTACCGGGCTGTTTCACGCCCTGCCCCTGGCGACCCTGGCTGCGATCATCGTGGTTGGCATTATTCCACTGATCGAATTGGGCGAAATTCGTCACCTTTGGCAATACAGCCGCCCTGACAGCGTCGCCATGCTGGCCACCTTGCTCGGCGTGTTACTGATC
Organism: Alcanivorax sp.; assembly: GCF_002733835.1. Classification (GTDB taxonomy): domain Bacteria; phylum Pseudomonadota; class Gammaproteobacteria; order Pseudomonadales; family Alcanivoracaceae; genus Alcanivorax. The sequence goes on from NZ_NVWY01000030.1 coordinate 77,299, forward strand.
AATGTACAAACCGGCCTGCTCATCGGCGTGGGGCTATCCGTTGCCCTGTTTCTGTGGCGCACCAGCCAGCCCCATGTGGCCGAGGTGGGACAGGTACCCGGCACCCAGCATTTCCGCAATGTCGATCGCCACGACGCCATTGTCAGCGATCAGATACTGTCCATTCGGGTGGATGAGTCACTCTATTTCGGCAATGCCCGGCCCCTGGAAGATCTGCTCTACGACCGCGCCATGGCCCGCCCGGGCGTCGACCATGTGGTGCTGATGTGCTCCGCCATCAACCACCTGGACGCCAGTGCAGTGGAAAGCCTGGAAAGCCTGAATCAACGATTGAAAGATGCCGGCGTCAGCCTGCATTTATCGGAAGTGAAAGGCCCGGTGATGGACCGCCTGAAAAAAACCGACCTGCTGAGCGTGCTCAGCGGCCAGGTATTTCTCAGCCAGTATCAGGCGGTGGAGGCACTGGGAGGAGTACGCACGACACCTGACGCCTGACGCCTGACGCCTGACAGGTCAGACGTCTTGTAACATTCCCCGGGGTTTCAGGTTTTCTCTTGGGCGTTTGGCATCCGGCATTTGGCGTTAGGCATCCATCCCTCACAAATAGCGAACGTGATACCAGACCAGCGCCAGCCACTCGTACCAGATCTCTGGCACCATGGATAAGGCTCCCGCCGAAGGCAACCACTCCTGCTTCGGCAATCGCTTGCTCCACGCCGCCTGGGCCAGCACGCCCTGACTCTGGAAACACAACAGCGCCCGGGGCAAGTGAGCACGGTCGCTGACCAGCATCACCTCATCCATGCCTCGCTCGGCCAACAACTCACTGCTATAGCAAGCGTTTTCCCAGGTAGTGCGACTGCGAGTTTCCTTGATCACATTGAGCGTCGGCCAGCGGCGCAGGGCCTGTTCGGCCATCAGGTCCGCTTCACTGGGCTCGTTGTCGTGCATGGGGGTCTGGCTGATACCGCCACTGACCAGTAGCGGCAAGCCGTGCTCTTGGGCCAGTTCCGCCGCCAGCTTCAACCGCCGCAGCCCACGGGTAGTCAGGGAAAACCGGCCATTGCGCTGGCGCCGACCGGCGCCCAACACCACCACCGCCTGGGGGGTAATGCCGGTAATCCGGCGCGGCAAGGGCGGCAGGAAACTGCGCACCACCGCCGGCAGGCTGGCCCCCACCAGCACCAGCAGCATCAGGTAGGTCAGCACCATGGGCGGGACCTCACCACATCCACACCCGGCAAGCGCCCACGCCTGCGGTATTTATCGTTAAGATTGCGCATATGGACACCCGCGCACTGAGAAATCCGGGCTAAGCTCATGTATCCTATGTCCCCTTCACGACCGGGATGTTCCCCAAGGTCGCCCTGTTCCCGTTTGTTTTTATGATCAAGAAAAGAGAGCCGATGGACGCACAGTATCGCCCCGATCAGATCGAAGCCCAAGCCCAGCAGTACTGGGATGACAATCAGAGCTTCAAGGTCACCGAGGATGCCGGCAAGGAAAAGTTCTATTGCCTGAGCATGTTCCCCTATCCGTCTGGCCGCCTGCACATGGGCCACGTGCGCAACTACAGCATCGGCGATGTGGTCAGCCGTTACCAGCGCATGCAGGGCAAAAACGTCCTGCAGCCCATGGGTTGGGATGCCTTCGGCCTGCCGGCGGAAAACGCGGCGATCAAGAACAGGGTGGCCCCGGCCAAGTGGACTTTCGAGAACATCGACTACATGCGCGGGCAACTGCAACGTCTGGGTTTCGGTTACGACTGGGACCGGGAACTGGCCACCTGCACCCCGGAGTATTACCGCTGGGAACAGTGGTTCTTCACCAAATTGTACGAGAAAGGGCTGGTGTACCGGAAAATGTCCACAGTGAACTGGGACCCGGTAGACCAAACCGTATTGGCCAACGAGCAGGTCATTGATGGCCGTGGCTGGCGCTCCGGCGCATTGGTGGAACAAAAGGAAATCCCCCAGTGGTTTATCAAGATCACCGACTACGCCGATGAGCTGCTCAATGATCTGGACCAGCTGGATGGCTGGCCGGAACAGGTCAAGACCATGCAGCGCAACTGGATCGGCCGCTCTGAAGGGGTGGAGCTGGACTTCGCCATTGAAGGAGAAGAATCCCTGCGCGTTTATACCACCCGCCCGGACACGCTCATGGGCGTGAGCTATGTGGCGGTGGCCGCCGGCCACCCGCTGGCGCAAAAAGCGGCGGCGGCCAACCACGAAGTCGCCGACTTCGTCAAAGAATGCCAGAACACCAAGACCGCCGAAGCCGACATGGCGACCATGGAAAAGAAAGGCATCTACACGGGCCTCACCGCCACCCACCCGATCAGCGGTGAAGCGGTGCCGGTATGGGTCGCCAACTTCGTCCTGATGGGCTACGGCACCGGCGCGGTCATGGCGGTGCCCGCCCACGATCAGCGTGACTTTGAGTTTGCACAGAAATACGGCCTGCCCATCACCCAGGTAATTGAACCCGCCAACGGTGAGCAGATCGATCTGGCCCAGCAAGCCTTCACCGAAAAAGGCAGACTGGTGAACTCCGGGGAATTCACCGGCAAGACCTCCGCCGAGGCCTTCGACGCCATCGCCTCCTGGCTGAACGAGCGCAACCTGGGCGAAAAGAAAGTGAACTACCGGCTGCGCGACTGGGGTGTCTCCCGTCAGCGTTACTGGGGCGCGCCCATTCCCATGGTGGAAACCGAAGACGGCACCCTGCACCCCACCCCGGACGATCAGCTGCCCGTGGTGCTGCCCACCGATGTGGAAATGGACGGCGTCAACAGCCCCATCAAGGCCGACCCGGAGTGGGCCAAGACCACCTTCAACGGGCAGCCCGCCCTGCGTGAAACCGACACCTTCGACACCTTCATGGAGTCCAGCTGGTATTACGCACGCTACTGCTCACCCCAGAGCGACACCGCCATGCTGGACCCGGCCGCCACCGATTACTGGCTGCCCGTGGACCAGTACATCGGCGGCATCGAGCACGCCATCCTGCACCTGCTCTACTCGCGCTTCTTCCACAAGTTGCTACGCGATACCGGGCTGGTGAATTGCGACGAGCCCTTCAAGCAACTGCTGTGTCAGGGCATGGTGCTCAAAGACGGCGCCAAGATGTCCAAGTCCAAGGGCAACACCGTGGACCCGCAGCAAATGATCGAAGAATACGGCGCCGACACCGTGCGCCTGTTCATGATGTTTGCCGCGCCGCCGGAGCAATCGCTGGAATGGAACGACGCTGGCGTGGAAGGCGCCTTCCGCTTTATCAAGCGCCTGTGGCGTCTGGTGGCCGAACATGTGGAAGCCGGTAATGCCGGCACACTGGACGTAAACGCACTGGACGACGCAGGCAAGGCCTTGCGCCGCAAGACCCACGAAACCATCCAGAAAGTCAGCGACGACTATGGTCGCCGCAGCACCTTCAACACCGCCATTGCCGCAGTGATGGAATTGATCAATGAGGTTAGCAAGTTCGACGCTAACAGTGATAACCACGCCGCGGTAAAACACGAAGCCCTGGAAGCGGCCGTGCTGCTGCTGGCTCCCATCATCCCCCATGCGGGCCACAGCCTGTGGCAGGCCCTGGGTCATGAAGAGGCAGTGATTGATGCCCGCTGGCCCGGCGTGGATGAAAGCGCGCTGGTGAAAGACAGCATTGAACTGGTGGTACAGGTGAATGGCAAGGTCCGCGCCAAGCTGCATGTGCCCGCCAACGCCGACAAGGAATCAGTGGAAGCCCTGGCGATGGACGAGCCCAATGTGCAGAAATTCACCGAAGGTAAAACAGTGCGCAAAGTGATCGTGGTGCCGGGTAAACTGGTTAACATCGTCGCCAACTGAGCGCACTGCAATGCAGCGGATACCGTAGGGCGGAAATGGCCACAGGCCATCTCCGCCAGCCCGCCAGACAACCGAGAGAGCACGCGTACCATGAGGGTTACCGTTAACGCCATTACCACCCTGCTTCTCACCTTGCTGATCACGGCCTGCGGCTGGCAGCTACGCGGCGCCACCAGCGTGCCCACCATGGAAAGCCTGACCCTTGTTGGCGCCAGCACGGAGCTGAACTACAGCCTGGAAGACGAACTGGAAAATCAGGGCGTACTGGTGCACAACGAATCCCCCTACGAGTTGATCATTGATGATGAAGAGTGGATGCGCCGCACCTCTGCGGTGGATGATCAGGGCCGCCAGGCGGAAATCGAATTGCGCTACACCCTCTACTGGCACTTGCGCGATGTAAAAACCGGCGCTCTGCTGACCACCCCCAAACGCATGATGGCCCTGCGCAGCCTGCCCTGGTATCCGGAAAATGCCACCGCCTCTTCCGACGAAGAGCAACTGGTCCGTGAAGATCTGTATGAAGACATGACTTTCCGGCTGATCAACCAGATCGCCGTGGCGTCCAAGGGGTGGGAGACCTACTGATGCGCCTGCGTCCTGAGCAGCTTGGCAAGCATCTGTCCGCGACATTGCTGCCCGTCTATCTGGTGGCCGGCGATGAGCCACTGCAACAGGGTGAGCTGCTCGACGACCTGCGCCGGGCAGCCCGCGACCAGGGTTTTGACGAACGCCAGCGTTTTTCCAGTGATACCGGTATCGACTGGAACGCCCTGCTCAACGAATCGCAGAGCATGAGCCTGTTCGGCGGCCGCCGCATTCTCGAACTGGTACTCAACGACAAACGCCCGGACAAGACCGGCAGCCAAATTCTTCGCGATGTTCTCGCCGGCCTGAAAGGCGGAGCCAGTAGTGACACCCTGTTATTGATCCGCTGCTCACGGCTGGACCGCCGCAAGGACTGGAACAGCGCCTGGGTCAAAGCCGTGGATGAAATGGGTGCCGTGATCGAAGTCTGGCCAGTTGAAGGGAAAGGCTTGCGCAACTGGCTGCAGGAACGCCTCACCAGCCGTGGCCTGCGCGCCAACGAAGATGCCCTGGCCCTGCTGATTGAGCGCAGTGAAGGGAACCTGCTGGCCGCCGCCCAGGAAGTGGACAAGCTGGCTTTACTGGTAGAAGACGGCCAGGTCGGCCCGGAAGACGTTCAGCAAGCGGTGGGCGACTCCAGTCGCTACTCGCCCTTCGACCTCACCGAGGCTACCGCGCAGGGTGACAGCCAGCGCGTCATGCACATTATCCAGACCCTGCGCGCCGAAGGCGTGGAGCCCCCGGTGCTGCTGTGGGCCCTGAGCCGCGACATCCGCCTGCTCGACGGCATGCTCGGCGGCGGGCCGCCCCCGCGCTTGCCTCCACAGCGGGTACGCGCCATGCAAAACCAGGCCCAGCGCCTTAACCCGCAACAATTGCGCATCGCCCAGGCCAGCGCCATCCGTGCCGACCAGTGCGTCAAGGGAATGGCCAAGGGCGATCCCTGGAAACACATCACCTCCCTGGCCCTGCGCCTGGCTGGACACCCGCTACCTCGTAGCATGGAACGGTAAAAAAGACAGCTGCAAGCGACAAGCTTCAAGCAGCAACACGGAGAAGGCCCTGTGCCTCATGAAGCCCTACAGGACGCCGCGCTGCCAGGCTGGAGCCTATCTGCAGGCGTTCCTCTTGAGGGACGAACAGAGCGTAGCGAGGCAAGAAAGGCCAAAATCTATCCGCCGTTCTTTCTGAAACCTGTCGAGTTCTGAGATTCCTGATCGCCCTACGGGCGATTTCCGCGCAAGCGCGGTTCGCACCTCAAGAGGTACTCCTACAGCGGCTTCGTAGAAATGCCGAGGTCTTGGGAACTTTCTAACCTTTCTCTACCCAACGAGCGTAGCTCGTAGGATTGGCACAATATGCCACCCACCAATGGCAACATTCTGCTAGCCTGTTCGTCTTCTTTTTTGTCAGGCCAGAACAACAATGAGCGAACCACGCGATACTTCCTCCATCAGTTTTACTGCCCTGTACACCGGCCATGTCTGGACCCGTGACGGCATTTCCGCCCCGTTTTTCCACACCCGCGGTGGAGCCTTCCTGTATGGGGCGCTGGCACCCTTCGAGTTTGTCGGGCGGCGTATTGTCGGCGGCAACATCCGCACATTTCTGCTGCAGCGGCACCACTTGATTGATCACCGCCTACACCAGCTTATCGAAGCAGGCGTGACTCAAGTCGTCGAGATTGCCTGCGGCCTGTCGCCACGGGGACATCGTTTCTGCCAGCAGTATCCGCAGCTGACTTATCTGGAAACCGACCTTCCCGATATGGCGCATCGCAAGAAACAGTTGCTGCAGGAACATGATGTGCTCAGTGAACGTCACCGGGTGTTGCCTATCAATATTTTCGCCGAAGACGGCGAACTGAGCCTGGCACATGTGCTCGATCAGTTGGACCACAGCAAACCCGTGGTGGTGATTACCGAAGGGCTGGTGAATTACTTCCCGCTGGACGTCATTTCAGAATTCTGGAAAAAACTGGCCGTCGCCCTGCAAGCCTTTCCTCAGGGCACATACCTCACCGACAACTACCCCCTCTATCGCGGCATGCCCTTCTACCGCACCCTGAAAGTGCTCGGCAACATGCTGGGCGCGGTGTCGCGCAGCCAGGTCGGCTTCCACTTTCACGCCGACGACGAAGCCATCGGCCACTTTAAAACACTGGGTTTCGACGACCTGAAAATTCACAACCCGGCCAACTATTACGACCAACTCCCCATTCCTCAAACCCGGGGCAATCCCATGGTGCGAATTCTGGAAGGCGTGGTATCGGCTTGAGATGCACCGCTCTCTCCATAAAAAAAACCGGCATTAAATGCCGGTTTTTTTTATGGAGGCAGAAAAGAAAACGTTTTCAGACTACCCGTAGATTCGCCGCACTTTTTCATCCTGGTCACGACGCAAAAAATATTCACCCTGCTTCAGTAACTGGGTAAACCGCTCCGCAGCCTGAATATTGCCGTGCTTGAACAAACAGCGCAGATAACCCGCACCGTCATAATCGAACACCAGCAACTCCAGCTTCAGCTCCGGGCTATCCATATACAAGGTACAGTCGCGCGCGTGATCCGCCAGGGAAAAACCCGGCTCATCCAGTTTCAACAGACAACCGAAGAAATTGATATCCACGACAGTGACTGGCTTGTTGAAACGAAACCGGTCTCCCACCCGGGATTCGCTGGTGACATGCCCATGGTTATTACACGGCACCAGGCGATCAGCTCGACGGCGCTCGATCTGGCTGTATTCCCCTTTGCTGAAGCGGCGAATGCCCTCCACGTTTTCCAGGGTTTCTCCGCGCAGGAAGGTCGAAAACAGGTCGAGGGACACTTCACGCTTTTCCAGCTGCGGCAGGTGGTCGGCCCCCTTGATCAAGGTAAATTGGGCATTGGGACAATTTTCCGCAAAGGAGGCGTTCTCCCAGGGCAAGGTAAAGCTGTCGAACTCACCGGTGGTAACCAGGGTGTCGCATTCCGGGTAACCGAGCAGCCCTTCCACAGATAACAAACGCCGACCGTTAATCTTGTAACGTTCGCACTCGTTATCCGACAAACGTTTCATCTGGCGGTAGAACAGCTTGCGGGCCGTGGGGCTGATGCCAGTGTCGTCCATGCGGTCGTAGTTGACCAGATACAGCACCACTGCCTGGCTGAACTCATCCATGCGCCCCTGCTCCAGCACCCGCACGGACTCTTCCACCAGCATGCGCCAGCTCTTGCGCGGGCGCGTCACGATCCCCGCCACAATCAGCTTGTCAGTGGCTTGCGGGTATTTGTAGGCAAAGGTACTGGCAATCGCCGAGCCCAGCGACAACCCCATCAGATGGACCTTTCTCAGGCCGGATTGCAAGCTGAACTCATAGAGCAGATCGGCCAGGTCTTCCATGCTCAAATCCGGGGCGATCTGGGTGTTGTTACCCAGCGACGGCAAGTCCACCAGGATAACGGGGAAGTCCTCGTAGATGCGTTCTACGCAATACTTGTAGGAGGTGAAGTTCTGGAAAGCCCCGCCTACCACCAACAATGGCGGCTTGTGTGCGTTGGCAGGACTGGAGAATGCCAGGTAATCGATGCGCCACTTGCCGACCCACAGTTGAATCGCATCGGCCTTGATCCCGGAACGGGTGTACTCCTGATACTGAAAGCCCATAGTAATTGGCTCCATTTGGCCCACATTGTTCTTGTTTTATGTAGCGTCCGCACCCGGCGCCGATCTTTCTTCTTACTTGTGACAATAATTATTTGTGTCATCGACTGCGGCACAAAAATGGCACAAACGTACCAATAAAATCAGCAACTTATCGCACTGGTGTAGCAAAGGATTTCAATTCTTCACCATTTGTGAGCAAGCGTAAAGCACCGGTTATCGCTATAATGCCGCCTTTGGCGGGCGCGAAAATCAGTCTCGGCTGGCCGCTGATCCAACCTATGAGGCCAGCGGCCCACTGAACACCCGGTTTCCCCTACCTGCCGAGCGGTGTTATGCCGCACAATGGCGAGGTAGCGCTTCACCGCTCGCAAGACACCAACAGATCGAACGCAGAGAACTGACCGCAGAAAATTATGGATATCCAGCAATACATGCAACGCCTGGGCGAGCAGGCCCGCCAGGCCTCCCGTGCCATGGCCCGCGCCAGCTCCGGCGACAAAGACAAGGCGCTAGCCGCCATTGCCAACGCGCTGCGCGACCATCGCGACGCCATTTTGCGCGCCAACGAAAAAGACCTGGACGCCGGCCGCAGCAACGGCCTGGACGCCGCCCTGCTGGACCGCCTGGCTCTGACAGCAGACCGTTTTGACGGCATGGTGGAAGGCCTGGAACAAATTATCGGCCTGGCTGACCCGATCGGTGTGATCACCGACCTGGCCTACCGCCCGTCAGGTATTCAAGTCGGCAAAATGCGTGTACCTCTGGGTGTCATCGGCATCATTTACGAGTCTCGCCCGAATGTGACCATCGATGCCGCCGCCCTGTGCCTGAAATCCGGCAATGCAGCCATCCTGCGTGGCGGCTCCGAAGCCATCAATGCCAACCAGGCCATCGCTGAATGCATCCGCGAAGGCCTGCGCGCCGCCGGCCTGCCGGAAGCCGCGGTTCAGGTGGTAGAGACCACCGACCGCGCCGCCGTTGGCGAGCTGATCACCCACCCCGAATATGTGGACGTCATTGTGCCCCGGGGTGGCAAGGGCCTGATTGAGCGCATCAGCAACGACGCCCGCGTGCCGGTCATCAAGCACCTGGATGGCAACTGCCACACCTACATTGATGAGCAGGCGGATATCGCCAAGGCGATCAGCGTGGCCTTCAATGCCAAAACCCAGCGTTACGGCACCTGCAACACCACCGAAACCCTGCTGGTGGCCAATGCCATCGCCCAGCAGGTTCTCCCTGAGCTGGCCGCCCAATACCGGCAGGCAGGCGTGGAGCTCCGTGGTTGCGAGCAGACCCGTGATCTTCTGGAAAGCGTGGGCGTGACCGATATCCAGGTGGCCACGGAAGCCGACTGGGAAGAGGAATACCTGGCACCAGTGCTGGCGGTGAAAATCGTCAAGGACATTGATGAAGCCATCGAGCACATCAACCGCTACAGCTCGGGCCATACCGAAGCCATCATCACCGAGAACTACACCCTGGCCCGCCGCTTCCTCACCGAGGTGGACTCCAGCTCGGTGATGGTGAACGCGTCCACCCGCTTCGCCGACGGTTTCGAATACGGCCTGGGTGCGGAAATCGGTATTTCCACCGACAAAATCCATGCCCGCGGCCCAGTGGGCCTGGAAGGGCTGACCAGCCAGAAATGGGTGGTGCTGGGTGATGGTCATATACGGTTGTAAACGCCAGACGCCGGATGCCGGACGCCTAACATCAAACACGGAGGCGTGTTTTGCATAACGTCGGGCATCCGGCATCTGGCGTCCGGCCTCTGGTTCTCTTCGGCGGCACCTTTGATCCGGTTCACCGGGCGCATATCAGTGCCGCCCGAGCCGTCTCCAGAGTGCTTGATGGTGCCCCTGTGCACCTGCTCCCCAATGCCGTGCCGCCGCACCGGCCGCAACCCCTGGCCAGCGGCGAGCAGCGTCTGCGTATGGTGGAGCTGGCCTGTGCCGACCACCCGCACCTTTATCCGGATGGCTGGGAGCTGGCTCAACAGGGCCCCAGCTACAGCTTGGCCACCCTGCAGCATTTTCGGGATCAGCACCCAAACCGGCCACTGGTGTTCATGATTGGTGCCGACAGTTTTGCCAGCCTGCACCAGTGGCACCAGTGGCGCGACTACACCGCCCTGTGCCACCTGGCCGTGGTCCCCCGTCCGGACAGCCCGCTGGCGGACGATGCCGTTCTGGAAGCGTTTCCAGAAACCGATGCCCAAGGCCTGGCACAGCAGCCCTGCGGCCTGCGCCTCATGCTCAAACGGCCCTTTCTGGACGTCTCTGCCACCGCCATTCGTCAGGCCCTGGCAGAAAAAGGGCGCTGCCCGGCACTGGATGACGCCGTGATTACGCATATTCACCGCCACGACCTGTATAATGTGGCGAAACTTACTCCCTTTAATCAATCATGAGGCCCCATGAGCGCTGACACCCCGCTACTGCAACTGGTCATCGACGCCCTGGAAGAAGTCAAAGCCCAAAACATCACTCCACTGGATGTGCGTGAAATCACCAGTGTCGCGGACAACATGGTTATCGCCAGCGGCACCTCCAACCGCCATGTGAAAGCCCTGGCCGACAGCGTGACCGATGCGGCCAAGAACGCCGGCTTCCCGCCCATTGGAACCGAAGGGGAAAACACCGGCGAGTGGATTCTGGTGGACCTGGGCGATGTGATTGTTCATCTGATGCTGCCCGCCACCCGCGAGTTCTATGACCTGGAACGGCTGTGGAAGAACCCCCAGCACCACCCGGACCGCGACCAACAGCAAGACTCGTAATCCATGCGCATTGTTCTGCTGGCCATCGGCACCCGCATGCCTGCCTGGGTGACCGAAGGCTACAACGAATACCAGAAGCGCATGCCCCCGGACATGCGCCTGACGCTGGAAGAGATCCCCATGCCCAAACGCGGCAAAGGCGATGCCGGCAGCCAGATTCGCGCGGAAGCGGATGTTCTGCGTAAACGTGTAGAGAAATACCCCGGCGCAAAAATCGTGGCACTGGAAGTCAACGGTCGAGCCCTGGACACCCCTGCACTCAGCCGTAAACTGGGCGAGTTGAAAGACGTGGGCCAGGATCTGGTATTGCTGGTAGGCGGCCCCGATGGCCTGTGCCCGCAACTGTCAGCCAGCGCACATGAGTGCTGGAGCCTCTCGAACCTGACATTGCCACACCCTCTGGTCCGCGTGCTGCTGGCAGAACAGCTGTACCGGGGCTGGACGCTACTGACCGGGCACCCCTATCATCGCTGATCGCTATCGCCTCACACAGACGCCAACATGCGCCGACCATTAACGCTGAAAGACCATCACCACGAACAGCGCATTTTCAGCGTGCGCCTTGTCGTGGGCGTTTTTCTGGTGCTGCTGCTTACTGGCATACTGATTGGGCGCATGATCTGGTTACAGGTCATCGAACATAACCGCTATACCACCCTCAGTGACAATAACCGGGTTCAAACCCAGGCCGTGGCCCCGCCCCGCGGGCTGATTACCGACCGCCACGGGGAAATCCTTGCCGATAACCGTCCCGACTTTTCCCTGGAAATCATCATTGAGCAGGCCGGAGACCTGGATCAGCTGCTGATCGAGCTGGGCAACCTGATTGAGCTGGATGAAGGCGACCGGGAGCGTTTCGAGAAGCGCCGCCGCACCGCCCGCCGCCCCTGGGAACCGGTGCCGCTGCGTGGCCGGCTCACGGAAGAGGAAATTGCCCGTCTGGTGGTCAACCAGCACCGGCTGGCGGGCATCCGCATCTCCGCTGACCCGATTCGCCACTATCCCCACGGCATTCTGTTTTCCCACGTGCTGGGCTACGTGAACCGAATCAACGTCCAGGACCTGGACGCCATGACGCTGGACCAGCAACGTAACTATGCCGGCACGCATTTCTACGGGCGCAGCGGCATCGAACGCTTCTACGAAGACACCCTGCACGGTGAGGTGGGCTATCGGCAGGTGGAAACCAATGCCCGTGGCCGAATTTTGCGCGTGCTGGAAGAACAGGCACCGGTGCCGGGCAAACCTTTGCGCTTGCGCCTCTCCATGCGGGTACAGCAGGCCGCCTACGATGCCCTCGGCGAGCGTCGCGGCGCCGTGGTCGCCATTGACCCCCGCGACGGCAGCGTGCTGGCGTTCGTCAGCCGCCCGGGCTTTAATCCCAACCTGTTCGTCACCGGGATTTCCTACAAGGATTACTCCGCCTACCGCAACGACCATGACAACCCGCTGTTCAACCGGGCCTTGCAGGGGCGCTATCCCCCCGGCTCCACCATCAAGCCCATGTACGGGCTCGCCGGGTTGGATGCCGGGGTGACCAACTGGGAACGCACTATTTTTGATCCCGGCTACTATCAGCTGGAAAACGATCCTCACCGCTACCGTGACTGGAAACGCTGGGGCCACGGCCGGGTGGATCTGCGCCTGGCGGTGGTGCAATCCTGTGATACCTACTTCTACGACATGGGGTTCAAACTGGGCATCGAGCGCATGCACCGTTACATGAACCAGTTTTCCCTGGGCCAACCCACCGGTATCGATCTCTACAACGAATCCAGTGGCATCATGCCCTCCAAACAATGGAAAAAGGCAGCCCGCGGCCGTCCCTGGTTCCACGGCGACACCATCAACGCCAGTATCGGTCAGGGGTTTGTCCTGGCGACGCCGCTGCAACTGGCCAACGCCACGGCGATCATGGCCAGCCACGGCAAGCAGGTCATTCCTACCCTGGCAGGCGACCACCAGCCAGTGGAACGAACCGACATCGTTCTGAATGATCAGGACAACTGGGAAAAAATGACCGAAGCCATGGTCGGTGTCACCGAGCTCGGCGGCACCGCACGTGCCATGGCCTCAGGGGCGAAATACGACATTGCGGCAAAATCCGGCACCGCCCAGGTCTTCTCGGTAGGTCAGGACGAAACCTATAACGAGGACGAGCTGGCAGAGCGCCTGCTGGACCACGCCTTGCTGGTATCGTTTGCACCCGCGGAAAAGCCGGCCATTGCCGTGGCCGTGCTGGTGGAAAATGGGCGCCACGGCGGCTCTACCGCCGGGCCAGTGGCTCGCCAGGTCATGGACGCCTGGCTGCTCGATAAAGAGGGAGAACTGAAGGTGCCGCCGGTATTCGCCAACACCCCGGCCACCCCACCCTCCAATACTGCCGACGACGATTCGGATCAAGAGAATCGCCCATGAGCCAGCGCGAATTTATCCGCCAGATGCCCGGCCAGACCGGGGCCACCCTGTCTCCGGGGCTGGCGGTCCGCCTGCACCTGGACCCGCCGCTACTGGTCGGCCTGTTGCTGCTCATGTTCGGCGGGCTCACCGTTCTTTACAGCGCCGGCGGCGAAAGCATGGACCTGGTGGTGCGCCAGTGCATTCGTTTTGGTGCCGGCCTTACCGTGCTATTCCTGTTGGCCCAGATTCCACCCCGCAGTTACCGGTTCTGGGCCCCGGTGATTTACTCCATCGGCCTGGTGCTGCTGATACTGGTGCTAGTCATCGGCACCGAGGCGAAGGGCGCCCAGCGCTGGCTTTCCATTCCCGGCGCGGGCCGCTTTCAGCCGGCGGAGGTCATGAAACTGGCCGTGCCCGCCATGGTCGCGTGGTATTTCACGGAACGCACCCTGCCCCCCAAACTCACTGACGTCATTGCCGCCCTGCTGTTGCTCGGGGTGCCCGCCATGCTGATCGGGCTGCAACCGGACCTGGGCACCGCCATTCTCATCGCGGCCAGCGGGCTGGTGGTGCTGTTCATGGCCGGGCTCTCCTGGCGGCTGATCGCCGTGGCGATCATCATTGTGGTCACTGCCGCGCCGCTGATGTATTTCTTCGTGATGCACGATTACCAGCGTAACCGGGTCGATACCTTCCTCAACCCGGAAGCCGACCCCCGTGGCACCGGCTGGAATATCATCCAGTCGAAAACCGCCATCGGCTCCGGCGGCGTCAATGGCAAGGGCTGGCTCGACGGCACCCAGTCGCGGCTGGACTTCCTGCCGGAATCGTCCACTGACTTCATTCTCGCGGTACTCAGTGAAGAATTTGGCCTGGTTGGCGTCAGTATCCTGTTGATGATGTACCTGGTGATTGTCGGTCGCGGCTTCTTTATCAGCTGGCAGGCCCAGGACACCTTTGCCCGGCTTCTTGCCGCCAGCCTGGTGATGACATTTTTTATTTATGTTTTCGTGAACATTGGGATGGTGTCAGGACTCCTACCTGTCGTAGGTGTTCCCTTGCCCCTGATCAGCTATGGCGGCACCTCGGTTGTGACACTGCTGGCCAGTTTCGGCATGTTGATGTCGATTCACACCCACCGGCGGCTGATGAGTTACTGAACGCGGGGAGTGGACCGCCCGGTTTTTCGGGCGTCTCACCTCGACAGCACAGCCCATGGAAATAATGAAAACAGGAGATTCCCCTTTGCGTCGTTTCTATTCATGCATGCCAGGCATTGTTTGCTCCGGCACTCTTTACTCGACACTTGTGGCCGCCGCCCTGACCTTCACGGCCCTGCCGGCCCAGGCCGAACATACCTGCCCGGAAAACAACGACTACCTGCAGCGTGAACAGGCCAAGACCCTGATTGCCGAGCTGGTTTCCCAGGGGCAGGACGAAGACCGGGTGCGCGACGTCCTGGGCAGTGCGCAATGCCAGCCCAAGATCCTCGAATCCATAGCGCGGCCGGCAGAACACACCCATACCTGGGCGACCTACCAGAAAATTTTCCTGCAGGAGAGCCGGGTACAGAAAGGCGTGGAATTCGCTCACACCCACGCCGACACCCTGACCCGTGCAGAACAAACCTACGGCATCCCCCGGGAAATCATCCTCGCCATCATCGGAGTGGAAACCCGCTACGGGGACTACATGGGCACCTACCGAGCGGTCGATGCCCTGACCACCCTGGGCTACGACTACCCGCCTCGGGGCAGCTTCTTCCGCAAGCAGCTCAAAGCCTTGTTCGAACTGGAGCATAACGCCCACATCGATGCCAAAACCATCACCGGCTCCTACGCCGGCGCCATGGGCTACGGCCAGTTCATCCCCACCAGTTACCAGGCTTATGCGGTGGATTTCGACAATGACGGTGTCACCGATCTGGTCAACAACCCGGTGGATGCCATCGGTTCCGTTGCCAACTATTTCAGCGAGCACAACTGGAAACCCGGGTTGCCCGTAGCCGCCAGAGCACACCTGGATGGCGCCGGTTACGTGCCGCTGGCCAAAAAAGGGTACAAGCCATCCTTTACCCTGGCACAGGCCAACAACGCCGGCGTCTCTGCGCTCAGCTGCAACGATGATCGACTGGTCAGCGAATACTGCTTCGACCTGCCCGCCAGCACCCGGGTCGCCCTGCTTGATCTGGAAGGCACCGACGGTGCGGAGTTCTGGCTGGCCACCGACAATTTTTATGTGATTACCCGCTACAATCACAGTCGCCTGTACGCCATGGCCGTGCTACAACTATCACGACAACTGGCGGCCGCACTGGAGGATAGTCAATGAAGCGTCTGGCTTGTGCCGTGATCACCTCCGCGTTCCTCGGGGCCTGCGCCACCGCTCCGGGGCCCGCTGGCGACAGTGCCCCACCCGCCGTCAACAACGATGCGCCAGGCTCGGACCGCTACAGCCTGCAGCAGGACACCGCGCCGGAAGAGCCCCGGGATGTTTCCCGGCTGCCGGAACCGGTGCCCAAAAAGGAACCCCGCAGTCGCTACGGCAACCCGCAATCCTACAGTGTGTGGGGCAAGACCTATCAGGTGCTTCCCCAGGCGGACGGCTACGTGGCAGAAGGCAAAGCCTCCTGGTATGGCCAGAAATTCCATGGCCATCGCACCTCCAGTGGTGAACCGTTCGATATGTACCAGTTCACGGCCGCCCATCGCAGCCTGCCCTTGCCCACCTATGCCCGGGTCACCAACCTGGATAACGGCAAAAGCCTGGTGGTGCGCGTCAACGATCGCGGCCCCTTCCACGAGGATCGCATCATCGATTTGTCCTGGGCCGCTGCGGTACGCCTGGGTATAGAGCAATCCGGCACCGGGCGGGTACGGGTCGAAGCAATCAGCAGTCAGCAACAACCCGATGGCCCCAGTAGTACCGTGCCCACGGCCGTGCGTGCTGCGCTGGACAGTCCACCTCCTTCAGCAGCGAACGACAACGCCAGCGCCAAAACGGACACCGCCGACAATGGCGCCAGCAAAGGCGGTAGCCTGTTCCTGCAAGCAGGCGCCTTCTCAGACCGAACCAGCGCACAGCGACTGCAACAGGAACTTGTCAACCAGCTGGGGGTAGACGCCCGGATACAGCACTCTGACGGCGACCTGTTCCGGGTCTGGATCGGCCCCTACGAGAGCAACCAGCAGCGCCAGCAAGTGCGAGAGACAGTAGCCAACGCCGGTTTTGACCGCCCCATGCCCGTCAACCCCTGAAAACGCCCATATCAGCCGTTTCCCCGGTTAACAGGCCATCCCCAGTCCTCTAGAATGCAGCCATCAAGTGATGGCATAACGCAATTTGATGGCTTTATGGAATTTTTTGCCTTTTTCGTGTCCAACTACCCCTTCGGGCTCTTTCCCGGGCGGCGCCATGACACGACCGGCGCATTACTGATTCCCTGAACCATCCAAGAGAGACCATCCAAGGACAACCAACAGGCAGGATACCCATGCGTCCCCAGTTTTTCCGCTTTACCGTTTTTGCTCTCTGTGCCTTGCTCGGCACCGCCCTTTCCTTGCAAGCCCAGGCACAAATGGTCCCCCGTGCGCCGCAGATCGAAGCCAAGGGTTACCTGCTGATGGATGCCGCCAGCGGCCAGATCATCGTCGAACATAATGCAGAGCAGCGTCTGCCGCCCGCCAGTTTGACCAAAATGATGACCGCCTACATTGCCGAAGAAGAGCTGCAAAAAGGCAACATCGCCGAAAAGGACATGGCGCCGATCAGCGTTCAAGCCTGGCAAATGGGCGGCTCGCGCATGTTTGTCCGCGAAGGTACCCGTGTCTCGGTGGGGGACCTGCTGCGCGGCATCATCATCCAGTCCGGTAACGATGCCAGTGTGGCCATGGCCGAATACATTGCCGGCTCCGAGGATGCCTTCGCCGACCTCATGAATCAGCACGCCAACCGTCTGGGCATGGACAGCAGCCACTTCATGAATGCCACCGGCTGGCCGGCGGAAAACCATTTCACCACCGCCAAGGACATGGCGATTCTGGCCCGGGCTATCGTGCGCGATTTCCCCGACCACTATGACTTGTACGCCAAAAAGGAATTCACCTACAACGGTATCACCCAGCAGAACCGTAACCTGCTGCTATGGCGTGACCCCACCGTAGACGGACTGAAAACCGGCCACACCGACGAAGCCGGTTACTGCCTGGTGTCTTCCGCCAAGAAAGACAACATGCGACTCATCGCTGTGGTCATGGGCACCGCCTCCGAAAGCGCCCGTGCCCGCGAATCCCAGAAACTGCTGACTTACGGTTTCCGCTTCTTCGAAACCTACAAGGCATATAGCGCCGGTGACGTGCTAGACACCGTGGATGTGTGGATGGGTAAACAGGATCAGCTGCGTCTGGGCCTGGCGGAAGACCTGGTACTGACCATTCCCCGCGAAAGCCATGAAAACCTGAAAGCGGAAATCAGTGTCACCCCGCAACTAAAAGCCCCTATCCTGGAAGGCCAGCAGTACGGCACCCTGACCGTGAACATGAACAACGAGGTGCTGGTCAAGAAGCCCCTGGTCGCACTGGAACCGGTCGAAGAAGCGGGTATTTTCACCAAGCTCTGGCACCATATTCTGCTGTTCTTCAAAGGTCTGTTCTGATAACACAGAACGCTTGATGCCAGGCGCCTGATGCAATAGAAAACCGTCGCAGTCCGTCTCGTCCTATCGAGCCGGCACTGCGCCGGTTTTGCATCCAGGCCAGGCAGGTGCGCTAGACTGGTACCGTCACTCTCACGTCGAGCCCTTTCACCATGCCCCAGGTTTATCTCAACGGCCGCTTTATGGCCCCCGAAGACGCTCAGATCTCCCCGATGGACCGGGGCTTTCTGTTTGCCGACGGGATTTACGAGGTTATCCCTGCTTATAACGGCGTGTTGTTTCGCTTCGAAGAACACCTGGCTCGTCTGGAGCGGTCCCTGGCCGAAGTGGAAATCCACAACCCCCATAGCCGCGCACAATGGCGCGCCCTGTGCGAGGAATTACTGCGCCATAATGGCGACGGCAACCTCTCGGTTTACCTGCAAATCACCCGCGGCGCCGCCGAAAAGCGCGACCATGCGTTTCCCTCTCCTGCCGTCACCCCCACCGTCTTCATGATGACCAGCCCGATCGCCGTGCCCGCCGCCAACAGCCCGGACACCGCCATCGGCGCCAAAGCGATCACACTGGACGATATTC
Source organism: Alcanivorax sp. (assembly GCF_002733835.1). Classification (GTDB taxonomy): domain Bacteria; phylum Pseudomonadota; class Gammaproteobacteria; order Pseudomonadales; family Alcanivoracaceae; genus Alcanivorax. Next base: position 95,804 of record NZ_NVWY01000030.1, read on the forward strand.
GCTGGGCCCGGTGCGACATCAAATCCGTCTCCCTGTTACCCAACAGCCTGCTCCGCCAACAAGCGGTAGCCGCTGGCGCGGCCGAGGCCATTTTGCTGCGCGATGGCTTTGTCACCGAAGGCTCGGCCAGCAATGTCTTTGTGGTCAAAGACGGCAGCATTGCCACCCCGCCGAAAAGCCACGCCATTCTCGGCGGCATCACCCGGGACCTGGTGGTAGAGCTGTGCCATCAACACGGGCTAGCGCTGCAAGAGCGGGAAGTGACCGAAATGCAGCTACGCAAGGCGGATGAAATCTGGATCACCAGCTCCACCAGGGAAGTGGTACCCGTGACCCACCTTAACGACGCTATAATAGGTAACGGCCAGCCAGGCCCCCAATGGAAGACCCTGGCCCGGCACTACGTTCAGCATAAACGCCGGCTTTGCGGGCTTGATACCCCCGAAACACGAGACTGACAGGAGCAGCCCATGGCTATCCAGGAACACCTGTGGGAATTTCCCCATGACATGCAGTTAAAGGTCATGGGCGCCGTTGACGCCCCCCTCGAGGACGCCCTGATCGAGATTCTGACCACTCATTTGGATGATTTTGACGCTGACAAACACCTGAGCAGCAAACCCAGCAGCAAGGGCACTTTCATCTCCTTTACCGCGCAGGTCACCATGCGCAACCGGGAGCAGGTGGAAGCCATTTACAAGGCACTCGACGAATCACCCCACGTGAAAATAACCCTGTAGCGTCGACTTTTCGCTAAACGCCACAACCGCAAGCCATCAGTGCACACAACCACTGTGCACCGGTTCGCATATTGGCATTACACTGCGTTACTCGCCGTCACAGCCCGACACCGAAGCCCCACCAAGCCACCATAGGTTTGGAACGAACGTCCCCGTAATGTTGACCGCATAACAACAACACGGGGATCACCACCATGAAAATACTGTCACTGCTTTGTCTGTGCAGCTGCCTGCTGGTACTCACTGCTGTTGAAGTGCAGTCCCCCTCCCCGGATCACGTCAGCGCCCGCTCCCCCGCGACCAGCGCCATATCTGCCTCGGAAAACATCATTCCTGCCATGCCACGCAGCCCGGATATTCTGCAGAGTGTTCATGGCACCCCGGTACATTTTGACGCCTTCCAGACCATCAATCTCAACGATGATGACGACATCGAATTCGGCATCAGCGTCCAGGAACTGAATCTGCATCTTGTTAACCAGCGGACAGGTAATCGTCTGATCTAAGTAAGGACACTTCTGGTTCATTTGTTGTTACCCCGTGAGGGGTCTGCCTTCAGCCCGGCGCTTTGCCGGGCTTTTTTATGGCGCTTTGCGGCCGCAACACAAATGCAGTAGGAGTCTCCTTCCAGGGGACGAACCACCCTGCAAAGCGGCAAAACGCTCGATTCGCCTTTTAACCGGTGATCATTAATCGCTCCGCTCATACTTCAGCCTCTACGGGGCTACGTGCGTATCCTCGCTTCGTTCGGTTCGTCCCCTGGAAGGGAACCCCTACAGCGTCTTCGTAGACCGGTCGATGTCTTAATTCCATCAAACGTAGCTCGTCGCTTCTGGTGTGCGGCATGTAGCAAGCCTTATACTTTCCCCATGGACGCACTGATTCGCTACTTCCCCCGGGTTGACTACCCCCCCTGCTGGCAAGCCATGCGTGACCTCACTGATCATCGCGACGCGCAGCAGAACGACGAGTTGTGGGTGCTGGAACACCCCCCGGTCTTCACCCTGGGCCAGGCGGGCAAGCCCGAGCACGTACTCAATGCCGGAGAGATTCCGGTGGTGAACACCGATCGCGGCGGACAGGTCACCTATCACGGCCCCGGCCAGACGGTGATTTACCTGATGCTGGATATCAAACGGCTGGGGCTGGGAAGCCGCGGGCTGGTGACTGCTATCGAGGAAGGCATCATCGATTTTCTTGCCAGCCTGGGTATTGAGGCCGTGAACCGGGATGACGCCCCCGGGGTCTATGTGAACGGGGCCAAGATCGCGTCCCTGGGGCTGCGCATACGCCGTGGCGCAACCTATCACGGGCTCGCCATCAACCGGGACATGGACCTGGCGCCCTGGCAGCGGATCAACCCCTGCGGGCACGTGGGCCAGCCCATGACCACCCTGCAAGCGCAGGGCGTCAATCTGGGCCGCCACACCATGGAACAACAACTGGTGACATTATTAGCCAAACGTCTGGGCCTGACGCCCCGGACAGCGCCCCCACCAGACTGGTACAATGCACTTCAGGAGAACGCCATCACTGACAGCGATCCTGACAGTGCCCTGGCAGCACCGTCCCCACGACGGTAACCCACAGACACAGATGCCTGCCCCACCCTTTCGGCAGCACCCGACGGCAATGGAAACCCCATGAGCGAACAGGCCCAAGCCAAACGCAAAGTGCAAATCGGCGACAAACTGCGCGGCGCCGACAAGGTCCGCACCATCCCCATGGTCAACGAAGAAAGCGGCTATCAACGCAAGCCGGACTGGATTCGTGTGCGGGTTCCCGCCAACGGAGAAATCCAGCGCATCAAGTCGCTGCTGCGCAAACAGAAACTGCACACCGTTTGCGAAGAAGCCGCCTGCCCCAATTTGCCCGAATGCTTCGGCGGCGGCACCGCCACCTTCATGATCATGGGGGACATCTGCACCCGTCGCTGCGCATTTTGCGATGTGGGGTTTGGCCGGCCCAACGCCCTGGATGGCGAAGAACCCCTGCACCTGGCAGAGTCGGTGGAAAACCTGGGCCTGAACTATGTGGTGATTACCTCCGTGGACCGGGACGATCTGGCTGACGGTGGCGCGGAGCATTTTGCCGAATGCATCCGCCAGGTACGCGCACGCACCCCAGATACCCGCATCGAAATTCTCACCCCGGACTTCCGCCCCTGCCTGGATACCGCCGTGGAGATTCTCGGCGAGACCGCACCGGACGTGTTCAACCACAATATTGAAACCGTCCCGGAACTGTACAAGCACATCCGTCCGGGTGCCCGGTACCAGCACTCTCTGGATCTGCTCAAGCGCTACAAGGCGCTGCGCCCGGATGTGAGCACCAAAAGTGGCATCATGGTGGGGCTGGGCGAGACCTTCGAACAGGTCATCAATACCATCAAGGATCTGCGCGCCCACGACGTGAACATGATCACCATTGGCCAGTACCTGCAGCCGAGCAAGCATCACGCCCCGGTGGAACGCTTCGTGCACCCGGACGAGTTCCGCGAGTACGCCCGCGTCGCCAACGAGCTGGGTTTTACCTCAGTAGCCTCCGGCCCCATGGTGCGCAGCTCCTATCATGCTGATTTACAACACAAAGGCATCGATGTGGGCCTGCACAAGCCCTGATCCCCCGGCCGTCCCCACCGGGGCGGCCGCTTAAATTTACATTTCCCACACTTGCGGCCCACTGACCCGGCCCCGGCTTTGCATTACGCTAGGGAACCTCTAAATAACTCTTTGCGTACTCAGTCTTTCAGGCTGGTTCGCAATCTATACCCCATTCGGGGCACAGAGGGCGCGCTTTTGAAGGTGTCCCCTAACTGGGATCGAGATATGTCCATCC
>NZ_NVWY01000031.1 GCF_002733835.1 Alcanivorax sp.
AAAGACATCCTTCATCCTGAGCCTGACAGGCACAAAAAAAGCGAACCTCAAATGAGGTTCGCTTTATGAGGCTGCCAACTGTGGGACAGCAGTGGCCCACGGGCCGCTTTTTTTATGTTTGTCGCGGAATGGCGTGATGCGCCTGTTTCAGGCAGAGCCCATTGTCTGGCCTTGGCAACGGGAGCGTGCTGGATGTCCGACGCTGTGGTTTTGTGTTGAATAAATTCTTCTTATCTCTGTGACAGTTTTGTCATAAAAAACCGCTTCACTGTTCGCCTCTGAAAACAATTCACGGGGAGAACACTCATGTACCGGATTCCGTTTGCCAAAACGGCACTGGCGACTAAAGTCAGTGCTGTAACGTTAACTGCTCTTCTGCTTGCTGCCTGTGGTGGCGACAGTGATTCTAATGACCCTGTTGCACCTGGCGACCCGGCTGGAAAAACCCTTTCCTTCACGGCGGTGAAAGCCCCGGAAACGGATCTGGAAAAGCGTCAGATCCTGGCGTCTCCTTCCGTTGAGGTGGATGGTGAGACCTACGAGATCGGTTTCCATACCCTGTTGCGTTCCGGCGATGCGGTAAACGGGGATGTGGTCTTCGGCCAATTGGTCGACAAGATGGGGCAGCCGCTCTATGGCAACGACGGCAAGCTGAGTGTTACCGATTCCAATGAGCACACCTCCCTGTTGCCGATCGGTGATCGTTTGTTCTCCGTCTCCCAGATGGAAACCCGCCCAGGCGCCATGTTCCTGATGGAGCTGGATCAGAACAAACAGACTGGCCATCTTTCCGTCAAGGATCTCTGGCAAATCGACCAGTCCGGTGTGGACGGTGGTTGGGTGCACTGTGCTGCCAGTGTGACCCCCTGGAATACTCATCTGGCCAGCGAAGAGTACGAACCGGATGCTTCCGAGCGTGACCCGGTGACTGGTGAGATTGATGGTTACTATGAGCCGATGGCAGATTACTTCGGGGGTGATCTGACGGCCATGAATCCTTACTGGTGGGGCTGGAATATCGAGATTACCGTGGCTGCCGAGGGTGACAGCGCGCCCACCAGCGATCTTGTCAAACATTACGCCATGGGCCGCCTGGCCTTTGAGCTTTCTTATGTCATGCCCGACGAAAAAACCGTCTACATGACAGATGATGGCACCAACGTGGGCTTCTACATGTTTGTTGCGGATACCGCCGGTGATCTGAGTGCGGGCAGCCTCTATGCCGCCAAATGGAACCAGACATCGGCGGCGGGTATCGGTGAGGCGGATCTGGAATGGATCAGCCTGGGCCATGCCAGCAACAGCGATATCGAAGCGCTATTCGCCAGCCCGGATGAGCCGTCATTCGATGACCTGTTCGAAACCGCAGCCATGACCGGTGAGGATTGTCCGGATGGTTTCACTGCCACCGCATCCAATGGCAATAAGGAATGCCTGAAAGTGAAGCCCGGTATGGAGTTGGCGGCATCCCGTCTTGAGACTCGCCGCTATGCTGCGTTGATGGGGGCGACCACAGAGTTTCGTAAAGAAGAAGGTGTGACCTTCGACCCGGATGGCGGCAAGCTTTATGTGGCGATGAGTGAAGTGGGGCGTGGCATGGAAGATAACTCTTCCAGCGATCTGTCCACGATCAATCATGTTCGTATTGCTGAAGCTAACAGCTGCGGTGGTGTGTATGCACTGGATGTTGGTAGTGATGCCGGCATCGGCTCTGATTACGTGGCGCAGAACATGAAAGGCTTGATTGCCGGTCAGCCTGCCAGCTATTCGGCTGACAGCCCGTTTGCGTCTTACTCCTGTGACGCAAACGGCCTGGCCAATCCGGATAATGTGACCTTTATCACCGGTTACAACACGCTGATTATTGGTGAGGACACCGGTTCCGGGCACCAGAATGATGTGATCTGGTCGCTGAACCTTGACGAGGTGGATGCGACGGATTTCTCCGCCGGTCTGACCCGTATCCAGACTACCCCTTATGGATCGGAAACCACCTCTCCCTATTGGTACCCCAACGTGAATGGCTTCGCCTACCTGATGAGTGTGGTGCAGCACCCCTATGGCGAATCTGACTCCGGCAAGATCCCGGATGGCTCATTGGACCACCGTGCCTACACCGGGTATGTCGGTCCGTTCCCGGCCATGGATTGAAATTAATCACGGTAACGAGGAGGGCCGGGGTTATCCCCGGCCTTTTGCTGCTATGAAAAATATTTTTTTTATTTTGGGTATGTCTGTTTCGGTATGGCAGCTGAGTGGTTGTGACCAATCTGATGCGTCGCAGGGGGATAATCTGGGGCGCCTGTATTTGTCCAATCCATCGGCAACGATTCCTGCACAGTGTTATACCAAAACCGAAGATGCCAAGGGGATGGTGAGTAACCCCTGTTATGTCTGTCATACCGCCAGTAAAGAACCGAATTTCACCAACGATCTTGATCTGCAGCTGGCCTACGATTTTGCCCGGCCTGCCACGGTTAATCGTTGGGATAATCTTTTCGTGGATCGCAGCGAAGAGCGTGAGGCGATCAGTGATGAGGCGATTCTGGCTTATGTGCGAACCGATAATTATCAGTCCGGGGGCGTGGTGCAACTGGCCAAAACCCTGACCGGAAAACTGCCTGCGCATTGGGATGGTGATGGTAATGGCCGCTGGGATGGTTACGTGCCTGACGTGGCCTACCGCTTTGATGAGCAGGGTTTTGACCGCGATGCGCAAGGCAAGCTGACGGGGTGGCGTGCTTTGGCGTATACGCCGTTTCCGGGCACATTTTTCCCCACTAATGGTTCTGCGGATGATGTGCTGATTCGTCTGGATTCTCCATACCGCCAGAATGAAAAAGGCGAGCCCGACATACGGGTTTACCGTCTCAACCTGGCGATCGTGGAGTCGCTGATCAAGCGTGAGGATGTGGCGATAGAGGCGGTAGAGGAAGCTGATTACGGGGTCGACCTGAATCGCAACGGTGTGTTGGATCGTGCTACTGAAGTGGTATTCGACTGGGCTCCCCTTGAGGGGCGTGACATGCAGTATGTGGGGCTGGCCAGGGTGGCCCAGCAACAGGGGGCGGCGCCACTGTCAGCAGGAGCTTATCCGCTGGGTACCGAGTTTGTACATAGCGTGCGCTATCTGGATATTGCCGATGATGGCGAAGTGGTGATGGCGCCGCGAATGAAGGAGCTGCGCTACAGCCGTAAAACGCGCTGGCTGACATATTTTCAGCACCGGGAGCTGGCGGACGATGAGCTCAAGGATGCGCATGATTTTCCTGACCGCATGGAGCCTGTCATCGGTGATATAGAGCGCGGGGTGGGTAATCGTCGCGGCTGGCGTTTCAGTGGCTTCATCGAGGATGACCAGGGCGCGCTGCGGCCTCAGTCGTATGAGGAACTGGCTACCTGCGCCGGGTGCCACGGGGCAGTGGGCGCGCTGGCTGACAGTACCTACACCATGGAAAGAAAGCTGGATGCCGAGCAGGGATTTCAGCGGGGCTGGTATCACTGGAGCCAGAAAAGCCTGGCGGGTATTCCCGAGCCACAGCGGCAAGATGGCCGGGGCGAGTATGCGTTTTACCTGGAACAGGTGGGAGGGGCGGATGAGTACCGGTCGAATCAGGAAGTGCGTGAGCGTTTCTTCGATGAGGGCGGGAACTTGAGACCGGCCATGTTGGCGCAACTGAAGGGCGATATCAGCGCGCTGGTGGTGCCTTCAGCCCGCCGGGCACTGGAGTTGAACAAGGCCTACCTGTCTGTCGTCGAAGAACAGAGCTATATCCGCGGCCGCGACGCGGTGCTCGCCCCAATGGTCAATGTGCACAAGGAGGTGGAGGCCGGGCAGCGTACAGCCATTACCGAGCCGGTGACGTATCGCTGAGACCGCGCAGCGTGTCGGTTTCGCAGATCTGTCGAGAGAAAATGGATGTTTCCCGTCGCAGGCTTACTTGCGGCGGGTAATCACAATCAGTGCCACGGTGACGCCGACCACGGCGATGGGGAAAAACAGCAGGTAGCGTTTGCGGCGGGCTTCTTTTTCCCGGTGCGCGTCAGCCTGCTGAATGGCTGGGTGGACGGATTCGGTGGCTTGCACCGCATTATCCGGCTCGGCGTAGGTGGCCACGGGGGTGAGGGCCAGGCCACAGGCCAGCACAAGTGCAGCGATCACGGGGCGAAGGAGTGTCATATTGGCCTGCGCTATGAGTGATTGGGGGGTGGGCCGGGCCCGAAACGAAAAAGGGCCCCCGTCTGGGAGCCCTCTTTCTTAATTGGTGCCGAGGAGAGGACTTGAACCTCCACGCCCTTGCGAGCACTAGCACCTGAAGCTAGCGTGTCTACCAATTTCACCACCTCGGCTTCGCTATGCGTGGGCTAAATTTATTAGCCGTTCATCGCGAAAGCGGGTGCATTCTAGTATATGATGGGCCAATGTCAAATTCCTTTTCGAAAAAATCTTCGATGACCTCAAAAAAACGCTATAGCGATCCCCATGCCGACCGAGAGGCGGAAAAGTACGAAAACCCTGTTCCCAGCCGGGAGCTGATTCTGGATGTGCTCAATGATCAGGGCAAACCCCTGTCATTTGAGCTGCTGGCACAGCTGCTGGAAGTGGATGAAGAGGGTGAAGTCGGGCTGGATCGCCGTATCAAGGCCATGCTCCGTGATGCCCAGCTGGTTCAGAACCGCAACGGCAAAGTGGGTGTGGTGTCCAAAATGGACCTGATCGCCGGTCGAGTGCAGGGCCATAAAGATGGCTTTGGTTTCCTGATTCCCGATGACAAGGCCCAGGGTGATCTGTTTCTCGCCCCCCGGCAGATGGAAAACGTCATGGACGGGGACCGGGTGCTGGTCAGCAATGCGGGTTATAACCGCTTTGGCAAGAAAGAAGCCCGGATCGTTGAGATTACCGATCGCGTGGCCACGGAAGTGGTGGGCCGCTATGCCGAGGAAGCGGGGATCAGCTTTATCGAGCCGGAAAATCGCCGGATTACCAAAGAAGTCCTGATCGAGGACAAGAACGGCATCAAGCCAAACCCCGGCGACCATGTTCGCGCCACCATTACCCAGTACCCCAGCCGCGACCACCATGTGTTGGTGCGCCTGGAAGAGATTATTGCCACCCCGGATGAAGCCGGCATGGAAGTGGAAGTGGCGCTACGTCGCTTCGAGATTCCCCATGTCTGGCCGGAAGGGGTGGAGGCTGCCGCCGAGAAGTTCGGTGACAAGGTGCCTCACAAGGCCAAGGCCCACCGGGTGGATCTGCGTGATTTGCCACTGGTTACCATCGATGATGAAACCGCCCGGGATTTCGATGATGCGGTTTATGTAGAGCGTCGTCCCCGCGGTGGCTGGCGCCTGATCGTGGCCATCGCGGATGTGAGCCATTATGTGCATCCCGGTTCCGAGCTGGATCAGGAAGCGGCCAATCGCGGTAATTCCGTGTACTTCCCCAATCGGGTGATTCCGATGTTGCCGGAGGCGCTGTCCAACGGGTTATGTTCCCTGAACCCCCATGTGGACCGCCTGTGCCTTTACTGCGACATGAAGATTTCCGCCAATGGCCGGCTTACCCGGTTTATTTTCCGTGAAGGGGTAATGCGCTCGCGGCACCGCCTGACCTACAACAAGGTTGGCGCGATCATCGAAGAGCCGGAGTCCGAACTGGCCCAGGATACCGTGGCCAGCCTGGACGATGAGTCCCTGGGCATGATCTGGTCGTTCCACGAAATGTTCCTGGCCCTGCGCCGACGTCGTGCAGAGCGCGGTGCCATCGACTTCGACAGCGATGACACCCGTATTATTTACGACGAGAACAAGAAGATCGAAGCCATCGTGCCGGTGCAGCGCAATGTGGCGCATATCATGATCGAGGAGGCCATGCTGGCCGCCAACATCTGTTCTGCCAAATTGCTGGAAAAAGCCGGTGTGCCGGCGCTTTACCGGAACCACGAGCCGCCCAAGGAAGAGCGCCTGAGCAAGTTGCAGCAGTTCCTGGGTGGGTTGGGCTTGAGTATCGCCTGGTCGGAAGGGGCGGCACCAAAGCCTTATGTCTTCCAGGACCTGCGCGAGGAAATTCTGGAACGCCCGGATCGCAACGTGATCCAGACCATGATGTTGCGCACCATGAGCCAGGCCAAGTACGAGGCCGAGAACAAAGGCCACTTTGGCCTGGCCTACAAGGCGTACACCCATTTCACCTCGCCGATTCGGCGCTACCCGGATCTGCTGGTGCATCGTGCCATCCGGTTCCTGATCCGCAGTAACGGTGAGCCGAACCACGTGGATAACCCGGGCGACTTGCCGGAGATCCCACGCCAGAAAATCCTGCCTTATAGCCAGGCGGACATGGTGGCGATTGGTGAACAGTGCTCCATGACCGAGCGTCGTGCCGATGAGGCGACCCGCGATGTGGTGTCCTGGCTCAAATGCCAGTTCATGGAGGCGCATCTGGGCCAGGTCTTTGAGGGCACCATCAGTGGCGTGGCCAGTTTCGGTTTGTTTGTGCAACTCAGTGACCTGCACATTGATGGCCTGGTGCATGTGGCGAACCTGGATAGTGACTACTACCACTTCGATGAAGTGAGCCTGACCCTCACCGGTGAAAGTAGTGGTCGTCAGTTCGGGCTGGGCGATGCGGTCACGGTCTGCGTGGCGGCGGTGCATACCGAAGACCGCAAGATCGACCTGCAGCTGGAGTCCTTTACGCCCAGCGGCAAGGGTCGCCCCAAAGCCGGCAGCAAGAAAAAGCCGTCTGGCGGCAGAGGAGGCAGGGGTGGCCGCTCGAAGAATGCCGCCAAGGCAGACTCGGGCACGTCCGAGCGGGAAAAGCTGGCCAAGGGGGATATTCCCAAGGCTAAACCCAAGGCCAAGCGCAAGAGGTCGGCCCGCGGCAAGAAAGCGTCCGGGCGTAGCAGCAAAGGCTAGGCTCTGTATCACCCACAGGAGCGGCTCAAGCGCTGCTCCTGTGTCTCTCGATTTCATCTCCCCGCGTCGCGCGTTTTTGCGTGGTGCGTGTAGCGTGCAGGCGTCGTTATGAATAAACCCCTGATGTATTCCGGCTTTCACGCGGTGGAGGCCTTGTTGCGTCATCGCCCTGAGGCGGTGCTGGAACTGTTTGTGCAGGATACCCGCGCAGACCGTGATGATCCGCGTCTTGCTGCCATGATGCAGGCGGCAAAGGACTTCGGGATTGCTGTGCAACGGGCTCGCCGCGAGGTGCTGGAAAAGCATGCCGGGCCACAGCACCAGGGGATCGTAGCGCGGGCGCGCCCGCGCCGTCCGGCGGACGAGAGTGCGCTGCTGCAGTGGCTGGACGGCAAACCGGCCAGCCCGCTGTTGCTGATTCTGGAAAATGTCACCGACCCGCATAATCTGGGCGCCTGCCTGCGTAGCGCAGATGCGGCCGGGGTTCAGGCGGTGATCGTGCCGCGCCGCAATGCGGCAGGGCTGACCCCGGTGGCGTGTCGCACTGCGGTGGGTGCGGCGGAGAGCCTGGCCTATTACGAAATCGGTAATCTGGCCAGTTTGCTGGATCAGTTGCGTGATCGCGGCGTGTGGGTGGTGGGCACGGCTCTGGAAGAACGAAGTGAGTCCTTGTTTACCTTTCAGCCCCCGGAATCACTGGCCATTGTAATGGGGGCCGAGGGGAGTGGGTTGAAGCGTCTGACCCGTGACAAGTGCGACCAGCTGCTGGAAATTCCCATGGCCGGTGAGGTGCAGAGCCTCAATGTGTCGGTGGCCACGGGTGTGATGTTGTTTCAGGTCAGGGCTCAGCGTAGCTGAGAATGGCTGACGAAATGCTGCTGGTTGAGTTCGGGGGGCGGCAGGTTTGCCCGGCTGGCGGCCATTTCCCGTTGTAGTCGGGTGTTGTCTTCAAGCAACGTTTCGGGAATTTCTTCTTTGGCAGGGTCGGCGGGGGATGCCGGCGGTTCACCGGTCAGCGCCTTTTCTGACAGCTGTTGTTGCGGCAGTGGCGGCAGCGGAAAACTCAGATGGGTGGTGCGGTCGTAGCGAATAGGCTCCTGGTAGTTGGGCTGCTTGTAGCCTTGTGCATTGTGCAGCGCGGTATCCAGGTCTTCGGGGCCGGTAACATGGTGCCAATTCGGCTGTGGTGCCGGTGCGGGAGGTGCAATGGACTCTCCCCGAGCCAGTTTGGCCTCCAGTTCGCTTTTGTGGCGTTGCCAGGCGAGCAGGTCGGTGACGAACCGGTCCTGGCGCGTGTAGTCGCGAATTTCCGGTCTTGGCCCCAAAGCGCGCGCCAGCGCATCTTGCTGTGATTCCACGCCTTGGGCGGCCAGCGCTTGCCCGTTCAGGGCCAGCATCATGACACTGATCAGCATAATGGGGGTATGCAGCACGCGCCCGGTCATGGCTACCTCAACCTCCCCTCCACGGTACCCTCTATAAGGAAGGCTTCGCCGGTGTTATCCAGATACAGGAGCAGATTGCCGCTGCGATACACGCCGCTGAACTGCTGGGTGTCAGCAATAAACGCCGCGCGGCTGGCCTGGCGCTCCTGCTTGGGAAGCAGCTCATAACTGAACTGGACCTCTTGCTGTTGTGCTTCGCCGCCATCATTGATGCCGTCGAGCTGCATGCCGACAATGGTCATGGGCAGAAACAGCGGTGTCTCGGAGCCTGCGTTGGCCAGGAGGGTGCGGATGCGCTCGCTGGCCAGGGAGTCTCCGCCGAGAGGCGGCAGCACAAAGCTTCTCGAGGTGGAGCGGTTATACCAGGTGCGATTGCGCTGGTAGTCGATCGGTTGCAGCTTGCCGGTGCGGGCCAGGGCGCTGGACAAGGTTTCCGGCTCGTCGATGACGGTCGGGTCGCTGCTGGCCACCGGGTGAGGCAGATAGTCATCCGGGCAGGCATTGCGGTGGCTCGCCAGGTCTCGCTGGGCCTGCTTGTATTTCATGATCTGTAGCAGGAAATCGCTGTAGTCCGGGTAATCTTCCAGCAGCGGTTTGTCTGGCACCTTCAGCGCGTGGCCGCAAGGCGTATGTGACTCCTCGGCCTGAACCGGAGTCAGCAAGAAAACACTGCACAGGCCGATGGCCAGGGCTCGAAAGTGCATTGTCGTATCCCGTTGTTGTTGTTTTCCCCTGTGTTTTCAGGGGCTTGGGGTTAACGACGCTTTTTGTAAGCGTTTGTAGCGTTTTGTTTTATCTGAGCATACGTCCGTCGCCGGCAGATGGCAATGGATATGCCTTGAGGTTGCCCCCTGCAATGGGATAGAATCGCGCGCTTCCTGCGTCTCCCCCGGTTTTTGGGGCGGGGATGCAGGTCTCCTTGCTTCACCGTGCGTTGATCATGATCACGGCGGGAAGCTGAATTGGCGTCGTGAGGCGTCGCAACCGTAAGGAGCTAACATGCGTCATTACGAAGTTGTGTTCCTGGTTCACCCGGACCAGAGCGAACAGGTCTCTGCCATGGTCGAGCGCTACAGCGCGATCGTGACCGATGGCAAAGGCACTATCCACCGTGTTGAAGATTGGGGCCGTCGTCAGTTGGCATACCCGATCAACAAGATCCACAAAGCTCACTATGTGATGCTGAACATCGAATGTGACGGCGAGACCCTGGGCGAGCTGGAAAACACTTTCCGCTTTAACGATGCCGTAATCCGTCACCTCGTAATTCGTCGCGACAACGCCGTAACCGAGCCGTCGCCGCTGGCGAAACACGACGAGAAGGAAGGGGCTGCCAGCTAATTTTGGAAAGCAACCACTGCGAACTCACTGGTGTGATCGTCACCTTGGAAAAGGTGGCCCTGACTCCAGCCGGAGTGCCCCGCCAGCGAGTCTGGCTGGAACATCGCTCCCGGCAACTGGAAGACGGACATCCCCGTGAAGTCCAGGCCCGCATTGCCGTGATTCTGGCGGGCGGGATGACCCAGCAGGCCAAGGGCCTGAAAGAGGGTCAGCGAATCAAGGTAACCGGATGCCTCAGCCGCGCCGGTTACAAGGGAGACGCCCGGGACCGTTTGCAATTGCTTGCCCAAACGCTGCAAAGCCTTAACTAAGGATTCGACAGGAGATTATCCAATGGCCCGTTTTTATCGCCGCCGCAAGTTCTGCCGCTTTACCGCGGAAGGTGTTGAGTACATCGATTACAAAGATCTCGACACCCTGAAAGCCTACATCACCGAGACTGGCAAGATCGTGCCCAGCCGTATTACCGGCACCAAGGCACGCTACCAGCGTCAGCTGGCCTCTGCTATCAAGCAGGCTCGCTTCCTGGCGCTGCTGCCGTACTCTGACAGCCACGACAATTAAGCCGAGGGGACCATCATGCAAGTGATCCTGCTGGAAACGATCAAGAACCTGGGCGATTTGGGCGCAGTGGTAGACGTACGTTCCGGTTACGGCCGTAACTTCCTGATCCCGCAAGGCAAAGCGCTGCCTGCCACCAAAGCCAACCTGGCGGAAGTGGAGCAACGTCGCGCCGAGCTGGAAAAGCACGCTGCAGAGCAGCTGGGTGCTGCCCAGGAACGCGCCGAGAAGCTGAACGAAGCCGCAGTTTCCATCGCCGCCAAAGCGGGCGACGAAGGCAAGCTGTTCGGTTCTGTGGGTACCCGCGACATCGCGGAAGCCATTTCCTCTTCCACTGGCGTGGACGTGGAAAAAGCAGAAGTGAAGCTGCCCCACGGTGCACTGCGCACCACCGGTGAGTTCGAAATCGACCTGGCGTTGCACGCCGAGGTAACTGTGACCATCAAACTGGCTGTGGTTCCTGCCGAGTAATCGGCAGAACTGACACTCGGTTTGCCCCCGCGGGGGTGCGGTGACAGAATCAGGGCATTGTCCGAAACCTGTTTTCAGGTGGGGGCAGTGCCCTTTTTTGTTGAAGGGTAGTGCAAAGTTAAAAGTTTAAAGTTGAAACGCGAGTGGAGCCGGTGTGCTCTGAGCGGTAGAAGGCCGCGACTACAGCGTTGTCGAGGCTTATAGAGTCTAGCGATGGGTGCATGCCCGGGTCGCGTTTCAACTTTAAACTTTGCTCTTTCAACTCTATTTCCCAACACGTTGGCTTATCCATGAATGAACCCATGTCGCTGGACAAACACCTGCCTGAGAACCTGCGTATTCCTCCCAATTCGGTGGAGGCAGAGCAGGCGGTACTGGGCGGTTTGCTACTCAATAACAGCGCCTGGGATGATGTGGCCGAGCGGGTGGGCGCGCGGGATTTCTACCGTAAGGAGCACCGCCTGATTTTCGAGGTGATTGCCCAGCTGGTGGAAGAGGAAAACCCCAGTGACCTGGTCACCGTCTCCCAGGCGCTCAATAACCTGGGGCAGCTCGAATCCATTGGTGGCATGACCTATCTGTCGGAGCTGGCCCGTAACACCCCCAGCGCGGCCAATATTACCGCTTATTCGGATATTGTCCGTGAGCGCAGTATCCTGCGTCAGCTGATCAATGTTTCACACCAGGTGGCGGATAGCGCGTTTAATACCGAAGGCCGTAAATCCCTGGAAATTCTCGATGAGGCGGAATCCTCCATCTTCGAGATTGCCGAGCAGCAGAAGAAAGGTGACGGCCCCCAGAACATCAAGTCGGTGTTGAAAAAAGCGGTAGACCGCATTGATGAGCTGTACAAAACCAAGAGCGCACTCACCGGCCTGACCTCCGGCTTTGAAGAGCTGGATAAAATGACCGGGGGCTTGCAGCCCGCCGACATGATCGTGGTCGCTGGCCGTCCTTCCATGGGTAAGACCACCTTCGCCATGAACCTGTGTGAAAACGTGGCGATCAAAAGCAACAAGCCGGTGCTGGTGTTCTCCATGGAGATGCCGGCGGAATCCATCGTCATGCGGATGCTCTCCTCGCTGGGGCGTATTAATCAGGGCGCGATCCGTTCCGGTAATCTGGAAAAGGATGACTGGCCGCGTATCACCTCTGCCATTCATATGCTCAGTGAGCAGCGCTTCTTTATCGACGACACGCCGGCACTGAGTCCGCTGGAAATGCGCGCCCGTGCCCGCCGGGTGGCCCGTGAATGTGGCGGCGAGCTGGGCCTGATCATGGTCGATTACCTGCAGCTGATGCAGGTGCCGGGGGTGGAAAACCGGGTGAACGAAATTTCGGAAATTTCCCGCTCATTGAAAGGGATTGCCAAGGAACTGAATTGCCCGGTGCTGGCCCTGTCCCAGTTGAACCGTTCCCTGGAACAACGGCCCAACAAGCGCCCGGTGATGTCGGATCTGCGGGAATCCGGGGCGATTGAGCAGGATGCGGATTTGATCGTTTTCCTGTACCGGGACGAGGTGTACAACAAGGACAGCAACGAGCGCGGTGTGGCCGAAATCATTATCGGCAAGCAGCGTAATGGTCCTATCGGCACCGTGCGGCTGGCCTTCCGCGGTGAGTTCACCCGCTTCGATGACCTGGCGCCGGAATACTATGCCCAGCTGGCGGCAGGGGATGAATAAAACGCTGGACGCTAGACGCCGGATGCCGGATGCGACGTCCCGTTCTTTAAACGTCAGGCGTCAGGCGTCCGGCGTTGGGCTGCACCTGCTATGAGAAGCACCCGAGTCGAAATTCGTCCTTCTGCGCTGGCGCATAATGCGCGTCTGGCCTGGCAACTGGCTGATGGGGCTGAGGTGTTTGCCATGGTCAAGGCCAACGGCTACGGGCACGGCCTGTTGCGGGCGGCGGATGCCATGCACGACAACGTGTCGGGCCTGGGGGTGGCGCTGGTCGAAGAGGCACGTGCGCTGCGAGAACACGGCATGACCTTGCCGATTCTTGTGGCCGAAGGCTTCTTCGATGCCGAAGAGCTGAAGGAGGCGGAGCGGCTATCCCTTGAGGTAGTCGTGCACTCGTTATGGCAAGTGGATTTGCTGCTGGCCAGCCCTTGCCCGGTGCGCATCTGGTTGAAAGTGAACACGGGCATGAACCGTCTTGGTTTTCGTCCGGACACGGCCCTGCAGGCAGCGGCGCAATTGCGGGCAGCGGGAATGGCACCGGTGGGTGTCATGAGCCATTTTGCCTGTGCGGATGTGAGTCAGGATACCTATTCCGAGAAACAGCTGCTGGTCGCCGGGCAGATCGCGGAGCAACTGATGCTGCCGTTATCGGCGTCCAACTCGGCAGCGCTGCTGCGTTACCCCCAGGCCCGCGCGCAGCGGGTGCGTCCCGGCATCATGCTGTACGGCTCGTCTCCTTTCGACTGGCAAACGGCCAGCGAGCTGGGCCTGGCGGTCAGCCACCGGTTTACCGCCCGTGTAATTGCCATTAATGCGGTGGAGGCAGGTGAAAGTGTGGGCTACGGCGCGACCTGGACCGCAGCTGAACCCTGTCAGGTCGGTGTGGTCGCCGTGGGCTATGGCGATGGCTACCCGCGGCATGCCCCCAGTGGTACGCCGGTGGCCGTGAACGGGGTTGTCACGCAATTGGTGGGCCGTGTTTCCATGGATATGCTTACCGTTGACGTGACCGGGCTGGGTGCCAGTGTGGGTGATGAGGTGGAATTATGGGGCGACGTGGTGGATGTGGATGACGTTGCCCGCGCCTGTGGCACCATCAGTTATGAATTATTCTGCCAGATCACCGGTCGACCGGAACGCATCATCGTCTGATTCGACGTCGCTGTAGGAGCGCCACTTGAGGCGCGAACAAAACAGTTACAAGTTGCGAGTAGCGAGTTTCGAAAACCAAACCTATCAGGCCCGGCAGGTTCCTGTTGTGCTTTTCGCTACTCGAAACTCGTTACTCGCTAACGCTCGTATCCGCACCTCAAGCGGTGTTATTCGCTACGTTCCTGCAGTGGCTTTGTAGATAGCAATACACGAGAAGGACTTGTTTGTGGCCAAGAAAAAAATCGCGTTTGTATGCACGGATTGCGGAGCGGATTTTCCCAAATGGCAGGGGCAGTGCCCGGCATGCAATGCCTGGAATACCTTGCAGGAATTTGTCCACGACCCCGCCACACCCTCGTCCAAAGGGGCGGGCAGCCGCGGCGGTTTTTCCGGCCAACTGTCAGAAGTGCAGAACCTCAACGATATTGTGCTGGAGGAAACCCCGCGCATTGGTTCCGGCATGGGCGAGCTGGATCGCGTGCTGGGTGGTGGGCTGGTGCCCGGCTCGGCGATCCTGATCGGCGGCCACCCTGGTGCCGGTAAATCCACCTTGCTGCTGCAGACACTGTGCAAACTCTCGGACAGCCAAAGCTGCTTGTATATCACCGGTGAGGAATCCCTCTCCCAGGTGGCCATGCGCGCCGATCGTTTGAAACTGCCCAAGGAAAAACTGCGCCTGGCGGCGGAAACGGATGTGGAACAGATTCTGGAGCTGGCCCGTAAGGAAATGCCACGCATCCTGGTGGTGGATTCCATTCAGGTGATGTTTCTCGCGGCGTTGCAGTCAGCGCCGGGGAGTGTGGCCCAGGTGCGCGAATGTGCGGCAGCCCTGACCCGCTTTGCCAAACAAACCGGCACCGTGTTGCTGCTGGTGGGGCACGTTACCAAGGACGGCACCCTGGCAGGGCCCAAGGTGCTCGAGCATATGATCGATTGCTCACTGATGCTGGAAGGCTCCACGGATTCCCGCTTTCGCACCCTGCGCGGCCTGAAAAACCGTTTCGGGGCGGTGAATGAGCTGGGGGTGTTCGCCATGACTGGCGAGGGCCTGAAAGAAGTGAAGAACCCGTCTGCCATTTTCCTGAATCGGGCTGATGAGATTGCCTCGGGCTCGCTGGTTACCGTGGTCTGGGAAGGTACACGACCGTTGCTGGTAGAGCTGCAGGCGTTGGTGGATGCCTCCCATTTTGGCAACCCCAGGCGTATCTGTGTGGGACTGGAAGGTAACCGACTGGCCATGTTGCTGGCGGTGCTACACCGTCATGGTGGTATCCAGGTGGGCGATCAGGATGTGTTCATGAATGTGGTTGGTGGGGTCAAAGTGACGGAAACCGCCGCGGACCTGGCCCAGGTGCTGGCGATTGTGTCCAGCTTCCGGGACCGTGCGCTGGAGCGCGAGTTGGTGGTGTTTGGTGAGGTGGGGTTGTCCGGTGAGATCCGGCCGGTTCCCCAGGGGCAGGAGCGGCTCTATGAAGCGGTGAAGCACGGCTTCAAGAAAGCCATCGTTCCCAAAGCGAACCTGCCAAGAAAACTGCCCGATGGTGTGGAAATCATCGGTGTGAGCAATGTGGCCGAGGCGCTGGAGTACCTTTGATCAATTGACAGTTGATAGTGGATAGTTGGCAGCTCGCGAACTGAGCGTTGTCGTTGTTTTAGATGGTTGAGGCCGCGTCCAGAGTCTCGGCGCGGGATTAAACACCTGATGAAATGACGGCGCTACCCCCGCGCCGCTGTCAACGATCAACTGTGATCCGGGTGGAGGGTCACACGGTCACCTTGGGCCCAGCACCAGGCATCGACCACGTCGAAGAACAGGCTAATGGCGTTGACCATGAATACCGCAAGGGTAAAACCCCACAGTGCCGGTGTCAGGTGATCGTCGCCCCAGCGCCCCGCCAATTGCCCGAGCAGGGCGATTTCCAGTGGAATCCAGGCTAGCAGGTGCACCAGTGACATGTCTTTGTTCATGCCGCGGTGGTGCCACATCAGGGGCAGGTTCACGGCGAGGACCAGCAGCAGGGCCAGCGCGATGGCCTGGCCAGAGAACGTATCCAGCAACAGCAGACTGGCCCCGTTGAGGGGCATCAGGATAAGGGCGACCCAGCCCTGCAGCCAGCGTGGCAGGTTGCGAAACGACAACCAGATGCTATGCAGGCGGTGTGTGGTGGTTGCGTGGTAGGCGTCCATGCCATGTTTCTCCTAGAGTGGGTTAGGTTACTGGGTGTTCAGTGACCAGTCATAGGGTAAAAACTGCACCTCCAGGTCCCCGTCGTCCAGTGCCTTTTGGCGATTGGCGGGTATGCCCAGCGTGTCCGAGTATTGCAGAAGGTAATGGGACAGGCTGCCGGCGGCATCTTCAAAATCGTCTTCATACCAGTCGAAAATCTTCGAGACTTCCAGGGCGTCCTGCTCGCTGTTGTAGCGATTGCGTTGTTTGTCGCTGAGAAATTGCCTTGTACTGTCCTCCAGTTGCGTATCCAGCTGGTCACCGGTGTAGGCGGTGGTGCGCAGGGCGGGGCAGCCGATGGACGCGCAGTTCACAGCGAAATGAATGCGCGGGTCCATCAGGTCTGGATTGCCACGAATCATTTCATGTTCCAGTTCATCCAGCGTCCGGGACTCTCCCAGCAAGGAAAAGAATGCCTTGTCCCAGGGGCTGGAAAAGAGATTGCCAATATCGCGAATCGAGTCAGGCTGATTTTCCCGAAGGATCAATTCAATGGTAAAGGCGTTGTAGGCGTTGATCAGGAACGCCAGTTTTTCATTGCGACTGAAGGCGTTGAATTCACCTTGAGTGACTGCGGAAAGACTGTCCAGATACGATTGCAGGGCCTCATGGTTCTCGGCGACTCCATCATAGTCCACTGCCGTGGCAACGCCGCCGCGCTGCGGTTGCACATGTTGCTGCAGCAATGTGTTCCAGCGGCTGTGGTCAAACGCCATGACCTGACTGCTTAACAAAAGCAGGCTGATCACCAGTGCGGACATCCATTGACGCATGGGAGGCTCCTTGTGGTCGTCAGCTTTCAGTTAAGCATGGAAGGGGGGCAACAGGGCGTCAACGTGCCTGTTGCCGTGCCCGCTTGCGGCGTTGTGCCTGCAGGCGAAGCTGGCGTTTTTGCCACCACATGTAGGTGCCGGTGATAAAGAACAGCAAGGGCGTCAGCCCGCTGATCAGGACGATGATGCGCCCCGGCATGCCCAGGGCATCACCATTGTGGAGCGGGAACTGCCAGGTCATGAGCTGGCTGCCGGCGGCCACATTGGGGGCGTCCCATACCGCCAGTACCTCGCCGCTGTACTGGTCTACCCAGATACGGCTGGCGCCGTAATGCTGCCAGGGTTCTCCGTCCCGGTTGAACGCCAGCGAATAACTGCCGGTTTCACTGCGGGGGAAATCGAGGCGAATCAGCGGCGCCTGTGGGAAAACGGTGCGGGCAATATCCAGTGATCGCTGCGGGGAAATAGAGGGGGTGCCCGGGCTGTCCGGTAGCGTTGATGAAGGCGAGGGGCGTTTTTCCAGAGGGAGCACGGCATCCACCAGCGCCGCGACCTGGGTCGGGAAAATCAGGGTGACCCCGGAAAAGGCGACCACCAGCAGTACCGGGAGAAAATAGATGCCGATGACCTGGTGCAGATCAAAGTGTAATCGGTAGGTGCCGCCGCTCCGTTTAATGGTCAGGTTGCGACGCCACTTTCCCTTGCGCTTGCCGGTGGGCCACCACAGGTAAACGCCGGTCAGACAGAAACCGAGCAAGCACAGGCCAAGCACGCCAACCACAATCTCGCCAATTTCGCCGGACAACAGGGTGTAATGCAGGCTGTAGATCCAGGTCATCAGGTAGTCGCCCCAGGTGCGAATCGCAAGCACCTCGCCGGTATAGGGAGAGACGCTGACCTGAATCGGGCCGGGTTCGCCCGGTGGAGCAAAAAAGCGCAGGGTGTGGGGGCTGCCGGGGGCCTGTGCCGGCTCGATACGCAATGCTTTGCGGCCCAGCTCGGCTTCGGCGTTGGCGACGATGTCGTTAAGGGGAAGCGTGCTTTTCCCCTGAGTCATCAGTTGCGGATTGAGCGACTCGTCCAGCCCCTCATGGAAGACCAGTAAACTGCCGCTGAGGCCGATAACCACCAGCAACAGCCCGGTGATCAGGCCGGTGTATTTGTGTAAAGTGAAAAGCAGGTTGCGCATAAAGTATCAGGCTCGGAAATAAAACGGGCAGCCATTGGCTGCCCGTTAGCTAGCTGGGCGACTTATTAGAAGTCCAGATTGTAGCCCAGAGTGACGGTACGACCACGGCCCTTGAAGTTCTGGTCATCACGGGTGGTGGCTGTTTGCGAGAAGTAGCTGAAGTAATCCTCGTTAAGCAGGTTTTCGATGCCGGCAGTGACTTGGCCTTTGGGCAGCGCGTATCCCAGAGACAGGTCAACCAGTTGGTAGGAGCTGAAGTCGTTCGTGTCGCCTTCGAAATCCTTGTTGAAGTAGTGAGTCCCCTGAAGCTGGGTATGCAGCTTGCTGGTCCATTTGGCATGCCAGCGCAGCTGAATGCTGTCAGGGGCGATATTGCGGCCATCCAGCCGAGTGTCTACGGTGCCGTCATCATCACTGTCGAACTTGCCGCTGATGTGGGCATAAGTGGCGTTCAGATAGTGCACCGGATTGATTTGCCATCCTGCGTCGGCCTCGATGCCCTGGATTTCGGTTCGCTCACGGCTGACTTCGAAGATGCCGCCGTTATTTTGCAGTCGTTGGCCCAGGTCGGAATCGGAGCTGAAATGGCTGAGCTCAAAGTGGGCGCCGCCGTTATGCAGGCGGATACCGATTTCGGTGTTGTCGGTCACAATGGGTTGCAGATCGAGGAAGTCTTCCACGCTCTGGTTGGCCTGGTTGATGCCGCGCAGAACACGGCCCACATCGGGCATGCCGAACCCTTCAGAGTAGTTGGCAAACAACTGCGCGTTCTCGGTGGCCTGGAAGACCAGGCCGTAATTGAGCAGGGTTTCGTCAAAATCCGGGCTACCGCCTTCGACTTGCTGGCTGCCGTAGGAGGCCAGGGTGGTGAAATCGTCCACGTTCAGTTTCGCGTATTCATAGCGCACTCCGGCATTCAGGGTCAGTTGTTGCATGGGGCTGACTTCTGCCTGCAGGAAGGGCGCAATGTTGCGGAACTGGGTTTCCGGTACCCATTCGCGATTGGTCTGTGCCAGGATCTGGGTGGTTTCGTCCTGCAGCAGGTCCAGACCGGTGGTCAGCTTCAGACGGTTATTAAACATGCCGTCACGGGACAGGGTCAGTTTGCCGCCAATCTTGTCGGATTCGTTCTGGGACTGGTCGTAGACATTGGTCCCATAGGCCGGGTCCTGGAAGGTAGCGAAGACCCCCCCGCCGTAACGGGCCTTGAAGCTCTGGCTGTAAAGCTGGGTAATAAAGTGATTCCCGGCAAGATTGCTGTGGGTGTAGTTCAGCCCGACGGTCAGTACTTCATTCATGGCGGGGTCGCCTTGCGGGTCACCTTTTCGTGAGGTGGTAGGGATGCCGTTAACCCAGTTGCCGTCCACCGCTTCGTAGTCATGTTTCCCTTCCAGGGAAAAACGGTTAATGCTGAGCTCTACGTTTTGTTCATCGTTGATCCAGTAGCCCAGCTTCAGGAAGATGTCATGGCTTTCACTGTTCATGATGTCACCCTGGGTGTTGTCTACCCCAATGAGCTCGCTCTCGGCGTCGTAGAACATGCCGCGATCGGTGTAGCTAAGGCCGAGAAGATAATCCCAATTCCCTTTGATGCCGTCGGCGCGATAATCCACTTTGTATCCGAGGCTGTTGGAGTGGATGTCATTGGTGGGCGCGGTCATTTTTACGCCGACATGCTGATTCAGGGTGCCGGATTCCGGGCGACGGGTAACAAAGTTAATGATCCCGCCTGTGGCTCCCAGCCCGTGTTCGGCGCTGGCGCCATAAATCACCTCGATGCGTTCAACCATGGACAGGTCAATGGTGTAGCCATCACGTGACCCGTCGCGAAGGGGGTTGGATTGCGGAATGCCGTCGATGAGAAAGAGAGGATTACGTCCCCGGAATGTTTCCCCTGAGTTGCTAAGCTTTTGACGGCTGGGTGTGTATGACGGAATCAGGTTGCTTAGTACCTGGGACTGATCAGAAGTGATGCGCAATTGCTCATCAATTTCGTCGCGGGTAATGACGGTAACTTTTTGGGAGGTCTTGCCAACTTCGCTATTGGCGCGAGTGGCAGAAACCGTAATGGCCCCCAGTTCGTTAGCGTCCGACTCCGCGATGGCAAGTGGTGAAGCTGCAAGCGTGAACAATGAGATAGGCAAGCCAATAAAGTAAGTACGGAGCACGGGGGCTCTCCTTATTGTAAGCAATGTAAATTCAGGCGTTGAAAGCTAAGGTTGGCGGGAATGATTGTCAATATCGTTTTGGTGGCGCGGGCAGCGTGGTTCTTTTAATGGGGAGGGCACGGGCTGCGGTAGAGCCCGTGCCGATGAGGCTAGAAATCTACGCTATACCCCAGGGTGTAGGTACGACCACGGCCCTTGAAGTTGTACTCGTCACTCACGCGGGCGGCCTGGGAGTAGTAGGTGAAGTAATCTTCGTCTGTCAGATTTTCTATGCCCAGATCCAGTTTACCCGCGGGTAGCTTGTAGCTGACCATGGCGTCGACCAGGCTGTAGCCGTCAAAGTCCAGGTCCGGGTCATCAAAGCCGCGGCTGAAGAAGTGGCTGACTTGCAGGTAGGATGAGACGGTGCGGCTCCAGCCGGCATTCCAGCTCATCTGTACCGTGTCGGGGGCAATACTCATGCCGCTCAGTTCGGTATCGACAACGCCGTTGCGATCGGTGTCGGATTCGCCGTCCTCGTGGGAATAGGACAGTTTGACGCGATGTGCATCATTAACCTGCATGTGCCCGGACAGTTCCACGCCCTGGATTTCGGTTTTCTCCCGGCTGCCTTCAAAGGTGCCGGTGGTGGTGTTGTAGGTGAGGCGCTCGCCCAGGTCCGAGTTGGATTCGTAGTAGCTTACCTCGAAGCCGTAGCGTGCCCAGTTGAAGCGCCCACCAATTTCCTGGTTGTCGGTAACGATAGGTTGTAGATCCAGCAGGGTGTCCACGTCCTGGCCGGGGGTGTTGATGCCACGCAAGACCCGGCCCACATCGGGCATACCAAACCCTTCCGAGTAGCTGCCGTAGAGCTGCGCCCAGCTTGTCAGCTGGTATACCAGCCCGGCGTTGTACAGGGTTTCGCTGAAGTTCGGGTTGCCGCCTTCCACAACCACGTTGTCATTGACCACGTTGCTCCGATCGATGGTGGAGTAAGTATCCACTTTTAGCTCGGCTTTTTCATAGCGGGCACCGGCATTCAGGTTGAGCTTGTCGGTGAGTTTGAAGTGGCCTTGCAGGAAGGGGGCGTAATTACGGTACTGGGTTTCCGGCACATAGGTTCGTCCGGTATGGACCAGATCCTGATTGGTTTCATCCTGCAGCAGATCCAGGCCGGTAGTAATGCCCAGGCGGTTGTTGAGCAGGCCGTTGCGGGTCAGGGTGAATTTGGCGCCGATTTTGTCTGATTCGTTGCGGGTCTGGTCGAGCTGATCATTCCCGGCACTGTCCACGTAAGGGAAGAACGGGGTGGTGGCAAACTGGGCGCGGAACTGCTGGCTATACAATTGCACGTCCGCCTTGTTGCCAAACCAGTCTGCATGGCTGTAGGAGAAACTGGCGGTGGTCACCTTGTTGAAGCCCGGGTCGCCTACCGGGTCGCCTGGGCGCGCTCGGGTGGGGATACCTTCATCCCGATTGCCGGGCACCGGCACATAATCGCCTTCGCCTTCCAGTTCGAAGTGATTGAGCATCAGTTCGACGTTCTGGTTATCGTCAATCCAGTAGCCGACCCGACCCATTACGTCATAGCTGGTAGAGTTCTGCAGTTCACCAGGGTAGGCGATGCCAACCAACTGGTCGTTACCGTCATAGAAGACGCCACGCTTTTGCTGGCTGATGGCGCCCAGGTAATCCCAGTCGCCTTTCTGGCCACTGATGCTGTAGTCCACCTTGTGGCCCTGACCATCGGAATCAAAATCATCATCGGAAGTCAGGCTGACAGAGGCTTGCTGATTGATGGTGCCGGTGTCGGCGCGGCGGGTTATATAGTTGATAATCCCGCCGGTGGCGCCCAGCCCGTGCTCGGCGCTGGCGCCATAAATCACTTCGATACGCTCCACCATGGAGAGGTCGATGGTATAGCTGTCGCGGGCACTGTCTCGCAGCGGGTTGCTTTGCGGTACACCATCGATCATGAATAGCGGCGAACGGCCACGGAAGCTCTCGCCGGCATTGGAGAGCTTCTGGCGGCTGGGCGAGTAGGAGGGAATCAGGCTGCTGAGTACCTGCCCCGGGTCATTACTGATGGCCAGTTGTTCTTCAATTTTTTCGCGGCTGATGATGAGGACTTTCTGCGGAGTCTCAGCAACGGTGGAGTGGGCGCGGGTGGCTGAGACCGTAATCTGGCCCAGCTCATGGGCGCCAGCGGCTTCTTCGGCCAGAGCAAACGGGGAACACGCAAGGGATAATAACGATACAGGCAAGCCATAACGGTAAAAGCGGAGCACGGCGCTCTCCTTATCAATATCTTCAAGGCAGGACGGCCGTGCACCGTAATGATAATGAGAATAATTGTCAATTGTGATGTTGTGGTTAGCGCCGAATCTCGTGAAGCCGCTCTACCCAGCGTAACAGTCCCTCTGGCTTGCGGGCTTTTTTCCATTCCCCGGCAGCAAACTTGTTGGCTTCGGCCATGGTCGGGTAGATATGGATGGTGCCGAGGATCTTGTTCAGACCCAGCTTGTGTTTCATGGCCAGTACGTACTCGGCAATCAGCTCCCCGGCGTGCTGGCCGACAATGGTAACGCCGAGAATCCGGTCGCTGCCTGTGGCGGTCAGTACTTTCACAAAACCCAGGTCGGCACTTTCGGCGATAGCTCGGTCCAGGTCGTCAATGCCGTAGCGGGTGACCTCGTAATCGATGCCTTGCTCGTTGGCTTCCTGTTCATTCAGACCGACCCGGGCGACTTCCGGGTCGGTAAAGGTGCACCAGGGGATCACCCGATAGTCCACTTTGAATTTTTTCGCGAAACCAAACAGGGCATTGACCGAGGCATACCATGCCTGGTGAGAGGCGGTATGGGTAAACTGGTAGGGGCCGGCCACATCGCCGCAGGCATAAATATTCGGGAAGCGGCTTTGCAGGTGGTCGTTGACGGTGATGGTGCCGTTGCCATTGGTGGGCAGTTTCAGTGTTTCCAGTCCCAGCCCTGTGGTGTTGGCTTTGCGCCCCACGGCCAGCAATAACGTATCGAATACGATCCGCTTTTCCTGTCCGTCCCCCGTGACATACAACACCTTTTCACCCTCTTCCCGGGCAAAGCGCACGGTGGTGTGATCGACCAGTACCGTGACGCCGCTCTCTTTCAGTGCGGTGGTGACCTGTGCTGCGGCGTCTTCATCCTCGCGGGGCATCAGGCGCGGGCCTTTCTGTATCTGCGTCACCTGGCTGCCCAGACGGGCAAACGTTTGCGACAGCTCACAGCCAATGGGGCCGCCACCCAGGATCACAAGGCGCTGGGGCTGCTCTTCAATGTTCCACAGCGTGTCGGAGGTGAGTGCATCCATGTCCTCGATACCGGGAACCGGTGGAATAAACGGTTGGGCGCCGGTGGCGATAATAATGCTGCGGGCGGTCAGGCGTTCGCGGTGATCACCGTTGCGGATCTCTACTTCCCAGGGGGAAATAAAAGTCGCTTCACCTTGCCGACAGTCCACCCCCAGTTTGCTGTAGCGTTCTACAGAGTCATGGGGCTCGATTTTCTTGATGATGGTGTGGACACGTTCCATCAATGTACGGAAACGGAAGTCATTGCGAATGCTGTCGAAGCCGAATTTTTCCGCCTGCTTTTCATAGAAGGCCACGCGGGCACTCTTGATCAGTGCCTTGGACGGCACGCACCCGGTATTCAGACAGTCGCCACCCATTTTGTGTTTCTCTATCAGGGTCACTTTCGCTTTGACGGTGGCGGCAATGTAGGCGCTGACCAGCCCGCCAGAGCCTGCGCCAATCACAATCAGGTTGCGGTCAAACTGTTTGGGTTTTTTCCAGCCCTTATACACTTTGCGTGACTGCAAGCGGGCCATGATCGCCTTGGCTATCCAGGGGAAAATACCCAGCAGCACAAAGGCGCCCAATAACTGAGGCGAAAGTAAGCCGCCAAGGCTATCGATCTGGCCGAGCTGGGTGCCCGCATTCACGTAGACCGCCGTGCCTGCCAGCATGCCCACCTGGCTGACCCAGTAAAAGGTGCGCGCTTTGATGGGGGTGAGGCCCATAACCAGATTGATAATGAAAAACGGGACAACAGGCACCAGACGCAATGTGAAAAGATAAAATGCGCCTTCTTTTTTGACTCCCTCATTGAGTTTTTTCAGCCGTTCGCCAAAGCGATTCTGCACCGTGTCATGAAACAGGAAACGGGAGGCGAGAAACGCCAGGGTAGCGCCCGCTGAGGAGGCAAAGGACACCAGTGCCAGGGCAATCCAGAAGCCGAACAGGGCCCCGGCGGCCAGCGTCATGATAGCCGCGCCGGGCAGGCTGAGTGCCGTGACAATGACATAGAGCGCGAAAAAGCCACCGAGGATCAACGCAGGGTTGTCCTGATAAAGAGCATCAAAGGCACTTTGTTGTTCTTTGATATAGCCGAGGCTGAAATACTGCCCCAGATCGAAAACGAAGTAGCTGGCAATCAGCGCGGCGATGATGACAAGTAACAGCGCTTTTTTGATGTTCATTTGGCTTCCTTGATCAGTATTACGGTGCTGGAGGGGCTTGGCCAGAGTTCATGCTCGTCGGGCGTTTGAGTTGCGAGATGCGAGTAACGAGTTTCGAAAGGCAAAACCCGGAAGGGTGATCACGCTTTTGATCTTCGTTACTCGCTACTGTCTTCTTCGTTTGCAAGAAAACGACTTCGGCTTTAGCAGCAACTTGCTGCACTGCCTTCCTGATTGTCTTCGAAAGGCACATTCAGCCCGCAGCCTTCGAAGATACCGTAATGGGTGTTGAAGTTACCGATGAAATCAAAGTGTGTGGCAAAGCGGCTTTTTTCCAGCATCAACCAGGTATTGCCGCAAACCGGGAAGACTTTGCCCGCTTCAATAAAATGATGGTCGTCCAGGGCAAAGGCGTTGGGACTGTTTTTCAGGGTGCCTTTGTAGACCACCGCCTGGCCATAATCTTCACAGGCTGGTTCCAGAGAATCGATATTGAACAGCCGGTAGGTGGCGGAATAAAAGCGGATATTGCCCAGCGTTTTTTCGATGGTCGGGTTTTCAATGGTCAGCGGGCGGGATTCCACCAGTCTTGGATCGGCAAAGCCGCAGCGCTTGCTCAGGTTGATGAAATCATTCCAGTACAGGGCGCCGGACAGACACTCTCCGTACAGCACCGGGTCTTTGGCCAGTGAGGCAGGGATGCGCCGGTCTGCATAAACATCGGAAAAAAAGAACTCGCCGCCGGGTTTCAGCAGGCGTTTTACGTCGGCGATGACCTTGGCCTTGTCGGTGCTCAGGTTGATGACACAGTTGGAGATGACAATGTCGAAATAACCGTCCTGCAAATCCAGTTTGTCGAGCTCTTCAATATAGCCTTTCAAAAAACGCACATTGCTGTTGGCGTAACCAAAAGCGTCACGGTGATAGTCGAGGTGGCGATTGGCCACCGCCAATTGCTCGTCGGTCATGTCCACGCCAACCACTTCGCCGTGCTCGCCCACCAGTGCCGATAGCAGGTACACATCTCGCCCGGAGCCGGAACCCAGATCCAGAATGCGCATGCCTTCCAGTTGATCCGGGGCCACCAGCCCACAGCCATAGTAGCGGCTGACCACTTCATCATGGAGTTGTGCCAGCAGGGGCTTGAGATGTTCCGGCGGTGCCTGGTCACAGCAGGCATTGGTTTGCAGGTCTGCACTGGAATGCAGCTGTTTGCCGTAATAATCCTGCACGTCTTCACGCATTGCTGACTCTCCTGGGTATCAAGCTGTCCGGGTAAGGCTAATAGGATGCAGCAAATGGCTGCAGGTTACAGTGCCGATGGAATGTTTGGTTAGCGTTTGTGCAGCGCCAACGCTACTAAGACGCTTTTGAGTGTAATAGTTGCATGAGTGTGGCATCAAAGCTCAGCAGATAACGTGAAGACAGAAAATAACCGGGCGGGAGAAGACAATGTTGAGCAGGTTGCAGTGCTCCTTGGGATTAATGGTTGCGGTGTTTCTGGCAGGGTGTGGAGAGTCTGGCAGTGCGATAACCGTCAGCGGTTCCAGCACTATTGCGCCGCTAATGGCGGAGCTGGCGGAACGCTACGAAACAGAAACAGGAATACAGGTGGACGTGCAAAGTGGCGGCTCAGGGCGAGCCATTGCAGATGTCCGCCAGGGGTTGGCTGATCTGGGCATGGTCAGTCGTGCGCTGAAAGAGGATGAGCAGGACCTGG
The DNA here is from genome assembly GCF_002733835.1 of Alcanivorax sp. GTDB lineage: Bacteria > Pseudomonadota > Gammaproteobacteria > Pseudomonadales > Alcanivoracaceae > Alcanivorax. The sequence continues at coordinate 26,127 of NZ_NVWY01000031.1, forward strand.
AGGGGTACCTCATTGGGCGTGATGGTATTGCCATCATCGTTAACAGTGCAAACCCGGTGCGGGCGCTCAGTGATGACCAGATTCGAGCCATTTACACTGGAAAAACTCAGCGCTGGGAAAGCGGACCGGGCGAGGGAAGAGACATTACCGTTGTTCACAAGGCGCAAGGGCGATCGACTCAGGAGCTTTTCCTGGCCTACTTTCAGCTGGAAAACAGCCAGGTCCAACCAGACCAGGTGATTGGGGAAAATCAGCAGGGCATAAAGGCGGTGGCGGGGGATCCTTTCGCCATTGGTTATGTGTCCATTGGTACCGCGATTTATGAAGCCGAAAATGGCACCCCTATTCGGCTGTTGCCTCTGGAGGGCGCGCCCGCGTCGTTGGCCGTGCTGGCGCAGGGCAATTATCCGTTGGCTCGTGAGTTGAACCTGGTGACCCACGGAGCGGTGTCGCAGCCGGTGGCTGACTTTCTGGCATTTGTAACCCGTACAGACATGGCGGATGTCTACCATGATTACTACTTCCTCCCTGCCGTTGAGTGATCGCCTGCTGGCACTGGTGCTGCGCCTGTGCGGGGGGCTGGCGGCACTGGTGCTTGGCGGTATCGTGACGGTGTTGTTGGTGCGGGCGCTTCCGTTTCTGGTCAGCGAAGGCGCGGGTATCTGGAAAAGCACCTGGCAGCCGGGGCAGGGCGAATACGGCATGGCGCCGATGATCGCCGGATCGCTGTTTGTCAGTGTGCTGGCATTGTTGCTGGCCGCCCCGGTGGCGATCTTGCTGGCAGCCTGGCTGCGCTATTTCGCGCCACGGCTACGCCGCCCGGTGTTGGCTGGTGTGGAGCTAATGGCGGGCATTCCGTCTGTGGTTTATGGGTTGTGGGGCATGCTGGTGCTGGTGCCCTGGATCAATCAATGGGTGCCGCCCGGCGCCTCCTGGCTGGCCGGTTCGCTGGTGCTGGCGCTGATGATTGTGCCGTTGGCGCTGCTGGTGACGGACGCGGCGTTGGGGCAGTTGCCGCTGCGTTATCAGCGCGCCGGTGAGGCGCTGGCTCTGTCCCGGGTGGGCATGTTGCGGCGGGTGCTGTTGCCCCGGGCTGCGCCTGCGATTGTGGGTGGGGTGGTACTGCAGTTCGGGCGTGCATTGGGAGAGACCATGGCGGTGCTGATGGTGTGCGGCAACGTGGTGCAATGGCCGGATTCAGTGTTCGCCCCGGTGCGCACGCTGACCGCGAATATCGCTCTGGAGATGGCCTACGCCACCGGTGACCACCGCGTGGCGCTGTTTGCCAGTGGCTTGCTGCTAATTGCCGTGACCGGGGTGTTGTTGATGGCCAGTTGGCGGTTGCGAGGAATGTCCCATGGCTGATCGTGTAGCCTGGCTGGCCGGGCTGGTTTTGCTTGCATTGGTGATGGTGCCAGTGGTGTTGATGGTGACGGCACTCTGGCAGCAAAGTGCCGATGTGCTGAGTGCGGGATTTCTGTTGGAGGACCCTGGGCGGGCCGGTCGCAGTGGTGGCATTGCCGCGTTGCTGATCAGCACCGCCTGGATTCTGGGGCTTTGCCTGATGGTGGCGGTGCCGTTGGGGCTTGGCTGCGCGCTATATTTGAGCGAATCGTTGCCGGCTGATAGCCGCCGCGCCCAGTGGTTGGGTGGGGTGCTGGACATGCTGGCGGCGGTGCCGTCGATTGTCTATGGGCTGTTCGGCTACCAGTTTTTTGCCATTACGCTGGGGCTGGGTTTTTCCATTCTCAGTGGCGCGTTGGCTCTGTCGCTGATGGTCTTGCCGTTGATGATCCGCAGTGCCGAGCAGGCCATGCGTGCGGTGCCAATGGGCTATCGCCAGGCCCGGGATGCGCTGGCGCTGAGTCGCTGGGGCTGGGTGCGGCGGATTCTGCTGCCCTGCGCCGCCCCGGGTATTGCGGTGGGCATTATTCTCAGTGCCGGGCGGGCGCTGGCGGAAACGGCGGTGCTGCTGTTTACCGCCGGCTACGTGTTGCGCCGCCCCGATTCCCTTTTCGATTCCGGGCGTACCTTGAGTGTGCATATTTACGATCTGGCCATGAATGTGCCCGGCGGCATGCCGCGGGCTGCGGCCACGGCGGTAGTGCTGGTGGGCTTGCTGGTGATACTGAATCTGCTGGTGCGCCGTGTGTTGCGCCAGCCCATGACAGAGGCTTTGGTATGAGTGAGCGGCTATGAGTGAGCAACAAACGCACCGGGCGCCGTCATTGGTGCTGGAATCTGTGTCCGTCAGCTATGGAGAGCAAGTGGCGATCAGCGATGCGTCCTTGCAGGTGCAGCCGGGTGAGCTGATGGCGCTGGTGGGCCCCAGTGGCTGCGGCAAGAGTAGCCTGCTGGCGACCATTAACCGCATGAGTGACGGGGTCAGCGGTTGCCGGGTGGGCGGAAAAATATGGCTTGATGATGAGGATATCCGCCAGCGGGGGGATCTGGTGGCGTTGCGCAGGCAGGTGGGCATGGTGTTTCAGCAGCCCAATCCCTTTCCGCTATCGATTATCGACAATCTGCTTTTCCCTCTGGCGGAGCACCGGGTTCCTCGCAGCCAGCGGCGTGCCCGTGCCGAACAGGCGCTGCGCGATGTGGGCCTGTGGGAGGAGGTAAAAGGGCGGCTTTCCCAGCCAGCGCTGGGGTTGTCGGGTGGGCAGCAACAGCGGTTATGCATTGCCCGGACCCTGGTGCTTGAGCCACAGGTGTTGTTGCTGGATGAGCCCTGCTCTGCACTCGACCCGGTTTCCTCAAGGGTGGTTGAAGCACTGATTCGCTCTCTGAAGAGGCGCTATACCATTTTGATGGTGACCCACAATCTGGCCCAGGCGCGGCGCCTGGCGGACAGTGTGACGGTTTGCTGGCTGGAGGGGCAGTGTGGCTGTGTGGTGGAGTCTAACGGCTGCGAACAGGTGTTTGAGAACCCCGCCCACCCGATCACTGCCGCTTATTGTGCGGGGGAGGCTGGTTAGCGATCCTGAGAGCTGTCGAGGCGCTCCAGAACTTCCCGGGTGCGAGCGTCATCGAGAGCATCCGGATTGCGGGGGAGGCTGTTCAGCAGGACGCGCAACTGACGTACGTAGCGGCGACAGTGGTGGCATATCAGTAGATGCAGACGCAGTGCGAAGCGCTCCCGTTTGCTTAGCGGGGCGCCATCCACCAGGGCGTCGGCTTTTTCGACGACGTGTTTGCACTTCAACATTCGCCTGTCTCCTGAAAATGATCCACCAGCTCAAACAACCGCGCGCGGGCACGGTGCAGCAGCACACGTACATTGGATGCACTAACGTCGAGCATGTTACAGATATCGTCGAAGTCCATCCCTTGCAGGTCCCGCAGTTCCAGTACCAGGCGCTGATTGTCCGGCATCTTTCCCAGGGTTTTTTCCATGCAGTGGCGCAGCTCGTCGCGGGTCAGCAGAGCGTCTGGGCCGCTCAGATCCCAGTGTTGTGGCGGATGGTCCCAGTGCCCGCCGTCACGAAAGCGGTGCGCCAGTGGGTCCTGTTCATCGCTGGGGTCAAACTGAATCTCGCGGCCGCCCTTGCGCAACATCATCCGTGCCTGGTTGATGACGATGCGGGTAAGCCAGGTGCGCAGCAGGCTGCGGCCTTCGAACTTGGCAATGGCGCGGTGGGCAGCGATCCAGCCATCTTGCACCGCTTCTTCCGCATCCGCGGGCGACAGCATGGTGCGAGCGGTGGCCAGCAGCATGTTGTGATGGGCTTTGACCAGTAGCCCAAAGGCAGCTCGGTCTCCCTGGCGCAGGCGGTCAACAAACTCCGGGCTTTCCAGGGTCGGGTCCAAGGTGTCAGCTCTCCGGGGTCAGCAGGGTGGCGGGGTCATCTTCGCCGTCGTCGCCCTGATGCAGCATGACAATGCGGCGTAGATGCTGCATGTCATCCACGGATGGGCGATCAAACATGATGCCAATATCATGGCCCTCCTGGCGCTTTACTTTTGCCGGGAGGGTGAGCGTGATATCAGAGTCTTCCAGAGTAATGGTCAGGGTGACCGGGGCCGCATCGGGCAGCGCGAGCGGCGTGCTGCTGTTGAGCCGTGCGCCCATGATGGAAATGTCGTCCAGTGACACGGGGTAGCTGTCCTGCTGGAAAGCCAGGGTGGCCTCCCCGTCGAAGTCCACCCGATTGGCTCGCCGTCTTTCGTTCATGCTGTCGTCCCTGTTACGTCCCCGGCCGACACGTTGTTGCTGTGTCGGCATTATCCTGTACGAATCAGACTTCGATTCGTTTGTACTTCATGCGCTTGGGTTGCAGGGCCGCATCGCCCAGCTGCTTGCGTTTGTATTCTTCGTACTCGGTGTAAGAGCCTTCGAACCATTCCACCTGGGCATCCCCTTCGAAGGAGAGGATGTGGGTGGCGACGCGGTCCAGGAACCAGCGATCGTGCGAGATCACGATGGCGCAGCCGGGGAATGCCAGCAGGGCTTCTTCCAGTGCCCGCAGGGTTTCCACGTCCAGGTCGTTGGTGGGCTCATCGAGCAGCAGCACGTTGGCGCCCTGCTTGAGCAGCTTGGCCAGGTGCAGACGGTTGCGTTCACCGCCGGACAGATCGCCGACCCGCTTCTGCTGGTCGCCACCCTTGAAGTTAAACCGGCCCAGATAGGCGCGGCTGGGGACTTCATAGTTGCCGATGCGCAGGATGTCGTTGCCGTCGGAGACTTCTTCCCAGACCGTCTTGTTGCTGTCCAGGTCTTCACGGCTTTGGTCCACATAGGCCATCTGTACGGTATCGCCGGTGACGATCTCGCCGCTGTCCGGGGTTTCCTGGCCGGCCAGCATGCGGAACAGGGTCGTTTTACCGGCACCGTTGGGGCCGATGATGCCGACAATAGCGCCACGGGGAATCTGGAAATCCAGATCTTCGTAGAGCAGCTTGTGGTCGAATTGCTTGGCCACATTCTTGATTTCAAACACCTGCTCGCCCAGGCGTTCACCCGGCGGGATGTACAATTCCTGGGTTTCGTTGCGCTTCTGGAATTCCTGGCTGGCCAGCTCTTCGAACGCAGACACACGGGCCTTGTTCTTGGCGCGGCGGCCTTTCGGGTTCTGGCGCACCCATTCCAGTTCTTTTTCCACCGTTTTGCGGTGGGCCGACTCGCTCTTCGCTTCCTGTTCCAGACGCTGTTCTTTCTGTTCCAGCCAAGAGGAATAGTTGCCCTGCCAGGGAATGCCTTCGCCGCGATCCAGCTCCAGAATCCACTCACAGGAATTATCCAGGAAGTAGCGATCGTGGGTCACCGCCACCACGGTGCCGGGGAATTCGTGCAGGAAGCGCTCCAGCCAGGCCACGGACTCCGCGTCCAGGTGGTTGGTGGGCTCATCCAGCAGCAGCATGTCCGGGGCGCTCATCACCAGCCGGCACAGGGCAACACGGCGGCGCTCACCCCCGGACAGGGTTTTCACGCTGGCGTCCCAGGGCGGCAGACGCAGCGCGTCGGCGGCGATTTCCAGTTTGCGCTCAAGGTTGTGCGCATCGCTGGCTTCGATGATGTCTTCCAGCTTGGCCTGTTCGGCGGCCAGCTTGTCGAAATCCGCGTCTTCCGCCGCATAGGCTTCGTAGACTTCTTCCAGGCGCTGCTGGGCGTTACGGATATCCGCCACGGCTTCTTCGACGATCTCGCGGACATTCTTTTCCGGGTCCAGCTCCGGCTCCTGGGGCAGGTAGCCGATATTGGTGCCCGGCTGCGGCCGTGCTTCACCCAAGAAGTCCTTGTCCACGCCGGCCATGATGCGCAGCAGCGTGGATTTACCGGAGCCGTTCAGGCCCAGCACGCCGATCTTGGCGCCGGGAAAGAACGACAGGGAGATGTTCTTCAGGATGTGTTTCTTGGGTGGGACAACCTTGCCCACCTTGTCCATGGTAAAGATGTACTGGCTCATAAACTCCGACCGCAGTGTCATTAAGTGTGCGGAGCCCGCTGGACCCCGTCGGAATGGCGCCTAAGCTAACGGAAAGCGGGGGATTATGAAAGTGGGGCCGGGAGCGTGGCTCATCTGTTCTTCGTAGTTCAAAAAACGTCCGCCCTTGTAGGAGATTGACTACAGATTATGTAAGTGTTCGCCCTTTTGCCTCATTTGGGGGATGTGTGACTGGGGTCACAACTACTATTGTTGGCTCTTTAAAAATGGGGTTGTCGGCAAGAAGCCGGCAATATCGAGAAGGAGATTGGCATGTTCAAAAAAACAGCACTGAGTCTGGCCGTGTTGGCCTTGGCCGCCTGTGGTGGCGGAGGCGGCAGCAGTAGTGGCGGCGGCGGCGGAGGCAGCACCTCCGCGTCTACGGAAGGCACCGCTTCCAAGGGGATCATCAGCGGAGCGCTGGTCGAGGCCCATAAGGCCAATGGTGACCTTATCGGCACTGCCACGACTGCTGAAGATGGCAGCTACAGTATTGATCTGGGTAATTACAATGGTGCGGTCCAGCTGATACTGAAGCAGCCGGAGGGGGGCGGTGCCCTGGTGACCTGTGATGTGGCTTCCTGTGGCCCCGCTGGCCCTGGTGACATTAGCGGTGATGACGACAACGTTGATTTTGGCGAGCAGTACGCCCTGGATTACGAACTGCGTTCCGTTGTGCATGTGGACAGCTCAGCCTCTACCGTCAGTGCTCATATCACTCCTTTAACCACGCTGGTGGCCGATAAGGCGGGCGTGGGTGCCGATCAGGCGGCGGTTGCCGCAGCCAACAGTTTTGTGAAGAACATGCTGGGCCTGGATGCCAACCCCAGCGAAGTGAAGCCGGTGGATCTGACCAACGCCACTGAAGGCTCTGATCAGGAGCTGCGCTTTGCCTTGCTGAATGCGGCCATTGAAGAGCAGGCGCAAAACAGTGTCTCAGATGTGACCACGGTGCTGGGTGACCTTTCCGCTAATTTTGCGGCCAATCAGGTGGATAAAGGGGCGCTGGATGGTCTGGTAGGTAGTATTGCCAAGGTCGAAACAGCGGTGTCGAACGGTAATGGCGCTCTTGATGTGGCCAGCGCGGCCAGCGGGGCAGAGAACAATGCCCAGAGCGCGATTGATGAGGCCTGTGCAACGGGTGGGGGTGAGGAAGCGTCCGAGTCCTGCTCTCCAAAAGTGGAGCTGGACGGCGAGCTGGGTGACAACCTGGAAAAGGCCAAGGCTTTGGTTGCTACCGCGCGCAAGGTGTCCATCGAGGCGCTCGAAAGCGTTGATGCCGAGCTGAACGAAGAGAGTGAGGGGTATAACCCGGACAATCTGATCGTCAAAATCTCCAATGTGGCCGATGACGTGGATACCGATACCCGAAAGGTCGTTCAGGCCTTTGGTGAAGTGGCTGGTGTGCTGGTGGATCAGATCGTACGGGGAGTCATTGAAGAAGAGTCGCTGACCACTGATTTGGTTGATGCTGCAAGTCTTTATTATGAGGCGTCTTATGATAATGACTGCGAATTCTACCCACTAGAAATGCAGGCCCAGTGCAACACTGACTATGAGGAAGACAAGGCAGAATTCGTTTCTCACTTTGTCGGTGGAACGGTATCCAGAACGGATAATGACTGGTCAGTAAGCTCCGCTACCTTCGACCTGGATGGCGATGATGGCACCGTTGGTGACCAGGTTTCAGTGAATCTGGGGGTGACGTTGCCGACTGTCGCAGGTGATGGTGAAACTGGCATCGGTCTCAATGCGGGTGTAAATACACTATCCATTGATGGTTTGGCCGCGATTCCTGATGTCGCCAGCTTTACGGTGAACGAAGGCTCCAGCCTGGTTGTCGAGCTGAACAATACTTTTATCGCCGATGACGAAAGTGAGCCGGAAGATGCCATCAAGCGGGTGGCACTGGATGTGAGCGCGGAGCTGACCAACAACGAATTGACCTTCAACGGTGGGGTGGAAGTCGTTGTTCGTGAGTCCAGCAAACAGAAGTCGCTGAACACTCCCATGCCTGAAATCCTGCTGCCGATGCCTGAGAAACTCGCTCTAAATGGCAAGTTTGAAGAGGCAGCCACTGGCAATAGCCTTGATGCCAATGTGTTGCTGACCGTTTCCAACGCTAGCCAGTTCGGTTTCTACCAGGAAGGCCTGGAGCGTGATCTGGTCAGCTATAGCTATGACGAGGAAAATAACGCTTTGTCGGTAACCATCGGCTCTGGTGAGAATCAGGCTGAGGTGGCGTTCTCTCTGGAAGAAACGGTCAATGGCGAGGGAGAATCGTGGGAGTGGTCCGAATTCACTATTACTTCAGAATGTATTTCCACCTCCGGTGATGCTTCTTGCCCAGCGAATAACGAGTATTGGGTAGGCGGGTATAACGTGGTCGCAGAGGGTGTCGACAGTGAGGAGGCTTGTGCCGATCCTGAGCAAGCGGGTTCGATGTATACCTGGTGGCATGATGATAGTCAGTGCATTGCCTGGATTGATTCTCAGCATGAAGATTTCGATAGCAATATTCGCAACTTCTTCACCGCTGATGCAGATTGGTATCTGGATGGTATGCGTGCCTATGTGACAGGTGAAGGCTGGTATCAGGTGGGCCCGGATGATTTCTATGATGATTATGCAGGAACGTCCCTGTTCCCCGCTGATGGAGATACCGCAGTCGCGCATCTGGATGAGTCAGATATGGACTTTGATGCAGAAGGTCGTTATCTGACCGGCACACTCCGCGTAGAGACGGCTGGAAAACTGTCAGCCAACCTGCCGGAAATGGATGTCAAGTTGGTGGCCACTCGCACAGGCTATGAGCTGGGTGAGGCAACGCTTGATCTGGCCTGGGATGGTGATTCACTCAAGGTTGTCTATCCATATTCCGGTGAAGGTAGTCGCACCGTTACCCTGGAAGATGGTGAAGGTACTGTTATGACCGTAGAGTTTGATGACAGTGCCGAAACGGCAACCGGTGAAATTCGTAAGGACGGCACCGTATATGGAACCTTCCGCGATGAAAACGGGCAGTACATCATTACTTGGATTGATAACACTATCGAATCCCTGTATTAAAAATAAACCGAAGGGTTAAAGGGGGCCGCCGCAGGGCGGCCCTTTTTCGTTATGCGAAATATTATTTATCTTACATTGCTGGCAACGATGGGGGCGGAAGCGGTGGGGCTTGATGTCGCCGTTACCAGCCGTTCCGTTAGTGAACCCATGGCTATCGAGGGATTTACGAATGAATGGGATGGTGACCTGCACAAGGGAGATATTGCCTGGACCCGGAATCGACTGGATATCGGGGTGCGACAGGGGGCATGGCGAATTGGTTATACACAACGGTATGACTATACCCTGAAATTCAACAATGAAACGGCGGACCTGTATTACCGGTCGGAGAACGATTTGCCGGAGCCAGCAGGAGACGTACCGGTTCGTCTGGATGCCTGGCATATGCGTGCGCAGGGAGTGAAGCTCTCCTGGCAGTGGACTTCCGGCGGCTTTTTTGTCGAACCAGCTGTTTCTTTGCTGTCGGGGTGGCAGTTTCAGGATGGCAGCCTGAATGGTTTTTTGCGTAACGAAAATGGCGACCTTTCCGGCCAGGCAGAGCTGGATTACCGCTACTCGCAAGATCTGCTGCTGGACCACCAGTTTGACAGGCCGTCTGGCAGAGGGGTGGCTGTTGACCTTTTGTTGGGCTGGGAGGGAGAGGAAAGAGGTGCCAATCTGGAAATACAGGATCTCTATGGTCGCATGTGGTGGCGTGATGCGCCGTACACTCGTGGAACCTTTAATACGGTCAGCCGTAACAATCCGGGAGTGGTGCGACTGGACCCTGCGTTCAGTGGTGTGCGTGATATAGAGGATTACCAGCAGAGGTTGTCGACCTACATGCTGGGAAATTATTGGCAAGACCAGGGTGACTGGCGGTGGTCTGTGGATGCCGAGTATTTCCTGGATCGTTTGTGGGTGCGCCCTGGGGTGAGCCTGACTCAGGTTCCGGGTAACCCCTATCTGGGGCATGAATTACGTGATCGACAGTGGTTGCTGGGGGTCGCTGATGATGATCAGCGCTGGCATGCGCAGCTTGGCTCGGATGACTGGGATCTGGCGGAGGCGAGGAGTCTGACTGTGCAGCTGGGCTATCGTTACGTTTGGTAGTAATGGTGCGCAAAATGTTGATTTTGCAAGCGCGCTCCGACACAGGTGGAGTAGCAGGGTAGAGGTCAACCTAAGGAGCCTCTGAATAACTCCTTGCGTGCTCAGCGAGACCTGAAGCGTGCAGCTGTTGTGTCTTGTCTCGACGGACAGGGTGGTTCCCTTTCCTAGAGGCAAGGCACAGCAGATGGGCGCTTCAGGCCGCGCCCTCCGGGTCTTCCAGGCTGGCCCGCACTCGTCGTTACAATTTCTCGATGGATGGACATACACCTTCAAAATTGTGCCTAGATTACGAACCAGCCTGAAAGACTGAGCATGCAAGGAGTTATTCAGAGCCCCCTAAGCCTATCTTCGCCGAGATAACCATGGTTGATTAAACTTGAGTCCAAGTCGGGTGATGCTCTCATGTCTGGCCGCAGCAGCCCCAAGAGCGGGAAGAGCCTCCGCTCTTGGGAGTGTTTCGCCTGGCATGATTTCGTTCTCAGTAGGTGCGCGGCTCAAGCGCTGCACCTACGAAAAACCAAATGTATAACCGGGTTAATAATCAAAGGCGCTGGCGGAAAAGTGGAGCTCCAGATCGAAATCTTTACTTAGCCCGAGAGCGTCAACCGTGCCACTCAGGCTGGCAGTAATCTCGGTGCCTTCATCGCCCAGCCGTGTCCCGGTCAATTCCTTGATATTCAAGGAGTTGACTTGAGCGCTCTCTGCATCGACCAGCTCAAGAATTTTGTCTTTCAGTTGTTGAATAGTGATCGCCTCATTCATGGTGTAGGGCTCATTGCCGAATAGAGCTTCGCCATCGACCGTGCCGCTATAGGTGAGTGACCATTGGACAGGGTAGCCAGCGTGCAGGCTTCCCAGGCTGTCCTCGACATTACTGAGCGCTCCAATTGTAATAGTGTCGTTTTCGGATAGCTCGTCCAGACCTGCTTGAATCGCTTCTGGCAGGATAGCGGTGTTGAAGAAGTTGAATCCCCCCATAGTGCCAGCGATTTTCGTTAGTTGATCCGCAAAGTCCTGGTTGCAGTAATCGTTTTGAGGGTTCTGCTCCCAGTTATCCCAGTTGTCGAACAAATCCGGGGAAATGCCGGAGGTTTGCTCCATGGTGTAATGGGTCAGGGCATTGGCATTGACCCGGTTGCCGGATGCGTACACGGTGTTGCACAGTACGCTGTAGTACTCGGCATTTTCTTCTCCGTTCAGAGTGGCCCGCACCAGAACGGGGGCCTGCAGGCCGAAGAATGGGTGGTGGGCATCCTCATCATCTTCGTCGAACTCATCACTCCAGATGAAATGGCCGTTGTTATCTGTTGTCAGGCGCTTGCGATCACCGTGAGCATCCTTGATGTCTACGGTTGCCCCCAAGGCGGGATTGCCATAGGCATCTGTTACGCTGCCCTGTAGCAATACGGCTGCTGTGGTGTTGTCTTCGTCATCGTCATCGGTGACATCTGTGAGCTTGCAACCGCTTAGCGCCAGTCCGCTGAGAGCAACGACCATCGCCAGTGTCCATTTCTGTGTTGATTTCATCTTGTTTCCCCCAGTTTAAATCTTGAAACCCAGTTGTAATGCCGCGCCCAAGGTGTCGCCTTCGCCGACGGCGGCACTCAGGTCGATATTGAATCGGTCAAAGGGCGTGATGCCGATGCCCGCTGTCACCAGGTTGGAGACATTGCTCTGAATATCCGTGCGATAACCGGCGCGTAAATGAATATGGCGGCCAGCAGAAAATTCAGCGCCAGCTCGCAGGTACTGGGTATCTTCCAATAACTCGAAACCATTGCGTTTGGTCAGGTCGATATTGGCTTCCAGCTTCATCCAGTTATTGTATTGAAAGCCGAATGCGGTGGTGATGACAGGCGCCATTTTGTACTCAGTGTCATTGGGCCCGGAAAAAGTCTTTGGGATAAGGTTCTCAATGGTTGCCGCAACAATGTACTGCTTCTTGTCGCCCAGGCGAGCAAGGGCCCCGAGATCCAGATTGAGATTGGTGTGTGATTCGAGGTTGTCAGAATCGGTCATGTCATCGGCCTCGAAGGCCGAGGGGGTGGCTGAATAGTGGATCAGTTCGATCGTCTGGACTTTTACTGTAGCGCCGGTTTCCAGGGTGGTGCCACGAATATCGAAATTATGCCCGCCCATCAGGCCGTATTCGTGTACCCATACCAGGGAAGAGTCCGCCGTGGATTGCAGGTCATCTTCATCCGCTGCGCCATCAGCAATGTCTTCCAATACCTGGCGGTCACTATCTATATAGGTTGTGCTGACGCCTGCGGACGCTTTTGCGCGGCTCACGAAGGCGGCGGGCATAAAGCGATTGGGTACGCCCACCATAACGGCGCCGCCGGCATCCAGCTGGAGTTGCTTGTCACTGAGTGACTGGAGTGTGCCTTCCGCCTCATCAATGGCGTCATCTCTCTCCGGCCCTGCTGGTGGAGGGTTGTCCTCCAAGTCTTCAATCTGGTCACTGAAGTCGTCCAGCTCATCAACCATGCCATCCTGATCGTAGGCGATGGCGCCCACATTCAGGGCGAAGCTGAATGCATCTTTATCGTCGTAGGTATTGATCAGGGCCGGGTTGTAAAGCGCCTGATTGTACTCCCCCATGGTCATCCCCGCGCCTCCACGTGCCATGGCACGGGCATCATGGATCTCGGCGTTAGCCAGACATGGCAGCAGGGTGGCGGCTGAAACCGCAGCCGCAAGCGTGCGTAGCTTCATTATTTTTCCCCAGTTTTATTAATAATGAAAAATGGCAAACCGGGAGGGATCTTATTGGAAAAAAAACTTCACAACATCCCCCATTTGGGTGATGTTGATCATGCCGCCTCTCAGTGCCGGCTTTCTTGCGGCTCAGGCCGAAAGTGTGGATCAGCCGTTCCACGGCGGCGTTGAAGGGAGGGGGGGCTCCGGGATTTTGCTCCGGTTCTGTCGGACCAAGCCCTGAGTGAGACGCTTTGTGGCAAGGCATGCCGACCACGGTAAGCGGGTGGCTTTGGTCCGGGTGTTGCAGGCTGACTGCCTGATTCTGCAGCTTCTGGTCGTCTTCCGGGTAGTAGGCCCTGAAGCTCTGCTTGGTCTGTACCAGAGTGGAGTGAGAGGCTCCAGCAGATGGGGGGCACAGATCGTTGGGTTTGACGATGAGGCGGTAGTTAAGAGTGGGTGGCGAATCTGGCTTCGTCGTGCCGGGAGACAAGGCCAACTTTACTAATGGGGCCGCGACTCTGAAGCTGGTAGACGGGGTCGTATTTGGCCATGCCCAGCCGGTAGGACGGTTCAGCGACTTTGGGCAGACCATCATGTGCCGCGTATTCTGGTGATAGTCTTCCACATGGATGCTGCTGGATTGGGCGCTCAGCCGTCGGCACAGCTCGGTAATGTCCAGGCCTCAGTGTTCGGGACGGCGTGGGGCTTCATAAATATCCCCGATGCACTGAAGAATATTGTCTGTAGCGCTACCCTGAACGGCGCATCCAGAGATGCCCGATTTCACCTGGAGTCGTTTTTTCCCGCAAATTCTTATTGCAATCCCCTGTCGGGATTTTTGTGTAGGCAGCCTTGCCGACCTCTGATAAATAAGGGTGCCCCATGTCTCTTGGGGGTAGGGGCGTCTCAAGTCCGGTGTAGGGTCATTGAGAAATGAAAAGCCTTCATGTGCCAACCCGCCGGGTTTTGGGTAGAATATGCGCCCCAATCCACTCTTAGCACGTTGACAGGTAGCCCATGTTCCCGAAATCCATGTCCATCGCCGAGTTTGACCCGGAAATCAAAGCGGCCATCGAGGCCGAAGAGCGTCGTCAGGAAGAGCATATCGAGCTGATTGCGTCTGAAAACTATGCTTCGCCGAGGGTCATGGAAGCCCAGGGCTCCGTACTGACCAACAAGTACGCCGAAGGCTACCCGGGCAAGCGTTACTACGGCGGTTGCGAGAACGTGGATGTGGTTGAGCAGCTGGCGATTGATCGCGCCTGTGAGCTGTTCGGCGCCGACTGGGCCAACGTGCAGCCGCATTCCGGTTCCCAGGCCAATGGCGCGGTTTACATGGCCATGCTGAAAGCGGGCGACACCGTGCTGGGCATGAGCCTGGACGCGGGTGGTCACCTGACCCACGGCGCCAAGCCGAACTTCTCCGGCAAGACCTACAATGCCATCCAGTACGGCCTGGACAACGAGACCGGCCTGATCGATTACGAGCAGGTGGCCTCCCTGGCCCGCGAGCACAAGCCGAAAATGATCGTGGCGGGCTTCTCTGCCTACTCCCAGGTGGTGGACTGGCAGCGTTTCCGTGACATCGCCGACGAAGTGGGCGCGATCCTGCTGGTGGACATGGCCCACGTGGCCGGTCTGGTTGCCGCAGGCGTCTACCCCAGCCCGGTGGGTATTGCCGACATCACCACCACTACCACCCACAAAACTCTGGGTGGTCCCCGTGGCGGCCTGATCATGGGCAAGGCCAACGAAGAGATTCAGAAGAAGATCAACTCTGCCGTGTTCCCCGGTGGCCAGGGTGGCCCACTGGAGCACGTGATTGCCGCCAAGGCGATCTGCTTCAAGGAAGCCATGCAGGGGGATTTCAAGGGTTACCAGCAGCAGGTAGTGAAGAACGCCCAGGCCATGGCCGGCGTATTCATCGAGCGGGGTTTCGACGTGGTATCCAACGGCACCGAAAACCACCTGTTCCTGCTCAGCCTGATCAAGCAGGACATCACCGGTAAAGATGCCGACGCCGCCCTGGGCCGCGCCAACATCACCGTGAACAAGAACGCCGTGCCCAACGACCCGCGTTCCCCGTTCGTCACCTCTGGCCTGCGCATCGGCTCCCCGTCCATCACCCGTCGTGGTTTTGACGAAGCGGATGCCAAGGCATTGGCTGGCTGGATTTGCGACATCCTCGACAATATGGGCGATGAGTCTGTGATTGAGAGTGTGAAAGGCAAGGTGAAGGAAATCTGTGCGCGGTTGCCGGTTTATGAGCGGTAGAAGATGAGTTGACAGTTGACAGTGGATAGTTGACAGCGAAAAGCAAACAATACGTAGAGTCACGGATGACGAGAAAGTATGCAGCGCGGGAGAAATCCCGCGCTTTTGCTTTGCGGATGATAAAGGTTTATCAGTATCTGCAAGAGCAGAAGCGAGAATACATATTAAGTAAGCAATTGCTGCGCAGCGGAACAGCAATTGGAGCCTTGGTCAGGGAAGCAGAGCAGGCCGAGAGTCGTGCAGACTTCGTGCATAAATTGTCTATCGCTCTGAAAGAGGCTAATGAAACGGAATATTGGCTGGAGTTGTTGATGGAGTCCGGCTATTTGGAGCCTTCGTCTGGTCAGCCGGTTATGGCTGACGCCAAAGAGTTATTGAAGATATTGACGGCAATTATCAAAACCACCAAAACTCGCAGATAATCGGGTTTCAAGGTTTTAGCTGTCAATTGTCAACTATCAACTGTCAACTGGGGTTCCCATGTACTGCCCGTTTTGCTCCGCCCAGGACACCAAGGTGATCGACTCCCGTCTGGTTGCGGATGGGGTGCAGATCCGTCGTCGCCGTGAGTGCTTGAGCTGTACCGAGCGCTTTACCACCTTTGAAACAGCAGAGCTGGTGATGCCGCGCCTGGTGAAAACCGATGGCACCCGCCAGCCGTTCGATGAGGCCAAGCTGCGTGCGGGCATGCTGCGGGCGCTGGAGAAACGGCCGGTGAGCATGGAAGACCTGGAAGCCGCAATCAGCCGGATTTGTCACCGTCTGCGTGCCACCGGCGAACGGGAGCTGCCGGCCCGGGAGTTGGGCGAGTTTGTCATGGAAGAGCTGCAACAGTTGGACGATGTGGCCTATGTGCGTTTTGCGTCGGTGTACCGCAGCTTCCAGGACATTTCCGAGTTTTCCGCTGAAGTGGACCGCCTGAAAAAAGCCGGTGGTAAGTTGGGAGACACGTTGGACGAGCCGAAAGAGTCGTGAGCTTTTCTGCTGCCGACCATCAGTCTATGAGCCGGGCGCTGCAACTGGCGCGCCAAGGCCTCTACACCACGGACCCTAACCCACGAGTGGGGTGTGTGCTGGTGCGTGATGGCGCCGTGGTCGGTGAGGGCTTTCATGCCCGGGCCGGCGAGCCCCATGCCGAGCGTCATGCGCTGGCGGCGGCTGGCGATCGGGCTCAGGGAGCCACGGCCTATGTCACTCTGGAACCTTGCTCCCATACCGGGCGTACCGGCCCCTGCGCGGATGCGCTGGTGGACGCCGGGGTGGCGAGGGTTGTTGCGGCCATGGAGGACCCCAATCCCCAGGTGGCGGGGCAGGGGCTGCAACGGCTGGCGGATGCCGGCATTGCGGTGGCGTCGGGATTGCTGGAAACGCAGGCCCGGGAATTGAATCCGGGGTTCATTGCCCGGATGACCCGGCAGCGACCTTATATTCGCATCAAGATTGCCGCCAGTGTGGATGGCCGCACGGCCATGGCTAGTGGGGAGTCCCAGTGGATCACCGGCCCGGCGGCGCGGGAAGATGTGCAGCGCCTGCGGGCCCGCAGTTCAGCGGTGGTCACCGGTGTGGGGACGGTGCTGGCGGATCGGCCTTCCTATACGGTACGCCCGGCGCAATGGACCCTGGCGGACTATCACGGCAAGCCGGGAGACCATAATCAGACGGGCCGTGACTGGGTGCGCCAGCCGTTGCGAGTGATTCTGGACAGAACCCTGCGCACGCCGCCGGATGTGCCGGTGGTCAGTGCGCCGGGGCATTGCCTGCTGGTGGCTGGGGAACAGCACCCGGGGCGCCAGAATGCGCTGGAATCCGCCGGAGCTGAGGTCATGCACTTGCCGGCCTCTGGCTCCGGGATCGACCTGCAGCAGTTGCTAATCGAATTGAACCGGCGCGAATGTAATGAAGTGCTGGTAGAATGTGGCGCCACGCTGGCCGGTGCGTTTGTTCGTGAGGGCCTGTTCGACGAAATTCTCGTCTATATGGCACCGGCCCTGTTGGGCTCGTCAGCCCGGCCGTTACTGGGGCTGCCGCAGTTGGCCAGCATGAGCGAGAAGGTGGCGTTGCGTTGGCAGGATGTGCGCCAGATTGGCGATGATCTGCGTTTGACGCTGGTTCCGGCGTAATGAGTTTAAAGTTCAAAGTTGAAAGTTAAAACGCAGATGAGGGCGGTGCGAGGTTGAGTGGTTGGCGTCGCGATTACCGGTGAACGCGGGCGCGGAACGGACAACAGGCAAGGCTCTGCCCGCGCTTTTCAACTTTGAACTTTAAACTTTCGACTCAATACCGACGTGTCTGGTCTGCGAGCCTGACGCAGGAGAGTTTACATGTTTACCGGCATTATCGAATCCATGGGCAAGGTGGCCGCCATGACCCCGAAAGGCGGCGATGTGACCTTGCTGATCAAGAGCGAAGGGCTGGACTTTTCCGATGTGCAGCTGGGCGACTCCATCGCAGTGAACGGCGTATGCCTTACCGCCACCGCGTTGCCTGGTGGTGCCTTTGAGGCGGATGTATCCGGGGAAACGCTGTCGCTGACCTCGCTGGCGCAAATCAGCGTGGGCAGCACGGTGAACCTGGAAAAAGCCCTGACTCCGTCCTCCCGACTGGGTGGCCACCTGGTCAGCGGTCATGTGGATGGCCTGGGCAAGATTGTCGAGATGAAGCAGGATGCCCGTTCGGTGCGTATCGATATCGAGGCACCGGCGGAGTTGGCCAAGTACATTGCCCACAAGGGTTCAATCACCGTCGATGGCATCAGCCTGACGGTGAACAGTGTGGCCGGAGCGGTGTTTTCCCTGAACATTATTCCGCACACCCAGGAGGTCACCACCATCGGCCAATGGCAGGTGGGGACGCCAGTGAACCTGGAAGTTGATATCATAGCCCGCTATCTGGAACGTCTGCTCCTGGGAGAGAAGGCCGCCGAGCCCACTTCCGAGGGGATTTCCATGGCGTTCCTGGCGGAAAACGGGTTTATCAAAGGCGTCTGACGTCAGACGTCGGACGTCAGACGCAAGGCCGGCTGGCAGAAAGTCTGCGGCGGCGGTGCGTTATTGACCGCAGATGAATTGAAGGCAGCAATTGTATGCAACTCAACAGTATTGAAGAACTGATCGAAGATATCCGTCAGGGAAAGATGGTTATTCTGATGGACGATGAGGACAGGGAGAACGAAGGCGACCTGGTGATGGCGGCGGAGCATGTGACTGCTGAAGCCATCAACTTCATGGCCAAGTACGGCCGTGGCCTGATCTGCATGCCCATGTCCCGCGAGCGCTGTGAGTTGCTGGATCTGCCGTTGATGGTGCAGAGCAATGGCAGTGGTTTTGGCACCAAGTTCACGGTGTCTATTGAAGCCCGCGAAGGGGTGACCACCGGGATCTCTGCCGCCGACCGTGCCCGCACCGTGCAGGCGGCCGTAGCCCGCAATGCCCGCGCCTATGACATTGTTCAGCCGGGTCACATCTTCCCGCTGATGGCGGAGCCGGGTGGCGTGCTGCGCCGTGCCGGTCACACCGAAGCGTCCTGCGATCTGGCGGCGCTGGCCGGTTGTGAGCCGTCCGGGGTGATCTGCGAAGTGATGAATGAAGATGGCTCCATGGCGCGCCGGGAAGACCTGGAAGTGTTTGCTGCAGAGCACGACTTGAAGATCGGCACCATCGCCGACCTGATCCAGTATCGCGCCCTGAACGAACAGACCATCGAGCAGGTGTCTGACCACGAGCTGGATACCTGGTACGGCGATTTTCGCCTGGTGGCGTTCCGAGACACCGTGGACGGCTTGACCCACGTGGCGCTGGTGAAAGGCGAGATCAGTGAAGACGAAGAGGTCACGGTACGGGTGCATCAGGTGGACCCGCTGCGTGATCTGATGAGCGCCAAGATGAATGGCCGCACCGGCTGGAACATGCACCGGGTGCTGGAAACGGTTTCCCAGTCGGATGCCGGGGTGGTGATTATTCTGGGCCAGGATTACGCCTCCAACGATATCGTCGAGCGCCTGGATGCTTTCTTCGGCGGCACCGCTGGCAAGCCCAAGGGCGAGTCCCGTGCGTACCGCAACATCGGCACCGGTTCCCAGATTCTGAAGGCACTGGGCGTGCGCAAAATGCGCCTGCTCAGCTCCCCGATGAAATTCAACGCGTTGAGTGGTTTCGACCTGGAAATCACCGAGTACGTGGACGCGGATAGTTGAATGAGACGCCCGATGCCTGACGCCTCAGGCCTGATGCTTGCGATTTTAGCGTTGGGCATTGGGCTTTCGGCGTCAAGCAGCTAATCGAAACCACTGGACGCTCCTGCCTTGCCAGGTGCGACCAATGATCAGGACAAGACACATGCAAAACATCAAGACTCTCGAAGGTACTCTGAGCAACGTGGGTGGCCGTTACGGTATCGTGGTGGCGCGCTTTAACAGCTTTGTGGTGGAAGCCCTGCTGGACGGTGCCGTGGATGCGCTGGTGCGTCACGGGGTGAGCCGTGACGATATCGAAATCATCCGTGTACCCGGTGCCTGGGAAATGCCGGTGGCGGTGAAAAAGGTCATCGAGAAGCGTAGCTATGACGCGGTGATTGCGCTGGGCGCGGTGATCCGTGGTGGCACTGCCCACTTTGAGTTCGTGGCCGGCGAAGCCGCCAAGGGCATTGCCTCGGTTCAGAACAGCACCGGTACCCCGGTGGCGTTCGGCGTGCTGACCGTGGACACCATTGAGCAGGCCATCGAACGCTCCGGCACCAAGGCCGGTAACAAGGGGGCGGAAGCCGCCCTGTGCGCACTGGAAATGGTGTCGCTGTTTAAAGCCCTGTAATTCCAGGGGCGCGGCGCTGGGCGCAGGCGCCCGGCATCGTTTTCCGTTATCTGAGGTCGCATGAACAATCCATCTACACCCAGTGCCCGTCGCAAGGCGCGTCGTTTCACCCTTCAGGCGCTGTACCAGTGGCAGCTGGCCGGTGCTGCCGTGAGCGACATTGAAGCCCAGTTTCTGGCGAATCAGGATTTTGCCAAGGTGGACCGTGAATACTTTCATGATCTGCTGCACGGGGTGCTGGGCCAGGTGAAAGCGCTGGACGAGCAGCTCACGCCCTATCTGGATCGGCGTGTGGAAGAGCTGTCCCAGGTGGAAAAAGCGATTCTGCGACTCGGCGCCTTCGAGTTGAAGGAACGCCAGGATGTGCCTTACCGGGTGGTGATCAACGAAGGCATTGAACTGGCCAAGGTGTTTGGCGCAGAAGATTCCTTCAAGTACGTGAATGGGGTGCTCGACAAGCTGGCGCGCCAGTTGCGTTATGCGGAAGCGTCGGAACGCCGCCCCCGTGACTGATACCCGCTGCTAGCGTTGGCCTGCCCGTGCGTTCTGCGGGCAAGCCGCGTTATGCTTCTGCCATGACTGATCCTGCCGACTTCTCTCAATCGCCGCCGCAACCGTCAGTGTCTGGCTCCCTGGACGAATTCTCCCTGATCCGGCGTTATTTTCACCATCGTCAGGGGGGCTCCGTGGTGTTGGGCCCCGGTGACGATGGCGCCTTGTTGACCCCTCCCGCCGACCAGCAACTGGTAATGACTCAGGATACCAGTCTGGTCGACCGTCACTTTCCCGCTGATATGGCCCCGGCCGATGTGGGCTATCGCTGCCTGGCGGTGAATATTTCGGATCTGGCGGCCATGGGGGCGACACCGCTCTGGTTTTTGCTCTCCCTGACACTCCCGGAGGTGGAGGCAGACTGGTTGGCAGGCTTTTCCCGGGGGCTGTTTGAGCTGGCCGACCAGGCTGGGATTAGCCTGGTTGGAGGGGATATCACCCGTGGTCCCCTGTCGGTCTCGATCCAGGCTACCGGGGCCGTGCCTCCGGGGCTGGCGTTGCGTCGTGATGGTGCCCGTGCGGGGGATCAGATCTGTGTAGGCGGCGTGACGGGGGCCGGCTTGCTTGGGCTGGAGCAGTGGCAGGCCGGGCAGCGTCACGGCCCTGCCGTGGGCCATTTCCGTCGGCCCCGTCCGCAGTGGGAGCTGGGTATGGCGCTACGTGGTCAGGCCAGTGCCTGCATCGATATTTCTGACGGTGTGCTGGCGGATCTGAACCATATCCTGCAGGCGTCGGGTGAGCTGGGTGCCTGCCTGGACGAGGCGGCGCTGCCGGATGATCCATCTGTGCTGGCCGGGTGTAGCGTCGATAAGCAGAGAGCCTTGCAGCTGCAGGGCGGTGATGACTATCTGCTATTGTTTACCTTGCCGCCATCAAAACCGGTTCCGCAGGGCAGTTATTGCCTGGGTCGAATCGAGGCGCAACCCGGTATGCGTTTACGCCAGCGCGATGGGGCGGTGCGTACTCTGACCGTTACTGGCTGGCAGCATTTTTGACAAGAGACGCCTGCAAGCAAGACGCAACATGGCTGCACGCTAAACCCTACAAAATCCAAAGAGATTGCCGAGACCGAGCCCGCGAGGAATAACATGGAATTTCAACGCCCCAGTATGCGTAACCCGGTGCACTTCCTGGCCTTCGGCTTCGGGTCCGGGCTGGCGCCTATTGCGCCGGGTACCTTTGGTACGGTGGCGGCCATGCCGATCTGGTGGTTGTGTGCCCAGCTGCCCCTGTGGGGGTATCTGGCGGTGACTGCAGCGGTGATCGCCGTGGGGCCCTACCTGTGCGGGAAGACCTCCGATGATATGCATGTGCATGATCACCCGGGCATTGTCTGGGATGAAATCGCGGGCCTGCTGATCACCATGATTGCCGTGCCGATCACACCCTGGGGGGCGCTGGCCGGGTTTGTGGCGTTCCGGGTGTTCGACATTATCAAGCCCTGGCCTATTGGCTGGCTGGACCGGCGGGTGGCCGGAGGCCTGGGAATCATGGTCGATGACTTGCTGGCAGGGGTTTATGCCGCGGTCGTGGTGCAATTACTGATCTGGCAATTTCCTGCCATATTTACCTGATATCGTTTTGTCACTACCGCTGGAGCCAAAGGAATGGCGCTCCTGAAGGTTAACTTTTAACCTGCAGGAAGATTCATTCGCAAAGGACTTGCAATGTCAGACACGGACCCGCGCTCACGACGGGTGGTGGTGCCAGGAGTGCGCTGGTTGCGCTTCCCCCGGCGCCTGGAAGGGGAGTACCGGGACTATCAGTGCCAGGAGGCGGTGGAAAGCTTCCGGGTCAATGCCTTCTATATCCTGTTGCTCTACATGCTGCTGATCACCGGCATTTATGCGTTGGCGCCGGAGCAGATTCGTGGCTGGTGGTTGTCCACCTATATCTGGGTGGGGATCATTGTGCTGGTGGCGGGCCTGCTCGCACAGGTGCGCGCGCTGGATCGTTTTTTCCCTCTCTATGCCGGTGTCGGCAGCTTTCTTGCCGTGGCGCTGTCCGTGGCTATTCCCGGCTTCATGCGCGACAGCGGCGCCATTCAGTTGGCTCATGTGTCTGTTATTTATGCCCTGGTGATCATCTATGCCATGGTCGGGCTGCGCTTTACCGTGGCCGTGCTGGCGGGCTGGGGCGGTGGCCTGGTGGGGGCACTGATTGCTGAAAAGCTGGGCCAGGGGCTGGACTGGCAGGTGCTCCACCGTACCTATACCGGGATCAGTTTGCTGGGGATGTTCCTGTGCTATTCCTCGGAAGTGCGTGATCGGCTGCTTTTTTTCAACCAGCGCCAGCTACAACGCCAGCAACGTCGTACCCAGGCATTGGCAGAACGTCTGCATCGGCTTAGCCGGGAAGACAGCCTCACGGGGCTGGCCAATCGGCGCTTTTTCGATGAAGCCTTCGACCGGGAGTGGCGGCGTTGCAAACGCAGTGGACAGCCGCTGACCGTAATGTTGGTGGATGTGGACCGCTTCAAGGCCTACAACGACCACTACGGCCATCTGCAAGGAGATCTTTGCCTACAGAAGCTGTCAGCGGAATTCCATCGCTACAGCCGTCGCGGGGGGGATCTGGTGGCTCGCTTTGGTGGGGAGGAGTTCGTGCTGTTGTACCCGGAAACCGATGAAGTGGAGGCGCAGCAGCTGGCGTCTCGGCTATGTCGTTCCGTGCGCTCACTGGCCATCCCCCATGCGGATAATCCGCAAATGAACGAAGTGACGGTCAGTGTTGGCGTGGCCACGATGATTCCCGGCGACCGGCACAGTGCTGGAGACTTGCTGGAGGCTGCGGACCGGGCCCTCTATCTGGCCAAACAAGGCGGACGGGATGACTGGCGAATTTACCAGGCGCCGCCTGCGGTGCGCTTGGTCAAGGAGCGCAAGAACGACGAAGGGGAGCGATGATCGCTCCCCTTTCTGTTGTTGCTTTCCCGTGACTTTGCCGGGGCGGAGCTAGCGCTCCCGGGCTTCGCGAAGGGTCTGTTGGCGGTTCAGGCGTTTGCGGATCTGTTGCTCAATGCCCTCTGCATCCAGGCCCGCTTCGGCCAGTAACACATCCCGCTTGCCGTGATGAATGAAGTGATCCGGCAGGGCCAGGTTCAGTACATCCAGCACTACGCCTTCCTCGTGCAGCAGTTCATTCACGGCCGAGCCTGCGCCCCCCATCTGCTGATGGTCTTCTGCGGTGACCAGCAAGGTGTGCTGCGCGGCGGCGTGGAGGATGGCATCCCGGTCCAGGGGTTTCACCCAGCGCATGTCCAGCACGGTGGCATTGAGCGCGTCGGCGGCTTCAAGCGCGGCCGGCACCAGTGCCCCAAAGGCCAGTATGGCCACGTGCTGGCCTTCGCGCAGGGTGCGCGCCTGGCCGATGGGCAGGGCGGTCATGGTTTCTTCGATGGTGGCGCCGGTGCCGGTGCCGCGCGGATAGCGTACCGCTGCCGGCCCTTCGTGCAGATAGGCTGAATAGAGCAGCTGGCGGCATTCGTTCTCGTCGGAAGGGGCCGCGATAATCATGTTCGGCACGGTGCGCAGGTAGGCCAGATCAAACACGCCGCCATGGGTGGCGCCGTCCTCGCCCACCAGGCCGGCCCGGTCCAGACCGAAGGTTACATCCAGTTCCTGCAGGGCCACATCGTGGATCAGCTGATCATAGCCGCGCTGCAGGAAAGTGGAATAAATGGCTACCACCGGTTTCTGGTTTTCACAGGCCAGCCCGCCGGCCAGAGTGACCGCGTGTTGCTCACAGATGGCCACATCGTGGTAACGCTCCGGGAAGCGGCGGCTGAATTCCACCATGCCGGAGCCTTCACACATGGCGGGGGTGATGCCCACCAGGCGCGGATCCTGCGCGGCCATATCGCACAGCCACTGGCCGAAGATATCCTGGTACTTGGGCAGTTTCGGCTTTTGCGGGACGGCCACCTGAACCTTGGGTTTGGGTTCGATCTTGTTGATGGCGTGGTAGCCCACCGGGTCGACTTCTGCGGGCGCAAAGCCTTTGCCCTTGGTGGTATAGATGTGCAGCAGCTGCGGCCCTTCCAGGTCGCGCAGGTTGCCCAGGGTGCGTACCAGCTCATCCACATTGTGGCCGTCGATGGGGCCGATGTAGTTGAAGCCGATGGCCTCGAACAGCATGTCGGGGCTGACCATGTTCTTCATGCTTTCTTCAGTGCGGCGGATGAAATCCCAGGCCGCCGGCATGGTGGAAAGCACTTTCTTGCCACCTTCACGCAGGGCGATATAGCTCTTGCTGGCCCAGATGCGCGCAAAATAATTGGATAGCCCGCCCACATTATGGGAAATCGACATGTTGTTGTCGTTGAGGATGACCAGCAGATTGGAGCGTGTATGTGCCGCGTGGCTCATGGCTTCAAACGCCTGACCGGCGGTCATGGCGCCGTCACCGATGATGGCCACGGCACGGCGGTCACTGCCGGCCATTTCCGCGCCCAGTGCCATGCCCAGTGCGGCGCTGATGGAAGTGGACGAGTGGCCCACGCCGAAGGTGTCGTATTCGGATTCGCTGCGCTTGGGAAAGCCGGACAGGCCGCCGGCCTGGCGGATGCTGGTCAGTGATTCGCGGCGCCCGGTGAGGATCTTGTGGGGGTAACACTGGTGGCCCACATCCCAGACCAGTTTGTCATCAGGAGTGTGATACAGGTAATGCAGGGCAACGGTCAGTTCGACCACGCCGAGGCCAGCACCGAAATGCCCGCCACACTGACCTACCGCATAGAGCAGATATTCGCGTAATTCATCGACCACGCGCTCCAGTTGGGATGCCGGCAGCTGCCGCAGGTCTGCAGGGCTGTTGAGGGTATCCAGCAACGGGGTGTCAGGTCGCGCCAGCGGAATTTGAGTAAACGTCTTGGGCATAGGGTCATGCAGCCTGATGAGTGCAAGGCAGAATAATGGCCTGTGGTCCGGGCGAAACGCTGTGTGAAGCAGGCGCTTTCCGCGTGGACCACTGGCACTAGTATAACTGTCCGGGGGGGCGATCGTCAGTGCTGGATCAGTGATTCCGGGTAATGATGTATTGAGCCAATTGTTGCAGGGGGAGCGCGCGTGGCCCATAGCCAGCCAGAGCCTGTTGCGCCTGCTCGCATAACTGGCGGGCGCGTTGCTGGCTTTGCTCCAGGCCGAGAAGTGCCGGGAAGGTGCTTTTTTGCAGCTTTTCATCGGAGCCGGAGGGCTTGCCCAGCTGCTCGGTGCCGCCGATGACATCGAGGATGTCGTCCTGAATCTGGAACGCCAGACCAATGGTATCGCCAAAATCGGTGAGGCTGTTGAGTAGCGCAGGATCGTTCTTTTCTGCGGCGAAATAGCCCAGCTGCAGACTGGCGGTGATCAAGCGCCCGGTTTTCAGGTAATGCATCTCTTCCAATGCTGCCACGGTTTGTTGCTGGCCCTGGGCGAGCATGTCCTGCATCTGGCCGGCGGCCATGCCGTCCACGCCTGCCGCCTGGCACAGGTGCTGAATCAGGGCGATGCGGCTGTCACTGCGGTAGTCGCCATGACAGGCGAGCAGCTCAAAGGCACGGGTGTGCAGGGTGTCGCCGGCAAGGATGGCGGTGGCTTCGTCGAAAGCCTTGTGACAGGTGGGCTGGCCCCGGCGCAGGTCGTCATCGTCCATGGCGGGCAGGTCATCGTGAACCAGGGAGTAGGCATGGATCAGTTCCACTGCCACGGCGGGCACGTCGGCCTGGGCCGGACTCGCGCCTGCCAGCTGGGTGGCGCCGTAGACCAGTAGGGGGCGAATGCGTTTACCGCCGCTGAGGGCGGCGTAGCGCATGGCCTGGCTGAGCCGGGAGGCGGCGCTCTGGGTGGGCAGGTAGTGGTCCAGGGCCAGCTCCAGGCGGGCCTTGGCAGTGTCGGTCAGTTGGTCCAGTGCAGCGAATTCGCTCGCCGTCTCACTGTTCATTATCGCCACCGGTAAAGGGTTCAGGATCGGCTGCTGTGCTCTGTTCCAGCAGGATGCGGACTTTTTGTTCCGCCTGCTGCAGAGCTTGCTGGCACTCCCGGGACAGGCGCACGCCTTCCTCGAAAGCTTTCAGGGAGTCTTCCAGGGTCAACTCACCGGATTCCATCCGTTCCACCAGGGTTTCCAGGCTATCCAGCGAGGTTTCCAGCGCGGGGGCTGCGTTTTTTGCCATGAGCGTCTCCTCGGATCCATCACCGGGACCCCGTCTTTGCTGTCTCTGCCCCTGCAGTGGGCTGTGCTGGCGGCAACAGTAATGCAGCGGCTGTGGTGAATCAATTCCAGGTTGCGGGCTGGCTGTGGTGGTCAAACCGGGCCAGGGTAACTGTTCAGCTGATCTGATCTATTCTAAGTGATTGATATAAATAGGGTAAGGCAGGCGGGGAAAAGAGGGCCGGAAGATTGATTCCAAATGGTTCTAAACAGGGGCTTCCACCCGATCGTGGTGGCTGATTATATTGAAAGGCCCGCCGGAGCTCGCAGGCTGCTTCTTCCTCTGATCTCCTAAGCTATGGCGTTTCGCTTGCGTCAACCGGCGGGGATTCTGATCAAGCAAGCTTCATGGTGCGCGCAACACGCATCATGCTGTAGAAGCCATGGGGATTTTTCCAGGTAAAACCCAACAGGCCGCGCCGAGGTTTCGAGCGCGGCCTGTTGGGTTTTCGGTGCGCATCACACTAAACCGCGTTGTTGCGTGCAGCGTGATGGGTGCCAGCGGCTCTTAAAAATCAAACCGCATGCCCACCGTGAAGACCTGGCCATCGCTTTCCACCTGGTAGCCCGCCAGCGGGTTGAAGCTTTCGGAGTTGGGGGTGTAGATGGCGTAGCCCAGTTCCTCGTAGAAGTATTCCGCAAAGAACTTCAGGTTCTCGGTGTGGCGGTAGTCCAGCCCGACCTGGGCAGAATCCCCCTGGAAGAAGGCATCGCCTTCATCGGTTTCTTCACCATGGGCGACCATGGCGCGCAGGGTGTACTTGTTCCAGCTGTAGGAACCCATCAGGTTATAGGTCACCGGGTCATCGTCCTGCACGGTGTCATCGTTGGTCAGCAGCTGTTCCACCTTGGCGGCGAAGCGCCAGTTGCCGGGGGACCAGGCTGCGGAGATGCCCGCCTGATCGGCATGCTTGGCGGAGTCCTGCTCACTGTCCTGGTAGCCGATACCAAAGGCCAGCGAGTCGGTTACCGCATAGGACAGCGCGTACTGCATGGTATCCAGATAGCTGGTGCCCTGCTGATCCGTCAGGTCGACACCGGAAACGGTGGCCGTGAAGCCGCCCATGCTGGGGGTGGTGTAGGTGAGCGCGTCGCGGCGAAAGGTGGCCTGGGTGGCGTAGCCAGAATAGAAAGAACTGAAGAAATCCAGCGGGTAGGCCACGTTGTTGTAGTACGCCAGCCACTGGGTACCGACGCGCACGCTACCAAAGCGGTCGTGGGCGACGGTAATGTCGGCGACCCGCGGCTTGTTGTTGCCTTTATAACTTTCCTGGAAAAAGGTCGGGTCTTCCGCTTGCAGGCGTGCGGAATTAATCGGGAATTCCACCGTGCCGGTAATGTTGAAATGCTCGAAGTCATTATATTTGGCGGTGACACCCAGTCGGGAGTACGCATCCCGAAGCCCGGTGTAGGAATCGTCTTCGCCGGGTTGCGCCTGATCGACAGAAACGGCTTCTGTCTGGATGCGCAGGGAGCCGTAGGGCGTCACCTCCAGATCTGCCTGGGCAGGCAGGGCGGCAAAGCCGGCCAGCAGGGCTGTCGATAATGGCAAAATACGTTGCTGTTTCATCAGTTTCTCTCCCTCATTTTTATCGCAAAAAACGTGCGGCCTGGCGCGGGGCAGGCGACAGGCCTATGAGTTGTGGGGTGGTGTAAGGCGAAATATTGCGTAATCGCGTTTGGGTTTCGGCAGCGTGTCGCGCAGCGCCCACGACGCAATAAGGGAAAGAAAAACGCACGCAACTGACGGTGGGTGCGTGGAGATGGAACACTCGGTAACCCGGAGAAAAGGTGACAGACTTTCTCGGCAGTGTACCCTCTTGCGCCTTCCCGATAAGGCGTTGGTGGCGTTAACCATGCAGGAAAAAACATGGTGATGCCGTGTCGATGGCGCTCGCGAATGATGCTTTTTTCATTGCGTTCCCTCACGTTGCCAGGGGCGCCAGCTACCGATTTTCCGGCGTGCGAGTGCCCCCGAGTAGCGTCCATTCTTGCGCAAATTGTTATTTACCGTGGCAAATGAACACCGTTATTGCAAGAAAAGCCGGATGTTTTGTGGTGTGGTTCGTGGTGGAGAAGGAGAAAGGTTGAATGGATTTTGGCCCGCAATTACTCGTATTCGGCAACGTTGCAGTAGCCTAGAATGCGCGCCATGAAATTGATTTTGGCCCCCATGGAGGGCCTGGCGGATTTTTGGGTTCGCCAGGCATTAACGGATGTGGGCGACTACGATTGGTGTGTCAGTGAGTTTGTCCGTGTCAGCGGGCTGCTGTTGCCGCCGAAGGTGTTTTATCGCTGGTGCCCCGAGTTAAAGCTTGGCGCGCGCACCCGGGCGGGCACGCCTGTGCATCTTCAGCTGCTGGGCTCCGAGCCTGACTGCATGGCGGAAAATGCGGTGCGTGCAGTGTCACTTGGGGCGCCGGCGATTGATTTGAACTTTGGTTGCCCGGCGAAAACCGTGAACCGCCATCGTGGTGGTGCCGTGTTGCTTGATGAGCCAGAGGTGGTGCATGCGGTGACGGCGGCGGTACGTGAGGCCGTGCCGACCAATGTGCCCGTGTCCGTGAAAATGCGCCTGGGGAATGAAGATGATGGCCGGGCGCTGGATAATGCACGGGCGGTGGTGGAAGCCGGTGCTGCCTGGCTGACGGTACACGGGCGCACCAAGCGCCAGGGGTATAAACCGCCGGCCTTCTGGGATCGTATCGGGCGCATCCGTGAGGTGGTATCGATTCCGGTGATCGCCAATGGTGAGATCTGGACTGCGGACGATGCGGCCCGCGCCCGCCTGGAAAGTGGTTGTGAGGATCTCATGCTCGGGCGCGGCGCTGTGGCCGACCCCCGTCTGGTCTCCGTGTTGCGTCATGGCGCGGAGTCGGACTGGAATGCTATCTTGCCGATACTGCAGCAGTTTTGGGTGGATGTGGCGGGTACCGGCACTGATGCGCAATTGGCCGGACGCATAAAACAGTGGTTGAGTTACCTGCGCCGGCGCTGGCCCCAGGCGGCGCAATTGCTTGAGCAGCTGAAACGCGAAACCCGGCCCGAGGTTATTGCCCGGATTCTGGCTGACTTTGTGCCTGTAACGTAAAGCGTTGAAAGGGTGGCAAGACAAGGAAGTCGCCTTCGTGCCGATCCGCCAGCGCATGAAACGAGTCATGCATATTGTCCAGCCCCCAGGGGAGAGGCTTCACGTCAGGCGTGAGTTCACTGAAAAAATCATCCCAGTGCACCGGTATCACGGTGTGCGCGCCCACCGCCTTGGCGGTTTCCTCCATGAATGACTGCTGATAGTGATCAGATTGTTTGCCCAGGCTGGCGCTGGCCAGCAGTGCATAGTCGGCCTGGTAGGCATCCAGTGCGTCGGGAGCTGCCCCTGAACTTCCCTGAATCAATACGGACCCGTTGGGGTGGCTGATAACCACACCATAACTTTGGCCCTCTTCCCAGGCACCTACCCGTGCAGGGGGAACCACCGGTGCTGGAATGTCGCCCTTGCCGGTCAGGGCTTCCACGGCGGCGGGTAGTGGCACATGGCTGGCAGGGACGAACCGCACGGTGAATTGACCAAATTGATAGGGATGATGCGTTTCAATCGTGGTGATTCGCGATTCCGGTAGTTCCCCGCCGCGGCCCACCATGGCGGTGGAGGTGGAGCCCAGCAGTTGTGCCCCGGTTTTCTGTGCCACCACGGCCACATCCATGGCGTGGTCGAAATGGGAGTGCAGCACCAGTAATGCGTCCAGCGAGGTAATCCCGGCCTGTTCCAAGACCTGATCAATGCGCTGCTCATCGGGCTGTAGTCGGGTAAACAGCAGCTGGGGAATGGATACCCGGGAAAAATAGCCGTCGGTGAGCAAATGGGTGGTGCCATCGCTGATCAGGATGGTGCTGGTGCCCAGGTAGGTCAGCGTCACCTGCCCCGGAGCGGGACCCGGTTGCGGCGAGGCGATGGGCCAGCGTTCCAGGCTGGGGGTAAAGGTCAGCAGCAATACGCCGCACAAGATCACAAGCAGCAAAGCGCTGGAAATCCATCGCGCTATTTTCATTGTCTATCCATGGTTGTTCTTTTCGACGACGCGCCAATCCCTGCCTGCGTAGTGGTGTCGCACAGGCCAAGACCTGCCAGTTTAACGGAAATTTCGCAGCTGCACAGGTCGAGAGCGGATTTTGCCGGCATGGATAGCGCTGGCCCGTCAGAGCCTGAACCCGTCCCGGCTTCGACTAAAGTCATACTGTGTTGCCATGGCCCTTTGGCTAGTCTGGAGGTCGAGCCTATCCCTTGTCTGCCTGAAAAGGGGGTGGCCTGATTTCCTGATGACGCAGAGGGACGAGTAATGAAAGAAGAAAACGCCCGCGCCTACTGGGCCGCTAACCTGCGATTGATTTTGACCTACCTGGCTGTCTGGTTCGCTGTCTCCTATGGCTGCGGCATTTTGCTGGTGGATGAACTCAATCAAATCCAATTCTTCGGTTTCAAGCTGGGCTTCTGGTTTGCGCAACAGGGAGCCATCTACGTGTTCCTGGTGCTGATCGTCATGTACGCGCACTCCATGAACAAGCTGGACCGTAAATTTGACGTCCACGAAGACTAACCGCTGAAAAGCAGATAAAGAGTCCGATAAAGAGAGACATCCTATGGATATTCAGACACTCACTTATCTCTTTGTAGGCGGTTCGTTTGCGCTCTACATCGGGATTGCGATCTGGTCACGGGCCGGGTCGACCAAAGATTTTTACGTGGCCGGTGGCGGGGTTTCCCCGATAGCTAACGGTGCCGCCACCGCAGCCGACTGGATGTCGGCAGCCTCGTTTATTTCCATGGCCGGGATTATTGCCTACTCCGGTTACGATGCGTCGGTGTACCTGATGGGGTGGACCGGGGGCTATGTACTACTGGCCATGTTATTGGCACCTTACCTGCGCAAGTTCGGCAAGTTTACGGTGCCGGATTTCATTGGTGATCGCTATTATTCCAACGTGGCAAGAACGGTAGCGGTGATCTGCGTAATCTTCGTGTCCTTTACCTATGTGGCCGGGCAGATGCGCGGTACCGGCATCGTGTTCGCCCGTTTTCTGGAAGTGAATGTAAATACCGGTGTAGTGATCGGTATGGCCATCGTGTTTTTCTATGCCGTGCTTGGCGGCATGAAAGGGATTACCTACACCCAGGTAGCGCAGTATTGCGTGCTGATTTTTGCCTTCCTGGTGCCAGCGGTTTTCCTGTCCATCATGATGACCGGGCATGTTCTTCCACAAACCGGTTTTGGTGGCACGGTACTGGATGTAGCCGGTGGTGACAGCGGGGTGTATCTGCTGCACAAACTGGACCAGGTAGTGACCGATCTGGGCTTTACCGAATACACAGAAGGCTCAAAATCCACTATTGATGTGTTCTTTATTGCTGCGGCATTGATGTGCGGTACTGCGGGCCTGCCCCACGTGATCGTGCGTTTCTTTACCGTACCCCGGGTGAAAGATGCCCGTATCAGTGCCGGCTGGGCGTTGTTCTTTATCGCCTTGCTGTACACCTCTGCACCGGCGGTGGGCGCATTCGCACGGCTCAACTTGATCGACACCGTGAACGAAACCCAATACACCGAACTGCCGGAATGGTTCTATAACTGGGAAAACTCCGGGTTGATCGGCTGGGTGGACAAGAACGGTGACGGTGCCGTGCAGATGCGCGCCGGAGCACCCTTCGAAGGCAAGCCGACCTATGCCGGCAGCCGTGAAGAAACCAAGGGCAGCTATGGGGAGCGTGTGCTGACCAATGCCCCCACGGATAACGCCTCGGAAGTGTATATCGACCGCGACATCATCGTGTTGGCTAACCCGGAAATCGGTAACCTGCCTGCCTGGGTGATTGCCCTGGTGGCGGCCGGTGGGGTGGCGGCAGCACTGTCCACGGCCGCGGGGCTGTTGCTGGTGATATCCAGTGCCATCTCCCATGACCTGCTAAAGAAAACCCTGATGCCGGGCATCAATGAGAAACAGGAGTTGTTGGCGGCTCGGGGAGCTGCCGTCGTGGCCATCGTCATTGCCGGTTACTTCGGGATCAACCCGCCCGGCTTTGTGGCCCAGGTGGTGGCATTTGCCTTTGGCCTTGCCGCTGCCAGCTTCTTCCCGGTGATCCTCATGGGCATTTTCTACAAGCGCATGAACAAGGAAGGGGCGATTGCCGGCATGCTGGTTGGGCTGATCTTCACCTTCAGCTACATCGTGTTCTTCAAATTTGTCTCGCCAGAGCTGAACAATGCAGAACACTGGTTGCTGGGCGTGTCGCCTGAAGGTATCGGAACGTTCGGGATGATTCTCAACTTTGCTGTGGCCTTCGCGGTATCGCGAGTGACCGCGCCGCCTCCTGAGCATATCCAGCACATTGTGGAAGACATCCGTATTCCGCGAGGTGCCGGTGAAGCGTCTGCACACTGAGCACGGGTAACACAGGAACCGGTGCGGGGCTTTCCCCGTACCGGTTTTTGCGTTTAATAATGACAGCAAAGACGCAATGGCGGAGTTAACCGAATGATCGAACAGGAACTGAATCAGTATCCGTTCAGCCAGCTTGGCGAAGCCGGTCGCCGCCGTTTGCAAGAAGGAACCGATCTGGCCTATTACGAGCCGGATGACATTATTCTCGACGCGGCCAGTACCAGCGATTCTGTCTTTCTCGTGCACAAGGGCAGCGTGGCAGAGCTGGACGTGAACGCGCCGGATGGCCGTCGCCAGGTGGGGGTTTATGCCGCCGGCGATTTATTCGGGGCGATTAGTGTACTGAATGGGCAAAGCCGTTACCGGTTTCGTGCCGAGCAGCAGACACTGTGCTACCTGATCCCGGCAGGACTGTTTCGCGAGCTGTGTGAAAGCGAAGTGGAATTCGGCCGTTATTTCAGCCAGCGGCTGGCGGAGAAAAACCAGCGCCTGGCAGAGCGCCGGGAAGGGGGCGTGACCCTGGCGGGTTTCATGCTGGCCAGGGTTGAAGAATGCATGCGCGCGCCCCTGATCATGCCGAAACAGGCCACCGTACGGGATGCTGTGTCTGCCTTGAAACAGCACGGTGTGGACAGCGTGCTGATTGAGCATCAACAGCATTACGCCATTGTCACCAAGACCGATCTGCTGACCGCGCTGGTGATGAGCAATCAATCGCCGGATACCCGTTTGGCTGAGGTGGCGGAAACGGAGCTGGTTACCGCCGGTCCCGGCGACTACCTGTTCGCGGCCTTGACCCGGATGACCCGGCACAAGGTGGCGCGGGTGGTGGTCATGGAAAAGGGCGTTGCTGTGGGGGTGGTGGAGCTCACCGATGTGCTTAGCTTCTTTTCCAGTCGCTCCTATGTGGTGGGGCTGGAAATTGAGAAAGCGGATACGCTGGAGGCGTTGCAACTGGCCAGCGCCCGCCTGCCCGATCTGGTGGATACGCTGATGGCCCAGGGGGTAAAAATGCGGTTCGCCATGGATTTGCTGGCTGCGCTCAACGGCCGCTTGATGAGCAAGGCCTATGAAATGGTGGTGCCCGCCGACCAGCAGCGGGCCTGCCTGATGGTGATGGGCAGCGAAGGGCGTGGTGAGCAGATATTGAAAACGGATCAGGATAACGGCCTGATTTTGGGCGAGCACCAGCAGTGGTCAGGCTGTGATCAGGATATGCAGCGCTTTACCCGCACCCTGCTGTCGTTGGGTTATCCGCCCTGCCCGGGGAACGTAATGGTCTCCAATCCGCAGTGGACCGGGCCGGTGTCGCGTTGGCAGCAGCGCGTGCAGGAATGGGTCGGGGATCCTGGCGGGAAAGGTCTGCTGAACCTGACAATCCTTACCGATGCACACGCCGTCGCCGGTGATCCCGGGCTGCTGGAAACCGTGCGCGATACCCTGTTTTCACGGTGCAGTGATGATCAATTACTGATGGCCCACTTTGCCCGCCCGGTCCTGCAGTTTGCCACGCCGCTGAACCTGTTCGGCTCGCTGAAGAAGCCCCAGCATGGCATTGATATCAAAAAAGGCGCCCTGTTCCCGTTGGTGCATGGCGTGCGAGCCATGGCGTTGCAGTGCCGGATTCGGGAAACCTCGACCCTGGCGCGTCTGGATAAGCTGGTGGCCGCCGGCGCCATGGAGCCCGGCTTTGCTGAAGACCTGGGGGAGGCCATGGAATTGTTCAGTGAGCTGCGGTTGTCCCGGCAACTGGCCAAATTGCAGGGCGAAGACGAAACAGTGGAGGACAATCATATCGTGGTTCAGCAGCTATCTTCGCTGGAAAGGGATTTGCTGCGGGATGCGTTGCATCTGGTCAGCGAGTTCAAGCAACGTTTGTCGCGCCGTTTCCACTTGGAATATTGAACATGAACCGTGACTGGAGCTGGAAAAGCATGTTGTCGCAGTGGCCCGGTTGCAAATGGCGCCGATTCCGTGACCGGTGCCGCCATGGGCAGGGCCCCTATGCGCACCTGTTTGCTCCCTATGACGGCGATCAGGTAGTGGCCATTGATTGCGAAACCACCGGGCTGGACAGTCGCACCGCTGAATTGGTGTCTATTGCCGCGGTGGTCATAAAAGATGGGCGGGTGCTGAGCAGCCAGAGCCTGGATGTGAAACTGATGCCACCGGAAAGCCTCAAGGAGGACACGATCCGTATTCACCGGTTGCGGCCGGTGGATCTGGAAGGCGGTGAAAGTGTGCGCGACGCGCTGGATGCCCTGCTGGCATTGGTTGGCAACCGACCGTTGGTGGGCTGGTGTGTGGCTTTTGATGTGGCCATGATCAATCGGTATTTGCGCCCGCTAATGGGGTTTGATTTACCCAATGACATCATCGAGTTATCTGCACTGTATCAAAAGAAAATGCGCTACTGGCAGCCAGACGTGACTCCCGACCTGCGCTTTGATGCCATGGCCAGCGCCTTGCAGGTGCCGGTGATGGAACGTCACACCGCCCGGGGAGATGCGGTGACCAGCGCGCTGATGTACCTGCAATTGCAGAAATCCACATTAAATTAAGCCGCTGGCGGCTGAGAAAAAGGAAGGAAGAGCTGATGTTCTATGCAGAAAAAATAGCGCTGATAGTGGGCCTCTGCCTGGTTCTGTACGCCTATTTTCGCTACTGGCGCCGGACCGGTGATGGTCAGGGCCTGGTGATGTTCTGGCGACGGGCCATGGCACTCAATGTGGTGGAGTTCAAACTGCAACGCGGTGGCATTGCCCTTTTACTGGTGGCCGTGGTGCTACGCTTTGTCCAGGCGCTGCTATAAGCTCAACAGGAGTCGTAACAGGCAGCATGCTCCACGCAACAGGTAAACGCACGATAGGCGATTCCTGATTTGCTTTAACCAACGGGGAGAGGCGGTGTTTTCACTGTGGCAATTGGGTGCGTTGGCGCTGGCTTATGTGTTGGTGTTGTTCGTTATCGCCTGGTGGGGCGATCGGGCTGCCCGTCAGGGCCGCAAGACCTTCCACAATGCCTGGGTGTACAGCCTGGGGTTGGGGGTTTATTGCACCTCCTGGACGTTCTACGGCGCGGTTGGTGAAGCGGCCCAGAACGGCTGGAACTACCTGCCTATTTATCTAGGGCCGATCATTACCGTCTTACTGGGCGGTTCACTGATCTACAAGATGGTGTCGGTGGCCCAGCAGCAACACATTACCTCCATTGCCGATTTCCTGGCCGCCCGCTACGGGAAGTCCCGGCGCCTGGCTGTGCTGGTCACCCTGGTGGCCATTGTCGGGGTGTTGCCCTACATCGCCTTACAGCTAAAAGCCGTCACCCTGTCGTTTGAGTATGTGCTGGAGGAATCTGCGCCGGGCCAGGTGGATACGGCACTGGTGGTCGCTGCACTGATGGCTATTTTCACCTTGCTGTTCGGTACCCGGCATATCGATACCACCGAGCACCAATCCGGTCTGATGCTGGCGGTGAGCTTTGAATCCTTTATCAAGGTGGTGGCGTTTGTCGGGCTGGGCTTGTATTGCCTGTATGCCATTTTTGATGGCCCGGTGGATATGTGGCAGCAGCTGAGCGAGCGCAGCGATGTCATGCAGAGTTTTGAGCCCACCCTGTTCTCGCAAAGTTTCGTCACTTCATTATTGCTTTCCATGGTGGCGATTCTCTGTCTGCCCCGTCAGTTCCATGCCGGTGTGGTAGAAAACAATGACCTGCGCCATTTGCGCACCACGCGCTGGTTGTTTCCGTTGTACCTGGCGCTGTTTGCGATTTTTGTTCTGCCGATCGTGATTGCCGGCGTGATTACCCAGCCCTACCTGATCGGTCATGCAGACACTTACATGTTGTCGTTGCCCATGGCCCAGGCCAATCACGGCATGCTGATGCTGTCGTTTATTGGCGGGATTGCGGCGGCCACTGGCATGGTGATTGTCTCCACCATGGCGCTGGCCATTATGTTGACCAACGAAGTGCTGCTGCCCATGTGGTTGCAGTCGCGGCTCAATGAAAAGGATCAGCTGCCGGATCTCAGCACGCAACTGCGCTTTCTGCGCCGGGCCAGCATTCTGGTGTTGCTGGGGCTGGCGTTTGCCTTCCATACGCTGATCGACCGGTTCGACGGCCTTGCCAGTATCGGGCTGCTGTCGTTTGCCGCCGTGGCCCAGTTCGCGCCATCACTGATCGGTGCCCTGTACTGGCGCAATGGCCATAAGCAGGGCGCGTTCATCGGCTTGGCGCTGGGGTTTGTGGTGTGGTTTTACTGCCTGCTGGCGCCGGTAATTCTGCCCGTGGAGTGGGTGACCGTGCTCAATACCCAGGGGCTGTTCGGCCTGGGCCTGCTACGTCCCCATGCCATGTTCGGCATCGAAGGGCTGGAGCCTCTAACCCATGGTGTGTTCTGGTCGGTGTCCGTGAATCTGGCCGCGTTTATCTACTATTCCCGCCGGGCCAACCATGATGCCCTGGATGAAGCCCAGGCCGCCCGGTTTGTGGATATGCCCACGGACTGGTGGCGCGAAGGTATGGGGCACCCCTCCATTACCACCATCGAATTGCTGGAAGTCTGCAAGCGCGGGTTGGGACATCCACGGGCGGAACCTTTGTTCTTCGATTACATGCGCCGGCGTGGGGTGTCGGAAGAATTGGAATTGCCGGCGCCCCTGCATCTGGTGCGATATGTGGAGCGGTTGCTGGCGGGCACCATGGGGGCCTCCACCGCACGCATTGTGATGAGTTCGTTGCTGCGCAAACAGAATGGCCGCCACGATGATGTGGTGCGGATGATGGACGAAGCCTCCGAGCTGATTCAGTTCAACCATCAGTTGCTGCGCACCACCATTGAAACCATTAGCCAGGGCATCTGCGTGGTGGACCGGGATATGCAGGTGGTGGCCTGGAATCAGGCCTACGTAAAGCTGTTTGATTATCCGGACGGGTTGATTCGGTTGGGGTGCTCCATTGCCGATGTGTATCGCTATAACGCCGAACGGGGTTATTACGACGGCGAAAATATGGAAGAAAACGTGACGCGGCGGGTGCAATTATTACGCGAAGGGTATGCCCATCAGTTCGAACGGGAACTGCCCAATGGCATTGTGGTGGAGGTGCGTGGCACGCCCATGGTGGGCGGCGGTTTTGTCAGTACGTATATGGACATCACCGAACGCAAACACGATGAAAAAGCACTTCGCCAGATCAATGAAAATCTGGAGCAGATGGTCTCGGAGCGTACCCGGAAACTGTCGGAGCTGAATGCCAAACTGGCACAGGCCAATGAAGGGAAAACCCGTTTCCTGGCGGCCGCTGGCCATGACTTGATGCAGCCTTTGAATGCCGCGCAGTTGTTTGCTTCATCGTTGCGTCAGCAGTTGCGTAGCCAGGAAAAGGGCCAGTTCGACCATGAGGTACAGGTGCTCGGACATATCGACAGTTCCCTGCAAGCAGCGGAACAAATTATTTCTGCGTTACTGGAAATCAGCAAACTGGATACCGGCACCATGGCGACGCACATCCATCCCTTGCGTTTGTCGTCATTGATGACGCCGTTGGGGCAGGAGTTTTCTGCGCTGGCCAGCGCGCAAGGGCTGACGTTGCGAGCGGTGTCATGCAGTGCGGTGGTGGACAGCGATGAAGTATTGTTGCGACGGGTATTGCAGAACCTGCTGTCCAATGCGGTTCGGTATACGAATTCCGGGCGCATCCTGTTCGGTGCGCGCCGGCTGCACAATGCCGTGCGCATTGATGTGTGGGATACCGGGCCGGGGATTCCCGGTGATCAGCATGAACAGATCTTCCGGGAGTTCCATCGTCTGCCTCAGCTGCATAATCGTGAGGTAAAAGGTCTGGGGTTGGGGCTGGCCATTGCCGACCGGATTTGTCGTTTGTTGGGCCATGCGTTAACCGTCCGCTCCTGGCCGGATAAAGGCACCGTCTTCAGCGTAACGCTGCCGCTGTCCACAGGGGATGTGCCGCCATTGCTGCAGGATGAACCGTTGCGCGAGCGTCGGGATATCCAGGGCGTGCGTGTTTTCTGTGTGGATAATGATTCCGCGCTGCTGGCGAGCCTGGTGGCGGCCCTGCAAACCCTGGGTTGCGAGGTGGTCGCGGCCAGCGGCCTGAAGGAAGCACGGGAGAAAGCGGCGCAAAGCTGGGTGCCGGATGTATTGCTGGTGGATTTTCAGCTGGATCATGAAGACGGGTTTGACGTGATTGAAGCGCTGGATCATTGCTGGGAAGACGTCATTCCTGCCGTACTGATGACCGCAGACCGACGCCCGGAAGTGCGCGCCAGAGCTGAAGAGCAAGGTGTAGGCTTCCTGCAAAAACCGATTTCCGAAGCCATATTGCAACGAACGCTGGAAGGGCTTTTGTAAGCTGCATCGCGGAATTGAATGATCAGCCGATTTCAGGGATCCGGCGTCGAGCGTTTGCCACAGTGCGGGTTAGTCCAGGCCGGGAGGCTCGATGGCCAGGTCCTTGAGGGCCAGTACCGCCTGGGTGCGGTTGCGTACGCCCAGCTTGCGAAAAATGGCCGTCATGTGGGCTTTCACCGTGGCTTCCGACACATCCAGTTCGTAGGCGATTACCTTGTTCTGCATGCCTTCCATCAGCATGCCCATCACCCGGAATTGCTGCGGGGTCAGGCTGGCAATGCGCTCGCTCATGGCGGAGTGGTCGGGCAGGGTCGGGGGCATGGCGCGGCGGGCTTTTTCCGGTAGCCAGCGTTCGCCGTCCATGATCTTGCGCATGGCATCGGTCATGGTGTCCACGGAAGTGGATTTGGGGATAAAGCCGTCGGCACCAAAGTGAATGGCCCGCTGTATCACGTCCACATCTTCGGTGGCTGAAATTACCACCACCGGGACTTTCCGGTATTGCTCGCGAAGGTACACCAGCCCCGAAAAACCGTGGGTGCCGGGCATGTGTAAATCCAGAAGAATGACATCGAAGGGGATGGCTTGCTGGCCCAGTACCTCCAGGGTGGCGAGCGAGTCGGCTTCGTGGATGGTGGCGCCGGGAAAACTGGCCTCTACAGCCTGTATCAGGGCCGCACGGAACAGGGGGTGATCATCGGCAATCAGTATGGTTGTCATGACTCTGATTTAAGCATGTTGCGTGCAAAGAGCCCAAAAAAAGATGGGAATGAAAAAAAGATGCTGCCCGGGGAGGGCAGCATGTGGAAAGGAAACACAGAAAACATCCATGTTTCATCAGCGTATGCGGTTTCAAGTGACGTCTGTATCAACGGTTCAGCCGTGTCTCGACCAGGTTGGCAACCACTGCCGGGTCAGCCAAGGTGGAGATGTCGCCCAGGCTGTCGTGTTCGTTGGCCGCCACCTTGCGCAAAATACGGCGCATGATTTTGCCGGACCGGGTTTTCGGTAGTCCGTGGGTAAAGTGAATCAGATCGGGAGTGGCGATGGGGCCGATTTCCCGGCGCACCCACTGGCGTAATTCGTCATGCAGGGCATCGCTGGTGTGCTCGCCATCATTCAGGGTCACATAGACATAAATGCCCTGGCCCTTGATGTTATGGGGATAACCGACGACGGCGGCTTCGCACACCTTGGGGTGTGAGACCAGGGCGCTTTCCACTTCCGCGGTGCCCATGCGGTGGCCGGACACATTGATGACATCGTCCACGCGCCCGGTAATCCAGTAGTAGCCGTCTTCGTCACGGCGTGCTCCGTCACCGGTGCAGTAATAACCGGGGAAGCTGGTGAAGTAGGTTTGCACAAAACGCGGGTGATCGCCCCACAAGGTGCGAGCCTGGCCGGGCCAGCTATCGGCGATGACCAGGTTGCCCTCTGCAGCGCCGTGCAGCAGCTTGCCGTCGTTATCCACCAGTGCCGGCTGGACACCGAAAAAAGGCAAGGTGGCAGCGCCGGGTTTGGCTTCAATGGCCCCGGGCAGGGGGCAGATCATTATGCCGCCGGTCTCCGTCTGCCACCAGGTGTCGACCACAGCCGCCTGGCCGTTACCCAGCTGGTCGTGGAACCATTGCCAGGCGGCCGGGTTGATGGGTTCCCCGGCCGTGGCCAGGATGCGCAGGCTGTCGCGCCGGCTGTTGGCACAGCAATGCTCGCCGCCGGCCATCAGTGCGCGGATGGCGGTGGGAGCGGTATAAAGAATGTCGATATTGTAGCGGTCAATAATCTCACCGACTCGCTGATCGTCCGGGTAGTTGGGTACCCCTTCGAACATGACGCAGGTGGCGCCGTTGGCAAGCGGACCATAGACCAGATAGGTATGGCCGGTAATCCAGCCCACATCCGCGGTGCACCAGTACACTTGTCCCGGGTGATAATCGAAGGCCAGCTGGTGGGTTAATGAGGCATAGACCATATAGCCGCCGGTGGTGTGCAGCACACCTTTTGGCTGGCCGGTGGAGCCGGAGGTATAGAGGATGAATAACGGATCTTCCGCATTCATGGGCTCGGCAGGGCAGTCGACGTCACTGCGTGCCAGCTGTTCATGAAAATCCAGATCCCGTTGCGCAAACCAGTGGCTATCGCAGCCCACATGGTTGACCACCAGTACCTTGTCGACGCTGTCGGTGCCGGCCTGTTCCAGGGCCGCATCCACGTTATCTTTTAGCGGTACGATCTTGCCGCCGCGGCGCCCGCCGTCTGCGGTGATCACCATTTTGGCACCGCAATCGGCGATGCGGCCCGCCAGGGCGTCCGGAGAAAAGCCAGCGAACACCACCGAATGAATGGCGCCGATGCGGGCGCAGGCGAGCATGGCGAATACCGCTTCGGGAATCATGGGCATGTAAATCATCACCCGGTCACCTTTGCCAATGCCCTGCTGTTTGAGGGTGTTGGCCAGCTTGCCGACATGTTGGTGTAACTGCTGATAGGTGATCTGCCGGCGATCCTGGTCCGGAGAGTCCGGTTCCCACAGTAGTGCTATGCCGTCTCTGTTGGTGGCCAGGTGGCGATCTATACAGTTTTCTGCGGCATTCAGCTCACCATCATGAAACCAGCGAATGTGCAGATCAGCGGGGCTGAAATGGGTGTCGCGAATCTGTTGGGGGAAGTGCTGCCAGTCGATCCGCTGTGCCTGTCGGCGCCAGAAGCCAACGCTGTCATCCAGGCTCTGTTGGTACAACGCATGGTAATCATTGCCGTCAATCCAGCAGCGGTCTTTTAATGCCTCTTTAACCGGCATACGCAGGCCCGTTTCCATGGGACTTCCCTCACTCGAAAAGTGCTCACCAGAAAAGTGGAGCAGAAATGAATGCCAAGAGTGTGCAAAAACAGGGGGGCGGGCTGAATTAGACCTTGGTATTAGAGATGCAACATGCAACCCGCTCCAGGCAACAAGGAGAACCGCCAAGGCATGACTTCAGGTTTATCCCGCTTTTGTGGGAAGCGATGCGGGCATCGTGCGGTATTCAGTAGGCAGAAACCTTGTCATTACTCAGGTTTTCCTTGTCAGGCATTGTGCGTCGAGCCTCTGGTGTTTAATCACCTTCGACCTATGGCTAATAGAGTGTTGGCAAAACGCTCAGCAAGCTGTCAATCGGAGTCACTTTCGTGTTGATGACAATAAGAGGACAGGGCCATGACAGCAAGAAAAGCCACGTACCTGTGCGGCGCCTTGGTGTTGGCGCAGGCAGGCATTGCCGGTGCAGACACAACGCTGGAGGAACGCATCATTGTGCTTGAAGAGCGCATGGATGGGGTGAAAAGCGGTAATACCCATATCGATTTCGGCGGCTTTATCAAGGCCGACACCATGATGAGCAAATACAGCGATGGCGATCTTGCAGCCGGTTCGATCGGGCGCGATTTCATGGTGCCGTCCACCATCCCGGTTGGGGGAGAGGCAAGCTCGGAAGAGCTGGATTTTATTGCCAAGCAAAGCCGCTTTTGGCTAAAGAGTGAAACCATGACCTCCGCCGGCATGGTGCGAGGGCATATTGAAATTGATTTTCAGACTAACGGTATTGGTGACGAGCGAATCAGTAACAGCTATTCGCCGCGTATTCGCCATGCCTATCTGACCTGGGACAAGTGGTTGTTCGGGCAGACCTGGTCCACTTTTTTCAATGTGAGTGCGCTACCGGAAACGCTGGATTTTGTTGGTGCGGCGGGAACGGTGTTTGAGCGCCAGCCGCAGATTCGCTATACGAGTGGCCCGATCATGCTGGCTTTGGAAAATCCGTCTACGACTCTGTATGGCGGGGATAGCAATCCCAGTGAGTATGATGACAACAGTGCTCCGGATGTCGTTGCCCGCTATAACTTGGTAGGTGATTGGGGCAATGTGAGCCTGTCGGCCATGGGGCGACAACTGAAGTATCAAGATACTGTGGCCGCCGTCCCCTATGAGGAAGACAAATACGGTTACGGTCTTGCCGTTGCTGGTCGCGTCATGCTGGGCGCCATGGACGATATTCGTTTCCAGGCGAACTATGGTAATGCGCTGGGCCGTTACACCACGCTCAACGCATTCCGCTCAGGCCAGATTGAGGCGGATGGCAGTATCGAGCTGATCGATCAATGGAGCGGTGTGCTGGCGTTGCGCCATCACTGGAGTGATCGCTGGCGTTCCAACTTTGCGGTCTCGGTCAGTGAAGCGGATAACCCCGATACCGTGGCGGTGACCACCAGCAAACGGGTGCAAAGCGCCCACGCCAACCTGATCTGGCAGGTCGCGAAACCACTCTCTCTCGGCGGTGAGCTGATCTATGCCGATCGGGAAATCGAGAATGGGGACGACGGCAATCTCAAGCGCGTGCAGTTCACGGCGAAATATGCGTTTTGAATGAGAGGGGCTGCACGCAACATGCAGCACGCTACACGCAAAAAAAGGGACGCCGAAGCGTCCCTTTTTTGCGTGCAAGCCTGTTGCATGCAGCATGATGCGTCTCTTAATCCACATCTGCCGGGTAAACACCGTTCTCGTCGTGCACTTCCTTGCCGCTCAGGGGCGGAGTGAAAGCACAGGCGACGACCATGTCTTCGTTTTCGCCACCGTAGAGGTAATGCTCGTCGTGCTCGTCGAGCAGGTAGATGGTGCCCGGAGTCAGGTCGTAGACCTTGCCGTCATCCAGGGTCTCGATCTTGCCGCTACCGGAAATCACGTAGACGGATTCCCAGTGGTTGGCGTATTTGATATGGGTCTTGGTGCCTTTGAAGATGGTGGTGATGTTGAACGAGTGCCCCATCTTGTCTTCTTTGAGAGACAGGCGAACAGACTGCCAGTTGCCGTTTTCGGCTTTGACACAGCGGTCAGACTTCTCGGCTTCAGCCAGAGTGCGAACGATCATGGATAACTCCTGAGCTAAAAATCGGGGGGAGGGAGAAATAACGCTCCCCCACTCTCGCGAAAAAGGAGGCGGGGGAGCGGGAACCGCCGTGTTAGGCAGTGATGCTGGCCACGGAGTGAGCTTCCCCGCGCTTGATGCGGTCGGTCATCACTTCTTCGACGCTTTCCTTGACGATCTCAAGGGCGCGAACCAGGTCCTCTTCGCTGATGGTCAGCGGGCAAAGGGTCTTGATCACCTGATCATCGGCGCCGGAGGTTTCAATCACCAGCTGACGCTTGAAGCAGGCTTTGGTGATTTCGCCAGCGACTTCGCCATCGCGGGCCACCAG
Source organism: Alcanivorax sp. (assembly GCF_002733835.1). GTDB lineage: Bacteria > Pseudomonadota > Gammaproteobacteria > Pseudomonadales > Alcanivoracaceae > Alcanivorax. Next base: position 70,782 of record NZ_NVWY01000031.1, read on the forward strand.
GCCCTGCATCATGCCGCGGCCGTTTAGGTAGAACCAGTGGCTGTCGTAGCTGTTGGCAATCTCGCGGAAGTGGTCGGTAATGATGTCCGCTTTCTTCTGCACTTCCTTGGCGAATTTGTCATCGCGCCAGTAGTGGTTCAGCGCTGCAGCGGCGGTTACGAAAGCCAGGTTGTGGCCACGGAAGGTGCCGTTGTGCTCGCCGGGTTTCCACTGATCCAGCTCCGGCTTCAGTAGCACCATGGCGAAAGGCAGGCCATAGCCGCTCAGGGACTTGGACAGGGTGATGATGTCCGGGCTGATGCCGATGTCATCAAAGCTGAAGAAGGTGCCGGTACGACCACAGCCGGCCTGGATGTCATCCAGGATCAGCAGCATGTCATGCTTGCGACACACTTTTTCCAGGTTGCGCAACCAGTCGAAGCTGGCTGCGTTGATGCCGCCTTCGCCCTGTACAGTTTCCACGATGACGGCCGCAGGATGGTCAACGCCGCTGGAGGAATCGCCCAGTACCTTGTCCAGGTATTCGGTGGTGTCGAATGCATCACCCAGGTAGCCGTCGTACGGCATGGGGGTGACACCGCCCATGGTCACACCAGCGACGCCACGGTGGTGGCTGTTACCGGTGGCGGCCAACGCGCCCAGGCTCACGCCATGGAAGCCGTTGGTGAAGCTGATAATGTTCTCGCGGCCTTTGATGTTACGGGCAATTTTCAGTGCCGCTTCCACCGCGTTGGTGCCGGTGGGGCCGGTGAACTGCATCACGTGGTCCATGTCGCGGGGCTTCAGGATGGCTTCATAGAAGGCGTCCATGAACTCACGCTTGGCGGCGGTGTGCATGTCCAGGCCGTGCACAATGCCGTCGCGCTGGATGTATTCCAGCAACTTTTCTTTCAGGACCGGATTGTTGTGGCCGTAGTTCAGGGTGCCGGCGCCGGCCAGGAAGTCGATGTATTCCTTGCCATTTTCGTCGTACAGGTAGCTGCCTTTTGCCTGATCGAATACCACCGGGAAGCTACGGGCATAGCTCATTACTTCCGATTCGTGGCTTTCAAAAATTTCTGTATCCATGATTCCTGTCCTCGCTTGAATTCGGGGTTGCTGGTGCGTTGTGGGCGGCGTTTACGCGTCGTCGCGATTAAACGGGCCGATCCGCAGCAGGTATTCGTCGTTATGTTCGCCGGCAAAATGAATGCGCGAGTCGAACAAAATGAATTCTTCCGTGGGCATGCTGCGCTGGTAGGCGAAGCTGCGGAACATGCCCCAGGAGGCTTCGTTGTCCGGGGTGATGGTGGTCTCAATGAACTGAACATCGGTGCTTTCTTCGCGCTCGATCAGTTCGGCCAGCATACGCTTGGCCAGGCCCTTGCCCCGGGCTTTTTCGTGCACGGCTACCTGCCAGACAAACAGCACATTTTGCTGCTTGGGCGGGATGTAGCCGGAAATAAAGCCGACCAGGTCACCGTCCATCTCTGCCGCCACGGAGGTGTCGGCAAAGTGGGTGCACTGCAGCAAGTTACAGTAGACGGAGTTCTCGTCCAGCGGCTTGCACTCGCTGATCAGTTTGTGAACCCGGCTGCCGTCCTGGCTTTCAGGTTTACGAAAGGTGATGTCATCCGATTTGTCGGTGGATGAATCCGTTTTTTTCGCATCGTCTGCTGACATGGTTTCACTTATGGTCCGTTTTGGAGAAAGAGTTTGCGTCCCGGCGGCTGTTCATTTCTACCGCCGGTTGCGCGCGATCAATGGCCCCCAGATCCAGCACCGGCGAGGCGTCGATATCGCCGGCATTCATCATTGCCGCAACCCGCTGCAGGGAGCTGAGAATTAAAGATTGCTCCCAATCCTCAAGGCGGTCAAAGCGTTCGATGAATTCGTCCTGGAGCGGGGTGGGGGCCTGCTCGATGATGTCCAGACCGGCGGAGGTCAGGTGGGCATAAACTCGGCGTTTATCCTGCTCGCCGCGCTTGCGTCCCAATAGATCCCGCTTTTCCAGACGGTCGAGAATGGTGGTGACGGTGGCCTGGCTCAGCGATACCTCGTTGGCCAGGTCCCCCATGGTCATCTCACCGTGCGCCGCAATCGCCTGCATGATGAGAAGCTGGGGCGATGTCAGGCCGGATACCTTGCTCAGCTTTCGTGAGTAGAGGTCCGTGGCGCGAATGATCTGTCGTAATGCGATTAGCACGTCTTCGTGTCTGGCCATTGCCGAAAATTCTCTTGATAACAAAGTAATGTGACCGAAATTAGACATGGTTTGTCTGCAATCACCTTTGAGATGTAAAGATTCTATCTCCATCAAAACAGGGCAATGGCGAGTAATCCCTTGCGATAAGTGGTAGGCTATCTTAGAGATAAAACATTTAGATGTCAAAATAAATACTGGGCGGTGACGGTGTTGTGACCGGCTATATCGTCTGCATTCCTTGCTCTGCGGGGGTTTACGACCTGCCAGGGGGGGGAAGGCTCGCAGTTTCGACAATCGCACATGTTTTGTGTCACAAAGGACTTCTCCAGTTCCGAATCCGGGGCTGTTTTTCGTCGTCGTGTTTATAGGCGTTGCCATGATGATTGATTCCTTTCTTCTCGTACTTTCCTGGCTGGATCGCACTCTGGGGGTGATTGAGCGCGTCATTATCGGTGGCTGCATTCTGGCCATGGCCCTGTTGATGAGTGGCCATGTGGTGGGGCAGACCCTGTTTGATGAAGGGATTCCCGGCACCTATGAAGTGGTGAAAATGCTGATCGTGGTACTGACCTTCGTGGGGCTGGGCTACGCGGCCCGCCACGCCCGTCACATCCGCATGTCCGCCATCTATGAACAGCTCAATGGCAAGGCCCGCAAGGGGCTGCAGATGTTGATTTGCCTGGGAACGGCGACGCTGATGTTTTATTTCGCCTGGAAATCCGGTCAGTACGTCTTTGATATTCAGGAGCGTGGCCGGGTGAGTGCGTCACTGCAGGTGCCCATGTGGCTGGTCTACCTGGCGCTGCCTGCGGGGTTCAGCATGGCTGGCATCCAGTACTTGCTGACCTTTACCCGCAATGCGGTATCCAAGGGGGTCTGGCGGTCGTTCAACGAAGAAGAAAGCTATGAAGCGGTGCCGCTGGAGGCGGCGGCTGTGGATGATCAGGATGGCCAGCGCTGATGCGTAGCCGGTTTTTTGCTATGAGTGCTGCTGAATGAGGGGGTTGTCGCTGTGTTAATCATTCTGGCTGTGATCATGCTGGTGTTGCTGATGATGGGGTACCCCATGATGGTGCCGCTGGCGGTGGGGACATTGTTCATGATGTTCACCGGGCTGACTTTCTTCGGCCCGGACCAGGCCATCACCTGGATGGTCAATGGTGTCGGTAGCTGGGTGTTGGCGGCAGTGCCCATGTTTATCTTTGCTGCGGATATTCTCACCAAGGGCCATACCGCCAACCGGTTGCTGGACCTGGTGGATGCCTTTACCCGGCATCTGCGCGGCGGTTTGCCGATCACCACCGCGGCGTCCTGTGCGGTGTTTGGCGCGGTGTCCGGTTCCACCCAGGCCACGGTGGTGGCCATGGGTGGCCCCATGCGCCCGCGCCTGCTGTCCAAGGGCTATTCCGACAGTTTTGCGCTGGCGTTAATCATCAATGCCAGTGATATCGCGCTGCTGATCCCCCCCAGTATTGGGTTTATCGTTTATGGCGTGGTGATGAAAACCTCCATCGGCGACCTCTTCCTGGCAGGTATCCTGCCGGGCCTGCTGGTGCTGCTGATGTTCTCCGTCTACTGCTGGATTGGCGCCCGGGTCAAAGGGATTGAGCCAGAGGAGCGGGCCAGCTGGGGGGTACGCTTCAAGGCCATGCGGGGGGCGATCTTGCCTCTGGGCTTCCCGATTCTGGTGGTCGGCGGTATTTATGGTGGGCTGTTCAGTGCGGTGGAAGCGTCGGCCATCGCGGTGGCGTATGCCTTGCTGCTGGAAGTGGTGATTTTCCGCAAGGTCAGCGTGAAGGACCTGGGGGGGCTGGCGTTGTCCTCCGGGATGATCACTGCGGTGGTCTTTATTCTGGTGGCCATTGGCGCGGCGTTTTCCCACACTTTGGGGACTGCCGGGATTCCCGAGAAACTGCTGGGGCCGGCCATTGAATCCATTGGCCAGAATCAGGTGGCGGCGCTGGCGCTGATCGCGGTGGCATTCTTTATTGGCTGCATGTTTGTGGACCCCATCGTGGTGATCCTGATTCTGGTGCCGATCTTCAAGCCGCTGATCGAATCCGCCAACCTGGACCCGATCCACGTGGGCGTGATCGTTACCCTGCAGGCGGCTATTGGTTCCGCCACGCCGCCGTTCGGGTGCGATATTTTTACCGCCATTGCGGTGTTCCGTCGCCCCTATCTGGATGTGATTCGGGGTACGCCGCCGTTTATCTTTATGCTGCTGATCGCCACCTTCATTCTGATTCTGTTTCCGCAGTTATCACTGTGGTTGCCGGCGTTGGGTGGGTGATCTGCGCTAGACGCTAGCAGGGTCGAGGTCCGTGTTGCGGGCAGACCGACACAAAAAAGCCCGGCCAATTGGCCGGGCTTTTTCATGTTCGGCTACCGGGGGCGTTACTGTCCCTTGGCGGCCTCGTCGAAGGCGGACAGCAGGGCATTGAGTGACTGCTCACCCCGTGCGCCCACTTCATCAATGTAGATCTGACGTACCGGTTTGGCCTTCTTGCGGAAGGCGTCACGCTGGGCCTCGGTCAGTTCAACAATGTTGATGTCGCTCTTTTCCTTGATGGTTTCCAGCCGTTCTTCGTTGTACTGGGTCTGGATATCATGGCCTTCGCGCACCAGGGTCTTGGTGATGCTGTCGATCATTTTCTGCTGGTCCGCAGACAGGCCGTCGTACCAGTCGGCGTTACCGATCAGGGTGGCTACGAACTGGGATTGCTGCGCAAAGATCATGTAGTCCTGTACTTCGTAGAACGCCATTTCCTCGTGGGCAAACACCGGCTGGATGTTGCCTTCCGCCTGGCCCTGCTGCAGCGCGCTGTACAGTTCGCCGTAGGCTATAGAGGTGGGGGAGGCGCCATAGGCCTTGTAGGTGGCCCGCAGCAGGCTGTTGTCCATCACGCGGATGCCCAGGTTTTCGATGTCATCCGGGGTGTTGATGGCCTTGTTGGTCGTCCACACCTGATAGCCTTCCGGCAATTCCGCCAGCGGTACCAGGCTGCGCTTGCGGAATGATTCCTGCCAGGCTTTGCTTTTCAGGAAGGTGTCGCTGTTCAGGCCTTGTGCGGTTACCCATTGATCGCTGGGCATGATGTAGTTCAGGTTGAGCAGCTGGCTTTCCGGTACGGTGCCGCCCAGGGCGCCGGAACCAAAGCCCAGCTGAATGGCACCGCCCTGGATCGCGTCATACAACGCGGAGTAGCTGGAGCCCCATTTGCCATAGGGGAGCAGTTGAACGTCAATCTCCCCGTCACTTTTTTCTTCCACCAGCGCTTTGAAACGTTCGGCGTAACTGTGCTGAACACTGCCTTCAATTTCCTCCAGGCCAAAACGCCAGGTGTCGGCGTTGACGGTGGTGGTCGTGGCGGCAAGAAAGCCAAAAGTAGCGGCGCAAATAAATCGATTAAGTCGCATGCCTTTACCTTGATATTGCTTGTGGGTGCCAATCACTACATTGCATCGGGGCAGGGCTGTCAAGGGAACGGCCTGCAACGCTGGCACCTCGGCAGGCTTGATGCGACCATAGGCAATGTTTCCCGGCGCGTTCCCGTCTGTGTGAGTTTTCCTGGCGGGAAATGCACAGGTAAAAGGTGATTGGGTGTATCGAGAGGGCAAGGCATTGATCAGACACATTCTGCGTACCGGTCTATTGGGCATGCTGCTGGCGCTGGCTGGCAGTCTCTGGGCAGAACAGGAGCCCGGTTCGCCTGAGCAAGTGCCGAGAGCGGAGGCCCAGAGTGAGATCGAAAAAGGGCCGGTGATTTCCCAGTTCCGGGAAAACTGGATCCTCGGTGAGCTGCGAGCCCTGCGCCAGGACATGATGGAATACCGCAACCAGATGAACCTGCTGGTCACCGACCGGGAGCTGGAAGTGGCCGACAAGGCCATGGGGTACGCCACCAACACGGTTACCTACTTTTTCTACCTGATTGCCGGTGCCGCCTCGATTCTCGCTCTGGTCGGCTGGTCCACCATTCGTGACCTGAAAGACAACGTGCGGGTATATGCGGAAAAGGAAATGGCGCGTCTGACCAGCGAGTACGAATCCCGCCTGGCGGACCTGGAGCGCGAGCTGCGCCGCAAATCCCTGTCCATCGCCGAGAACCAGGAAGAAATCGAGCGAACCAACGACATTCACAGCCTGTGGCTCAAGGCCACCAAGGAGCCCAGTGCCCAGGCCAAGATTGAGCTCTACGACCGGATTCTGGAATTGCGCCCGGATGATCCGGAAGCGCTGGCCTGGAAAGCCGATGCGGCCCTGGAGCTGGGCGAGCAGCGCTGGGCGTTGAGCCTGTGCGACCGGGTGCTGGAAGTGGACGAGGAAAACTCCCATGCCCTGTATCAGCGGGCCTGCGCCTGGTCCGGGCTGGGGGAAATCGAGAACGCCCTGACCGACCTGGCCGCCGCCATCCAGACCTCGGAAACCCTGCGCAGCCACGCCCGTAGCGAAGAAATGTTCGAGCCCCTGCGTGAGCTGGCCCGCTTCCAGGAATTGGTCGGAAGCGACGAAGATTCAGGCTTTTCCGCCTGATAGCCCCTTTCTGTTGCGGTCATAGCGAAACCTGCGCCCGTAAATGGTCAATTTGCGGGACAGTTTCTGCTAGACTTGCCCCCCTTGTATGAGCGGGCGATGACGAACGGATTACCGTTTCGTTCACCTGGGCGGCCTTATCCTGGCTGTTTTCAGTGCCCCTATGGAGAATCCCATGACTCGTGACAACGGTGCCGGTAGCACCAAACAGATGCCGGATGTGGCGTCCAACTCCATGGTGGATCATATCCACACGACCCTGGATTGGGTGGGCATGAGTGAGATCCACTTGCCAGCCCGCGTCAGCGATACCCTGGCTGGCGAGCGCCCGGTGAGCACCTCTATCCAGGCCTATGTGAACCTGGCCAATGCGGATGCCAAGGGCATTCACATGTCGCGCCTGTTCCTGATGCTGGAAGAAACCTTTGGCGACCATTCGGTCAGCGCCGGTTCCATCGAGCAACTGCTGCGTAACTTCCTGCAGACCCATGAGGGCCTTAGCACCCGCGGTTTCGTGCAGCTGGATTTCGAATATTCCATGCGCCGCGCGGCCTTGAAGAGCAGCTATTCCGGCTGGAAGAGCTACCCGGTCAGCATCAAGGGCACCCTGTGCGAAGAGGGCATGCGCATCGAGTTGTCGGTGGAAGTGCCGTACTCGTCCACCTGCCCCTGCTCGGCGGCGTTGTCCCGCCAGCTGATCCAGGAACAGTTCCGCAAGGATTTCGCCGAAGGCAAAGTGGATGCCGATGCGGTGTTTGAATGGCTGGGCACGGAAGAGGGCGTACTGGCCACTCCGCACAGCCAGCGCTCCATCGCCCAGGTGCGTGTGTTGCTGGATCACACCGAAGGGGATGCCTTCCCGATCACCGCCTTGATTGATTCCATCGAAGGCGCTCTGAAAACCCCGGTGCAGACCGCCGTGAAGCGGGTAGACGAACAGGAGTTCGCGCTACTCAATGGCCAGAACCTGATGTTCTGTGAAGACGCCGCCCGCCGGTTGAAGACCGCGCTGAACCCGCAGCCTTGCTACAAGGATTTCTGGTTGCGCGTGAATCACCTGGAAAGCCTCCACGCTCACAATGCGGTAGCGATTGTGACCAAGGAAGTGGATGGTGGTTACCTGCCGATTCCTTGATTGAGAGACGCTGCAGGCAGCACGCTGCACGCAACACGAAAGCCCTCTTCCCCTTGTCGGGAAGGGGGCTTTTTTGTATGGGCTGGTGATGGGCATGACGCCGGATGCCTGGAGCCTGACGCAATAGAGCCAATCTGGCTTCACCGCCTCTCTTTGTGGGAGCGGTGGAGCCCTTTTTCCGTTGCCCGGCTTCCGGCATTGGCGTCGAGCTGTTGGGGCTTCTTTCTTCGCTAGGCAGCGACGACATTGCACCCTCGTCCAAGTGAAATGCGAACCCGGTACGTGTATACCGTGCCGCTATCCGCTAAATTGCCTATTAAAGAAGCACCCAGAGTGCGTGCGGGAATGCGCTAACTCACTGAAAAATAATAAAAAAACGCCAGGAAGCGATTGCTATGCCCAGCTCGGAGACGCCCCGGCCCCTGAGTGGCCGGTTTTATCGTGCAGACCTTGTCACCCTTCTGAATCAGTCAGATCGGGTGCCCCTGACACTGTTGCTGGCCCCCGCCGGTGCCGGCAAATCCACCTTGCTGAATCAGTGGCAAGCCCAGCCCGGTGATCGCCATGTGGTGCTGATGGGGTTACAGCGGGCGGATGATGACCCGGTGCGCTTTCTGCGCCGCTTCGCCGAGAAAACCCGGGCCGCGGTGCCGGCGTTTGATACCTCCTGGTTTATGCCCTTCGATGTGGCCGAGCTGCCACCATCCTCTATAGCCGATTCACTGTATGACGCCCTGCAGCAGGTGACGTTGCCGCTGTTTATCGTGTTCGACGATTTTCAGCATATCCAGAGCGAAGAAACGCTCAGCGTGATTGCTACCTTGCTGGCGGACCCGCCAGAGAATGTGCACCTGATCATTGCCAGCCGCACCCAGCCACTGTTTGACGTTAGCCGGCTGCGGCTGGACGACCAGGTGCTGGAGATCAGTGCCGTGGACCTGAAAGTGCGGCGCAGTGATGTGAGCGAGCTGAATCAGCGCCTGGGCGGCGAGGCTCTGGAAGAGCAGGCCCTGGATCACCTGATGGCAATTACCGAAGGCTGGGTGGCCGGGGTGAAAATTGCCCTGCTGGCGGGGATTCGGTCGGGCATGCAAACCCTGCAGGACTTTAACGCCAGCCAGCCGGAAATCATGGATTATTTCGGGCATGCGGTACTCAAGGGGCTGCCGGACTCTGCGCGCACTTTGTTCATGCAAAGTGCCCTGTTGGACACCGTCAACGCCGAGCTTGGCGATGAAATTCTGCAAACCCGCCAGTCCGCACGGTTGATTGATGAGCTCACCAGCCGGGAGCTTTTTCTGGTGCCGGTGCCTGGCAAGCCGGCCAGCTATCGCTATCACGCCTTGCTGCGGGATTTTCTGCAGGCACGGCTGAAAATCGAGATGCCCGACTGCATTGTGCCGATTCACCGGCGGGCGACCCGTTACTTCATCAAGATCGGCAATTTCGAACAGGCTGTCTGGCATGCCTGGCGCACCGGTGATGCTGCGCTGTTCGGTAACTGCCTGGAAAAAAGTTTCGAGTTCTGGCTGCAGGAAGGGTATTCCAGCCACATTCTTGAATGGGCGGAAACTCTGGACGATGAAACCATACTGGGCCGCCTTGAACTGGCCGCGCCCCTGATCAGCACGCTGACCCTGTCACGGCGATTCTTTCGTGCCCGCTATTATCTCGACGCGCTCAAAGAGCAGGACTTTTCCGGCAGGGAGGACCGATACCATCACCGTCAGACAGTGGATTTTCTGGAACTGCATTTGCAGTTATTCCAGCACGATACCGACTTCATGGAAGGGGCTAACCTGTCGTTGTTGATGGAAAGCAGTGGCCACCGGGATATCCGTGCCTTCGCGCTGGCCATGGTGGCCTATTACCATCTGCAGCATGGCCGCCTGGAATCCGCGTTGGCCTTCTCCTCCCAGGCGCGGGACGTGTTGCTGCGCCTGGGGCAACGCTTTACTGCCGGCTATGCGGGTTTGATTACGGCCCTGGCCAATCAGCAGCTGGGGCATATTGGTGAGGCAGTGGCCTTTATTGTCGAAAACTTCAATAACACCCCCAGGGATTGCCCCACCTGGTCGCTGTGGGCCACGGGCATGGTGGTGGTGTTATACGACCAGAATCGCCTGGAAGAGGCGCAGCAGGTCTGCGAAGACCTGCTTCCCATGGTTTCGTCTGCTTCTGCCACGGAAGTGATTTCCACCGTTTATCTCACCTTGTCACGGCTGCAGCATCTGCAGGGCAAGCAGAAAAGTGCCGAGCGTATGCTGGAAAAACTGTTGGGAATTTTACAGCTGGGCAATTACGAGCGCTTTGTCAGCATGGCGGTGCTGGAGATGACGCGCCAGGCGTTGCTCACCGGCAACTGGCAGCGCCTGGATGTGGTGGTGGACCGTTTCAGGTTGGCGGAGTGGGTGCAGGAGAACCTTGAAAGTGAGGCGGCCATGTATAGCCAGAGCTGGGAGCGGCGCGGGCTGGCGGCGGTGTACTGGTTAATGGCCCACGGCCGCAATGCGGAGGCAGAAACACTGCTGCGCCGGTTGCTGGCGGTGGTGAAAGGGGCGGGTATCAAGACCCGAGCCTCCATCATTGAGGCCAACCTGCTGGTGCTCACCTCCAAAACGGCCGTCGCCTCGGAGCAGAGCCGCAAGGTGGATGCGCTGATCACCCGCTATGGTCTGCTCAATATCAATCGCTCCGTGTTCGATGAAGCGCCCGGGCTGGCGGGCTTGATGAATCGGTTGTGGTCAGCAGGGCAGCTGGTGCTACCGGATTTTTATACCGGGCTGTTTCCGGCGGTATTCAGCACCGCCCCGGCCAGTGAGCCGCTGGACGTGGACCCGGGGTCGGTGCTTACGCCCAAGGAAAGCGAAATTTTCGAGCTGCTGCAGAGCGGTATGAGCAATGCCCAGATTAGTGAATCCACCGGCGTATCCGTCACCACCACCAAGTGGCACCTGAAAAACATCTACAGCAAGCTGGGTGTCTCCAATCGTACCGAAGCCGTGCTGCGCGCCACGCCTAGATAAACACAAGCTTCGAGCTACGAGGCGCGAGGAATGCCCATTTTTTTTGAGCGCCGTGCCCGCGCACGTACGCATGATCGCGGGCACGGCTTTCGAGATGAAGCAAACCCAATCCCGCGCCTCGTAGCTCGAAGCTCATAGCTCGTAGCTGCCATTCCAAACCTTGAACCCGTTCGCGCTTTTTCGTTTTCCCCCTCCGCCCCCTCCCGGGGGAGGGGGTGGAGGGGTTGGCCCCGTTGCTAGAGTGCCGTCGTTGTCATCAGACATCCCCCGAGAATAAAAACGACGGAGGTTTATCATGGCTATGTCCCCCTGGGTTACCTGGCCAGCCCTGACCAAGTTCGGTTCACTTGGCGTAATGGGCGCCCTGCTGGTTCTTGCCGGTCAACGGGAAGATCTGCTCGAAAACAATATGTTCGACATGGAAAGCTGGGGTGAAAAAAACGCCAGCATCGTCTGCGATGAGCGCAGCCATGTGGCCCGTACCGAAGACGGTACCTGTAATATCCTGGACAATCCGGCGGAAGGCTCCGCCAATGTGAACTTCGGCCGTAACGTGGATCCGGCCTCGTCCTTTGCGGAATCGGAAAGCGGCAATCTGCTGACCCCGAACCCGCGTGAAGTCAGTAACCTGATCATGTCCCGGGGCGGCGATTTCAAGCCTGCCACCACCCTGAACTTCATCGCCACCTCCTGGATCCAGTTCATGGTTCATGACTGGTTCGATCATGGCCCGCGTACCGACGCCAACCCGATCGAATTTCCGCTGCCGCCTGGCGACGTGTTGGGTTCCGGCACCATGTCCGTGCAGCGTACCCGCCCGGACCCGAACGTTAGCGGCAATGAATCCCTGGTGACCTACGAAAACATCAACACCCACTGGTGGGATGGCTCGCAGCTGTACGGCAGCGACAAGGAAACCAACGATGAAGTGCGTTCCTTTGTGGACGGTAAGCTGAAAGTCGACAGCAATGGCCGTTTGCCCACAGATTTCCTCAGCGGCAAACCGATTACCGGTTTCAATGAAAACTGGTGGGTGGGCCTGAGCATGCTGCACCACCTGTTCACCCAGGAGCACAACGCCATTGCGGACATGCTCAAGGCAAACAACCCCGGTGCTTCCGACCAGTGGCTCTACGACCACGCCCGGCTGATCAACGCTGCCTTGATGGCCAAAATCCACACCGTGGAATGGACCCCGGCGATTCTTGCTAACCCGGTGCTCGAGCGTGCCATGTACGCCAACTGGTGGGGCCTGGGCGGTGACCGTGACAAGCGTGACAAGTATCAAGGCGACCTGGACGAGCTGAACAATAACCTGGCGGAACTGGGCGGCATCTTCAACCTGCTCGGCATCGATAACGATCTGGGGCAGGGCGATACCAGCTCCATTGAGCACGCCCTGGCTGGCCTGGTGGGCTCGCGCACCCCGAACAACTACGGCGTGCCCTACACCCTCACCGAAGAATTTGTGTCCGTGTACCGCATGCACCCGTTGCTGCGTGACGAGATCAAGGTCTACGACATCGGCTCCAACGTGGTGGACGAAGAAATTCTGCTGCAGGACACCCGTAACGGTGATGCGGAAGATCTGCTCACCGACGTGGGCCAAGATCGCCTGTGGTACTCCTTCGGTATCACCCACCCGGGTGCGCTGACACTGAACAACTACCCGGACTTCCTGCGTAACCTGTCCATGCCGTTGATTGGCGACATTGATATGGCGGCCATCGACGTGCTGCGTGACCGTGAACGTGGCGTGCCCCGTTACAACGAGTTCCGTCGCCAAATCGGCCTCAAGCCGATTACCAGCTTCGAGCAGTTGTCCAGTGATCCGCAGCTGGTGGCTGACCTGAAGGCGCTGTACAACAACGATATCGAAATGATCGATACCCTGGTGGGCCAGCTGGCAGAAGAGACGCGCCCGGAAGGCTTTGGCTTTGGTGAAACGTCTTTCCAGATCTTCATCCTCAATGCGTCACGTCGCCTGATGACCGACCGCTTCTTCACCACCGATTACACTAACGAGGTGTACACCGCTGAAGGGATCGACTGGGTGGAAGAGAACACCATGGTCGACATCATCCGTCGCCACTACCCGAACCTGGCCAGCAGCCTGGTGGGCATGGATAACGCCTTCAAGCCCTGGGGCCTGAAAATTCCCGAGGATTATCAATCCTGGTCTGCCCAGGCGAAACAGGACCACCTGTGGGTCAACGGCGCCCTGCGTACCAGCTACGAAGACGGTGAAGTGCCGGCCATCGAACCCATCGATATTGGTGGCCTGATCAACTCCGTCCTGTGGAAGAAGGTGCAGGATGTGACCGACGTGAGCCCGCCGGGCTACAGCAAGCCGATTCACCCTCGCGGTGCCCTGGCCAAGGTGCAGTTCGTGCCGACGGCAGGCCATGGCTACACCGGCCTGTTCCAGGGGGCAGATCACGGCCTGCTGAGATTGTCTGTTACCGGCGACCCATCAGACCGTGGCTTTGCACCGGGGCTGGCGCTGAAATTGATGGTGGACGGCAAGCGTTCTGAAAACGTGTCCGCGCTCTATACCCTTAGCGGGCAGGGCGATAACCACAACATCTTTGCCAACGAACTGTCCAACTATGTCCAGCCGGAAGTGAACGAAACCCTCGGCACAACGACGCTGTTCTCGCTGGTGTCCAGAAAGCCGACGCTGGTCGTCATGAGTGACATGGCCAAGGTGAACCAGGACGGTTCCCCGGTGAGCAATGCCAACACCCCGTCACAGGTTTATTTCGTGCCAAACGGTGATCTGAAGAATTCCATCAGCACCGCGCCCCACGATTTCCGTGACGACCTGACCGCCCTGAACCCCGGCACCAAGGTGTATGACGTTTACGCGACCTCCAAGTCCATCAAAACGTCCATCTTGCCCTGGGTCACCGAACGCTACGCCCGTGAACGCCGCAACAGCGCCGTTAAAGTCGGTGAGCTGGTTATGGCGTCCCCGTTCACCCTGTCCCAGTTCGGCGACACCGGCATCTTCTTCAAGCACCAACGGTACGAAGATCGCTAAGGGAGAGCGATAACCAGAGGTACACCCCTCAAGCCCGGGCGACGCAAGTCCCCCGGGCTTTTTTGTGTCTGCGCGGGCGGTCCCTGCCTCGTGCTCACCGGACGAGGGTGTCTTGCTTGTAGGATATGGCTTACAGAAAAAGCTAAACGGTTGATATAAAGTGATTTTCAGGGGAAGGGGAATTCGGGATAACTCAGGAAATAACCCGCTGCTTCGAGTTTTGTCAGGTGAGAAAGGTTATCAACTTTTCTCCATCCTATTGTATTGACTGGATCTTCTGGCGGAGGCGGGCGGTGGTTGATAAGAATTATGTCGAAAAAAGATATGTCGAACGGTTCGACTGAATACGCTGTTAGGTGCAATAAGATCAGGAGCAGCTGATGAAGGGTGTGTTTTTTCTTCTTTTGCCAGTTTTTCTTCTTCAAGGCTGTGTGTCGACAAAGACCATTAATGTCATGAGTGAAGAAAAATTAACGGGGCCTAAGGTTATAGCCATGAGTGGTTCTCGAAGTGCATGGGTGTATGAAATTGAAAAGCGATTAAAGAGTAGTGGATTTCAAATTAAGCGGATGGTTAGTCAAAACTCGTCTGTAGAAAAAGTTAGCGATACGAAAACTGATATATACAAAGAGGCTTCATCCCAATATGTTTTGCTCATAGATGGTTATGCTCCAAATAATTCAATGGAGCGCTGTTTCGGTGGTGGTTATCGCTTTGACTATATCAATGCTGAGCTAATTGATCTTGAAAAGAACGAAACAATTTTCCATTACTCGAATTCAGGCTATTCCGAGAATTGCCCTCCAATGTCAGGCACAATTTTTGGCGATATAGCAAATCTTGCAGAATCGGCATGGCAGTAGCACATAACAATGCCATGCATGCGACAAGCGCATGCATGGCGGGGGTTAGCCTTTGTAGTTCCCCCGCTTTAGTGGACACCGTCTCCTAATCAAAGAACCTGCCCAGCCTCACCGACAAACCCACAACAAAAAACGCCCACCTTCCGGTGGGCGTTTTGCGTGCTGCGTGTCCTAATCAGAACCGGCCGTTCAGGCCCAGCCCCAGATTAGTGATTTCGTCACCACTACGATCGACAACCCGCATGTATTCCAGGTTGATGAACAGGGTTTTGGTGATGGTGAAGTCCACGCCCAGGCCCAGTGACAGGTCTTTGTAGTTTTCCCCGTCGGAGCCGCCGAAGGCGCTTTTCTCGGTGGTTTCCACATAGGTGGCACCGATCAGGCCGTAGGGGCGTACGGGCATGGTGTTGGGGAATTGGCCGCGGAAGTAGGCGCCGTAGTAACGGTCGATTTCCAGGTCCACGTTGTTGCTGAGTTTATCGTCATCGACGCCCAGGCCCAGGCGGACTTCGCCGCCGAGGGTTTCGTCGCGGTTGATCCAGCTACCGAATTTGAATTGCAGCGCTTTGGGGTCGGCGCTGGAGGTGGTGTTATCCGGCTCGATGTCGCTGCTGATGATATCGATACCGGCAAAACCGCCGGCGTTGGCGAAAAGGGGCATTGCCAAAGCAGCGGCAAACAATACTTTTTTCATGGGTTCTCCCACTGGGTGTTAAGTCTCGACGCAATAATAGAGTGATTGTAGTGAAAAGTGGGGGCGACGGCGACCGGGAGTGTTACCGGGGAGGCAGGGCGGGGGCGAAAGTGGCAGGGGCGCCTGCAGGGGATGGCAAAAGCATCGCCTGCAGGCAGCCTCCTGCGGTTAGCTGTGAGGTTGCGGTTGGGGGTTAGTGGTCGTGATCATGATCATGTTCGTCGTGGTCATGGTCCCCGTCTTCTGCGTGTTCTTCGTGTGCACCGGCGAGGCCGGCCCAGGCCAGTGCGCCGGGGGTGAAGTTGAGGGACAGCGGGGTTTCTATGCTGCCTTCCTCCAAATGCACGACAACGATGGACTGGTTGCCGGCATCGGACAGGAAGGCATGGGCGGGTTCGCCGGCCACGGTCATGGCGACACGGCTGCCGTGACCACTGGCCGGAGGCGCGGCGGTTGCCGGATCAATGGCGTTTTCCACGTGGGCATGTTCGCTCCAGTCGGCGGTGTCGAAAATGCGCAGGTCGCCGGCGTCATCCAGTAGCACCAGGTGCTCGCCATGGGGGTCCAGGCTGTGGCTGTCCAGAGAGACGGCAGCGCCTTCTTTCCAGTCCAGTTCCTGCACGTCGCCATCATCCGGGTGGATGATCAGGATGCGATCACCAGCATAGCCAACGAAGTGTGGCATTTCGTGGTGGCTGTCGAAGCTGCCTACTCGCTCACTGCCGGTCAGTCCCAGGGCGGCGTTGTTCACGTGCTGGGCGGTGAAGTTTTCTCCGTCCTGGTGAACGATGAGCACGCCGTCGCTGCAACCGAACACGGAGTAATCTTCATTGGACCCGGCGCCATGAAGACCTGGGCAGTCCAGGCTGACGGTGCCTTCCTGGTGGTAGTGATCGTTGTGTTGATGATAGATGTCGACTTTTTCCGGCAGGCCGCTGGCGGCGGTGCGGAAGGTGGCGAGCAGTACGTCGCCACGGGGTTCGGCGACACCGTGATGGGCGCTGGCCAGGGTCTGGCTGGCGACGCTGCTGGCAGTTTCCAGTGAATCATCGGTGAGAAGCTCAACCTCGGCCATGATGGCATTGCCGGCGTCACCATCATAGAACAGGGCTGCTTGCTCGCCATGGACGCGGTAGTGGGTGGGGGCCGGGCCGTTCAGGGTGCCAGTGAGGGACGGGCTGACTTCGTCCACGTGGTCGTCGTGTTGATAGAGCCCGCCATCGATGATCTGTACTTGGTTGGCGTCCCGTTGCGGGGCGAGCACGAAGCGCTTGCCTGGGCTGGTGTAGAGCGCACTGGGAGCATTATCCAGAGCCAGGTTGCCGGGCAGCAGGGCGCTCTCTTCCAGGTCATAGACGTAGAGCTGGTCGCCGGCGTCATCCCGTGAGGCGATAACCAGGCGGCCGGGGTGGGCTTCGTGGGCATGGTCGTGTTCGTCTTCTGCGCTTCCCAGAGAACTGGTGCCGGTTTCGTTACAACCGGCCATGGTGAAGGCGGCAAGCAGAGACAGGGGCAGGGCTGCGTTTTGTTTCAGGTTTTTCATCATGCGTTGCATGGTGTTCTCCATATTCGTGTTGTTGTGCCCGGCGGAGTAAAGGCGCCGGTACAAATGCCGTTAACGTTGCGGCTTATCAAAATTCAATGCGGGTACCCACGGTGACATTGCGACCTGGCTCCGGCACGGTGCTGGCGAGGAAGGAAGAGTGGTTGAATACCTCTTCGCCCAGCAGGTTGTTACCGCGCACATAGAAGGTGTAGCGCTGGTCGCCACGTAGCCGGTAGCTGAGGGTCGCGTTGACCATGTCGTAGGACGGGGTGGTTTCCTCAAAGCCTGAGATCTGGTCCTGGGCGAAGCTGCGGTAGAACTCCAGTTCGCCGTCGAAGTTGCCCAGGTAGCTGTTGAGGCGAGTGCCCAGCCGCTTGGCGGGAATGCGGGGCAGATAGCCGCCATCATCGAAGGTGGCGCGCACCGTATCACCAAAGACCGTGATGCCCACCGGGTCGATACCGTAGTAGCTCACCGAGGCTTCGGCACCGGTGAAGGTGGCGTCACGCTGGCTGTACTTGATCAGACGGAAGTCTTCGATCTGGTCGAGGGTGCGGGCATAGATGTAATTGTTGATGCGGTTTTCGAAAATGCCCAGATCAAACAACCAGTCGCCCTGGGTCTTGCGCAGGTTCAGGTTGGCGTTGAGGCTGACTTCGTCATCCAGATCGCGCTGCCCACCACCGCAGTCGCTGAGCAAGCCGCATTCGTAGGTATTGGTGGCCAGGTGGACGCCTTCTGCATAGAGCTCCTGGGCGCTGGGTGCGCGGCCAGAGTGGCCCACGGACAGCACCAGTTCATAACCTGGCACAAAGGCCCAGTTGGCCGCGCCCGAGAAAGACGCGTTGTCGGCGGTGACTTTGGCAAGCGGCTGGCCGTTGCGATCGTCCGGCGTCTGCGTCAGGTGCTCCTGGCGGGCGCCCAGTTCGAAGGACCATTGCTCGTTGAGGACATATTCTTCTACCGCAAAGACGGCAATGGATTCGGTTTCTGTCTTCGGGACGAAGGCTTCGCCACCCAATGAGCTGAAGTCGAACTGGGTGTACTGCAGGCCCACCACGCCGCGCCAGTTACCCAGCGGTTTGTGTTCCACTTCCAGCCGCGCATCGCCGCCCTTGTTGGTGAAGGTGCTGCCGATGGCGCCTTCCTCAATCTCGTGGTGGCGATAATCGGTGTGATTGCCACGGAAGCGAATGGCGGTGACCCCGGCGAACGGTTCGCGGTATTCGCCGCGGGCATCTACCCGGCGGCTGGCCAGGTCCACATAGGGGACGATCTCGCCATGGTCGTGGTCGTGATTATGGCCGCCGGTGGGGCAATTCAGGCTGGTGCCGCTGGACTGGCACTCCTCGAATTCGTGGCTGTGACCGGGCAGGCCATAGTTGTCGCGACGATAACTGTAGGCCATGCCGAAGTAGCCCTGATCACCGATCCAGGAGGCGCCAATGCTGCCGTTGTCGCTTTCCGCATAGGTGCCGGGCACGGTGAGTTCTTCGAAGCCATTCACTTCGTAGTCGTCTGCATCACGGCGGCTGCCTTCCACCCGGAACACCAGATGGTCGGTGGCCGAGAAGGTGAGGCCGGCGGCAGTGGCGTTCTCATCGGCCACGGTGTTGGCCCGGGCTGCCACGAAACCTTCCACCTCTTCGCGGGGGCGCTGGGTGGGGATGCGGGTGTCGAGCACGTTGACAACACCGCCGCTGGCACCGCTGCCATAGAGCAGGGTGGACGGGCCGCGCAGGACTTCGATCTGACGCGCCAGCAGGGGGTCCACTGTGACCGCATGATCCGGGGAAATACTGGAGGCATCCAGGACCTGGGAGCCATCGTTAAGCACCCCCACACGAGGACCGCCCTGGCCGCGAATGACTGGCCGGCTGGCGCCGCCACCAAAGGTGTCACTGTGGACACCGGGTTGGTCTTTCAGGGTTTCCCCAAGGGTGTTCTGGCTCTTCTGGGTGAGGGTTTGCTGATCCATCACCGAATAGGGCGTGCTGGGGCTGTCACTGCCCAGCGGCAGGGCGGACACGTCCACTTGTTTTAGCTCGTGAGCCTGGTCTGCGGCTGCGCTGTTGTTTTCAGCGTCGGCCAATACTGCCGTGGGCGCCAACAGGGCCACGGCGACGCACCCGGTCAGGGTCTGGCGTCGAAATATCATAACTACCTCTGTCTCTAGCGTTCATGCAGGGCATGAATGAGGGCACGAGTAAAAGGGCGCAGCCGAAAAGAAAGCGGCTGGCCGGACTCGTGCCGGAAACACGTTTGTTGCTGATCGCAGGCAGGCGCAGCAGGCCCGGCTCTCATGGAGAGGGGGCAAAAGGCGATGCGCCAGTATGATCAGGGATCAGTAACGGGAGTCAGGCAGAGACAGGGGGGCCGCGGGGCGGGTAGGGATTGCGCTTGCTGCGGAGCACCACGGTGGTGGCGGGCGCGAGCGGAACGGGTTCGGTGCGTTTTGTGACCGGCGTACTGTAATCGCTGGGCAGTGCCAGCATGCCATGGCCGTGGGTACACACCTGGCAATCAGCGGAAGCCAGCAGCTCCTTGGCGGGGCTGTGTTGGCCTGCGTCGATGTGGGCCGGGGCGTGCCATGCCAGCAGCAGCTGGGCACAGAACAGGCCGAGTACCAGAGACAGTGACAGGCCGCGATGGTAGCGGTTCAGCATGGCGGGGATCATGGTGATGTCCCCCCGCTGTGTTCACCGCATGACGGTGTGCATTGGTGCTGTTCCGGGTCGGGTTCGGTGCCGGGCACATAGTCAAAACCGCCCGGGTGCCAGGGGTGACACTTGCACAGTCGCTTCGCCGCCAGTGCGCTGCCGCGCAGGCTGCCATGGGCAACTACCGCCTGCCGGGCGTATTCCGAGCAGGTGGGGTAGAAGCGGCATTGATTGCCTATCCAGGGGCTCAGCACCTTCTGGTACAGCCAGATGGCGCCAAGCAGAAGCGATTTCACGTGACCCGTTCTGCCTGTCGCAAGTTGTAAAAAATGCATGATATAGCCATCGCGTGGGGAGATACCAGTGCTGTTCCATGGTCCTAACAGCCACCGTGATAAGAAAGTGTTGCGATTTCATGATGATGCAACGCTAAAGCAGCCTCAGGGCAACAAGGAGAGACCATGAGCAAAGTGACAGGATGGACCCGCCCGGTACGCGTATCAGCATTGGCCGTGACCTTGATGTTATCCGCCGGTTCCATGGCGGCAGACTGGGAAACCGTGAATGAAGGCAAGGCCCGCACGGACATCAATACCTACGAGAAAGCCATGAAAGACAGCCCGGTGAAAGCGTTCCGGGGTGTCACCGAAGTGCAGGCCCCGGTACTGAGTGTACTGGCGGTGATGGCGGATAGCAGTGCCTGCGCGGACTGGTTGTATCAGTGCCAGTCACTGGAGTTACGCGATAACGACCAGGCCTATATCCGTTTCAAGGGCATCTGGCCGGCCAAGGATCGTGATGCCCTGATCCAAACCCAGACCACCCAGAATGAGGAAACCGGTGCCATTACCCTGGCCTCCCATGCCGTGGATGGCGAGCCAGAGCACGAGGGTTATGTGCGGGTTGCGGCGCTGGAAGATCAGTTTGTGCTGACGCCGCTGGATAACGGTTGGACACGCATCGAATTCGAAACCTTTATTGATCCGGGCGGCAATGTGTCTTCGGTGGCTAACGTGATTTCCCACAAGGCGCCCCAGGAAACCCTGCAGGGGCTACGTGAGATGGCCAGCAACGAGACCTACCAGAATGCCAAGCTGGACCAGGCCCTGAAGCGTTACCCGGAATTGAAAGGCATGGATCTGCCGCAGAGCCATCAGCCAGATTAGCAATCGCCATCAGCCATCTGGCTGAATGAGAGCGGTCACTGCGGGAATGAGCCCGCAGTGGGCGCCGGCAATTGGGGCCAATTCCCCGGGGGTGCTTGTTTCCCCGCCTCCTGGCCGCATACTGCGGCCAGAGTTTTTGTTGTGAATCGCTGTTGAAAATACGAGTAAGGAGAAAACCTTTGCGAGCAATGTTTGTGGCGCTGTTGTTGGCCCCTCTGGTGCTGGTGAATCCGGCCTGGGCGGCAAACTGGAAAACCAATCATGAGGGTGAGGCCCGGGGCGATGTGACCACGTATGTGCGCGATGTTTCCAATAGCCCGGTAAAAGCCTTCAAGGGCATTGTCGAAGTGAAGGCATCCGCCACCTCGGTGTTGGCGGTGATTACCGCCGTGGACACCTTCCCGGAGTGGATCTTCCAGAACCAGGGCGCCAAGCGGCTGTCGGTGGAAGGCCGTGAAGAAATTCACATGCGCTTTCACGGTATCTGGCCGGTGTCGGATCGGGATGTGGTGCTGGCCAATACGCTGAGCCAGAACCAGGACACCGGCTCAATCACCCTGCACAGCGTGAATGCCGAAGGCGTGCTGGGAAAGCAGGATGGCTTCGTACGTATTCCCGCGCTGGATAACCAGTTCATCATTACTCCCATGGACGATGGTTGGGTGCGGGTGCAGTTTGAAACCTTCGTGGATCCGGGCGGCAGCGTGCCGGTGTGGCTGGCGAATCTGGTGGCGACCAAGGCGCCACTGGAAACCCTGCAGGGGTTGACGGTCCAGCTGGAAAAGCCGCGCTTTGCCAATGCCACCCGGAAAGATTTGCCGCCACTGCCGGGGATGGACAAACTGTCACTGGAAGACTGATTCCCCCGGTATATGCCCGGGGGCGTTCATAAGCGTGGCGCACCCGGGTAATCCGCCCGGGCAAGGATGCGAGGGCGAGCCATGGTGCTGGCACGGTTTCAGCAATGGTATACCCAGTTACGTTCCAGCATGTGGTTGTTGCCGGCCTGCTTTCTGGTCGGGGCGTCGCTGCTGGCCTTTATCCTGACGGCCATCCCCGGTGAGCTTCCGGATGCCAAGAAACACTGGTGGGCCTACCTGCTGGCGGTGAATCCGGAAGGCGCCAGCGCGGTGTTGACCACCATCGCCGGCTCCATGATTACCGTGGCCGGCGTGACCTTTTCCATTACCATGCTGGTGCTGGCCCAGGCGGCCAGCCAGTATTCTCCCCGCCTGTTACGCGATTACATGGCCGATCGCATCAATCAATTGACGCTGGCCGTGATTGTCGGTGTGTTCGCCTACTGTTTGCTGGTGCTGCGCAGCCTGCCTGCGGATTCGCTGTTGTTGGGGCATGGCCTTGCCGTGATGGTGGCGTTGCTGGGGGCTTTCGTGGGCCTGGCGCTGCTGATCTATTTTATTCACCACATTGCCAGTTCGATCCAGGTATCCCAAGTGGTGGCGAAAATCACCGAAGACACCCAGGCCGCCATCGCCCAGCGTTACGACCAGGCGTTCGGGCGGGTCGCCGAGAACCCGGCGGCGTTGCGGGCCGAGGCGGTGATGCCGGAGACGGATGGCGACGCTTCAGGCCATAAACCGGCAGGCCACACGCTGGCGGCCCCGCTCACCGGGTTTGTGCAGCAGGTGTACCTGAACGGCCTGGTCAAGGAAGCCGATGCCCAGGGGCAGGTGGTTACCATGCGTGTGGCGGTGGGCGAGTTTGTGGTCCAGGGGCAGCCATTGCTGTACCTGCATGGGCCGGGCTGGGACGAAGAGCGCTGTGCGGCCTTGTTGCGTTGCTATGTGATCAACCGCCATCGCACCATCGAGCAAGACCCGGCTTTCGGTATTCGGCAGCTGGTGGATATCGCCATCAAGGCGCTGTCGCCGGGGATTAACGATTCCACCACCGCTGAGCAGTGTGTGTTGTATCTGGGCGCGGTGATTGCTGACCTTTCCGGCCGGCATATGCCGGAACCGTTTCGGCGGGTGAACGGGCAGCTGCGGCTGCAGTGCCAGCAGCGGGATTTTGCCGATTATGTGGACGCCGCATTTGCGCAGATCGCCCGCAATGCCCGGGGCAATCTGGCGGTGCTGGCCACGCTGGGGAGTTCGCTGGCGATGCTGGAACGTACCGTGCCGGCAGAGCGGCTGGGGCCGATACAGCAGCAGCGACGCCACTGGGCCGTGCAGGTGCGCGACAGCCTGTCACGGGAGGACCGGCTGACCCTGAAGATGTGAAAGGGGCGGGCTCAATAGGTCGGCTTGAGTGCGCGCCATATTCATGGGATGATTTCCTTAAATTCATAGGATGACCACATGAATAAAGCAAAATTACCCCGTCTTTCTCTGGTGGACAGCGCCGTGGCTGAGTTGCGCAGCGCCGTGGCGCGCGGTGAATGGCCGGTGGGTGAGCGTATCCCCACCGAGCCCCGGCTTAGCGAGCAATTCGGTGTGGGCCGCAACACGGTGCGTGAAGCCGTGCGGGTACTGGTCCATGCGGGGCTGCTGGAAACCCGGCAGGGCGACGGCACCTATGTGCGTGCCCGGCTGGACCCCGCCGAAGCATTACGGCGGGTGGAGCGCAGCACCCTGCGCGACCAACTGGAAATGCGGGTGGCGCTGGAGGCAGAAGCCGCCCGGCTGGCGGCCCAGCGCTGTGATGGTGCGGATCTGGACGCCATGCGTACGGCGCTGGCAGCTCGCGGCGCGGCGGGGCAGAACCTGCCCCTGCGCATTCAGCATGACCGTGATTTTCACCAGGCGATGATTGCGGCGGCCCACAATCGCGCGCTGGCGGAACTGTACCGTTATTTCAGTGAAGCGGTGTCTCGCACCATTGCGCGCACGGAATACGATGACTCCCTGCCGGAGCCCGGCCAGCAAGACCATGAAACCCTGCTGGCGGCCCTGGAGCGGGGCGATGCGGATGCCGCCGAGCGTCAGGTTCGGGCCATGCTGGCCCCTGCGCTGGCGGCGTTGGAGGAGAGTTGATGATGGGCCTGCTGCGCCGGCTGGATGGGTTCACGCTGCTATTGTTGATGGTGATCGTCGCCGCCACGGTGTGGCCGGCTGGTGGTGGTTTGGCGGAGGGGTTGTCGCAGCTGTCCACGCTGGCGGTGGCGGTGCTGTTCTTTGTGCATGGGGCAGCGCTGTCCCGTAAACAGGTGCTGGCCGGGGGGCTGCATTTGTTTATTTCGGGTAAGCGGATTAAATGGTTGATCTTACCTTTGCATGAGAGTGAGACAGACCGGCATCTCATCGGATTATCTGGTTGATGCTTCACCTACTGCTGGT